>JANQKS010000004.1 GCA_028281005.1 Pseudomonadales bacterium
ACCACCGCAACAATGCCGTCCAGCTCTTGATACACGGCATACACGGGGCTGCTGAGCAGAAGCGCAACCAAACACACCCACTTATTCAACTGTCGAAACATTTGCATACCTAACCCTTGTTTCTCTTTCTTCTCTCTTTCCGGTTCTCTTTACGATTCTCTTTCCGGTCTGCTTAGCGGTTGCTGAAATAGTCGCTTTGTTCCGGGGAGCGGTAACCGCGTATACCCCGTTCGAGCACTGATTCTACCTGAGTGCCAAAGCCGGCGAGACCTTTAAACACAATCTGCACAAAGATGCCGTCGTCCGCCTCGATGTCCTGAAAATCTCTAGCCGTGGGGCTGTCCAAGAAACGGCGTGCCATCAGCCGCACCTGCAAACAACAATCGCCGTATTCAATACCGCCAAAACCTTCTATGGTTCGACCGCTGACCAGGTCATAGTTCCACCGGCCCATAATTGCGAAATGTTTGCTGATGGGCCAATACAGCGAAACGTCAGTCTGCTCAATGTCTTCCTCGACGCGGTTGCGGTAACCAATGTTGAAGATATGGCGGTTGTCGCGGCGATATTGAATGGCCGCTCCGCCTTCGTCTACCTGGTTGTCGTCATGGTCCCAAACGATGTTGCCCAAGACCCGCCAGTTGCCCGCTAATGCCGCCGACATTTCTGCCGCCAGGGCGGAGGAATCCTGCATCTCCTCCGTGCCCGGCGCACCGCTGAGGGTCACGCGGCGGTCATCAAAATAGAAAATTTCACCGATGCTGAAGCGAAAGTATTCACGCCCGCTGCTCTGAGACAGAAAACGGGTGGTCACCCCAAACGAAGCTTGATCCGCATCCCCGATGCGATCCAGGCCGGAAAAACGGTTGTCGCGAAACAGCTGGGAATAGCCAAATGTCAGCCTGGATGCATCAAACAGCGGCAAGGCAGATTGATCATCAAATTCCTGGTACAGGTAATACACCCGAGGTTCCAGAGTTTGTAGCAAATCCTCACCAAACCAATTCAGCGGACGTTCAAAGATCAAGCTGCCGTCTACACTGGCCATGCCTATGTTGCGCTCCGGACTGTCCTCCATGAGTTGCAATCCGCCAGCGTCGGAATCCTGCTCTAGATCATACGAAGTATGCCGATAACCCCCAGTGAGGTTGAGGAACCCCCAAGCTCGCGCAACACCCAATGTCACCCGCGGTTCGACGTGCAGGCGCGAGCCGGTCACCGCAGCTAGACCGTTGAGGCCATCGGTATCCCGATCAAAATCGGACCACACCGAGTCAAGGCTGACCGACAAAGGCCCAACAACGCGCCGGGCGTAAGACAGCTCCAACTCCGGCAGGCGCTGGTATTCGTCAATCGCCACTTCATCCAAGCGTTGGAAACCTTGCCCCCACAGGCGCATGTATAACCCACGACTATTCAGCGCGATGCCGCCGCGGCGCTCCAATTCTCTGCGGCTGGAGACCGCTAAATCCGTACCTAGGTCGCGAAAATAGTCGCGGTCGCTGACGGTGTTGTAATCGATGAAGGTGCTGAACGGGCCAACACGCCCCTGGTGGTCCACCGCACCCAGCCAGCGATCGGCGGGTTCAAAGGTGTCCCAGATGTCTACACCACCCATCTCATCGTAATCGTCACGGTCGACAAAACCGTTATACAGTTGGTCCTGAGGCAGATACGCGCCGCTGAACACGGTGTTTTGCCAGCCGTTCAAATGACGAAACTCCAACTCTATCCCCTCACCGCGATCACTGATGTATCGCGGGATAATGGTGGCGTCATAGCTGGGCGCGAGATTTAGATAGTAGGGAATCGAAACGTCGACGCCGTCTTCGTCTGAATAACCCATATTGGGAAACAGGAAGCCGGACACACGCTCGTCAGAGACAGGGAATTTCAAATACGGCGTGTAAAACACCGGCACCGATTTCATCCGCAACACGGCACCCCGCGCAGTGCCAAACACCGCTTCATCCTCGATCACCAGCTGCTTGGTGGACAACGTCCAGCCGTTATTTTGCGGTTCACAGCGGGTAAAGCGGTTGCGCGTCATGGTCAGATCACCATTTGTGCCCTGGCTGATCTGCTGCGCCTCACCGCGAATGTTAGCGTCTGTGAGGACAAACTGTGCGGAACCCATGCCCGCCTGCTTGGTATTGAGGTGCACCGTCGCCGCTTCGCCCTGCATGACAATGCCAGGCTGATCCATCCGCACCCCTGCGGGGAATTGCACCACGCGTGTGGGGTAGTCCAGTTCCGCCTGTTGGGTAACGATCAAACGATTACCCTGCTCAATGGTGACGTTACCTTGCAACGTAGCGGCCACATCAATCTCTGTGGTCAATTGGTCCGCGTGCGCCACAATAGGAAATTGTGCTGTATCAATGTCCCGCGGTTGCGCGTAGGTCCGCTGCACATAACCACCCGGGCACATGCCGTCGCCGTCGGTGCGCTGGTACATCGAGGCCGCCAGATCCGCCTTAAGTTCATGCTCGGCATCCACCGGCCGCGGCTTGGTGGGTGTATACCAATCTTCCGGGTTTAGGCTGAGCCCGGTGGCTGGGTCGATACCCGGCGGTACAGCGGCTGTGGTGTCGGTTGCAGCTTGCGGCTGATCCGCCGTCGGTGCGGTTGGCGCCGAAGGTTGCGCCGGACGGTCGTCGAACGGCAGCACTTTGCCCCACACCACCACCGGCTCTTGGCCCCGGTCTTCGTCACACGACCATCCGTCACCTCGTTCATTAGGCACGCAGATGTAGCCCGAACGGGCCGGTGCCGCCGCTTGTTCGGCGGCCGGCCATGCAGACAACGGGAAAAAACACAGGCTGAGCGCAACACCAATGCGCTGGGCAAACTTCATGCACGCATAATAAAGAAATGAGGCTCCGGTTATAATGCGCTTGTGAAAGAAATCGTGGTTCCAAGGCAAGCCATTTTGTGGGCCGAAAGTGTGCTGGCGGCAAGTGCGGAAGACGTTACCGACGTCGAGCCGCTGCGCGTGGAAGCCAGCCACCGCTGTTTCTACCGCCTGCAAACGAGCTCACGCACGGTGGTGTTGATGGATAGCCCACCCCACCTTGAACGCAACGAACAGTTCACTGCGCTGGGCACTGTATTCCACGACGCCGGGATTCCCGTGGCGAAGATCCTGTCGGCCGCGCAAACCGAAGGGCTGTTTCTATTGCAAGACCTTGGCGATGTGCATTTTGAGGAGGTATACGGCACTCATCTGCAGGACCCAGCCTTAACCGCGGCCGTCGAACTGCTGCCGCGGCTGGGCGCGGTGACACACCCAGCCATTGAGCCCTACACCGCCGAGCGCCTACACATGGAGCTGGACATCTTCAGCGAGTGGTTTATGGGTAAGCTGCTGAACCTGGAAGTCTACACCGGCACTTTTCAGCGCATCAGCGAGCGACTGGTCAATGTCGTCGATGCGCAACCAAAATGTTGCGTTCATCGCGACTACCACTGCCGAAACTTACTCTACAACGCCGGGCAGCTGGGTGTAGTGGATTACCAGGACGCCCTCCACGGGCCAGTTTTATACGACATTGCTTCCCTGCTGCGGGATTGTTACTACACGTTCGCTGAGCCTGAGGTAGAGCGTTGGCTCGGCCTGTTTGTTTCGCGAAGCCCACAGCTGACCGGGGTTTCCGCCCCACAAATTATGCAGTGGTTTGATTACACGGCGATGCAGCGGCAACTCAAGGCCATCGGTATTTTTGCACGTCTGCACCTGCGCGACGGCAAAGCCACCCATTTGCAATACATCATGCCGGTGCTAGAGCGCATCCAAACCTGCGCGCTGCAGTATCCCGAGCTGAACGATCTTTATGAGCAACTAAACGGTTGCAAAGAGGCCGCCACACCCATTTTGGCCAAGGCGTGAAGCGCTGATGCGCGCGATGATTCTTGCCGCGGGAAAAGGTACCCGCCTGGCCCCACTGACCGAGCGCACCCCCAAACCTTTGCTGCCGCTGCGCGGCAAACCACTCATCCAGTGGCAAGTTGAGGCGTTGATCGCTGCCGGTGTCACCGACATTGTGATCAATCTGCACCACTTAGGTGAGCAGATCGCCAGCTACTTAGGTGATGGCAGCCGCTTTGGAGCGACGATTGAGTACAGCCGGGAAACAGAGTTATTGGAGACCGGCGGTGGCATCGTCAACGCCTTGCCCTTACTAGGCCAGGAGCCGTTTTGGTTGTTAAACGGCGACATCTGGACAGACTTTGATTTCAGCACCCTGCCCCGAGCACCAACCACACCGGACCTGGCCCACATCGTTCTGACCCAGACACCCAGCTATCGCAATCGCGGCGATTTCAACTACGCCGCCGGGCGCGTGATCCGCCGCGGGGACAAATTTGTTTACTGCGGCATCGCGGTGCTGTCTGCGGCACTGTTCGAAGGCGTGGATCTAGGGCATTTTTCTTTACGCGATTCTTACTTCGACCTCATTAGGCAGCAGCGCTTGAGCGCGCAGGTACACGACGGCGTGTGGCACGACATTGGCACCCTCGAGCAATACCAGACATTGGCCGAGCAACTAGCGTAGAATGCGCGCCCCATGACACCCTGGATCTCTCCTTCTATATTGGCTGCTGATTTCTCCCGCCTTGGCGAGGAGGTACGCGCGGTGCTTGATGCCGGCGCCGACAGCATCCACTTCGATGTGATGGACAACCACTATGTGCCGAACCTAAGCATCGGGCCATTGGTGCTGCAATCTCTGCGCAAAGCAGGCATCGAAGAAACGGTGGACGTACATCTGATGGTGAAACCCGTTGACCGGCTTGTGGAGGATTTTCTGGCCGCCGGAGCGGACTATATTTCGGTGCACCCGGAAGCCACGGAACACTTACACCGCACCCTCAACTTAATTCGCGAAGGCGGCGCCAAAGCCGGTTTGGTATTTAACCCCTCCACCCCGCTGGAGGTGTTGAACGAAGTTATGGACTGCGTGGACTTGGTGCTGATTATGTCCGTCAACCCAGGTTTTGGTGGGCAAGCGTTTATTGAGAGCAGCCTGAGCAAACTCAGCCGCAGCCGAAAACTGATCAGCGCCAGCGGGCGTGACATCCGGCTGCAAATCGATGGTGGTGTGAAAGGCGACAACATCAGCCGCATCGCCGCCGCGGGTGCCGATACGTTTGTGGCCGGTACCGCTATTTTCGGCAGCAACGACTACGCTGCCACCATCGCGGATATGCGCACACAGATTGCCGCCGGTCAGGCCCAAACCGGCGCCTAGGCCGGCTGCAACATGACGCATCGTTCCTGGGCAGAGTTTGCCGGGTATCTGTTTGATCTGGACGGCACACTGGTGGACACCGCACCAGACATCAATGCGGCGCTGAACCACACACTACGCCAGGCGGGTTACGATGAAATAGACGAAAGCCTCACCCGGCATTGGATTGGCCACGGCGTACGTATGTTGCTGACCCAAGCCCTCAAGCACCGCGAGATCACGGCAGATGAGTTGGAGAACTTGTTGCCGGTATTTACCGAATATTATCAAGCCAACACCAATACGCTCAGCCAGATCTATCCGGGTGTGATCGACACCTTACACACCTTGCGAGAGCGGGGTGCCAAGCTGGCCGTGGTCACCAACAAACTCACGCATTTCACCCACCCCCTGCTGGACGGTCTTGGGCTCACGCCGCTGTTCGATTTGATTGTGTGCGGTGACACCGCCGCGGCCCCTAAGCCGGATGCGGCCCCGGTGCAATGGTGCCTGGATCACTTTGCGCTTGCTCGCGAGCAGGTGTTGTTTGTGGGTGATTCCGACACCGATGTCAATGCCGCCCGCGCTGCTGGCGTGGCGGTGGTGTGTGTACGGGACGGTTACAACCACGGCGTAGACGTCACCACCTTGGCGGTGGACGGGGTTATCGACCACTTTAACGAATTGCTGGCTTGAAAAAGCCGTGATAGTCTCGCGCCCATGCGCAGTTTGACTTTAAGAATCCGCATCAGCTTTTTTAACGAGGGGTGGCGATAGTCACAGGCCCGCGCGCCTGCGCGGTTTACCCACGCCCTTTGTTTTACCTGATTCTTAAGGCACCCACATGACCGACTCTACTCCTACCTACCACCGCATTCCTGTGGTCGTAGAAACCCTCGCAGACCTGGACACGCCGTTGTCCGTCTACTTAAAACTGGCAGATGCGCCTTATACCTATTTGTTGGAGTCTTCCCAAGGCGGCGAGAAGTGGGGGCGTTACTCGATCATCGGTTTGCCGGCCCGCACCGTGCTCACCGTGCGCGGCCATGTCATCCAAATACATACCGACGGCGAGTTAACCGAAGCAATAGAAACAGATGATCCGTTAACTTTTATCGAGCAATACCAAGCGCGTTACCAGGTTGAAGATGCCGCGGACTTGCCGCGTTTTTACGGCGGCCTGGTGGGCTACTTTGGCTATGACACAGTGCGCTACGTGGAAAAGCGGCTGCGCGATAGCACACCGCCGGACCCTCTCGGCACACCGGACATACTGCTGATGGTGAGCGAAGACGTTGTCATTTTTGACAACGTCAAAGGCCGCATGCAATTAGTCAGCTTGGTGGATCCACAGGAACCAGGCGTGGTGGAACGCACCAAGGAACGCCTAGAGGACCGCGCGCGTTCCTTGCTCAAGGCCGTGCCGCCCATTCCGGATAGCCAGGCCAATCAACGCATCGAAGAAAGTGACTTTGTCTCCGAGACCGGTGAGGAGGCGTTTAAAACATCGGTGGATCGTATCAAGGAATACACCCGGGCCGGCGACGTCATGCAGGTGGTGCTGGCGCAACGTATGTCTATCCCGTTTGCAGCCCCGGCGATAAATTTGTATCGCGCGCTGCGTAGCCTCAACCCCTCACCGTACATGTATTACATGAATTTAAACGACTTTCAGATCGTCAGTTCATCGCCTGAAATCCTTGCGCGTTTGGAAAACGGCAAAGTCACCAACCGGCCGTTGGCTGGCACCCGGCGCCGCGGGCACGACGAAGCTGAGGACCTGGCTCTAGAAGCGGAGCTGCTTGCCGATCCCAAAGAAATTGCCGAGCACCTCATGCTCATCGACCTTGGCCGCAATGATGTGGGTCGTGTGGCCGAAGCCGGCACCGTCAATGTCACCGAACGATTTGTCATCGAGCGCTATTCCCACGTCATGCACATCTCTTCCAATGTCGAAGGCCGCCTCAAAGACGGCAAAACCGCCATGGATCTGCTGCGCGCAACGTTGCCGGTAGGCACGTTATCTGGCGCCCCCAAGGTTAGAGCAATGGAAATCATCGACGAACTTGAGCCGGTCAAGCGCGGCATCTACGGCGGTGCCGTGGGCTACTTGGCATGGAACGGCAATATGGACACTGCCATTGCCATACGCACCGCGGTGGTGAAAGACGGCAAGCTTTACATTCAAGCCGGCGGCGGTGTGGTGGCGGATTCCGTGCCGCGCCTGGAATGGAAAGAGAGCCTCAACAAAGGCCGCGCCATTTTTCGCGCCGCGGCCATGGCGGAAAACCAGTTTCGCGACTTAGACGACTAATACAAACCACCCTCAACCAGCAGGAAAACAGCCGTGCAATGGGCTCAACGAATCACCGCCAGCACTTGGTTTAACCACTCCATTACCGGCGTCATTCTGCTCAACGCGGTGGTGATTGGCTTGGACACCTCCCCCGATCTGACCCGGGATTACGGCGTGTGGTTTTTCATCGCCAATAAAGTGTTTCTCGGCATCTACATCGTCGAAGCGTTGATCAAAATGGCGGCGGAATACCCCAAGGTCCAAAACTACTTTACCAACGGCTGGAACCTGTTTGATTTTACCATCATTGTTATATCGCTGATCCCCGCCACCGGTCAGCTCGCCACACTTGCGCGTCTGGCGCGATTGCTACGTGTGCTACGCCTGGTATCAACCTTGCCGGAACTGCGCCTCATCGTGGCTACGCTGGTGCGCTCAATACCGAGTATGGGCCACGTGCTGCTCCTGATGTCGATCATCTTCTATGTCTACGGCGTGGCCGGCTACCACCTCTTCCACGATGTCGACCCGACCCATTGGCGCAATCTCGGCATCTCCCTGCTGTCGCTGTTTCGTATCGTCACCCTGGAAGATTGGACCGACATTATGTATGCCGCCATGGCGCTGAAACCCTGGGCATGGATCTACTTTGTCAGTTTTGTGGTGCTGGGTACCTTTGTGGTGATCAATTTATTCATCGCCGTGGTGATCAACAACCTGGACGAAGCCAAGGCAGAACGCCTGCGCGACCTGACCGAGCCGCCCACACCCGACGAGATTCTGCGTGAACTGCGCGATACGCAAACTGCATTGGCCCGCATACAATCCCAACTTGAGCAATACAGCGAACGGCGTTGACCATGGACATACCGGACTTCAAGGTGGTGCAAATTGCCTACTTTGTGGAAGACATACGCAAACACGCCGCCATCATGGCGCAGACGTTTGGCGCCGGTCCGTTTTATGTGGTGGATCACATCGAACTTGAGTGGGGTGAACACCGCGGCGAACGCTGCGACTTTGTGCACTCTTCCGCTTACGGGCAATGGGGTAGCGTCATGATGGAGTTGGTACAACAGGAAAGTGAAGGTCCCTCCCCGTTCCGTGATTTATTTGCGCCGGGACAGAGCGGTCTGCATCACGTGGCCACCATAGTGGACGATTTACCCACCGCCTATGCGCATTTCGACGCTGCGGGGATCCCGTTGGCCACCCGCTCCATGACCAAAACCGGCACAGAGTTTTCGTTTCTCGACGCCACTCAAAAGCTCGGCCATTTCATTGAGGTGTATGAGCACAGCGAGGGTCTTCGTGGGTTTTATGAGTTCATACGTACCCAAGCGCAAGATTGGGATGGACGAAGCCCAGTTAGAAGCCTCTAGGTCACGGATTTCGGTGAATTCTGGCTCAAGTTGAAATACTCCGAGCTGGAAGTACTGCCAAGGTGTCTCCAACATCTTTTCTATGCGTAGTCAGACTATAGCCGTTGTTTTCCAGGAGCTTCCACAAAGCCTGGCGTTCCCGCCTGGGTAAACTCTTGTGCTCATAGTTGATCACTAAGGGTTTACATACTGAGAGCGTTTGGCGTACTACCTCACCATCAAAACCCTCTGCATCGACAAAAAGGAGCTCGAGCTCGTTTAAGTCATACTTGGCTAGCACGCTGGGCATATCGAGCGCATCAACCAACTCCCAAGCAAGCAGCTCTTCATCTTTGACTTTGGCCGGAAGCCATTCGGCATTTTTTCGCATATAACGGACGGGGTGCCGGGGATCTAGGGACGCAATCGAGTGAGGTACCGGTTCTCCCGAGGGTGCATATCTAAAGTCGTCGGCGATTTTGTAAAGCTTCACTTGGCCTGGTGTAGAGGCAATCGCGGCGCGGCACATGGCGATCGCCGGGTGATCTCGATAGGCTGCAGTCAGGTTTTTGAACGCCTCCTGTTGCGGTTCCAAGATGACTCCCCGTACAACATGGCTCACGAGAAACTCGTGAAGATAGTCATTGCTAACGCCATCAAATCCACCGACTTGAACGAATCGAAACTCATCAGCATCGGCGTAGACACCCCGCACGAGCAAGCCGAACAATCCCTCTCGCAGTGAATCAGCGGGCTTACTCCCAAGCTTCCGCGCAACATAGTCGGCAATTCGTGCCGGGTTTAAGCGGCGCTTAAGGTTAGTAAAATATCCCATACTAGGGCGGCTTAGACCCACTCAGCGGTATCGATGTTCAACCAGCGACTGATCAAACGCCGCAGAGTTGTTTTAGAAGCTCGTTTACGACTCAACATCTGTAATGCCCCAAGCGGATCAGGCAGAACCGCCTCGACATACTCACGCACAGACTGCCGTTCAAAACAAGCTGCCGCGTGGTCGAACATGTCGTAACACAACGAAATCAAAGCCAGGCGCACCACCCTGTGGACCTCGGCGTCGGTTGTGACAGGAAGGTCTTCCGGCTGCACCAAGTACAGTAGATCCCCATGTATCAGTTGTCCTTTAGAGAAAGGCAGAGCACCAGAACTGAGTCTAGGAAGTTTTGCTTTACTTGTACGCCGCCATCCATGCAACTCAAGCCACTGAGCAGGGAACAACCCAAATGGCCGCAGTGTCAGGTCTACTTCAGCCAGCAAAGGCTGGCCCGTATAAATCGGGAAAAACGAAATTTCGGTGCGAATTCCGACTACCGCGTCGCCCAGATTTTTAACGGCGCCTTGAAAGCACTCCACCTCCATTCCCTGGATGTCGATCTTCAAGAAATCTACCCGGGTCGATTTTGCCTGAGCGATCTGATCCAACGTCTGCGCTTTTATAGAAGCAACACCATCGAGTTCGTAGTAGCTTTCGCGAGAAAAACGTTCTGCCAACATTTGATTTGCGGCAAATCGCGACGAACAACCGCGTTGCCGATATAGATTGAGTTCAAATGAACCGTTCACCGCAGCAGCGGCGCATGACACCTTAGAAACACTTCGCCAAGGCTTCGGAGACAGCACCGACGCATCCTCGTCCGGCTCTAGGCAAATCCAATCCACACCAGAAGCAATCGGCAATAGATCGTTACACCTTTCTCCTCTGGCACCCACGTCAAACGCAGTGATGCCTACTTGTTCAGACAAGGCGTTGAATTCTTTGTACATTTCCAAGAGCTCTCGCACAGGCTGTGCGGTTCGAGAAGTAAAACAAGAATTATGTCCTATAGGCCCAGCATTGCAAACAGACCGAAATGAGCAGTTAGCTCACGTAAACAGTTTTTCGCTTTACCTCAATCGTACAGATTCCTATCATAACATCCGTGGAAAGTTCACCTATCAAATTAGCTATATATACCGCCTTCAGCATTCGCTGGTGGGCCGGGCCCACCGATTAGCTTTCACCACTTTCTAAACTGAAACCGATCGTGGGCACCAACAATGCTTGTTGCCCAACGCCAACACGTCACCTGAGCAGGCTCCCTAATGATCCTAATGATCGACAACTACGACTCTTTTACCTACAACATCGTCCAATACTTGTGTGAATTGGGCAGCGAAGTCGAGGTGCATCGTAACGACGAAATTACCCTTGGCGAAATACGCACCCTCAATCCGGCCAAGATTGTCATCTCACCCGGCCCATGTACCCCCAACGAAGCCGGCATCTCCCTCGATGTCGTGCGAGAGTTTGCCGGGCACACCCCGATTCTGGGCATTTGCCTGGGACATCAGAGCATTGGCCAGGCGTTTGGTGGCGACGTGGTGCGGGCTGAAGAAGTCATGCACGGTAAAACCTCACCCATTCACCACAACAGTCGGGGGGTGTTCGCCGACCTACCAAATCCGTTCGAGGCTACCCGCTATCATTCTCTGGTGGTGGCCGCCAACTCCCTGCCGGACTGTTTGGAGATCACGGCGTGGACAGAAAAGGACGGCGAGCGGCATGAAATCATGGGGTTCCGCCACAAAGAACTGGCGGTGGAAGGCGTACAATTTCACCCCGAATCCATCATGACCCGTACCGGTCATGCGTTGTTGAACAACTTTCTCAAACACTAGGGGGCGTACGCGACATGGACATAAAAACCGCGTTGGAAAAAATTGTCGCCGGTGAAGACCTGAGCCAAACCGAGACGGCGGCTGTGTTCCACTTGATCATGTCAGGAGAGGCCACGCCGGCACAGATCGGTGCGTTCCTGGCGGCCATTCGCGTCAAAGGTGAAACCGCCGCGGAAATTGCCGGCGCCGCCAGCACCATGCGTGAGCTTTCAACCAAGGTTGAGGTTTCGGTACCCAACCTGGTTGACACCTGTGGCACCGGCGGCAGTGGCGCTAAGCTGTTTAACATCTCAACCGCCGCTGCTTTTGTGGCGGCAGCGGCGGGCGCCAAGGTCGCCAAACACGGCAACCGCAAAATGACCAGTTTTTGCGGCAGTGCCGACGTGTTGGAGGCAGCCGGCGTTAATCTGGAGCTGACGCCGGAGCAGATCGCCAGCTGCATCAGCGATGTGGGCGTAGGGTTCATGTTTGCACCGGCACACCACAGCGCCATGCGCTTCGCCGGACCCGTGCGCCAGGAGATTGGCATTCGCACCATGATGAATGTGTTGGGGCCGATGACCAATCCCGCCGGTGCAAAACGCCAGGTGATCGGCGTGTTCAGCACCGAATGGCAGCGCAAGATGGCGGAAGTGCTGCACCTGCTCGGCTCAGAGCACGCCATGATTGTGCACAGCAATGGCCTTGATGAAATCCGTCTGGATGCACCTACTCATGTGGTTGAACTAAAAGACGGCGCGATCACGGAATACGACATTACGCCCGAAGAGTTTGGCATCCAGATGCAAAGCGACGTCACCGAGCTGTGCGCAGACTCTACCGAAGCAAGTTTGGCCCTAGTCAGAAAAGCGCTCAAACAACCCGATTCTGCGGCGGCGGACATCGTCAGCCTGAACGCAGGCGCGGCCATCTACGTCGCCGGTATTGCCACCAGCTTTGCCAACGGTGTCATCATGGCGCAAGACGCCATTGCTGCAGGGCTGGCGAGCGAATGCCTGCAAGAGCTCATCCGTATCTCCAGCTTAATGGGTGAAGAGTGAGCACCATCCTCGACAAGATAGTCGACACCAAACACGCGGAGGTGGCGGCACGTAAGGCCGACACACCCATTGAAGTCTTACGTGATCGTTTGCAGGACGTTGAACCCCCGCGCGGTTTTGCCGAACGCTTGCGCACCGCTGCGGATCAGCAACAGCCCGGTGTCATTGCCGAAATCAAGAAAGCTTCACCCTCCAAGGGTGTCATCCGCGAACAGTTTGATCCGGTCGCCATTGCCTTCAGTTATGCCCGCGCGGGCGCCACCTGTTTGTCTGTGCTCACCGATGAACAATACTTCCAGGGGAGCGACCAATACTTAATTGACGTACGCAACTCCGTCGACCTGCCGGTCATACGCAAAGACTTTATCGTGGATGAATATCAAATCACCGAAAGCCGGGCCTTGGGCGCAGACTGCGTGCTGCTGATCGCCGCATGCCTCAACATCATGCGTTTGACGGTATTGCACGCCCAGGCCAAGGGTTTGGGCATGGATGTGCTGATTGAAGTGCACAACCCGGCTGAACTCGAAGCGGCGTTGAGTCTGCAGCCCAGCCTGATCGGCATCAATAACCGGAATCTAAAAACCTTTGAAACGAGCCTCAATACCACCGTGGAACTGCTGCCGCATATCCCACCGGGGGTCACTGTGGTTACGGAAAGTGGCATTGCCACCGCCCAAGACGTTGCGCGCATGCGCAGCCATAACGTGCATTGTTTTTTGGTCGGTGAGGCATTTATGCGCGCAGACGAGCCGGGTGAGGCGCTGCGTGAACTATTCTTCTGACATTTATTCACTCGGGCGCCTCTGATGAAGCCAGCGGGACCGTTTGTCCCTACCCTTGCGAACAGCAGCCGCTTCAGCATGGCCGGCGACGATTGTTCCCTGCACTTCGACTTGGAGCAGCTCACTCCCAAGCAAGCGGAAGACCATCTGTCGAACCAAGTGCTCACAGCCATGCTACAGGTGGCTTTGCTGTACATCGCCAAAGCTGAGGATGAAGTGTGTCTGTATGACACCTTCTTGAGTTCTCCCTGGTCCGCCGCACTGCATGACTACCATGAGCTGTTCACCGCCATGGGTTTGATGTCCGTCCCATTGCAGCAAGTTCAATACCACCCCGTGAAGGGCTTTTATGATTCGGTGGCCGCAACCGCTTCCACGTGTGACGTCGAAACCCTTTATATGGTCAGTGGTTCTAACCTGCCCCTGCACGGTGACCCCAAGGCACTGCAGATCAGCCGTAACCTGAATTCCAAAATACACTTTGCCCAGCACGCACCGGCATTTGGTGTGCCGGTTCCGGACACTTTGGTCTGCACAAAGGCAGATTTAAGCACCTCACAGGTGAACCACTTTTTTGCCAAACACCCAGCACCGTTGATGCTGAAGACGTTGGGTTTAGCCGGGGCCCGCAACGTCACCACCGTCAGCAACATGCAAGAAGCCAATGAGTATGTCGCCGAGTACGCCGCTGACATGGAGGTGATTTTGCAACAGCGGCTGAACACTTCCGATTACACCGAAATGACCGTGGACTTATTTGTTTCCGACCGGGACATTCGCGTCACCAATGTGCGCCAGATCCTTTTTGCTGACGGTTTGTGGGTGGGCAACCTGATGGGTAACGCGGTCAGCGTATCCAGCGAACACGAGCAAACCTTGTTGAACGTAGGAGAATACGTACGCCAACACGGCTTTCAACATCCCTTGGGTTTAAATCTGGGTATCGACTATTTTGTGCGAAACCCCAACGCCGACTCACGCCTGCCGGAGCTGATTGTCACCGAAATTAACGCCCGCTGGACCGGCGGCTTGTTTCCGGCAGAGCTGGTGCGGCGATTGGACGTAGAGGATCAGGCGGTGGTGGCCTTTATCGATATGTGCCCTCCCCAAGAGTTTGAAAACTACCGGCGCTTTCTGCGCCAGCACCTGTATCAGAACAACGCGGATCAATCCTTCGCCGTAGCACCCATGGGATTTGCGCCTTTCCCAACGGATATAGACGGGACTGATTATCTGTTTGTTTGGCAGGTGGTAATAGGTGACTTCGAGGCGTTTAAGCAGGCCAAGCGGGCAGAACTCGGCGATAGCGTGCTGATCTCCGCACCAAACATTTCCACGGGCTTATAGAGCGTCGCCATTCCACTCCTGCATGTGGGCCAAGGCCGGTGCTATCATCGGGATTTGTCTTCTGGTTTAACCCTTGACCACCATCGCCTTTCTCAACGACCGACCACGCCTGCGCAAAGGTATGTTGTGGGGCATGGCCTTGAGTTTAGTGGTGGCTGGCATCCTTGTTCTGTTACCCATCGCGGCGGCCTGGTACGGCGAAGACTGGCTGCGTAACAATGGCGCCGAGAACGCGGTTATTGAAGATATCGACTTAAACTTGTTTACCGGCGTCGCGCGCGTCACCGGACTACAAGCCGGTGGCGCGGACGACGCGCGCCTACATGTGGGGTCCCTCGAAGTGCAGGTACGCTGGTGGCCGTTGGTTTCTAAACGTGCCCACGTAGAAGCGCTTCGACTCAACGATACCCAGGTGGATGTACGCGCCGGTGACGACGGCACCTGGCACATCGGCGCGCTGGCCATCAACCCCATAGGGGCGGACAGCAAACCGGCGCAAGTGGAAGCGGTGGCGGAGGACAGCCCGCCTTGGGGGTTCGGCTCGGATGTGGTGCACCTCACCAACGTGACACTGACCTACCGCGACCAACTATTGGATTCTGCTGTCGACATCCATCAAATTACCCTCGGAAGCCACTACACTTGGGAGGCTGGACGCAACACCGAACTCGAAGTGGACATGGTTGTGGACGGCTCGCCGCTGCGGCTATCCAGTGACATTCAACCCTGGGCTGAAGATCGCAGCATCACCGGTTCGCTTAAGCTGGACACCCTGAACCTCAAAGACTATGGCACGTTGTTGATGGATCTGGCGGACCTCGATAACCCACGCGGTACTTTCAGTTTTGACTTCGAACTACAGGCATCCTACATGGCGGATGGCATTCTCGAGCTGATCATCAGCGGGCCTTTCGAAGTCGACAAAGTGGGTTTTGAAGTGGACGGTATGCGTATCGAAAATGACGTCCTGCGCTGGGACGGCGAGGTGCGCATCGACCTGCCTGCACCCGCAGGCGGATCCCTGCTGGCGGTGGACGGCAGCTTGGAATTACAGGGCGCCCAGGTGGACCTGCCTGACCCTGCGGTCAGCGCTGCCATCGGCAACTTCCAATGGCAGGGAAACGTGCGCCTTGCCCCACCCGCCGACGCAAGCAAGCCTTACCGCATCCATACTTCTTCCGATGTCAGCGCCGTTGGCATCGCAAGCCGCCACAGGGGGCTCGACATGCTGCTCGCCGGTGTAGAGCGGCTCAGGCTGAGCCGGCTCAACGTGAATGGCATTGACCAGATTGCGGTCGACAACATCGAGCTTGACGACCTACGCCTGTTGGACGGCCCGGCAACAAACCAGGAAGCAGACGTTTTCCGGCTGCAGCAAGCCAGCATCGAACAACTGTCGTATTCCGGCACAGAAGGTGTGCGCGCGGTAAAAGTTGGCTTGCAGGCACCCGTTGCCACCGTCACCCGCAACGCCGATGGAACCTTCGCCGGCATCGAGCAAGTGCTCGCTGCATTTACTACGCTGCCAACGACAGAACCGTCGGACGACACAGCTTCTGCATCTGACAACGATGAAACAAACTTAGCTACTGAGCAGAACGCTGCCGTACCATTTCTCATCAACCGCCTGGAAGTTCGCGGTGAACAATGGTTTTCCTTCAACGACTTGGCCGCAGATCCGCCGGTGCGGTTTGACCTGTCAACGCTGTCGTTGGACCTGGACAACATCGACAGTCGGGGTGCCGCACCGGCCAATTTACAATTCGAAACTGGCGTCGATACCCTGCTGATATCAGCCGCTGGGACCGTTGATGCCTTCGCCGAAGCGATGGGCGTTGATCTGACCATCGACGTGGCAAACTTAGATTTACCCACCCTCTCCCCTTACGTGCCCGGTTACAACATCGAGCGCGGCCGCTTTTCCACCAACAGCACACTGAACATCAGCGGTGATGCCTTGGAGATGAATAACGCATTGCTCGTCGAGCGTTTAAAACTGGCTGCGAAAAGCGCGGAGGACAGCGAACTCATGGCTGAAGGTTTGGCCATGCCACTGGACGTTGCGCTGGATTTGCTGCGCGATAGAAACGATCGCATCATGCTTGATCTGCCGGTGTCCGGCAGCTTGTCAGACCCACAATTCGATACCGGCGACATTATGCGGATTGCCATGCAGAACGCTTTGCAGTCCGCAGCCATGACTTACGTGAAAAGCGCACTGCAGCCGCTCGGCACTATTCTACTCGTCAGCAATCTGGCCAGAAAATCGGCGCGGCCGCGCTTCGCGCCGGTGGCTATGAACCCGGGAGAAGCCATGCTGCCTACCGACGGCCGCGGCTATCTAGATAAGATCGGTAGCTTGCTCAACGAACGGCCCGGTCTGCAGTTGACCATGTGCGGCGTGGCTGCACCGGCGGATCGGCAGGCCCTGCTGACAGTAAAATTGGAAGCACAACAAGCGGAGCAGGCAGAACTTGCACAAATGCAGAATACGGCATCAGCCGCCATTGACGACTTTCCAGCCACCGGTAACGAGTTGACGACAACAACGCCGCCACCGGCGGTGAGCGAAGCTGAGTTGGTAGCCCTTGCCCAGGCCCGCACCACCGAAGCCCTCAACTATTTGACGGAGAGTGTTGGCATAGAACGTAGCCGCCTATTTGCCTGCCGAGCCAATTTCGTGGACGGCGAGGACGCTTTGCCGGAGATTGAAATTTCGCTTTGAACAATTCTTAACCGTGCACAAAAAAGGGCCCATCATCTGAGCCCTTCTTCGTTGCGAATAGCCTGCCGGGGCTGAGCTTTCGCTACATGCTCGCGGTGTGTGCCGCGAGATTACACTTCCATGTGTAACACTTTAAACCGAGATCAGCGTGTCCCGTACACCACCATGGTCTTTCCTTTGACCGACACCAATCCTTGGTCGACTAGGGTTTTGAGGACACGGCCAACCATTTCCCTGGAGCATCCTACGATGCGGCCAATTTCCTGACGCGTAATCTTGATTTGCATACCATCGGGATGCGTCATCGCGTCGGGTTGTTTGGTGAGCTCAAGTAGCGTCCGTGCTACGCGGCCGGTTACGTCCAAGAAGGCCAGGTCGCTCACTTTCTGCGTAGTGCGGTTCAGGCGTTCTGCCATCTGGCGCCCTACGGCATACAATAAATCTGTGTGTCGCTCGGCAAGTTCTTTGAACTTGTTGTATGAAAGCTCCGCCACTTCACATTCGGTTTTGGCTTTTACCCAAGCTGAACGCGGGGTGTCGTCTACAAACAGCGGCATCTCGCCGAAGAAATCGCCTTTGTTGAGATAAGCAACAATGATCTCACGGCCGGATTCGTCTTCCACCAAAACGGTAACGGATCCTTTAAGGATGTAGTAAATAGAATCACTTTTGTCACCGGCGTAGATCAGTGTACTCTTGGCTGGGTACTTACGGCGGTGGGCGGCCGCTAGAAACGCATCGAGGTGCGAGTTTTCGGCCTCGGCATTCAAATTCATTTGAAACCCCTTGGCAGTAAGAGGACGGCCCATCTGACTGTTCTTTGCTGTTAGCATCGGTTGCGCTCCTTCGTAACGACATGCTGTGAGAGAAATACTAGGAGAGATTTGTGACTCATTTCGAGACATGGTCGACAAACGGCACAGTTTCACACTCCAAACGGTCGCAGTTCACCCATATTTCTTCGAAAATGTCTCGCTATTACAAACAAACACACACAAATCGGTACCATGCACACAGAAATACAATGGCTTGAAAACGTTCACTTCTCCGCCACAGCAGATTCCGGACACACAGTTTTGATCGACGGGCCGCCAGATGCAGGGGGCGCAAACAAAGGCACCCGGCCAATGGAGCTGATGTTGATGGGTGTGGGGGGCTGCACTTCTTTTGATGTGGTCAATATTCTGCGCAAATCACGTCAGAAAGTGACCCATTGTGTGACCCACGTCACAGCCGAGCGGGCTGACGATATCCCGCAGGTGTTTGAGCACATCAACATTCACTTCGACATCGAAGGAGACAACCTCGATGCCGCCAAAGTAGAACGTGCGATTCACCTCACCGCGGAGAAATACTGTTCCGCATCCATTATGTTGCAGCGCGCCGGGGTGGACATCACCCACACGTACGATCTCAAACAGGCTACATAAGCCCAGCTTTTAGAGAACCGCGGCAAAACCCAGTAGAGATTTAGACGCGATAAGTGGTCTCGGTCATGAGCTTGGACAGTAAGGTCATGACTTGCTTGACGCCTTCCGGAAACTCCTCGCCACCCCGCGCAAGCGCCTCCTCACCGTGCCGATATTCGTCTTCGCGCATCTGCTCAACAATGGCGCGGCTTTTTTGATCCGCTTCAGGCAGCGATTCCATGTGGCGGTTGAGGTGCGCCACCACCTGATCTTCGGTGGCTTCAACAAAACCCAGGCTCACTTTGTCGCTAATTAGACCCGTTGCCGCCCCCATTAAGAAAGAGGCACCGTAAAACAGGGGGTCCAACACACTCGGCCGCGCATCCAGCTCTTGCAAACGATCGCGGCACCAGCCTAGGTGGTCACGCTCTTCCTCGGCTGCCTGCAACAGGGTTTGCCGCGCCTCTTCGCTTTTGGCCGTGAGCGCTTGGCCTTCGTACAACGCCTGGGCACAAATTTCTCCGGCGTGATTGACCCGCATCAACCCCGCCGCGTGCTGGCGTTCAGCCTCGTCTAGAGCTAACTCCGCTTGCCCAGCCGCGGGATTGGGGCGCTGTGGGGTGTAACCACCGCTGAGGGTACGAAGCGCCCGGTCTAAGCCAAGAATCAAATTGTCTAGAGGGTCTGCCAAGAGAATTGCCCAACATTCACGTAGGCGCCATGTTACCAGGGGAATTGCGACACATCTCCCCACCCCTGTCAGACGATTTACCTATAATCGGCCCATGGCCGACACCAAGGATCTAAACGTATTGCTGGATGCCAAAGTACCCATCATTGGCATCGAGTCCCCCGATGAGCAGCGGGTGCTGGCGCTGCTATTGCGTTTTGCCATGCAGCGCCAGGTTTCTTTTTATGAATGGACCATCACGCGTGGTCTCAAACTTTCCGGTTTTGGCCCACAACCCAATGGTGGCGACAGCGAATTAGACGACCCCGAAGAGGTGCTGAAACACATCACCCAGCAACAAGGCCCCGGTCTGTACGTGCTGTGTGATTTCCACCCCTACCTTAAAGACGAACCTAAGCACATTCGTTACCTCAAAGACATTGCGCTGGCCTACGAACAACAGCAGAACACCATTGTGCTGGTCAGCCACAAACTGGACATCCCCAGTGAGATCAGCCGTCTGACGGCAAATCTGGATCTACGCCTGCCTTCGGACGAAGAATTGATGGCCATGGTGCGCAGCCAAGCCCAAGAATGGGCGCAGAAAAACCAAGGGCAAAAAGTGCGCACAGACAGTCGCACGCTGAAAAAACTCATCGCCAACCTACGTGGCGTTTCCCACGCCGACGCGCAGCTGCTCATCCGCCACGCGGTTTACAGCGATGGTGCGATCACAGAATCCGACATCCCGGACATCAACAAACTCAAATTTGAGCTGATGGACGGCGAGGGTGTGCTGCACTTTGAGTACGACACGGAACGTTTTTCTAACGTCGCAGGGCTTACCAATTTGAAGTCCTGGCTGGGATTGCGCCGTGACGCCTTACTGGAAGCCACCAGCGATCGGCCCAAGGGGGTGTTGCTGCTGGGTGTACAAGGCGGCGGTAAAAGTCTGGCGGCCAAGGCAGTGGCCGGTTTCTGGTCCATTCCCTTGTTAAGGTTAGATTTCGGTACGCTGTACAACAAATATTTTGGTGAAACCGAACGCAACCTGCGCAACTCCTTAAAACAAGCAGAACTCATGGCGCCCTGCGTGTTGTGGATGGATGAGATTGAAAAAGGCTTGGCCACCGGGGGTGGTGACAACGCCACCGCTCACCGCATCATGGGTACACTACTCACCTGGATGGCAGAGAACGAAGAGCCGGTCTTTATAGTGGCCACGTCCAACGATATTTCCGGGTTGCCACCGGAACTGATGCGTAAAGGCCGCTTGGACGAAATTTTCTTTGTGGATCTGCCAGATCAGGCGGTGCGTGAAGAGATCTTTCGCATTCACCTGGCCAAACGCGACCTCGACCCAACCACCTTTGACCTTGCTGCACTGGCCACCACAGCCCAAGACTTCACCGGCGCCGAAATTGAGGAGGCCATTGTTTCCGCGCGCTACTTGGCTGCCGCGCGCGACGATCAGATCCAACAGGAAGACATCAGGGCCGCGCTCGATCGCACCTACCCCATCTCAGTGTTGCGTGCCGAAAGTATCCAAGCCCTGCGAGAGTGGGCGGCGGATCGCACGGTACCGGCTTGAGTTTAATCCTCCACCGGATGTGCGCGGATACCCCGTTGCACGATGAGCAACGCTGCCAAGGCGCGCTCACGACGGCTGCCACCGCGTACGTAATAGGTAGTTCGAGGATCTAGCCATTTTGATCTCTGGCGCAGGTTGGCCAAGGTAAAGATCTCACTGGAATCCGCCTCTCCCAGACGGAGACACTGGCCACAGCCTGCGTAGCTCACAAACTCCACCACGTTATCCAGCAGCACCTTGGCAAACACGTCCTGGGCTATGGCACGCACACGCACCGGCTCTAACGCGGTGACATCGGCATTACGTGCGCTGCAAAGCACCAGCGCGTCTTCGCCAAAAAAATCTCCGGGACACAGGTGGCCAAGAGTCTCACCACTGCGCTGCACAAGTGCGTGACCAGACTCCAAGACATAACAGTGGTTACCGGGTTGGCCACGCACCAGAATTTGTCTGTCAGCGGCAAAATCGTATGCTTGAAACGCGGCCACCAACTGCTGCCACTGCCCAGGGGACAGTTGCTGCATCATGTGTGAGTTCAAAAAACGCTGCAGCCAAGGTTCCGTACCGGCCGAGAACGCCGCCGAGGAAGTGAGAGCGGACGCGGATGCAGACGAGGCAGGCAGAGTGGCGCCACGCAAGACAAACTCCCGATGGGCGGCATCCACCCTCAGCACCTGGGTGTTGCCAAGCGTACGTACCGCCTTGCAACCCGGATAAAAATGACGCAGGCGACCGAAGCTGCGCGCGCGCCACTGCCGCTGGGGTTGCCGGGTTTCTACGCTGCCTTTGAGCAAGTAGAAATAAGCATCCATGTGTCGGCCCTCCTGCACCAACCAACGCTTTCCCGGCAGGCACAGCACGTGGGAGCGGGCCGCCAAGGCGCGCAGTTCCTGCGGCGGCACATTGGCAAAACCCGGTATACGCATGAAGTGGTGTAACAACATGCACGGCAATATGCCGCGCCTCGGCAAACCCGCTAAGCGGCCAACAACGATTGTTTGTGTAAGCACGGGTCTCCTACGAGCGCACGCCCTATGCGCGCCTCATGGAGAAATGGGTGTGATTGGAGGACTAGGTTCGGTTGATGGCGCGGTGGCCGATGTCCTTGCGGAAATAGCGATTGCGCCAGCCGATCAAATCAACCTGCTCATAGGCGCGGGCTTGGGCACTTGCCACGCTGCTGCCCAATCCAACAACGCACAATACACGTCCACCGTTGGTCACTACCTGTTGATCTTGCAACGCGGTGCCGGCGTGAAACACCTTGGTGTCTACCAGTTCTTTGTCGAGACCGCTGATTACATCCCCTTTGGCATACTCACCGGGATAGCCGCCGGCAGCCATGACCACACCCAAGGCAGTGCGTTCATCAAAATCCAGTTGATAACTTTCTAGCGCTCCCGCCAAAGCCGCTTGGCAAGCGGCCAGCAGATCTGACTGCAGACGCATCATGACCGGCTGCGCTTCGGGATCACCGAAGCGACAATTAAATTCAATGACCTTGGGAACCCCCTCCGCGGTGATCATTAGGCCGGCATACAAAAAACCGACATAGGGCACACCATCTGCAGCCATACCCGCCAACGTCGGGTTAATCACCAGTTCCATGACCTTGGCGTGCATGGCGGCGTCGATGACCGGAGCCGGCGAATAGGCACCCATGCCGCCTGTGTTGGGGCCCTTGTCACCCTCGTCGCGCGCTTTGTGGTCTTGGGAAGAGGCAAACGGTACGGCGGTAGTGCCGTCGCACAGGCAAATGAAGCTGGCTTCTTCACCTACCAGAAACTCTTCGATCACCACCTTGGCGCCGGCTTCACCAAAGGCATTGCCGCGCAACATGTCTTCCACCGCGGCGATGGCTTGTTCCTCACTTTGCGCCACTACCACCCCTTTACCCGCGGCCAGGCCGTCGGCTTTAACGACAATGGGTGCGCCTTGGGCGCGGATGTAGGCGACGGCGGCATCCACCTCGGTAAAGGTCTCATACGCCGCGGTGGGTATGTCGTAGCGCACGAGAAATTCTTTGGTGAAATCTTTGGAGCCTTCTAGCTGCGCCGCACCCTGGCTGGGGCCAAAACAGGGCAAACCTTCCGCTTTGAACAGGTCGGTGACACCGGCGACCAGGGGCGCTTCGGGGCCCACCAGGGTGAACCCTATGTCTTCGTCTTTGGCGAGTTGCACAAGACCCGGCAGGTCTTCTGCAGCCACATCGACGTTGCGTACGCCGGGCTCACGCGCGGTGCCGGCGTTGCCGGGAGCGACGATGATTTCGGTGACGTCGGGGCTTTGGCTGAGTTTCCAGGCTAAGGCGTGCTCGCGGCCGCCGGATCCGATCACTAGCACTTTCATAGGCAAGTTACCTTTTTGATCATTGAGATCGAGTCGGCTCGCCGGCAGCTAATCCAATTCGGGACCGCTGCGAGTCCATCCTTGGACGCTGGCGCCTCGCCATCCATGGCTCGGAGCCTCCCGAATTGGATTAGCTGCCAACGAGCCTCACGTTGACCTAGATTAAACTGCATTCCACTCTTTCGGATTCAGACACCACTAGTGCCGGAAATGACGGATGCCAGTAAAGACCATGGCTATACCGTGTTCGTCCGCGGCGTCGATGACTTCTTGGTCGCGGATGGAGCCGCCGGGTTGGATGATGGCGCTGATGCCAGCCTCCGCGGCTGCATCGATGCTGTCGCGAAACGGGAAGAAGGCATCCGATGCCATTGCCGAGCCGGCCACTTCTAGGCCTTCTTCGGCGGCTTTTAGGCCGGCAATTTTGGCGCTGATCACGCGGCTCATTTGGCCGGCGCCAACACCGATGGTTTGTTGGTCTTTGGCATAGACGATGGCGTTGGATTTCACGAACCAAGCCACCTTCCAGGCGAACATGAGGTCGCGCATCTGGGCGTCGCTCGGTTGGGTTTTGGTCACCACCGCCAAGGCTGACTCGTCGAGACACAGCTCATCCGCATCTTGTACCAGCAATCCGCCGCCGACACGTTTGTATTCCAAACCGCGGCGGCTGCCGCTCAAGGCACCGCAGGTGAGTAGACGTACATTCTTTTTCGCCGCGGCCACTTCCACACAGGCGTCATCGACGCTGGGTGCAATCACTACCTCAACAAATTGCCGCTCGAGGATAGTAGCCAGGGTATCGGCATCTAAGTTGCGGTTAAACGCAATGATGCCGCCGAACGCGGAGGTGGGATCGGTGGCGAACGCTTTGTCGTAGGCGGCACCGATGCCGTCTGCCACGCCAACACCGCATGGGTTGGCATGTTTGACGATGACACAGGCAGGCTCATCGAACACTTTGACACATTCAAGCGCGGCGTCTGTGTCGGCAATATTGTTATATGAAAGCGCCTTGCCTTGCAGCTGGGTGTAGCTGGCAATGTTGCCGGCGTTGGCCGCTGTGGCTTCTTTATAAAACGCGGCCTGCTGATGGGGGTTTTCGCCGTAACGCATGTCCGCAGCTTTATTAAACGTCAGACTGAGGGAGTCCGGCAGCACTTCTTCTGCACCGAGGTAGGCGGCCACGGTGGCATCGTACTGGGCGGTATGTCGAAACGCTTTGACCGCATAACGGCGCCGCATGTCGAGATCGATGCCGCCATCGAGGGCTGTGATCACCTCGGCGTAGTCCGCGGGGTTTACCACCACCAACACGTCCTGATGGTTTTTCGCCGCGGAACGCACCATGGCCGGTCCGCCGATGTCGATGTTCTCGATGGCCAGTGCTTCGGTGCAGTCTTCGCGCGCGATGGTGGCCGCAAACGGATAAAGATTCACCACCACTAGATCGATGGGGGTAATGGCATGCTCCGCCATGACAGGGCTATCGATTTCGCGGCGGCCAAGGATGCCGCCATGGACTTTGGGGTGTAGCGTTTTCACCCGCCCATCCATCATTTCAGGAAACCCGGTATAGGCGGACACTTCCGTCACGGCCAAGCCTGCCGCGGTTAAAGTGTTATAAGTCCCGCCGGTGGAGAGCAATTCCACACCCGCGGCAGCCAACGCCTGGCCTAATTCAACAACCCCTTGTTTATCCGACACGCTCAGCAATGCGCGTGTAACCTGCAGTGACGACACCAATCCCCCTGCTATTGGTCAGGCAGCCTGTAACGCAGGGGCTACCCGACGGTTTATCGATATTGCGTTACCTAAGTCAGCCGCCGCGCACTGCTGCAGCCAGGCTATCTGGCTCGCGGCGCACGACAGCGCCAGAAACTGGGACGTTAAGGCGGCACACCCTAATTCTTGCAAATATGCGATGACATGTTTGCGCACGATACCAACCGCGGCCGTTGTGCCGTAAAACTCATGCATGCTCTGCACATGTTCAACGACAATTTGCCATTGTGCGTTCTTGTCGGGTAGCGCCTGACCCGCCAACTCGGCAAACAGCCAGGGGCGCCCAATGGCTGCGCGCCCCACCATCACCCCCGCGGCACCGCTTTCGCGCAACGCGCGCTCGGCATCCTGCCGGCACCGGATATCGCCATTGACCAATACCGGTATTGAGGCGTCGAGGGATTCAACCAATCTATTAACCGGCATGAAGTCGACCCCACCCTTAAACCTGCAGGCGCGGCTGCGGCCATGCATGACAATCATTTGTGCGCCATTGGCCGCCGCCATAAGGCCGGCCTGAACGCCCAAATCATCGCCCGGTTCGAGACCGGTGCGGGTTTTCACCGTGACCGGTACGGGCACCGCGTGAGCCACGGCAGCAACGATCCGCGCTAACAAATCCAAATCACCCAACAGCGCTGAACCCGCCGCTTTGCGGCAGACTTTTTTAGCCGGACAGCCAAAGTTGATGTCGATCACTTGCACACCATCTTGCACATGACGACGGGCCGCGTCGGCCATTACGTGGGGATCAGTTCCGGCAATTTGCACCGCCACCGGGTCCGCGCCCGGTACGGGTACACGGCGCAGGCGGCTTTTACCCGTTTCCCACAATTCCGGTTTGCTCGACACCATTTCACTGACCATATAACCCGCGCCCATACGCCACGCGATGGTGCGAAAGGGTACATCGCTCAGCCCCGCCATCGGCGCCAGCGCCGTAGGATTACGAAGAGTCAGAGAGCCGATTTGCATGAGAAGATTTGCGCACACCGAAGAGCCCCAGCCTGCGTTGAACGCGGCGAGGCGCTGGCGCGCGCCCCGCCCATTCAGCGTGGACGCTGCTACATGGTCATTTCGTAGAAACAGATTTTGTTGCCGTCCAAATCACGCACATAGGCGCCGTAGAACACACCCGGCACACGTTCGCCCGGTTCACCTTCGTCCGTTGCGCCAAGCTCAATGGCCTTAGCGTAGAGTTTGTCCACACTTTCGCGGCCCCCGCCGGGAATTGCAATCATGTTGCCATTACCCCGATGCTGGGGCTGCTCGTCATAAGGAATACAAATGGCCAGCATGGCACCGTCCATGCCGGTGCCATAAAACTTTATGCGATCCTGGCCAAACAGCTGGCTGGCGCCAATTTCAGCCAACAGAGCACCGTAGAATTCTTCCGCGCGCGCCATGTCGTTAACGCCAATGGTGGTATATCCAAGCATGTTCCGTACCTCATTATCTCAAGTCGAAAAAAAGGAGCGCTAGTAAACCCTTTGCAGTGGCGCTTAAGCAACCGCTTTTTAACGCAGTTTGGTTCAGCGAAAGCGCACTTCAAAGTTGAGTGCGTCCTCGCCAGGGTCTTGAATCTCCAGGGACACGTGCACCGGAGTGCGCGGCGGCATCAACCGGGCATCGGCCATCTCGCCCTGTAAGTACTCTTCAGGTTTAAAACGCCGACCCGCCACCAACTGCCCGCGGATGGTGGTGGCCATCAGTTCGATGAGCGGGAAAGGCTGAGCAAACTCTGCGTTGTTGACCATTAACACATCCACGATGCGTGCGTCGCTGCGCTCCGGATGCACGCGGATGACCGACTTCCTCGAGACGATCTGCGTAATGTCACGCATCGGCGGCAGCTCACACCCAGCCACCGCGCAGATGTTCTCGTAAATCGGTCGGAAACGTTCGTCACCGACCCAACTGCCATATTGAAACCACAGGACCTGGGCGGGTAAACCGATGAGCGCGAGCACTATCAAAGCCACCGTAAACCAGGAACGTTTGGCCTCCGGCGCCTCAATTTCATCCAGCTCCGGAATCTCAGGATCGGGCACATTAAATATGGGCGTGGTGGCTGCTGCTGGCGTGGTGGCTGCTGCTGGCGTGGAGGCTTGGGCGGCGTCAGCTACGGCATCTTGCGCAGGGTGATCAACATCGAGTGCGGTTAGCTCAACGACCTCGCCTATGTCGTCGGCTTGAGCAAGCGCTGCTGTGCTGATCGGTGCTTGCCCTGCAGTTAAATCTGCGGCACGTTCGGGTTCCGGCACACCATCAAGACCCAGCGACTCGGCCATCACTAATTCATCGTCGCCCGCCGGACCTGCTTCTGGATTATCCTCTTTGCTTCCCTGTTGGGATGCGTTTGTCGCAGACAACGAGGCCGGAGGTGAAGAAACCACGGGAGCACCGGCCGCTGGGTTGGTTGATTGTTCCTCATCTTCTTGGGCGGAGCGCAACTCCTTCAAAAATTCTGCCTCCAGCGCCAGAAGTTCATCCGGCATATCAGGGTCGTGCTGCTCAGCGGGCCCCGGTGTCTCTGACCCCTTGAGCGGCAATCCCGCGCTTGGCGCCGCTTGCTGCGAACCAGCTTCAGGGATGGGGGTGACATCCAACTCTTCCAACAGTTGGTCTACATCCTCTTCTTCCGTCTCGAACGCTTCACCATCCAGGGTGAGATAGGCGGTTCCGTCAAACACGGCCAAACACGCGCCACAACGCACGCGGCCTTGCGCCACCTGCAATTGCGCTTCAGTCACGCGGAAACGCGTTTCACAGTTTGGGCACTGTGTGACTAGGGGTTCAAGATTGTCTTCCGACATGGCTCGCTTGCTCTAATCCTTTAGGCAGACAACCGTGTGCCGGTGAGACACGCCCAACCGGCTTCCGTCTCCGGTACCCCAAAGTGAACACCGGCATAACTCGACATGACCTCATCCGCCTGTTCAACCAGAACGCCGGACAGCACCAGCGCGCCTCCTGGCACTAGCGCCGCTTCAAACTCGGTGGCCAACAGCTGCAGCGGGCCGGCCAGGATGTTTGCAACAATGACGTCACAGCCGCGTTGTCGCTCACGCCTTTGCCATTGGCCAACGGACATCACTTCAATTGCCTCCGTCAAGCCATTGTAGGCGGCGTTTTCGCGGGTCGCCATGATTGCTTGCTCATCGTGGTCCACGGCCACCACCCGCGCGCCAAGCAAAGCCGCGGCAATGGCTAAAATGCCGGAACCGCAGCCATAGTCGACCACACGTTGGCCGGTTTGCACATGCTGCGCTAACCAAGACAAACACATGCGGGTGGTCGGATGCGCGCCGGATCCAAACGCAAGGCCAGGCTCAAGCCGCAGCTGTAGCAGAGCGTCATCATGGACCGAGCCCTTTTTCTCATCTGCCTGTTTGGGTAACACCCACAGCCGCCCGGCGAACACTTCGTTTACGGCGTGGTTTTGCGCCGCATGTTGCCAGTCTTTAGCGGCGACAAATTCAATCTGCAAATCCTCGTGGATAAGTTCGTACGCCGCTAAGGCGCTGCGCACCACAGACATGTCGGTGCTCAATTCAAACAAGGCTTGCACACGCACGCTCGACCACAACGGGGTCTCCCCCGGCGCGGGTTCCAACACGGGCTCATCCGCATCACTCACCAAGCTCAACGACACCGCGCCGCTTGCCAACAAAGCCTCCTCAACCCTCGGCAGGGTGGCCGGAGTTGCGCGCAGCTCCAATTGCAGCCAGCTCACGACAGCCTGAAAAGAACCTCGCCGGTGGCTATGGGTTGTGCGTTTTCAACACAGACCGCGGCCACCACGCCACCTTCAATGGCGCGGATTTCGTGCATCATTTTCATACTTTCAATGATGCACAACACCTCACCGGCCTGTATGTGTTGGCCGATGTCCACAAACGGCGCCGCCTCTGGATGTGGGGCACGGTAGAAAGTGCCTGCCATGGGCGCATTCACCGCTACCCCGTTGTCAGTTGCCACTGGGGCAGATGCCGCAGGCTGCACGGCAACAGCAGGCGCGGCAGTAACCACGCTGGTGGCTTGCGCTGCCGCCCGTTGACCGCGCGGCAACACGATGCGAATGGATTCTTCAGCGCTGGATACTTCCAGCTCTTCTATCGCTGACTCTTCGACCAGTTCAATCAATTTTTTAACTTTGCGCAGATCCATGTGGTTCTCTCCTGCTTCTGTTCGGCATCAATATTTGGCGACGCGGCCAATTGCGGCTTGCAAGGCAAATTCGTAACCGGCAGCCCCGAGGCCGGTAATGACGCCAACCGCCACGTCACTTAAATAGGAGGTCTGGCGAAACGCTTCCCGCGCGTGCACATTCGATAAGTGCACTTCGATGAAGGGTATGGATACCCCTAGAAAAGCATCCCGCAGCGCGATGCTGGTGTGGGTAAAAGCACCCGGGTTTATGATGATGAAATCGACGCCGTTCTGTTTACCCTGATGGATGGCCTCGATCAGCTTATGTTCGGCGTTACTTTGCAGCGTATCCACCACAACCCCTTCGGGTGCGGCCGCACGGATACGGGCATTGATGTCGTCCAGCGTGTCGTAGCCGTAGACTTCTGGTTCACGCGACCCCAACAAGTTCAGGTTTGGGCCATGCAGAACGAGGATGCGGGCGGTATTTTCAGCCATGGGGTTCCCTTAGTTGCGGTAGCTCACGAAGATGCGGCGCTATGTTGCGCCTTTTTGCGCAAGATGCAAGCGGTTTCTGGGGTTTAGGCGTATTTTAGCGGGATATAGCTGCTATTTCGCCGACGTTACTGCTATTACCAAGACCCTGATCAGCGCCTAGAGAAGCTAGAACGGCCCCCAAATGGGCCGCCAGAGTGTCTGCGTTGACCTCGCCTTGAATACGAACTTCTTCTATTTCGCTACCATCGTCGGCGAAAAAGACCAGGCTAGGTGGGCCAAACAAACCGTAGTGGTTGAGCAGTTCGCGGTCGATCTCGTCATTTGCCGTCACATCCGCTCGCAGCAGAGTAAATTGGTTTAAACGCGCTGCGACCGAGGCTTCGGGAAAAACATTACGCTCCATGGCTTTGCAAGAGATGCACCAATCTGCATAAAGATCCAAGATCACCGGCCGAGGACTGCTGCCGATCTGCTGTTGGACATCCTGTAGGCTTTTAACGGCAACCCATTGCGGTTCGCTGCTCACCACCGCACCACCGCCGTGCCCACCACCGCCGGTACTGAGTTTGGCCAACGGCTTGAGCGGGTCATTAGCGCCGCTGGCCGCACCTATGAGCAACAGCACACCCCACAGAAAGCCCATGGTGCCGGCTGCTTTACCGAACTGCGCAAGGCCTTGTTTGGGTGAAAAATCCAACACGCCAAGGTAGACGCCACTGCCCATGAGCAGGGCCGCCCACAGCGCCAAGGTGAGTGCCGGTGGAATCACACGTTCGAGCAACCATACCGCCACCGCCAACAACAGCACGCCAAACACCGCTTTGACGCCGTTCATCCAAGCGCCCGCGCGGGGTAGCCAATGGCCACCGCTGCCGCCCACAATAAGGAGCGGCACACCCATGCCAAGACCAAGTGCGAGCAGCGCAGTGCCGCCCAAAACAGCGTCGTTGGTGGTGGATATATAAATGAGTGCACCCGCCAGCGGTGCCGACACACAGGGTGACACCACCAGGCTCGACAACGAACCCATAAACATTACGCTGGCGTGTTTACCGCCTTGTTGCTTCTGGCCAAGACTGTTGAGTTTGTCCTGTAACGCCTGGGGCAACTGCAACTCATAAAATCCAAACATGGACAGCGACAACAGCACAAAGACCACGGCAAAAAACACCAGCACCGGCGGCGACTGTAACGCCGCTTGAAGATTGAGCTCAGCACCGAATAGGCCAACCAAGGTACCCACGGCCGCATAGGTGGCCGCCATTCCCAGCACGTACGCCAACGACAGCGTGAACGCTTTGCTTTTGGAGATGTTCTCCCCTTCGCCCACGATGATGCTGGATAGGATCGGCACCATGGGTAATACACACGGGGTAAACGCCAAACCGATACCCGCCAGGAAAAATAGCGCCAGGGCGTAGACCAGGCTTTCGTTCGCCAAAATACCGGCCAACAGTTGTTCTTCGGTGTCCGCCACGGAGCTGGCGGCACTGCCGCCAGAGGTGCTAGAGGAGATGGAGGAATTTTGCGCAGCACCAGTGCCCGCAGCAGCGGCCAGCGGCAGCTCCGCTGAAATGAGCCGCACGCCGTCATAAGCAAACCACTTGGTTTCCGGCGGATAACACAAGCCGGCGTCGGCACAGCCTTGGAACGTCACACCAATTTGGGTATTTACCCCGGGTTTAGATTGCAGTGGCACCACCGCTTCGGCGCTGTGGTAATACACTTCAACCTCACCAAAAAACTCATCCACCTTTTCTTTACCGGCGGGAATTTGCGCTTCGCCCAAGGTGAGCTGCTCGGGATGTTTGGTGGCAAAAGCAAATTGGTGCCGATATAGGTAGTAACCATCGGGCATGTCCCAACGCACATTCAGCGCGCCGTCATCCGCCAAGGTGGCGCTGAGAACAAACGCCTCATCCACTTTGAGGAACTCATCCTCCTGGGAAAGCCAGTCATCGCCGTTACTGAATTCAAATTCCGAGGCGTGTAATGCCGGTGCGCACAGCACACCAAGGATAAGCAACAAGCGCCATACGGTTGTTATGGATAGAGCCACCGGTTCCCTCTAGCTGGTTTGTCTGGTTGTTTATCAATGCGGGGTCACCTTACGACCCCTTATTTTCGGCTAAGTTCGCTACAATACCGCGTGGGCCTTAGCCGCGTGGGCCTTAAGCCCACCAAACGGTTCTTTTTATCACCAATTGTCCGGGTTAGATGTGATTTCCCGCAATCCAACCATTATAAATCTGAAACGGTTGTTATTCTGGTCAATTATATTGCCCACTTGTCTGGTCCTGACGGCGTGTGAGAGCACCCAGCCGCAACCAGAGCCGGCGCCCGCGCAAGACGCCTCTGAACCGGCCGCACCAGAGATTGACCCCATCGTTCTGCGTGACTTGCTGGAGCAGGCAGACGCAGCGTTGGCCCGCGACCACCTCACCTATCCGGTGGAGGGCAGCGCTTATGCCATCTACGCCTACATCTTGGATGTGCAGCCGGGTCAGGAAGATGCCATGCGTGGTTTGGAACACATCGTCGAACAGTATATCGCGCTGGCCATGGGAGCCCTAGAGCACCACCGTTATGCCAGCGCGCGTTCCATGTTGTCACGCGCGCGCATCATCAATCCGACGCATCCATCGATAGAACCAACTGAACAGCAAATACGACTACTCTCACAAGCACAACGTGATGTTCTTAAATTGACCCAGGATCAACTCACCTACCCGGATAAGGCCACCCTGCACTCCCTGCAGACGTTGGCGCAAGTACCTGCCAACAGCAGCTGCCGTTTTACCATTTCCGCTAAAAACGATGTCCAGGGGCGCTGGATTTATCAACGTCTGGCGCAAGCGGAAGGTGGTGAACCAAACGCACGGATTCGTGCTCAAATACGCATCCGGTTACCCGCCACTGTGGAGCGACTGTGTTTTCCTACATGACTAGAAAAACTGTTTGTTTACTTTCTCTCGCGTGTTTTGCGCTGTTAGGTTTGCTCAGCGCATGTTCCGCACCCAAAGAGGTCGAAATTAGCGAGGCCAAGGTGCGCGCCCTGCTACCTGGCCGCGACACCACTGCCGGTTACTTTGAGCTGCGCAACCACACCGCCGCCACCCTTACTCTGGTCGGCGCAACCTCGCCGGCGGCGCGCGCTATCGAGATGCACCGCACCTACATCAAAGACGACCGCGTCGGCATGCAACGCATCCCCGAAGTGACGATTGCGCCAGGGGAGAGCGTTGCATTCGAACGGGGTGGTTTGCATCTGATGATATTTGGCGTCAACGAATTCCCAGAGCCGTTCCCCATCACCCTGCGCTTCGCCGACGACAGGCAAGTGGAAGCGGCATTTAGTAAGCTGGCCAATTAAGGTGGCCAAACGCTCAAAACGATAGGCGCAAAACGATAGCCGGAAGGCGATAGGCTCAAAGCTATAACAAGCTATAGGCTATAGAAGGAAACACACGGTGGGTTGGAAATTTTGGCAGCAAACAGAACCGGTTTACATGGATGACGGCATGAGCAATACAACATCAAAAATAGCACGCATAGCCGGTGGCTTGATCGCGGCTTACCTCGTTGTCTGTGTGGTCCTTGCCTGGTGGTGGGACTATGAACCAGATCAGTTTGCGGTGCGTGAAAACGCCGCCATGATGGCGCAGTCCTCCAACGACACCTTGGTGACCGGCTACATCACCACCGCCACCCTGGTGACTCTGGGTGAAACGTTGCTGGAAAAGCGCGGCGGTTACCTATCCAACGACGTCATGCCCCCGGGGATTTGGATGGACAACGTACCCAACTGGGAGTTTGGGGTACTAACGTTAGTGCGCGACACCGCCCGGGTGTATCGCAATGATCTGTCACGCTCGCAAAGCCAATCCGTGGAAGACAAAGACCTGAGCGAAGCTGAAGGCAAATTCTTTTTCGACAACAGCTCGTGGATGTTGCCGCAGACCGAAGACGAGTACCGCGACGGCATAGAACTGATCCGCTCCTACCTGCACCGGTTGGCGGATACCGGGCAAACCGACGCACAGTTTTATGCCCGTGCCGACAACCTACAACAGTGGCTGGCAGCGGTGGAAACGCGCCTCGGCAGCCAATCGCAACGCCTGTCCGCCAGCGTTGGCAAACGCCAGTTAAACATCGACTTAGCCGGCGATAGCGCCGCCCAACAAGCAACCGCGGCACCCAAAGATCAGATGGTGAAAACACCCTGGTTGGAAATTGACGATGTGTTTTACGAAACCCGCGGTTTTACCTGGGCATTACTCCATCTGCTGCGCGCCATCGAGCAAGATTTTGGTGACGTGCTGGACGATAAAAACGCCAGAGTTTCGTTACAGCAAATCATCCGTGAGCTGGAGCCGACCCAGGACACGTTGTGGTCTCCCATGGTGCTAAACGGTGACGGCCTCGGTTTGTTGGCCAATCACTCTCTGGTGATGGCGTCTTACATTGCCCGCGCCAATGCAGCCATTATCGACCTGCGCGCGTTGCTGGCCCAAGGCTAGCCGCCCGGCAAAGCTTAAAGAACCACCACAACTCAAAAGCCCGTTGACGGTGGCGCAAACCGCTGACGCTGGTATGATACGCGCCGATTTAGGGTTGGGAGTGGTTGTGTGCTGCGGCGCCCGTCCGCTTTTCCCGGGTTTTAGCTTTTTTAATCGAATAATAAGTTGGGGATTCTTATGACCGATCTTTCCCTGATACCACCCGTTTTCGGTATCGTCGGCCTGATCATGGCGTTCATCATCTTTGGATTGGTAATGCGCTATGACGAGGGCTCAGAACAGATCAAGAAGATTGCAGATGCGATCCACACCGGCGCCATGGTTTTTATGCGTCGCGAGTACACTATGTTGGCGATGTTCGCAGGCGCGGTCCTCGTGATCGTCTACCTGGCGTTGGGCACAACTACTGCCATCGCTTACATCGTCGGCGCTTTGTCTTCCGCCATTGCCGGGTGGATCGGTATGTTTACCGCCACCAAGGCTAATGTACGCACCACATCGGCCGCGCATACCGACGGCGCCCCTGCGGCTTTATCCGTGGCGTTTTTCGGCGGCTCTATCATGGGGCTAACGGTGGCTTCCATGGGGCTGCTCGGCCTTGGTTCCTTGTATTACTTCTTCGGCGGCGACCCGGAAACCGCACACCACATCCACGGCTTCGGCATGGGCGCATCGATGGTGGCGTTGTTTTCACGTGTGGGCGGCGGCATCTATACCAAAAGCGCTGACGTCGGTGCCGATCTGGTGGGTAAGGTGGAAGCGGGTATTCCCGAAGACGACCCACGTAACCCGGGCGTGATTGCCGACAACGTGGGTGACAACGTGGGCGACGTAGCCGGCATGGGTTCCGACATTTTTGAGTCCTACTGCGGCTCGATGATTGCCACCATCGCCATCGCCTCAACTTTAGGCCTGGCCCTGGTCAGCGATTTGGCACCCGGCATGGCTGAAAACGACGCCCGTGCCGCCATGATGAGCCTGCCCCTCATTCTGGCATCCACCGGCCTAATCTGCTCTCTCATTGGCATTGGCATCGTACGTGCGATGTCCGCCCAGGAGCCTGCCATTGCCTTACGCTTCGGCACCATCGGCTCACCTATCTTGTTCATCGTGGTGGCTTACTTCCTGATCGGTAACATGGGTTTGGACACCGCCATCTGGTGGTCGGTGATCTCCGGCTCTGTAGGCGGCATCATCATTGGGCTGGTCACCGAGTACTACACCTCATCCTCACCCATCGTGAAAATTGCGGAAGCCGGTGAAACCGGCTCAGCAACCGTCATGATTACCGGCTTGGCCGTTGGCATGCAATCTGTAGCCATCCCAGTGCTGGCCATTTGCGGCATCATCTTCATTTCTACCAGCCTGGCTGGGCTTTACGGTGTAGGTATCGCCGCACTCGGCATGCTGGCCACCGTGGGTTTCACTATGGCCATCGACGCTTATGGTCCCGTTGCGGACAACGCCGGCGGTATCGCCGAGATGGGTGGTCTGGGAGAAGAGACCCGCAAGATAACCGACTCATTAGACGAGCTCGGTAATACCACCGCCGCCATCGGTAAAGGTTTTGCGATCGGTGCTGCTGCCCTGGCGGCCCTGGCCATTATTGCCGCCTACGTAGAGACCATTTCTGCCGCAAATCCCGACTTCTCGTTACACCTTGGCGCACCGGATGTGTTGATCGGCTTGTTTATTGGCGGTTTAATTCCTTTCCTCATCGCCTCGATCACAATGACCGCGGTCGGGGATGCAGCCATGGAGATGATCCAGGAAATTCGCCGCCAGTTCCGCGAGATTCCCGGCTTGCTGGAAGGCAAAGCTGAGCCGGATACGGAAAAGTGTGTCGATATCGCCACTTCCGCGGCCCTGCGTCGCATGTTACTACCGGGTGTTATTGCCGTGCTGGTACCGCCCGTGGTTGGTTTTGGCCTCGGCCCGGCGGCACTCGGCGGCACCCTCGGTGGCGGTCTGTTGGGCTGCGTGCTGTTGGCGCTGACCATGGCTAACGCCGGCGGCGCCTGGGACAACGCCAAGAAGTACGTTGAAAAAGGTAACCTCGGTGGCAAAGGCAGCGACGTGCACGCCGCCGCCGTGGTGGGTGACACTGTGGGTGACCCCTTCAAAGACACCTCAGGCCCCAGCATGAACATCCTCATTAACGTGATGGCCATTGTCAGCCTGGTGATTGCACCGCTTCTGGTCTAAGCGCTAAGACTGACACTGGTTGGAAAAACGGCGGGATCCCCCGCCGTTTTTTTGCGCAGACCCCCACCTTTCTTTTAGTAACGCCGTCTTCTGCGGCGGGCTAAGCAAGGATAAATGCCGCCTAACGGCTGCGATTACGCGGCTCCGATACCCCAGCGAATGCCGCGCCGTAAGAGCTCATAGTAAACGGGTGAATTCCAAGACCCGCGCACCACTGGGGTGATGTCGATCAGGGGTTTCATGTCGTGTTTGCCGCTGCAATGACCAAGAGACAGATAAAGCACCTCACCGTCACCACAGGGATGCAGATACATTTGCGGATGATTGTCCCGGTCAGTGCCGTATTCTGATTGTACATATCCTGTAGAGGGCACGTTATAGGAAGCTTCTAACAACACCGTTTGCTCCCCCAATGGCTCGCAGTAGTAGGGCTCTTCATCTTCCACCTCAAAGTCGCTGATGCCTTGGGTGAGTGGATGTAAGACATCAGTCACCCGCACCAGAAAGCTCTGGTTAGGCGGGTGCGCGACGAAGCGACTACCCAGCAAGCGCATGAAGTCAGGTGCTAGATCCGGTGTATCCACCTTACCGCCGTCCACAAACTCCAGCAGCGCATTGGTCGCATGCAAAGCAAACCAACGCCCACCGTTTTGCAGAAACTCTGCCAATCCTGCTTGCTCCGCTGCACTCGGGCACAGGTCACAGGTGTAGGTGATCAGCAATCTAGACTGCTTGATGGCATCGACATCACTGAACGTTTCCGCCACCCGGGTGTTGATGTCTTCATGCTCGGCGAGCAGTTTCAACAACTCCAGGCGCGCGAAGTTCGTGTCGTGGAATCTGGCATTGCAAACGAGGTAAACGTCTATATTTTGATCATTGTCCATGGGCTGGCAAGTACCTCCCCAAATTTTCCCTCAACAAAAAGGTTTGCGCTCCATCGAGGCGAGTATATGCTTTTTTTAGGAGGGGTTGATCATGTCCATTGTCGAAGCTGAATTCCTGCAACGCGAAAATCCTCGCACGGGGACGTTTAAAGCACCACCATTCCTGCCTCGCATCGGCCATAAAAGTCTGGGGCTTGAGCGCCTCGGTGGCGAGCGCTACCTGTCACGTCAATTTATGCAAGCCGAATGGGAACATATCTGGACCAAAACCTGGCAACTGGTGGCACGGATTGACGACTTCGACGAACCCGGCGCCTTCCACGTTCATGAGCTAGGCAAAGAGTCTTTCATTTTCGTTAAAGGGGAAGACAACGAAATACGCGGGTTTTACAACGTCTGCCAGCATCGGGGCAATCGCTTATGTAGTGTTGAAAGCGGGATTCTGGACCAATTTACCTGCCCGTTTCACGGCTGGCAGTGGCATACCGACGGGTCGCTGAAGCATGTCGCAGCCCCAGAGTTCTTTCGACAATTTGATGAAGGGGTACCAGCCGCAGAACTGGCCCTCCCGCCGGTCAAAGTAGACATCTGGGGCGGTTGGCTGTTTTTTAACATGGATCTAAACGCGTGCCCGCTGCGTGAATACCTGGGGGAAATCGGAACCCATCTAGAAACGTACGAATTTGAACAGTGGCAGCTGATCGATTACCAAACCTTCGAATGGGACGGTAATTGGAAACACGCCGTGGATGCATTCAACGAAAGTTATCACTTCGCCGCCTTACACCCGGACATGGTTCAGTTTGGTGAAGGTCACGATATACCCATCGAGCTGTGGGGCATTCATTCTCGTATGCTAAATTGGAATCGCACCGTGTCTGAAGTGGTAGAAGATCGCGAGACGCTGACCGAGCTACGCCAACACATGATGGGCACCAGGCTGCAACAAGACGGGGCACAGCACGATTGTGCAGCCAAGGATGTACATCTGGCCGAAATCAAACGGCGCAGAGCCATGGAAGATGACACCTACCTGCCGTTTGCGCAGATGAACGACGAACAACTGGTGCACCAGTATCACTATACGTTTTTCCCCAACACCACGTTCACACAGACACCAGAGGGTGGGGCAGTCTTCCGTTACCGTCCGCATGCCAGCGATCCGGGCAAGTGCTACTACGATTTCTTTATCGTCGCCCGCCTAGCGCCGGATGCAAGCCCCCCGAAACGCCCGCTGCACAGAGTGCACCGGCATCTTCCTGGCGACAACTATAGCGAGGTGTTTGAGGGGACCTTCGAACCCGTATTTGCAAATGTTTTGGCTCAGGACGGCTCCAACATGCCTACCATGCAAGCAGGTGTGGCGTCCGATTCATTTAAAGGCATGATCCTCAGCGAGCAGGAGGTTCGCCTGCGGCACTTCCACAAAACCGTGGATGACTTCATCGCGGGGCGAACCGATACGCACAATCTGCCGTCCTGGGACCATTACATGGACGAGTGAAGCGCCATCCGCTGCCTGACCTAATCCCCCAGGCGGTAACTCACGGAGACGCCATAAGTGCGCGGCATGCCCGCGTAGCGCAACAGGACGTCATTTACATGGGCCACCTGATTCCAATAATACTTATCTGTTATGTTCCTGCCCCAAGCCCAAACACGCCAGTTGTTGGTCTCGAAACCCGCGCGTAAGTCGACCAGTAGCCTCTCATTGATGATGAGATCAGTGTCCCCCTGGAAATTTGGCACCAGATCCGGGCAGCCCCCGGTGCAGGTGGTGATGGACTTCTCACGGGTACAGGGCTGAGTGGGGTCCTTACACTCGTCGACAAAAAAGCCGGTGGTTTCATCCTGATAGTTGGCGCTTAGGCCTACAAAGGCGATAACGCCGTCTCCAAACGTCCACTCGTATTGTACGTCAATGTTCCCTTGCCACTCCGGCGCATTGGGGAACTTCTGACCCGAGAAGTCTTTCGGATTGGCGTTGTTGACTGGATTGAAGAAGGGATCAAAGCTCTCGAAATCGCCTTTGACTTCGCTGCGCGCGTAACTCAAAGAGGGCGCGATACGTAACCCGTCGATGGGGTACCACTCCAGAGAGATTTCACCACCCCACACTTCGGATTCAGGTACGTTCACCAATGCGGGAAGGGAACCAAAGATAATGTCCGGCACGGCTGCCAGAATCTGCTTATCCGTGTAGTCATAATAAAAAGCCGCGGCGTTTAGTTGTATGCGGCCGTCATGCAGCGCCAACTTTGTGCCTATCTCGTACGCCAACAGATCTTCTTGCTTAACCGGTATCAACTGCAACGACGCTGCCGCGGCGACCGTTGGAAAGCTGCCGGACTTATAACCCTGGCTGATATTGAAGTAGTAAAGCGACTCCGGCGTGGCTTCCCAGTTGAGGCCAATGCGCCAAGAAACGTTGTCTTCGTTAAGTTCATCGGTAAAGCCACTTGGAACAGGGTGGAATAGCGGCGCAGGACCAGTACTCCCGCAGCCACCGGGGCCAGCGTTCACCGTATTTGGGTTGCCGGAAAAATCCCCCTGCAGAATCGCCTGGATGCCTTCGGAGATATCCGCCCAGGTGCCGTCACCTGCATCTCCACCACAGCCACGGTAATCGCGCTCTTGGTCTGTATAACGCGCTCCCAGCTGTAAGATAAGATCCTCCCGAATGGGATAGTCGAAACTTGCAAACACTGCCCAAGTCTCAGAGTTTTGACGGTTGTTTGGATTGGTCGGCCCTAACGGATTACCCAAGGTAGGAATCGCCGAAGACATACCGTAAGTCTGAACAAAACTGTCCCACGTACGGGTATCTTCATAATTCAAACCTGCTACCCAGCTACCCGTGCCGCGGAAGGTACCGGCAACACGAATCTCCTGAAAGAAAACGTCTAGGAAACCGTCCTGAGAGGATTCGTAATCTTGATAAAAGGTACCGTCGCTTTCCAACTGCTGGTCACGGTCAAATTCACCATAGGCTGTGAGGCTGGTGATGGTGATGTCGTCCGTCACATCCCAGTCCATGCGCAGGGAGTAGTTGATGTAATCGTTGTCTTTTTCGGCGTCTTCGCAGAAATCGTAGAGCCGGTTATTAAGGTTCAGCGGATTCCCGTCAACGTCGGTTTGATCAACCACAAGACCACCCGGCGCAAAAAATGCACCTTCCGCAAACACCAGGTCCGGGTCACCTCCCGTGACATTGACACATGGTCCCCAGTCCGCATCGCGGGCGTCGTCTCCTGCGCGAGGGTAGTTTGCGATCAGTGGATTCAAGTCACCGTCCGGATTAAGAGACGCAATACCATACAACTGCGGCATCTGGCTTTGGCTTTCGTCGATAAATCCACTGACGCTGAATAACGCAGAAAACCTGTCAGATGGATCCCACTGCAATGAAGCTCGGTAACTCATGAAGTCCTTTTCGCCCCATTCATCATCAGTGCGCCGATAGTCACGACCGGCAGCCGCCCAAAATGGGTCTGGGGCAGGGTTGTTGACCACAGCTTCCTGCCATGCGTCCGAAGTAATCGACCGTGCGGCAAGCCGATAGCTCAACTGTTCACTGATGGGCCCACTCACAAAACCGGTAATGTCGGCCTCGTTAAAGCGCCCGTAGCTGAAATCGATACCTGCTTCAAACTCCTCAGTTGGCTTGTTGGCAATGTAGTTGACCGCACCGCCGGTTGAGTTTTGGCCAAACAGAGTCCCTTGGGGACCCTTTAACACTTCCACCCGTTGCAGATCGAGAATGACACCTTGGGTAAGGGCCGAGAAAGGCAGCGGCATCTGATCTAAATAAACGCTAACAGTTGGGCCAGAGGCCAACGCGGTGTCTTGGAAACCGACACCGCGAATTGTGTAGATCGAGGTGCCATAGTAGGTCACGTTGGAATTGAAGCCGCTGACCACCTTAAATAGGTCGGCAGTATCGGTAATCCCTAGCTCGTTGAGCTTCTCACCGGTCGCCGCCTGGATAGACATCCCGACATCATTGATGCTTTCTTCGCGTTTTTGCGCGGTCACAATGACCTCTTCGATGACTGAACTACGGGCCTGTGACTCTGCCAACGTCGGGTTTGAGACAGCGCTAAGCGCAGCGATGAGAAAAAAAGAAATACCTAAATGAGGTACATATACGCCAATACGCCCTGCGGCGTTAAACAACCAATTCATACCACTCCTCCCCTAGTGTCAATTCATCCTTACGTAAATGAAGTCTGTTTGCAATGCACAGAAGGGAATAAGCTTAACGTGACCCGTTAGCTAACAGCGTCGTTGTGGGACAACACGACTCGGAGGCACGCAATTCTCAGCAGTAGATCGGAGTACCTACGCAGGTTTATGCAGCGCCGGGTTAGGCAAAACGCCGCACCATATCCAGCATCTCATCTCGCGACGGCCCGCGCACAATACGTGCGCCGGCGTTACGTGAGCGGCCACGCAGCATGTAGAACAACACGATACGTTTGGTTTTGGCCTCTTCCAGAAAGGCGCCCGGCTTCTCCAAAAGATTAACGGTACGCATCAGGCCGCGGTTAACGTGCATGTTGTAACGCGCAGCGGCGGCCAGGGCATCACCGAAGGCTAAGCCGAAGCGTTTCTTCCAGGAATCAGATTCTTCCAGCAGGTGGCCGTCAGCCACCGCTAACGAACGTTTAATGCCGTTCTTGTCTTCGGTCAAACTGGTTTGAAAAATTGGCCGCAGGCGCTCTTCGGTTTGCGCATCGTAAGCCAAGGCGCGCGCGCGCGGGTCGCTGGTCTGGGTGAGCGTCTCCCCCAAGATGTGGGCGTGCAGAATACTTGTGCTGCAGCCGCGGCCATACAGCGGGTTGGTGCGCAAGGCAGCGTCCCCCACGGCGAAAAAGTTATGTACAAGCGGTTCACCCTCTTCCACATAGTGGCGCCATACGGCTCGAATGTCGCCGATGCCAAACGACGGGGTGGTTGGTTCAACATTGCCTTCCTGCAGCCACGGCGCCAATCCGGGAATGCTGCGACAGATGGCGTCAAACTTATCACCGTCTTTAATCGCTTCGCGCAGTTCTTCTTCAACTTTGTGTAGACACACAATCAGCGCGAAGTGCCCGTTATCACCAGGGAACACGCCAAACTTGATGTAGCCCAGGTCGCCCGCCGAGCGGTCTTTACCGGTCCGCGGCGGTTCCTCCACCCCAGGCTTAAGCTTGTAATGGCGGGTGTAGTAGACAATTTCCGCATCATCGTTCTCTTCACGCACATTAACGCCCAGCGCTTGGAACCAGCGCGGAAAGCGGGTGGTGCGGCCGCTGGCATCCACCACCACGTCGGCGGGGATCTCTTCACCCATCACCTCGGTGCAATCACGGCGTACTTTTAACCCTCTAACATTCAGATGCCCACCTTCGCCCTCGGCCACAACCCCGTCTATGGTGATGTGGTTGACGATGCGGATGTTGTTAAACCGCTCCACATAACGCCGCAAAGTCGTCTCAATTGTGGCGCGCCGGCACAACATCACCCACAGCTTGTCATCGCCGGGTTCCGGTTTGTACTTCGGCAGCAGTTCCGGCGACAACATGTCTTTGAAATCTACCCGTCGAGCGCCGGCGGCGTAAAAATCTTCCAACAGATCCGGATAGTTGTCCTGCAGCAAGTTACACATCAGGCCCAAAAACGCATGGGGATGGCGAAATTGGGTGGCACCCCGGCGCGGCCATTCAAAAAACGCTTTGTCGGCATCCCCTTGGGGCGGCGGATCGTCCCGCTCGATTACGGTCACATCCAAACCTTGTTTGGCTAGGGCCATGGCGGTGCACATGCCAGCGATACCACTGCCGACCACAACGATGCGTTCGCTCATGCACTGACCTCGCGCAAAAACTCCAGCATCGCCGTATTTATCTCATCTGGGGCTTCCTGCTGAGTCCAGTGACCTATCCCGGATATGAGGCGATTAAGGCGGAGATCTTTGACGTAAGTGGGCATGTCTTGCAGCGCCTGCGCCGCCATCATAATGACGCCATCCTGCTCACCCGCCACAAACATGGCTGGCTGATGGATCTCGGTGGGCGCATCCGCGGTGAGTTCCCAAGTTAAGTCGTGATTACGGTAGTAGTTTAGCGGACCCCGCATCCCGGAGCGGGTAAATTCCGCCGTGTAGAAATCCAAGTCCGCCTCGGTTAACCACGCCGGCAACGTGTCGGGGTTAGGTAAGCCGCTGAGTAAATCATCGTCCGGCCCTTTTTGCGGCAGGGCGCTTAGATCCGTCCCGCCTGCGCCCATCATCAAAAATTTCTTCAGCGCAGTGCGAATATCAGCTTCAAACTCCGCTTCCGCGACACCCGGCTCAAAGAAATAAAGCTGATAGAAAAATTGACCTTTGAACATCTCGCGCATGGCGGGCATGGGTTGCACCGGCGAACGCGGTGAAAACGGAACCGATAGAGCCCCCACCGCAGAGATTTGCTCAGGGTAATTCAAGGCACAGCCCCATGCTGTGGGCGCTCCCCAATCATGCCCAAATACCACGGCGGTTTCATAACCCAAGGCGGGAATCAAACCGATGATGTCGCGCGTCACTTCGACCTGATTATATGCGCTGATGTCGTTTGGCTTGTCACTATTGCCATAGCCGCGCATATCCGGCGCTACCGCGTGGTAACCCGCCGCGGCCAACGGTGCAAACTGATGGCGCCAGGAATACCAAGATTCCGGAAAGCCGTGCAGCATCAGCACCAGCGGGCCATCCGCCGGGCCTTGTTCGGCAATGTTCAGCTCAATGCCGTTGGTGGCGACCCGGCGTTGGGTAATCTCCGACTCACTCATGTACGGCTACCCGGCAAGACTTGTCCCCGCGCGCTGTCGGTATAGCCATCCTGTTGGGACCAAGCCACCGCGCCGCCGACAATGACCGTGTTTACCCCAATGGAGTCCCGCACATAGCGGCTGCCGTCGCCGGGTACGTCCTGGGTGTAATACTCCGGTCCGCGGTCGATGGTATTCGGGTCAAATACCGAAATGTCCGCAACAAAGCCGGGCTGCAACTGGCCGCGGTCTTCAATCCCCCAGATGGCCGCAGTATCCGCGGTAATCTTCTTCACGGCGGCTTCCAGCCCCAACGATTGTGTATCGCGGACAAAGTGTCCCAATAAGTAGCCGGTGTCGCCATAGGTGGAAAACGACAATATGTGAGCCCCTCCGTCACTGGCGCCAACGTGTACCCGTGGATGGTCAAGCAATGCACTCACCGCCGGGTCGTCGTTATGGCCCATATCCGCCGCCAGGAAGTGTGCGTCCAAGTCTTCTTCCAAAGACAGCTCAATCATGGCTTCCACCGGCGTGGTTTGGCGCAATTCCGCGATTTCACCCAAGGTTTTGCCAACCAGGGATTGATTGGCGTCCGAGTTCACTTGGCGCAGCACCAGTTGCGGCCACAATGCCTCCATGGAAGCCGCTTCTGCGACGAGGGCAGGGCGACGCGCGGTGTCTGCAAAGGCCGCCATAATGTCATCGTGGGTACCAAAGCGCATGATCTGGTACCAAGACGGTAAGCGGATAAACAACAAGCTCGGCACCGCAAAACTGAAGCTAATGTCGATGGGCCGAGTCTGCACCTGGGGCCATACCCGTGCACCCCGGGCAAATTGCTCGTCTACCCGCGCCATGACGCGCTGCACCGCATCCGAATTGTCTGCATTGACAAACAGCGGTGAAAACGTGGTGGGGATGCCATATTCCAATGACAGCTCAGCCAATTGGTCTACCCGGGCAATATTCAGATCAACATCGTAGAATTCCGGCACAATCTGTAGGATGCGGCCGTATTCGCTGAGTACGCTACACAGCGCGCGTAGCTCCCGCATGTCGGCGTAGCGGCTCGGCACTGGTTGCAGCGTTTCATCCATATCCACAAAGCTGGTCGACAGACCAATTGCACCGGCGTCCAAACACTGCCGCAGCAGCGTCTGCATCTGCTCAAGCTCCAAATCTGTCGCTGTGCGCTGCATGGATTCGTCTTCCATCACCCACAGACGCAACAGGCTGTGGCCCACCAATGGTGCTACGTTGATGGCAAGCCCCTGCTTGATTCGCTCAACGTACTCATCGAAGGTCTCCCAATTCCATTCGACCCCTTCGGCAAAAGCTTTGTAGGGCATCTCTTCGATCTGGTTAAACATGCCCACCAACTTCATGCGGTGTTTTTCTTTGAGCGGCGCCAAAGACAGCGAACAGTTGCCGGGCACAATGGTGGTAATGCCGTGGGCCAACGCCGGCTTGGCCGCGCCATCCCACAACAACTGGGCATCAAAATGGGTGTGTGGGTCGATGAATCCCGGGGCAACCGCCTTGCCTTGGGCATCGATGAGTTGCGCAGCACTCTCTTGGATGCGGCCAATTTTGGCGATAAGTCCGGCTTGTACGGCCACGTCTGCTTGGTAAGCCGGTAAACCGGTGCCGTCGATGACCATGCCGTTTTTGATCACTAGATCGTACATAGTTGCTCCCTTCTAATTTCTAATTTCTAATTTCTACTTGCTGATGTCTGCTTGTTCGCTTGTGTTCATTTTTACTGTGCCGGGTTTACTGTGCCTGGGTTGACCCGCGCGGTTGAAAACGGTTCCAAGACACTGCCATGGCTTCGCGCACTTTGCTCCAGCTCTGGCCAGTGAGTTGCGCCGGCGTCGCCGCATCGCAAAACTTCAGCAAAGCATCCGTCGCCAAATGGTCAAGCGCCACCTCAGAAGTGCCCCCGTTGCTGTGTTTGAGCATCACCACGAGTTCGGCAACACCTTCGTGGGCCGCAGCAACCCGCACACCGTCAATCACCGCTTCTTGCATCCGTTTAACCGGCCAGCGGCGGTTCTAAGAAAATCACATCGCTGGGTAGAATCGGATTACCTTCCCGCGGTGAGCCGGTCGCTGCGGCCGGACGCATAAAAACATGCATATTCCAGCTTTGTAATTGACTGGCCATGGTGGCTGGATCTTCCTGGGGAAACTCCCGCGCGGCGATGCTATCCCAGGTGTCACCGTCCACCGGAAACGTGGATCGCCGCACCACACTTTGCTTATCGCTCACCCGATACCTCCAGAAGTTGTTGGGTTATACCCATTCGCTATTTAGTACGTGTTTTAATGTCTAATTAAAGCGTGTTTTAGATTTCGGATCTAGAGTGCCCAGGGATGACCCGCATGGAGACGGGCGCGCTGCCTCGAGTCTGAGCTAAATAACAGATGTTGAGCGTTGCAAGGCATTACAGGAGAGCAAGATGAGCGTCACTGTTTTAGAGCACCCATTGTCACCGTACGCGCAGAAGGTGAAGCTAGCACTCCACTTTAAAGGTGTCGAGTACGTGGTGGAGCAACCCATGGTCGGCACCGACATCGAGGCATTTGCCGCCGCCAGTCCCCGTGGTGAGGTGCCGGTGCTGCGCCACGGCGATAATGTAATTTACGATTCAGCGGTGATTGGCGCCTACATCAACGAAACCTGGCCGGAACCTCCGCTGCTGCCGGACTCACCCATCGAGCGCGCCAACATCCGCCTTATCGAAGACGCCATGGATACTCATTTTGAGGGCAACACATGGGGGTTGGGAGAAGTGCTGATTTTCGGCCGCGCCAGCGGCGAGCAAGCGGAGCAGATGAGTGCCTACGCGGCAGAGCAAATTCAAGGTTGGTACAGCTGGTTACAGAATCGTTTGTCTTCGCTGTGGTTTAACGGCGCAAGTTACGGTTGGGCCGACATGTGTGTGGTACCATTTGTTAACGGGGCCGCGCGATTCGATATTCTGCCACCGGCAGACTCCCCCCTTGCCGCCTGGCTGGACCGCGTCAATGCACGTGAAGACGTACAAGCGGTTACCGCGGCGGCCCAAGCGGCAGAACTCGACCCAGACATGATGCGCGCCGCCATCGAAGGCGGTTTTAAGCGCGAGTATCGAGACCACCGCCTGGAATGGATGATCCGCGCCGGCGGTATCGAGGTCGTCGCTGCCGGGCTGGCCGCAGACAACATACGTTTTAACGGGAGTTTTGCATGAGCACACCGATCCTCCATCATTACCCGCCGAGCCTGTTTTCGGAGAAGATCCGCACGCTGTTCGGCTATCTGCAGCTGGAATGGCAGTCGGTGATCATCCCCCCAATCATGCCGCGTCCGCACCTGATGCCTTTGTCCGGCGGCTACCGTAAAACCCCCATCATGCAAATCGGCGCCAATGTTTATTGCGATACCGAAATCATCTGTCGCAAGCTTGCCGAGCTGACCGGAGACAATACTCTATATGCGCCCGGCTTTGTCGCCGAGCGGGTGGCGCGCTGGGCAGATACCGAGCTGTTTCGCACCACCGTGGCGTTAAACTTCCGGCCGGAGGCGCTGGCTGCGCAAATGAGCCAAATGTCGGCGGCGGACATGGAAGCTTTTCAGAAAGATCGAGCCGAGTTGTCTGCCGGCGCGCCCATCGTGGCGGTAGACCCTGCCGCCGCCCAGGCTGACTTTGTTAGCTTGCTGGCAAGCCTCAATGCCTCCTTAAGGCAACCGTTCCTATTTGGTGATGCACCCAGTATTGCGGACTTTAGCTTGTACCACTGCCTCTGGTTTGTGGCCGGCAATGCTGCCAATACCCCGCTCATCGAAGCCTGGCCAACAGTGCAGGATTATCTAACGCGTATGCAGGACTTTGGTCACGGCTGCGTTACCGAACTCGCCCCTCAAGCGGCATTGGCCATCGGCGCAGAGTCCGAACCGCAGTATCCTGATGCCGCTGTCGACCCCCGCTATGCGGACACGTTGGCCGCGGGCGCTGCGGTCACCGTGGCCCCCAACGACTATGGGCGCATTCCGGTCGCGGGCAAACTGCTCAGCTGGAACGGCAATGAGATTGTTATTGCCCGGGAGGATGACCAAGCCGGCAACATCATGGTGCACTTTCCCAACATCGGTTTTGAAGTGGCTGCGGCGTAAGCCTGCAGAAATTCGGCGCTGGGACGGTTATGCTCCAGTGTAAGGACAGGAAGAGAGGATAAGCGTGAGCAAACCAAGCTATCTGGGTTTATTAAATTCCATTGCAGTGAATGAAGCCAAGGGCCAGGTGCTGCTGCAAACCTGGGCGGACCACACTGCTGATGAACAATTGCGCGCAACGCTGGAGTTTGTAGCCATTCGTGAAGGTGAACACGCCTGGACGTTTACCAAACGCTTGTGCGAATTGGGTTACGCCGTCGACGAGACTCGCGCTTTCCAAGTTTTCAAAGACTTCGATGGCTTACTGGCCTGTGCCGCGTCTGATGCCAGCGACGCCGAGAAAGTAGCCCTGTTGGCCGGTGACGGTAGCGACGACGACTCAAACGACCCTTTCCGCGGATTTTTCAACGACACCAGCATCGACCCACAAACCGGCGCACTGCTTGGCCGATATATCGCGGAAGAGCGAGATAGCGGCCGGCGCTTGCGCGCTGAATATGACCGAGTGCGTGCGACCGCAGAGGCGGCTGCAGCGGATGTGGTTGCCGCTCCGACTCAGAACGGTCACAGCAACTACGAGATCGAGCTGGATGAAATGAGACGCTGTATAGCCGAACTCCAGGAAGACATCGCCGCCCTGCGTAAAAAAGTAAAGAAGCTGCGTTAGCTCAGTGGAAGGTAATCGATTTGCGCCGCGCGCGCAGCGGCCTGGGCCCATATCGGTCTGGATAAAACTGTTCCAGGGCTTGGGCACCATTCCCGATGCCATTAAAGACTTTGCCTTCCGCACCTTTCTGCTGCTGTATTACAATCAGGTTCTGGGCTTAGCCGCCAGTGAAGCCTCCCTCGCACTGCTCGTCGCACTGATCGTCGATGCCATCAGCGACCCCGTGGTGGGTTCATATTCCGACAATCGGCAACATCGCTGGGGACGCCGGCATCCGTTGATGGCGGCAGCGGTGATACCGCTGACAATTTGTATCTATCTGCTGTTTGCGCCCCCCGACGTAGCTCAGGGGTATCTGTTCTGGTGGCTGTTGGTATTTGCGGTGGGCACACGTTTCAGCTTGACCTTCTTCGCGGTGCCGTGGAATGCCTTGTTTGCAGAGATGTCCGATGACTACCGGGAGCGCAGCGAACTCATATCTTATCGCTTTGCCGTGTTGTGGCTGGTCTCACCGTTTTTCACCTACTCAGTGTATGCCTTCATTTTTACGGCGAGCGAAGAATATCCACTCGGGCAGCTGAATCCGGCGCACTACGCTACTTTTGCCTTGGTTCTTGCGTTGGTGGTAGGCAGTGGTGCGTTGCTCACCACCGCATTAACGTGGAATCAGATTCCATTTTTGAAACACCCGACCAGCGCACCACCGCCTTTTAGTTTGCGCATTATCCTGCAAGATGTGCGCGATGCGCTGGCTAATCCCGAATTCCGTATCTTGTTTTTGGCGGTGCTCGCCAACGCAGTGGTCACCGGCACCAGCCAAGCCCTGCAGATTTACATGAACACCTATTTCTGGGGTTTCGGCGGCGAACAGTTACGCTGGATGGCGTTTAGTGTGGCCGGTGGTCTGGTGGCCTTTTTTACCGTGTTGCCGCTACAGAACTGGTTGGACAAGAAATACCTGCTGGTGGTCTCCAGCGTGGCCATCATTTTGGTTTCCATGGTGCCCGTCTCCTTAAAGCTGCTGGGATTGGCGCCGCCACCCGGCAGTACTGGCCTTGTTTGGCTGGTATTGGCCGCCACCACCGCCTCGGTCTACTTTGTCACCATCGCCATCATCATGATCGCCTCCATGGTGGCGGACACCCTGGATCTGCAAGAGCTTGAAACCGGCAACCGGCAGGAAGGGCTGTTTAATTCTGTGGTCACTTTCTCCTCCAAAGCCACAAGCGGCATTGGCTTGCTGATGGCAGGGCTGTTGATCGACTTTGTCATCCTGTTGCCGGAAGGTGCGCAAGCCGCGGACGTGACCGAAGAGGTGACCTTTCGACTGGCGGTGCTGGAAGCTTATGTGGTGCCTTTGTTCAACATCGTCTGGATGGCCCTGGCGCTGCGCTATGGCATTACCAAAGAACGTTACGCGGAAATTCGCCAAGCGCTGGAAGCGCGGCGCGCATCCGCGGCCCCTTCTTCCGGCACCTCAGGAAGCTCAGCCTCTTCTCATGATCCAGATACCTGATACCCGACCCCTGATATCTGACCCCTAAACCCAAACGTCTCATCGAGAACTGTTTCACAACACAATATTGCTGTTTACCCGATCATGGCCGCATAGAGGGACAAACATGCGCATACAAAACGTAAACATGGCAGTGCCGGTGGGAAGCCCAGCTGCCCGCAATACAGACCATGAAGAGATAGAAGCGGAGCTGTCGGCAGAAATGCACGCGTTGCAGGACCGCTGCATTCATGCGGTGCGCCAACGCAGCCGTTTGACCTTCACTCAGCAACAACGGCACTTGCGCCAGCAACAGTTTGACGTCGAGCTGAAAGGGATTGTGAAGCGGCTGGCCAGTAGTGCCTGCAGCAACATCGCGGACCGTGATGTCAAGGCGGATCTGCGCGCGCGTCTGTACACGGATTTGTCCACCGTAGCGCAGACCATTAGCAAAGAAGCTGCCGCGGCCGGTGAACGTCATCGGCGCTTAAAGATCTGGTGGGGAAGTGCAGTTATGCTTATGCTCACGATAGCCGGTGTTGGCGTATGGTTGTGGCAGGCTGGGATGCTTTGATAAGCCACCCCTCCAACTAAGCGCACAGTCTTTCACTGCTGCCATTGCTGGTTCGCAACAGCAGGCAAACAAGATATGCTGCTGGATTCTGGGGAGAGCAGGCGGCAACCTTCGAGGTAGGTGAGTGGATAAAACCCGGCGACCTCATTGGCCTGGGCGGTCGGCAACTGCGCCTCCTCTACACACCCGGACACACGGAAGATTCCGTTTCGCTCATGGATACGGACAGCGGGGTGGTGTTCTCCGGTGACTTCCTCTATCCAGGCGCGCACCGGGTTGCACCCCCTGGCGCACCCCGGCTTGGCTGCAGGACTGGTAGCTCACCCACAGCCATCGCTGACCCAACCCTGGTAACGTTTCGTTACACACCTGCTGCAATGAAACGCACTGTTACGCTTCAGACATGCGGCAGACACGATGCGCCGCTAGGGAGCCTCTGAATAAGTCTCATGTGCTCAGCGCGTCATACGGCGTCTGTGGCAAGGCGCGTTCCGCCGGCAATGTAGGTACCTTGCCAAGGGGCGCAACGAAGTCCACAGGCGCCGTATGGCGCGCCCGCTGGGAGGCACTGGCGCGTGCGCTGGGCTGCGTTGGCGCTCTTGAAAAGGTGCCTACATTTCCTGCGAGCGCCGCCTTGCCAGCCCACGCG
>JANQKS010000092.1 GCA_028281005.1 Pseudomonadales bacterium
GGAGATCGCCAGCTTTACGCTAACTGCGTCATTGCTCGTCGCAATATCCGGATATTACTCCTCACTCTTCCTTGCCAACCCAAAGCTGGCGAACTCTGACCCTAAGTTTTCAAGTGGTTTGAGCACTAGTAAGGCGTATCCCCACCATCCACATTAATGGCTTGGCCGCGAATGATCACCGCGTCATCGGACAACAGAAACGCCACCACTCTGCCCACCTCCTCCGGTGCGATACGCCGCCCTAGCTGAGCCGGACCCATATCGCCGAGCAGATTATCTGCCGGAACATGCAGGCGCGGTGATAGCCAGGCGGCGACGTCCGCCAACATTGCAGTGTCGACTCCGCCTGGACACACGGCGTTGACGTTGATGTGATCGCTTGCCCACTCTACGGCAAGCGAGCGAGTCAGGTTGATCAGAGCGGCTTTGCTGGCGTTGTAGGCTGCCATGTTGGGATAACCCACTTTGCCGCAATTTGAAGCGACGTTGACAATGACGCCGCCGTCGTTTTGCTTGAGGTATTCGCCCACCGCTTGCGCCATGACAAAGGCGCCGGTCGCATTAACTTCAAAATGGCGTTGCCACTGGGCTGCGTCGGCATCCCATGCCGCGTTCATGGTGATGATGCCGGCGTTGTTGACTAGTCCGTCCACACGACCAAATTTTTCCACTGTGTACGCCACAGCAGCATCCGCATCTGCGCGCTGAGTGACGTCACACGCGTGTGCCAAACAGTTGGATGTATGTAGCGACTGCGCTAGCTCGCCCAAGCTTTTGCCATCTACGTCCAGCAATACCACCTTCGCTTGCCGTTCCAGCAATACCTTACTTATGGCAGTGCCGATGGCGCCGGCGCCGCCGGTGACGAGGAAAACCCGATCCTGTAGAAGCGTGGACATAGAGAGTACCCCGTAGCTAGAAAAACGAACTGGCGATGGTGGCGGTAATCAGGGTAACGATGGTGCCGCCTAACATGCAGGTAAACGCGCAGCGAGCGATGTCGTCGCGGCGCTCTGGGACCAGCGCGCCGATCCCGCCAACTTGTACACCGATGGAGACAAAGCTCGAGAAGCCACACAACGCAAAAGTAGCCACCGCGCGAGATTTTTCGGAAATCTGATCCCCCAAGGTTTGCAGTTCAGCGTAAGCTAAAAACTCGGTTAAGAAGATTTTCATACCGAGCAAATTGCCAACCTTCGCGGCGTCCGCAAAGTCGGCGCCAATCAAAAGTGCAAAGGGAAAAAACAACCAGCCGAGAATACGCTGCAAGGTCAGCGCTTCACCGCCCACGTGTGGCGCTAAACCCAACATCCAGTTAAGCAAAGCGACCATCGACACAAAGGCAATTAGCATGGCGATAACATTGGCGGCCAGCAGTAAACCGTCCGAAGCACCCTTGGTCATGGCCTGAAACATGTTGACCGATTCCGACTCCAGTTTTTCGACCTCGCCACCCAGGGTCAGCGGGCGTTCCTGCTCCGGCACCATAATTTTGGCAACCACCAAGGCACCCGGTGCGGCCATTAACGATCCGGTGATTAAGTAACCCGGGTCTGCACCCATGCCGACGTAAACCGCCAACATACCGCCGCTGATGGTGGCCATACCTGCGGTCATCATCGCCATCATCTCGGAGCGCGTCATGCTGACAATGTAGGGTTTAACCAACAGCGGCGCTTCGGTATTGCCGATAAACACGTTAGCGCACGCGGCCAGCGATTCTGCCCCGGATACCGGCAACACTTTGCGCACACCCGCCGCCATGATGCGCACAATCCATTGCACTATGCCGAAGTGGTAGAGCAGCGACATCAGCATGGAGAAAAAGATGATCGTGGCTGGAATGGTGAAGGCAATGAAGTGGTCCATATAGGACTCACCAAAAACAAATTCAGCGCCTACCGCAGAAGATTGGACGATCTGCGTGACCCCTTCACTGATCCCGCGCAATACCACTTGCCCGGGAACGGACCACAGCACTACTACCGCTATACCGGCTTGTAGCAACAAGCCAACAAACACCGCGCGCCATGGAATCGCCGATCGATTGGTGGACACCAGCCAGCACACAAACAACAACACCGCGATAGCGACCGGTACGCGGATTAGATTGGCCCACTCAATCAATGGCTGGCATATCCTTTACGTCATCCGTTTCCAACACCCGATAATGCTGCGGTCGGAAACGCGGCGTACAGATACATAAAAACACAAGCTCTTCGGCGCTGGTGTTTTTGATGCGTTGCGCACAGTCCGGGGGGATCAAGACACTGTCGCCGGGTTGCACCGCAAAAACCTGCGGCTGAGAGGTATCGCCGGACAACTCCATGGTGCCGCTGCCGCGTTGCACCACATACCGTTCCGCCACGCTGAGACTATGTAATTGGGTGGTGACCCCTGGCGCAACTCGACACTCCGCTAAAGACACCTCTTCGCACTGCGGGGTGTTCATATGTTCCACGATGTAGCAGCGCTCTTCGGTGTAGAAGGGCTGTAAAGAGGTCGGCCGGTATAACCCGGCGTAGTCAGACATGGCTTTCCCCAGTGCATAACAAATCGTACGATGCGAAGCATTCTACCCGCTGGCGGACCTAACTATGCAACCAGTCGACAAGCTGCTGGACCTCTCTCATATCCAGGTGTTGGTCACCGGTGCCGGCGGTAACATCGGGGCCGCCATTGCCGCTCGTCTCGCCGCCGCCGGCGCCACCTTGGCTGCCCACTATCGTAGCGACGCCGCTCGCATAGAAGCGCTGCAAGCAGAATTTGGAGAGCAAATCTTCGCAGCGCAGGCTGACCTGGCCGATCCTGAGCAAGTCACAAATATGCTGCAGCAGTTAAGTGCCGATGGTTTTGCAGTCAACGCGTTGGTTAACAATGCCGCGGACCAGTCCATCGCTGAGCTAGCGGACATGCCATTACAAGATTGGCGCGCTATGCAGCAGGCCAATGTCGACGCTGTGTTTCATTTATGCCAGCAGGTTGCACCCACCCTGGGCCGTGGCGGTATCGTCAATATCTCTTCTATAGAAAGCTTAGACCCAACGCCGGGGCACGGTCACTACGCCGTCAGCAAAGCCGCTCTGAACATGTTGACCCGCGCGCTTGCGCTTGAGTGGGGAGCGAGCAACCTCCGCGTCAACACGGTATCGCCGGGGTTAATTCGCCGGGAGGGTATTGAACAGGCGTGGCCTGAGGGGGTAGCCCGCTGGCAGGAGCGAGCCCCATTGAGCCGCCTGGGAGACCCGCAAGATGTCGCAGACGCCGTCCTGTTTTTGCTCAGCGATGCCGCGCGCTGGATCAGCGGTGCCAACCTGGTGGTTGATGGGGGTATGACGTCCCAGGGGAGGTGGTAGTTAAAGGTGGTATCACCCGTGCTTAAAGCTGTGTCGGATTGGGCGCGTCACCGTATACATCCATTGGGTCAAATGTTTTTTCAGTTTCCGTAAAAACAAGTTGAGCGGGTTTGCCGGCAGGTCCGTCAAGTTCTACCGATCGGTAGAAGCAGGATCGATAACCGACATGACAACTGGCACCGGATCCTGCCACGTTCACGCGCAACCAAACGGCATCCTGGTCGTCATCGATGCGTAATTCTACGATTTTTTGGACAAGGCCGCTGGTCGCGCCTTTGCGCCAAAGGCATTGGCGGCTGCGACTCCAGTAGACCGCTTCACCCGTAACAATAGATTCCGCAAGCGCCTCACTGTTCATGTAGCCCAACATCAGCACTTCGCCTGTGTCAGCATCCGAGGTGACGCAAGCGATTAGTCCATCTGCGTCAAACTTTGGCGCCAGCGCCAGCCCTTCCTCAACTTGCTCAATGGATTCTCGTGTCGCAAAACGGGTCGCGGCCACGGTTTTAGGGTGTTCAGCGGTCACTTCATCGGTTCCGAGGTTTGTGCGGTCAATCTTTACTGAGACGTGCAAACAATTTGGTATTCGAAAAACATTACGTTATAACATAACGTTAGCGACCTGCAAGAGGCATCGGCGCGATGACAAACGAGACGCTACAACCCCGATTCAGCACAAACAAAAACTGGCGTAAAAAACCTGCAGCGGCTGTCCGTGTTGCCGAGGTAAAGAACCTATGTCGTGATCGAGGCGTGAGGTTCACCCACATTAGACAGCAGGTTCTGGAGCTACTTTGGGAGAGCAACCAGCCGAGTGGTGCATATGAGTTGATTGCATCGCTGGAGCGCAAAAAAGCGCGCCCAATTGCACCTCCTACGGTCTATCGAGCACTCGATTTTCTGATCGAACAAGGGTTTGCGTGCAAAATCGAAAGTCGCAACGCATTTGTCCCCTGCACGCACCCAGAAAGCTGCAACGCGCATATTTTCCTGATCTGTGGCGACTGTAAGGAGTGGGTTGAATTGGAGGATCCAAGGCTCGAGCAACAACTTGCTGACGAAACCACGAACGCTGGATTCAAGCCGACCCGCAGTGTGATTGAAGTGTTAGGCACGTGCGCGACGTGCATGGCAAATGGCAATTCGACGCGCCGTTAACCCTAGGAGATACAGTAATGACGCTTTACCTAACAAATACTCTGACGCGAACAAAGGAAGCGTTTGAGCCGACTCGCCCAAATCAAGTCACGATGTATGTGTGCGGACCAACGGTGTACAACTTTGCCCACATCGGCAACGCTCGACCGGCGGTGGTATTCGACGTGCTATATCGCCTCCTCCAACGGCGCTTCGGACGCGTCGTCTACGCTCGTAACTTCACGGACGTGGATGACAAGATCAACACCGCAGCAAAGAAGACGGGAGAGCCAATCTCAACTATAACGGAGCGTTATATCGAGGCTTATCAAACGGATATGGCGGCGCTCGGAGTGTTGGCGCCAGACTTGGAGCCACGGGTAACGGAGCACGTTCGCGAAATCATCGGAATGGTAGAACAGTTGATTGCACGGGGGCATGCTTATGCAGTCGAGGGGCATGTATTGTTTCATGTACCATCTTTTCCGGCGTATGGTGCATTGTCGGGCCGCAATCATGATGAGATGCTCGCGGGCGCGCGCGTAGAAGTAGCTCCTTTCAAACGCAATCCAGCGGATTTTGTGCTCTGGAAACCTTCGACACCAGATCTACCAGGCTGGGACAGCCCATGGGGCCGCGGACGACCCGGCTGGCACATCGAATGCTCAGCGATGATCGAACAACACCTCGGCGATTCGATTGACATTCATGGAGGCGGTCAGGATTTGATTTTTCCTCACCATGAAAACGAGATTGCCCAAGGCACCTGCGCACACGACGGCCAAACCTATTGCCACTATTGGGTCCACAATGGCTTCATTACAATTGATGGACAGAAAATGTCCAAGTCGCTCGGCAACGTACTACTGGTACGCGATCTACTCAGTGAGGCGCCGGGTGAGGCCATCCGATTCGCATTGCTGAGCGCGCACTACCGCCAACCTCTCGACTGGAGCAAAGAAGGCTTGACTCAGGCAAAGCGTAGTCTCGATCGCCTCTACGGTGTACTGCGCGACTTTGGAGATGCTGCTGATGTCGCATATCCCGCTGCTCTGATCGAACCATGCGTCGCCGCGCTAGAAGACGATCTAAATTTCCCTAAAGCAATTGCGGAGCTGTTCAGCATGGCGAAGGCCGCACGGCAGGCGAAAACCGATGAGGAGCGTTCCTCCTATAAAGCGGCGTTGCTTGAAGCAGGTGGTTTACTGGGTCTATTGCAGCAGGAGCCGGACGCCTGGTTTGGTCAACATGCTGGAACCGGGGCCGATACGGCAAAGATCCAAAGCTTAGTTGAGGCGCGGTTGGCCGCTCGGTCAGCTCAAGACTACGCCGAGGCGGATCGGATCCGCGACGAACTCAATGCCCTCGGCGTTGAAGTGCAAGATCGTGCTGATGGTCCAGCCTGGCGACGGATTGGTTAGTCTGGGAGCACACCGTTGCCATGTTTTTGACTGAAACTCAGTCTGACGGCGGAATCCATGTCAGCGACGAATGATGGAGTGAAATCAACACTTTGCCATTGAGTTTGTGATAAGCAAACGTGTAGTCGGCCCGTGTGGCGTCACCTTTTTCATTCACAAAGGTGTAGTGACCCATGTCTTTGTAGCCTAACCCACCGGCTTTTAATATCGGGCCTGCAGCACTCTGGAATTCCACACGTTTCCATGCGCTGTGCAAAAACCCACCGTCATGGGGATAGTCCGGATTGCCGCCGATAAAATAGGAACGTGCGCCCGCTTCATCCAGCCGAATTTCATCTGCCAGCGTCGGCTTAAACAGCAAGGGCTCATCAGCCGATCCAAAATCATACAAGCCAAGCAGAGTGTCAATATCCTGATCCACAACCGCCTTAGCCCAGGCACGTTGTGCATTTATGACTTCCGCTTTGGTCATTTTTTCGAATTGGCGCATACCCCCCCCTTAGGTCTCCACTGCGAGTCTATCCGCGAAATCGTATATGTTACATAAGTCATGCATGCGCGCATTCGATATTGCGTATACTATTAGGCGCTTTCGTATTTAACGTGGGTTTAGGCACCGTGATTCTCGACTTACACAATCATTCCATCAAGTCCGACGACGGACGCGCAAAGGTGGAGAACTATTGTCAATGGATTCGCTCCCGAGACATACCCATCGACGGCCTGGTGTTGACTGAACACAGACAGTTCGACCCCACCGACTATTCTGGATTGGAACAAAAGTACGGCCTCGTCATTCTGGAGGGCAGTGAGGTCGAAACCGAATATGGTCACGTGCTTGTCTACGGCGTCACAGAGGCGCTGATGCGTGAGTTCGACTTTGCCCGCTTAGACATCCCCTTACATGATGTATTGGCGGCGGCGGATAAACACGGCGCTATCGCCGTCCCTTGTCACCCCGGCAGACCGCGAGTGGGTATGTTTGCGCACACCGAAGAACTCGGCGTCCCGGACGGTGTACGCATTGTTGAGGTATACAACGGCGGCAGCCGCGAAAACGAAGACCAAATTGCCAAAGAGAAAGCTGAAGAGCTGGGTTACCTCGGAATCGGCGGCAGCGATGCGCACATTGTCAGCCACATTGGCCGTTGCGCCACACGTTTTCCGGATCGCATCGACACCATGGGCGAATTGGTTGAAGCCCTTAGCGCGGGCGAATTCGAGGCAGTGACCTTTAGGGATTCAGCATAACGCAACACGTTAGTTAACGTTTTTGGGGCTCAATCTTTTGACGGTGGCTTCACGGCGGCTCATTCAAGATCTGCGCAAACTCGCAGTATCAATCATGGAATATGAGAATGAACACAACCGCCATACCGCTTAACGCCGCCACCATAGACGAGCATCTTGCACCGGAAGCAATATTAGTACGCGACGCCCTCACTAACGCCGGCCTGGAAACACCCATGCGCGAAACAGGCCTCAGCCCGCAACAGAAATATGACCGCATTCGTAGGCTGATGAACGATGTCGTACAAACTCTAGGATTAGACACTAACGACGACAGCCTCGCGGAGACGCCACATAGAATCGCGAAGATGTACGTCCACGAGATTTTTTCGGGCCTTGACTATCGTTCTTTCCCGAAACTGTCGCTGATAGACAACAAAATGGGCGCTGACGAAATGGTTAAGGTGCGCAACATAGATCTCACCAGCACCTGCGAACACCATTTTGTGACGATCGACGGCAGAGCCAAAGTGGCCTACATCCCCGCGGATCGCATCATTGGCTTAAGCAAACTCAACCGCATTGTGCAGTTTTTCGCTCAGCGGCCCCAAGTGCAAGAGCGCCTCACGCGGCAAATTCTTGTTGCGCTGCAAACGCTGCTGGGTACAGAAAATGTTGGCGTTAGCATAGAGGCCACGCACTACTGTGTGAAGTCACGCGGGATTAAAGACACCAACTCGCAGACCAGCACCACCGCGCTCGGCGGCTGCTTCCGCGACAATATGCACACTCGCGCGGAATTTCTGAACCCATAAGGGATTAATCAACGCTGCAAGTCGATGATCACCTTGCACTGATCGGTGGGCGAACGCAGGGCCTCAAAAACCTCTGGCAGTTCGTCCAACGAGACTACATTCGTGATCATCGGTGAACCATCTATGCGCCCGTTAATCATCATCTGTATGGTGAAATCCCAATCCTCCTTATCGTAGGCCACAGCCCACTGGACTCTGAGTTCTTTGGTAAACGCGATAAGGGGTACGATGTTGTCGGGATGGTCACACAACCCGATGCCCATGATAAGCCCTCGTTGTGGAGCGCGCTCAATACACTGCTGGAGAATCCCGGGCACACCTACACACTCAAACTGGATTTCAGGCTCCCCAGCCGCGATGCCTAGAAATTGCGACAGCACATCTCCGGACGGATCCACTATGTCGCTAAAACCCAGGGTATTTGCCATTTTGATGCGGGCGGGTGAGCGCTCACTGATCACCACGTTTCTGGCGCCAAAGAAGCGGCACCAAATAGCACAAGCCAAACCAATTGGCCCAGCGCCAACGATAAGCACACGTTTTTCAGCAACACCTTCCGCCATCTTGACTGAATGCAACCCAACGGCAAGAGGTTCAACAAGCGCTCCATTCAAATCATCTAACTCTGGCGGTATCCGTACCACACTCGCTGGATCCACCTTCACAAATTGTGCGTAAGCACCTGTTACTTCACCCAACCCAATGGTCTGATCCTTAATGAAGGGCAGTGAAGTTACCCGATCACCTATGGCGAGATCTGCTTTCGTAAGCGCGTTGCCCATTTCCACAATTTCACCTGAAAACTCGTGGCCGAATACCGTGTTCGGCGGGGCCATGAATGGACCTTCGCTCGACGCGTGAATGTCCGTGCCACAAATACCACAGTGCGACACACGCACCAGGATTTCATCCTCGGCAATCTCGGGGTTATCAATTTCCTGTATGGACAGGGGCACACCCGGGCCCATAAAAACTGCCGCTCGCATTTATGTTCTCCTTATATTTTGGCCTGCCACCGTACTGCATCCCCAGCGTGATGTCAGCCGGACGACCTGCATCGTATTGCCAGGGTCACGACTCGGGAAAGTCTAACGATTAAACTGTAATCGCATGAGAGGAAGACCCGCCGGTGGCGATGATGTCGATGCGGCCTGTGTGCAGTGCTTCAAGCAATGCGTCTCTGTCCCGTTGTGTTTTGATGGCAGGGTTGCACTTGATCAAATTGCCTAAGCGAAGATAGTCGTCTTGACTGAACCACAAATGGTTGACGCAGGCTTCCGTGGTGATCGCCTTACCATCAATTGGGCCCGGAGAAAACAGCGCCAATTCCTTTTAGGGGCTAGCGGTAGCGAAGGTTGTCCCGACTGAGCTGCGATAACGACGTAATGCCCATCAGTTTCATATCTCTTTCGATTTCACTGTGCATCTTGCTCAGCACACGGCTTACGCCTGCTTCCCCCGCCGCTGCCAACGCATAAAGATAAAACCGCCCGCCGGAGCACGCTTTTGCGCCGAGCGAAAGGGCTTTCAAAACATGTGTACCACGTTGGATCCCGCCTTCGCAGATCACATCAATCTGATCACCGACCGCATCGCAAATCTCTGCGATCTGATCGAAGGGACTGCGCGATCCATCTAACTGGCGGCCACCATGATTGGAAACCATTATGCCAGTGCAACCAATATCAACAGCACGCTTAGCGTCTTCTACACTCATGATTCCTTTTAACGCAAACTGGCCGTTCCATTGCGCGCAGAGATTCTCCGCATCCTGCCAGTTCATCGACTGATCCAGCATGGTGGAAAAGTAGTCGCCAACAGACACAGCTAGGTTAGTGCCTTCTGCTACGTACCCAGACAAATGCGGCATATCAAACTTTTCTTTGGTTAAGAAGTTCCAAGCCCAAGCCGGATGCGTGGCAAAACTGATTAACGAGTCCAAACCCAACTTTGGCGGAGAGGTAAAGCCAGTGCGTAAGTCGCGCTCTCGGTTGCCGCCGGTGATGGTGTCTACCGTTAGCGCAAGCACATCAAACTTAGCCTCGCGCGCTCGCTCCAAGAGTGCATCATTCAATCCCCGATCTTTATGGAAGTAGAACTGGAACATCTTGGGCGAATCGGTGAGCTCAGCAATGTCTTCCACGGTGACCGTGGCTAGCGAGGAAACGCCAAACATGGTGCCATGTTTACTGGCGGCTCTAGCCACCGCACGTTCTCCGTCATGGTGAAACAGGCGCTGCAAAGCAGTCGGGGCACAGTAGATAGGAATGTCTAGTTTTTGCCCCATGACTTCAACAGACATATCCACGTTTTCTACGCCTACGAGGACATTAGGTACCAGGTCACAGTCTTCATACGCTTCAGTATTGCGTCGATACGTACGTTCATCGTCCGCAGCACCATCAATGTAGTGAAATATTGGACTCGGCAGCCGCCGTTTGGCCAAGGTTCGAAAATCACCAAAACTGTGGCAATCGTTTAGATTCAAGAGACCCACATCTTTTTTTGGTACCTATTCATTCAAACAGACTGCATTTCGATCAGACGACGCATGAATTGGGTGCCTTCATTGAGCTGCGCCACTGAGATGTACTCGTCGGGTTGGTGGGCTTGATCGATTGAACCCGGTCCGCACATCGCCACTGAAAAACCCGCCTGCTGGAACTGACCTGACTCCGCCGCGTATGGTACCACTTCAATGGCGTTCTGACCGGACAGCTGCTTGGCCAGCTGTACCGCGTCGGTATCTTCAGCAACGTCAAATCCGGGCACGTTGGCGTAGACTTCTATAGAGATGTGCGTATCCGGGCAGGTGGCTTGCATCTCGGGCTCCACCACGTCGCGCACATACGCTTCATACTCTGCCAGGTATTGTCCCGCGTCCTCGCTCGGCAGCGCGCGGATGTCAGTTACAAAATGGCAGTGGCGCGCTGTAATGTTGTGTGCTGTGCCGCCATGTACCACACCGCAGTGCAACGTTGAATAAGGCGGTTCAAACAAGCAAGCGGGATCCGCCGACGCGGCGTTGGCGCGCTGCCGCTCCCCCAACCAATGAATCAGACGGCCTGCCACCATCACCGCGGAAACTCCACGCTGTTGTTGGCTGGAATGGGCTTCATGCCCCACTACTTTCGTATCAAAATGCAGAATGCTCTTGTGACCGGTCACCACCCTCATGCTGGTGGGTTCACCCACGATCACGGCACGCACGGGCGGCAGCTTGTTTTTGATGGTGTCTATCAAGCGCGGCGCGCCGAGACAGCCAATTTCTTCGTCATAGGAAAGTGCCAAATGAATGGGACGCTTCAGCCCCTTCATCTCAGGCACCAAAGCCAGAGCGATCGCGCTAAACGCCTTCATGTCACATGTGCCGCGCCCGTATAGCAGACCTTCCTGCTCGGTCAGGACAAACGGATCCGAATGCCAGTCTTGGTCCTCCACCGGCACCACATCGGTATGACCGGACAGCACTACCCCGCCAGGCTCCTGCGGACCCATGGTGGCGTAGAGATTGGCTTTGGCGCCGCAGTCGCTGGCTACGCGAAAAGACTCAACACCGTGGGCGGCCAGATACTCTTGCACAAAATCGATCAGATCGAGGTTTGATTCCGAAGACACCGTAGGATAAGCAACAAGTTTCTCCAACATGTCTCGCGGTGTATAACAGGGCGCCTCGTGAGCGGCAGATGCGGCGTGTGTCTCTTGCATGGGTTTGTCTTCCATGAGGAGGAGCATACGGCCTGCGCCTGCCTTTGCAAGTTGGTCCGCATTACCGGTGTACGGCTAGTGTTCTACGACGTGACCACCATCGACGTTATAAGCTTGCCCGGTAATCCAAGCGCCCTGCTCGCTGCACATCAACGCCACCATGGAGGCTATGTCCTCTCCTGAGCCCGGTCGTCCTAGCGGTATCATCTTCAACATCGCCTGCCAGGCATCGCCGCGTCCGAGATCGTCCATCCGGTAGGTGTCGATGACCCCTGGGCATATCGCGTTGACCCGAATGTTATAGCGGCCCACTTCGCGAGCCATGGAGGCGGTCAGCGCCTGGATGCCGGCCTTGCTCGCCGCGTAAGCCGCGGTATTGGGTGGCAAGGCTTTGCCAGCAATCGACGAGATATTGACGATGGCGCCGCCTTGCCCCTGATCAATTAACGCCTGGCCAAAAGCGCGGCTCATATAGAACGTACCGTTCAAGTTGACGTTCATGACCTTGTGCCAATCTTCTATCGCCAGGTCCACTACCGGCACGCGGTCGGAGCCCCGCGCAGCGCCAGCGTTGTTAATGACAAAGTCGACCCTGCCGAAGTGATCCAACGTTTGTTGCACCAGTTGCGCAACCGCATCCGGGTCCGCCACGTTGCTCACGAGTTCTAAAGCTTCGCTGCCTGCCGCGCGAACCTCTTCGGCAACAGAGGCAATATCACGCCAACCGGCGTCCTGCTCATCTTGGGGGTAGTTCTCCATCGCTCTACCGGTGCCGGTTAACACCACCTTGCAGCCCGCCTGGGCCAACATCACGGCGATCGGCCGACCAATGCTGCGCATGCGCCCAGCACCGGTGACTACCGCCACCTTACCGTTTAGGCCGGTTAGTTTTAATTCTGCCATTATTCCTCCTCGTGCGGGTTACGGTGTACGATCTATGCCCCATTTTCAATGCCGTGCTAAGGAGAGCTTCATGCACCTGCTACATACCCCCTTGATTCTAGGCCTCGCTACGCTGCTGGCGGCAGCGCCCGTTCTGGCCGACAACCATTCCAACATCGACGACAAACTCAAAGCCGCCATCGCTGCAGACACCCGCAGTGACGCAGAAAAGGCTCGAGATGCTAACCGTAAGCCCTTGGAAACTTTGAGGTTCTTCGGGTTGAGCGACAACATGACCGTGTTAGAGCTGGTCCCCGGCGGGGGTTGGTACACCAAACTGCTGGCGCCGGTCCTGGCGGAAAACGGCGCGCTCCAAGTTGCCATCGGTACCGACCGCGTGGACGCCATGGTGAAAGCCGGAGACTTAACCGGCGTGGAAGTGGTACAGGTGGACCTCAGCAACTTCGGGCAGCAGCCCGACGGACCACGTTTTGTCCTCGAGGGTTTAAAAATCAACACCAAGGACGTTGATATGGTGTTGACCTTTCGCAATCTGCACAACTTTACCGAAGCATCCCGCGCGGCCATGAACGCAGAAGCGTTTCGAGTCCTCAAAAAGGGTGGCGTGTACGGCGTTGTTGACCACACCCGCCGCCATATGCAGGAGGATAACTACGAAAACTGGCGGCGTATGGATCCGGTGCTGATGATCAAAGAAATTGAAGCCGCTGGGTTTGAATTTGTGGACTTTTCAGACCTGCATTACCGCTTAGATGATGAGTTGGTCTACGAAGTGGGTCGGCGCTCCGTCAGCGGCAACACCGACCGTTTCACTTTGCTGTTTCGTAAACCTTAGCTAAAGGCAGCGCTCCCGCGTCTACCAGTTATAGTCCAACCGCGCAAAAAAGCTGCGGCCAAACGCTGGTAGGCGCTCACCTCGGGCAATATCCGGGTTGCCGTTGACCCGGTTAACCCCGGCCAGGTGATCGACGTATTTGCGATCCGCCAGGTTATCCACCCCAAAACCCAGCTTCAGACCTTCGCTCAAACGCCAAGCGCCTTTCAGATTAAATACGCTATAGCCGCTGGTGGTGGTTTCAAAATTGGTGGCAGACACGTCGTCTTGACCATCGTAAAGGTAGCTTTCCAAAGACACATGCCAACGCGGGCGCGTGAAGTTAACTGCCAGATAGGCATTCGGCGCCGCCACCCGATATAGATCATCGTCCACATCGTCGCGTTCACCACGCACGAGGTTAACGACCCCATTCAGCGACCACTGCTCACTGAGTTCGTAACGCCAATCTACGTCAAATCCGTAAAAGGTGGCGTCGACGTTTTCGAACTGTAAAGGTGCTGCGTTGTTGCTGCCGTTCATATTGTTCATCATTTGCACAAACATGACCGCCGGCATATTGGTGGAAGGCACACCTTGGATGTAGTCACTCACATCACGGTAAAACAATCGCGGTGAAATAGCGTAGCCGCGACCTTGCCAATCCAAACCTAACTCGACTTCGTGCGCCACCTCCGGGTCTAAATCCAGATTGCCGGTGTAAGTTCGGCCATCCGCCAATCCCGCGGTCGCCTGTAGCGGTAACCAGAGGTATTTTTCTTGATACGCGGGAGAGCGTGTCTTGCGGGACATCCCAGCATAGAGATTCAGCTCACTGGACATGTCGCTGCTCAGCACATGGTTGATCTTAGCCACCCAATCGAAGTTGTTATCGGTGCTGTTGCGATCTGCATTGTTGAAGTTGTCGCGCAACGACACCGCGGCGGGCATGCCCATCATGGCAGGCGTGGCATTCACCCGATCCGCATCCATTTCCACGCGGTTAAATCGTGCGCCTAGTTCCACTGACCAGTCTTGGGCAACAGTGAACTCACGTTCCACATACGCCCCCAACAATTGCCGCTCGGCATTGTTGAAGTTGATCACAAAGAACATCGGGTTGTTGGGGTTATCGATATCGGAGTTATGGCGTTCATAGTGCCCATCCAAGCCAAACCGCCATTCCCCCCAGGCCACCGCCACGGCAAATCCGCGGTTGTCTCCAGACGCCGTGTTGTAGCGCCACATGCCGCCCATCCCCGGCGCTTGACGCAGGTGGAAGTTGCTCATGCCGTGTTCAATATCACTGACGTGCACTTTGCTGACGACGCTAAAGCCTTCGCCCGCGTAATCCCAGCCCACCGTCAACAGGTCCGCATCGATATAGTCGATGTCCATCGGCAACGCTGGTGTACCCCCTTCACCCGTTTCGTTGCGGCCAAAATCGACCCGCAATGTATGCTGACCAAGGCGCAAGCCGTAGCCGACGTCAAAGCGGTCACGCTCATATTCCGTCGGCAGGATGTCACCGTCGGCGAACTCAGCATCCTCCGCGGTCTCATGTAAGCCTGAGACTTTAAACAGGTGGCGCGTATTGGCCACCGACACCGCGGCGCTGAACATCTCACCGTTGTTTACCGATTGTGTGCCGGTGCGAATACGCCCGCTGAACGCCACCCCGCCGTCACTGAACCGCCCCGGCCAGGTATTGGCCTGAATGGCGCCGCCAATGGTTTCCGCGCCGGTGCTTACCGACGCAATACCGCGATACACCTCGATCGATTCCAAGTGCGCAGCCGGTGCATAAGACAGCGGCGGGTCCATCCAATTTGGACCCCCTGCGCTGATGGTGGCACCGTTGATTTGTGTACTGACACGAAAGCGCGACATACCGCGGTACTGGGCGATGCCGGTTAAGGGGCCATTATTGATGACGTTGGCGCCTACCACTTTCTTTAAGATGGCTGCCGAATCCGGCACCACATCCACGGTTTCCGCCAGCTCAAACCGACGGATGTTTTTTTCACCGACCACGATGACTTCTTCCAGTTCTCTGGCCGGCTGAGCGGCTTGTTGAACGGTTTGTTGACCGGAAGAAGGATCAACAGGGTCGGCCCATGCGGATTGCAGCCCTACACCGGCAAGCAATCCCACTGCTATAACAGATCGCATAATGATTCTCTCTTTAAGTTTTTGTTGGCTTAACTAGGGATCAGTTATGCAATCGGGGGACCTCGTGACTGCGGGGCAAGCAGGATCGGGCCGCTCACCCGGCGTAGATGAAGTAGACGATTGGTCACAACCCGCTCGATACTCGGGCTGTTGCTCTTTACCTGCGCCACCTCCACCGGCTGGTCCAGGCCGCTACCCAATTGGCAGGAGCCTTCAGCTGCGGGTTCACCGGATGCCCCGGCGCCGTGGTGATGCTTGTGATGGTGGTGGTGATGATGGTGAGCATGCCCATCGAGACCCGCGTTGCGCTCGTTTAGCTGCGCCACAAACGCCGCAGGTAAACCTTCCGGACACAGCACCGCGACCCAGCCCGACGCCAGGTTGCCAGGCATGTAGCCACTGGGGAACAGCCCCTGCATCAGCAGGGATACCGCCACCAGCGATAGCAACAGGCGTTTGGCAGAGTGAGCGATGCTCAACGGGTACATCCTAGAATTTAACCTTTCTATTATGCCTGACAGTTATGCCTAACTGTTAGTCCGCCACACCAAGGCGTGTGCGGCCGCGCGGCAGCTCGGTAAGATAGTCGATCAGCGCACGGCCCTGGTAAGCCTCCTCTTCCGGTTCTTTCCACACATCCCAAAGTGACATGTCGAGGAAATCCAACTGATCTTCCTGCATGAGGCGTTCGGCAAACCGGGTCACTTCGCCCAACTGCATGCCAAAACGCTCCGGTGACAAACGCACACCTAACATAAAGTCCGGTCCGCAACGCTCACGGATGCCATCCACAATGTCTAACAGGATGCGCCAACGGTTCTCAGCGCTGCCGCCGTATTCGTCATTACGTTGATTTATTTCAGCGCTTAAAAACTGGCACAGGATGTAGCCGTGTGCACCATGGACCTCCACCCCGTCGAATCCGGCGGCTTCGGCGCGCCGCGCACCTCGGACAAAATCCTCAACCAAATTTTTGACCTCTGCATGGCTCAACGCGCGGGCGCCGGTTTCGGCATCGGCGGAAGGGCAAACGGGTGCTTCGCCCACCAGCTCCGCCGGCGAGCGCATGCCGGCATGGTGCAGCTGCAGAATAGCGACACTGCGCTCAGACTTTATTCTCTCAGCCAGGCGAGTGAGACCGGGGATGTGCTTGTCGTCGAACACTCCCAACTGGCCGGGGAAACCCTGGCCGACAGCTTGCACGTGGGCGGCACAGGTCATGGTTAAGCCAAAACCGCCTTCCGCGCGCATGGTGAGCCAGCGGTACTCTTCGTCCGAGAGCGTGCCGTCCGGGTGGCTCTGGGAGTTGGTGAGGGGGGCCAACATAAAGCGGTTTTTCATGGAGGGGCCGCGGGGGAATGTGAGGGGGTCTAACAGTGAAGTCAATTGGGTTCCTAGTGCTCAAACCACTTTATAACTTAGGATCAGAGTTCGCCAGCTTTGGGCTGGCAAGGAAGAGTGAGGAGGAATATCCGGATATTGCGACGAGCAATGACGCAGTTAGCGTAAAGCTG
>JANQKS010000104.1 GCA_028281005.1 Pseudomonadales bacterium
ATTGCTCGTCGCAATATCCGGATATTACTCCTCACGCTTCCTTGCCAGCCCAAAGCTGGCGAACTCTGATCCTAAGTTTTCAAGTGGTTTGAGCACTAGTGCGGTTGCGTCGAGTTTGGCAACTCAATCCCTAACGCTTGCAACTGTTTGCCCGCCACCGGATCTCGATTGCGCACCCAGCGCTCATACAGAGCTAAGACATCGTCCGCGCTGAGCTGCTCCGCCCGAGAACAGGCGTTCGCCACCATCTCCAGCAGGTGTCCGAACATACAAGCCAGCTCTGCATATATGTGCCGGTTGCCACGGGCGTTATCAGCCAGGTAGTCGTAAGCGCCGCCGCCCATGCCGATGAAATAGTCACGTCCGATGCCGCGTTTTAGATAGCGCTCCGGAAACAGCGCGCCGATGAATAAGGCCATGTCACCCAGTTGTTGCAGCAGTAAACAACGTTCCGAATCCGTCCGCGCCTCACGTGCGTCACCGTATAACAGCGCCAGCGGGCGGAGAGTCAGAGCATCGTTGTCGAACGCAAAGAAGGCATCGCTGCGACCGAAGCGGTCGAGCAGGTTACCCAGATACCAACAGGTGTCTTCCTGTGGCGGTGGATCGATCTGTTTGGCATAAGTACTCAGTTGATCCTTGAAGTACAGCGCTAAAGAAGGCTCGCCCCGGGGCGGTTCTTGCGTATGCCATTGCATAAAGATCTCCGTGCACGTGCGTTCTATTTATATCTCAAATTCACAAAGATTGCGTACGGTGTAGGCGTAGATCACTGGGAAAAATTCAGAGAATCATCAGGCCGGTAGAACCATTCCGGATCTGTGCCCACTGTTGCGCCACACATGCGCCACACACAACGAGGACACCTATCAAGAGTATTTTTCGGATCATAGATGTGTCCGCTCTTTTTTCCACCGACTCCTACTTTGTATCGGCCATAGTCTCCACTAATTGAGCACTAGCGCTCTGTACCAAGTTGTGCGTGACCCAGCCTGGTGCACAACTCGGTACCACACGTCGATTTGTGTTTCATTGTGGCGCACGGTTGCTGTTATGCGTCGGGTCAAGCGAGCCACAAGCCCGTGGGAGGCCGCGGCTTGAGCTGCTTCAGCCCACCTCAATGCGGGTCTTTGGCTGTGTATCTACAGTCTTTTCTAGTTAAGCCGCGCTTTTCCTATGGTTTTTTCGAGGTTATTCCACTTTGTGCGCAAGTTGGCACGGCGCTTGCTAAACAGATAGCGAGTTTAGTTATCGAGAGAAGCTACTTAGGTAGTTAGCAGGCAGAGCAAGGAACACTCACTTTAAGCAAAGAATGACATAGGACCTCAAATGACTACTTCAGCCGCAAACAAACCTGTACTCGATCGTGTCAGCGACATGGCATTACACAGAATGCCTGCGCAGAAACTGCGTGAACCGCGGGCAAAGAAAGTCCCGCAGCTGTATGAAGAAGATGCGCGCAGATATGCCGGACCACATCGCTGGCAAACTCAGGGTTGGGCGAAGCTGGTACGTCGTGCTTGGCGCTACCGGGCCTACACGCGCTGGTTCGAACAAGCCTGCGAACACGTTGATGTGCATGGCTTGGAGCACTTGGCAGACATTGAGGGACCGTGTGTGTTCATTGCCAATCATGCCAGCCACTTAGACACCCTGGTGGTAGATGAGATTCTGCCGCAAAACGTACGTGAGAATTTGTTTTTTGGCGCCGCGCAAGACCGCTGGTTCATCAAAGGTAAAAAGAAGCTGGTGACAAAACCTTGGTATCAATCACTTGCGCTGGGCAACTTTCCCATCATGCGCGGGGGCGGGGCGAAAGCGCTGGAGTATGCAAGCTGGCTGCTGGGTAAACGGAAACACGTTTTCCTGTTTCCCGAAGGCACCCGCGCAACCGCCGATCATTTAGGCGAGTTTAAACACGGCGCTACTCTGCTGGCGATGGAACATGGTGTACCCGTGGTGCCCATCTACCTAGCAGGCTTACGTGACCTGCGCCCGAAGGGCACCCGCGAAGTAAAACGCGGCAGGGTCCAAGTGGAAATTTTGCCGCCGGTGACGTTTGCGCCGGGTAGCGATGTGGCAGCCGCCACCGAGTGTTTGCACCGGCGGATGAGTCGTGTGCATGCGAAATATGTAAAAGCAGAGGATTTTCGAAGGGCCGCATGACATCCGCCTGACAACGGGTGTTATCTCCAATTGTTCCTCTCTCCAACCCGGCCGATCCCTCCTCTCCAGGAAAGGCCACTGCGGAACCTTCGAGAATGCGTGGCGCTCCCTTACGGGGGCGCCACGTTCTTTTTTTGCGTCGTGTCTTTGGATCGTGTTTTTCGGTCGTGCGTGGGGCGGCTTGAGAAGGCAACCCCTCTTAGAGCGTGCGGCTGATCAACTCTTTCATGATCTCGTTGGTGCCGCCGTAAATTTTCTGCACCCGCGCATCGCGATACATGCGTGAAATTTCATACTCATCCATGTAACCGGCACCGCCGTGCAGTTGCAGGCACTCGTCGATGATCTCGTTTTGCTTCTGCGTACACCAATACTTGGCCATGGAGGCGGTGGACGCATCCAATTCGCCGGCCACGTGTTTGATCAGACATTGATCGACAAAGGTGCGGGCGATTAGGGCTTCGGTTTTACATTCCGCGAGCTTAAATTTGCTGTTTTGAAAATCCAGCACGCGCTGGCCAAACGCTTGGCGTTGTTTCACAAAATCCAGGGTTAAGGCGATCGCCCGTTCCATTTCCACCACCGCCGCCTGGGCGATGTTGAGGCGCTCCTGGGGCAGCTGCTGCATCAGTTGGATGAAACCCTGGCCTTCGGTCTCACCCAAGCGATTGGTTTGCGGCACACGACAATCTTCAAAAAACATCTCTGAAGTATCCGCCGCGGTTTGTCCAAGTTTTTTCAGATTGCGGCCGCGCTTGAAGCCGGAATTCTCAGTTTCCACCACAATTAAGCTGATGCCTTTGGCGCCCTGGCTTGGATCGGTTTTAGCCACCACAATCACCAGGCCGCAGTTTTGCCCATTGGTGATGTAGGTCTTGGAGCCGTTAATGACGTAATCGTCGCCGTCTTTGCTGGCGGTGGTTTTGACACTTTGCAAATCAGAACCTGTGTCCGGCTCGGTCATGGCGATGGCGCCGACCATTTCGCCGCTGGCCATTTTTGGCAGCCACTGCTGTTTCTGTGCTTCGCTGCCGTAGTTGAGGATGTAAGGGGCAACAATCTGGCTGTGGACTTGGTTACCCCAGGCGGCCACGCCGGCACGCACTTGTTCTTCGGCGACCACGGTTTCATGCAGGTACGAGCCGCCGGAGCCGCCGTATTCGACCGGCATTTCGGCACACAGCAGACCCGCTTCACCGGCTTTGCGCCACGCATCAAGCGGCACTTTACCGGCCGCTAACCAGTCTTCGTAGTGGGGACTAAATTCGGTTTGAAAAAACTTAGCGGCTGCGTCTTGCAGGATGCGCAGTTCTTCATTCAGCCAAGGGGATTCGTAGTTCTCAAAAATTTTGGTCATATTTGCTGCTCCTAACCGCCGGCTTTACGGCCATCCAGCTGCCGGGTAGGGTGCAGGGTGAACCTCCACGCGGGCGTCCCGGTTGGTGCGACATTGTTTGGGGTCGGAGCTGGATGACGTTAAGACGTACAACTGATCGCCGCCAATCATACAGGCAAAGGCGCCGCGGTCCAGATTGATGCGGTGGGTAATTTCACCGCCCTCAACTTGGCGCAGGCATTCATTACTTGTGGGTGACGCAGACCAAATGCCGCCGTCACTGTCGAGGCAGATGCCATCGGGGACCGCCCCCTGAGGCAACTCCGCCCAAGTGCGTTTATTCGACAGGCTGCCGTCTGGTGCAACGTCATAAGCCGTCAAGCGGCCGCCAAAGGACTCACCGACAATGAGCGTGTTGCCGTCCGGGGTGATCACCGTGCCGTTAGGGAACATCACATCGTTGTCTTCAACCGTGGCTGAGCCGTCCACATCCACGCGAATGAGTTCCGCTGGTTTTGGTGCCGCGCCTTGGTGTAAATCGAAACCAAAGTTGCCGACATAAGCACGGCCCTCGCCGTCGACCACCATGTCATTGCAGTACCAGCTGGCCAGTTGGCTGAGGTCTGCATGTAAATGCAGTTGTTCGCCGTCAAACCGCAGCAGGTGCCGTTTGCGCATGCTGACGATGAGAAGCTCGCCATTGGGTAGCCAACCTAAACCGGACGGTTCGTCGTCGCTCAAGGTGACCACGGTAGTGGCGCTGCCGTCGAGCTGTACTCTTAGCACTTTCTGATCGTGCATGTCGGACAGCCATAACGCGCCTTCGTGCCAGCGTGGGCCCTCGCCGAAACACAACCCATCTATGAGGATTTGTTCTGCCATGTGTCTCCCTCCATAAACCTCTACTTTGCAGGTAGCCTAGATTAGCAGGCAGCCGTCTGCAGAATAAGCGCCTGCTAGAAGAAGTCCGGGTGCCGAATAACTTCCAGATCCCCGGATAAGTACTTGGGGGTGGGGGTTTGAGCGGCCCAAGTAGTTTCGAGTGTTGAAAATCAGCCTGCCTGTGGGGTGGCAAGTGAGTACCGGCGCTGTTTTTGCCCGCCACGGGTGGGTCGGCGGGTGTTTCCGGTTTAACAGGGGCAGACGATCCTGCCGTGTATGGCATCAGTAGCGTGATGACTGGGTGTTAGCTATTCCAGTTGCAACGCCGCATGCACCAACCAATCGAGCCGGTAGTTGTTCTTGGCAAAGTCCAACCGCCAACGCCAGTCAGTTGAGCATCGGTGAAATCTATCTCGACCTTTGGGGGATGAAGGATTATCTTTGTCATGGGCGCACTTGTGAGGTGTGGGTTTCGTCACCTGGCATTTTGCCATTTCACCAAGCAATCTGCGCCTTTTTCATTTCCCCACAAACAACATTAACGCCCTTAACCGGGAATCAAGGGAATAACTCGCACCGAGCCCACGGTTACGGTTTAATGCGCACCTGGAGTTACCCACAACTGCGCATAGGAGATACGTAATGAATCTGAGCAAAACTCTGATGACCTTAATGTTGGCTGCTGGTGTTTTGGGTTTGGCTGCCTGTGGTCAATCTGGTGACAGCGCGCCAAGCAGTGCACCGAGTGCACCGGAATCGGCTGCCGAAACGGCGGGTGACGCCATGAGTGACGCCCAAGACATGGTGGAAAACGTTATTGATGAAGCCCAAGAACAGGGCGAAGCGATGATGGATGAAGTCACCGAGCAAGGCGAAGCATTGGCTGAGGAGGCGAAAGAAAAAGGCGCTGAGCTGATGGAAGACGCCCAACAAGCTGCGGAAGATGCTATGGAAAAGGGTTCTGAGGAACTCGGCTCCGCGCTCGATAGCCTGCAACAGTAGGCATGACTTGAGCCGAGAGCTGCGGCTCAGTGTTGGCGTCAGAAACGCCTGACGCCAATACTTCACCGCACACTGTTACTTCACATACCGCTATTACAATAGGCTAGGCAAACGTTCCGCAATGTCTTCCGGGGTGGTTTGCGGACCAATCCTCTCTATCACCTGACCGTCTTTCCCGACTAAAAATTTGGTGAAGTTCCACGGGATGTCTTCGTTACCGTCTTCACCCGGTGCTGCGGCGCGCAGCATTTTGTACAGTTCACAGGCACCGTCGCCGTTCACTTCAATTTTGGCGAACATCGGAAAGTTCACGTCAAATTTGCTCAGTGCAAACTCTAAGATTTCTTCGCTGGTGCCTGGCTCCTGTGCACCAAACTGGTTGCATGGAAAGGCTAAGACGGTAAAGCCATCGGCTTGATGTTGTTCTTGCAGAGTACGCAACCCGGCGTACTGGGGGGTGAGGCCTCAGCGGCTGGCGACGTTTACCACCAGACACAGAGTGTCTTTGTAGATGCTGAAATCGACCGCTTCACCGGTGATGGCATCCATCGTCAAATCATGAAATTGGGTCATGGTATGTCCTTTAAATGGTGCATGCATATAACATGGGTTAGGCGTCGCGAATTGTGTGCTCATATGCACAGCGCGATGCAGTGCGCATGGTAGCGTGCCCGCCGGGATATGGGTACTATCCCCGCCCCTGGGGAGAATTACTTACTTGAAAGGAGAATAACTATGCGCGATGTAGTCATCGTAGACAGCGTGCGCACCGGCCTGGCCAAAGCGTTCCGCGGTAGTTTTAACTTAACTCGCTCTGACGACATGCTGGCGCATTGTATTGATGCTCTGCTCGATCGGAACGATAAAATTTCGCCGGACGAAGTAGAAGACGTCGTGGTCGGCGCTGCCAGCCACGCAGGCGAACAAGATGGTAACTTGGCACGACTGGCGGTGATTTTATCGAAACTGCCGGTCACCACCGCAGGTGTGACCATCAACCGCTTTTGTTCTTCCGGTTTACAGTCTATTGCCATCGCCGCGAACCAGATTGCCTCCGGTCAGACCGATGTCGCCATCGCCGGTGGTGTGGATTCCATTTCCATGCGCAATCGACAGAAGCCCGGCAAGTCTGAGCAGAACGCACGTTTGTTGGAAGAAAAGCCAGACATCTTCATGGCCATGGGCAACACCGCAGAAGTGGTCGCACGCCGTTATCAGGTAACGCGTGAGATGCAAGATGAGTACGCCTTGCAAAGCCAACAGCGTTATGCGGCTGCGGTTGAATCCGGCAAAGTGGCTGAAGAAATTGTGCCGATGCAAGCCACCATGCTGAAAGTCGACAAAGAAACCGGCGAAGAAAGCCACGTCGAAGTTACCGTCGACAAAGATGAGTGCAACCGCCCGCAAACCACGCTGGAAGGTTTGGCAGGCTTACCCCCCGCTTTTGAAGAAGACGGCAGTGTAACGGCAGGCAACGCATCTCAGTTGTCGGATGGTGCTTCCATGACCATGTTGATGAGTGCGGAACGCGCCGCGCAGCTGGGTGTTGAGCCGTTAGGTATCTACCGCGGCTTCACCGTAGCAGGCTGTGAACCGGACGAAATGGGTATTGGCCCGGTGTTTGCGATTCCGCGTCTGCTGAAAAACGCGGGCTTGAGCCAAGATGACATCGACTTGTGGGAACTGAATGAAGCTTTTGCTTCCCAGTGCTTGTACTGTCGTGATGCCTTGGATTTGCCCAATGAGCGCTACAACGTGCTCGGCGGCAGCATTTCGATTGGTCACCCCTTCGGTATGACCGGCTCACGCCAAACCGGCTTGGTATTGCGTGAATTGCGGCGTCGCAACGCTAAATATGGTGTGGTCACCATGTGTATTGGCGGCGGTCAGGGTGCAGCCGGATTGTTTGAATCTGCTTAAGGCACACTAGGCGCCTGATGAAGTGATTTGGCTCATGCCAACGTTCATCCTCAACAGCCACAGATGTCGCACATCTGTGGCTGTTTCGTTTCTGCGGGGAGGTGCAAGCGAAGGGAAGCAGTGGAAAGCGTAACAAAGCTTAAGAAAGCGCTGAAACAAATTGTTACCGATAAGAAATCGGCATGTAACAGCCCCCCTCGACAATGCGCCCCAGGTAAATTTATCCGTAGTTTCAATCTTCTAAATTCTCGGTAGTATTAGCGGTTGAAGGCAAAATTGTGCCCGTTCCACAGGCCGAAATTTAGCCAAATGGCCATTACAGAGCCATGCGTTGAGCGCCGGAACGGTTTGTTGATCACCTCAAGCTAGTCAAACCAGTCTAGTCAGGTGAGCCAGACAATTTAGACCAGACAATTTAGAAAGGGTCGTGAGTGAGTCTGAGCAGTCGAGCTAATTATCTGCATGTCATCGCTGCCGGTATGGTCGCCGGATGGGCGAGTTGTGCAACTTTGGTTTGGGCAGACCCCCAAACTGTAACGGCCGCTTCTTCTCCCGCCTCTTCCACCTCTCCCGCAATCGCTGTTACCGCGACCGCAGTGGTGACCGGCGATCTGTCGCAAAAAACCGATACTGAACTGACCGAGCTCACCGCCCAGTGGGCCAAGCTCAGCCCCAGCGAAAGGCGGGAGCTGTTGGCTGAAGTGCGTGGGCGTATGGCGGCTAATCGCGAAGCGCGGGCGGAAGCGCGGGCCAAGGTTGGCGTGCATGTGCAGCGTCGCTATGGCCGCGTGGTGCGCAAATCGGACGGCTCCGTGGTGGTGCAAACCAGAGTCGTACGCGTACGACCACGCGTCGACGCACCCACTTCTGCTGCCTCGGGTCGCGTTACCTTTGGTATTGGTTTTGAACAGCGCAGCAAGTCCAGGCAAGCAACCCCAGGTCAACTTGGGTCAGACCCTGTCGTAAACCCGGCGCCCGCCGTGACCGTGAGCCAGCAGCCCACCGTCGACCCCACTGAGTAAGGCCCGAGCCGGGCATGGATGTTGAAAACGCCAACCTGCTGGTGGTCGACGACGACCCGGAGCTTAGGGAACTCACTCAGGCCTATCTTGAGCAGCAAGGTTTTAAAGTGGCCTGCGTGGAATCCGGCGAGGCCATGGACGCTTACCTGGCCGAGCGAAGTGCAGACCTCATCATCCTCGACTTGATGCTACCCGGCGAGCATGGCTTGTCGATTGCCCAGCGGCTAAAAAAGCACTCCAGCATCCCCATCATCATCGTCTCAGCCCAGGGTGAAGATGTTGACCGTATTGTCGGCCTGGAAGTGGGCGCGGACGACTATCTGGCCAAACCCTTTAACCCACGGGAATTGTTGGCGCGCGTAAGAGCGGTATTGCGCAGAGCGCAGCCTGCTGCTGCAAGTGCACCCACGCCTGCGGCGGCGGTGGAATTTGGCGAGTTTGCGCTTGACCCACATGCACACCGCCTGTCCAAAAGCGGCGAGACCGTACCGCTCACCTCAGGCGAGTTTGATCTGTTGTCGATTCTGGTCAGCCACCCCAACAAAGTGTTGGACAGAGATCGTATATTGGACCTGTTGACCGGTGCCGAGCGTTCACCCTTTGACCGCTCCATCGATGTGCGTGTGACCCGCTTGCGTGCCAAGATCGAACCAGACCCGGCGAATCCGGTCTATATCCGCACCATCTGGGGCAAAGGCTACATGTTCTGCCCTGCGGGAAATGGCTGAAGTTTCACTGCCGCGCCGGCCGGCGACGCTGCTGGCCCGCACCAACCTGATTCTTTCCGTTGGCGCGTTGTTGATTGTGGTCATCGCCACGGTGGCCATGTACGCCTTTGTGATAGATCCCATTAGCGAACAATCCGCCGACGATGAGGCGGCGTTGCTGGTGCTCACAGCACAGACCTGGGTGGAGCTGCCGCCGGAGGCGCGCCCCTACTTTGAGTTGGAGATGGCGGAGAGCCACGACCTCATCATTAGTGAAGCCCGCCAGAATCTCCCCGAGCTGGAAACGTATCCACAGTATTTTGACCTCTTGAGCGAACAGCTGGGGCAGCGCCTAGGCGGGCCGGTGCCGTTGCTGGCCGGTGATGATCTGCTGTGGGTAGATGTACCCATGGGCGGCTTCGAGCTGCAGATTGGATTTTCCGCGCAACGCCGCGAAACTCAACCGTTATATGTGGCCATGGTTATTGTTGGTTTGGGTGCCGCCATCGTGTTTTTTACCTCGCTATTTATTGTGCAGCGTATTGCCCGCCCGTTGGTAAAGGTGGCGGAGCAGGCCGAACACTTTCGTGGCGCCAGTGAAATTGAACCCTTGCCGGAGACCGGTCCTGAAGAGCTTGCTTCGCTGGCGCGCAACTTCAATACCATGGCACAGGAGATTGCGTCGCTGTTAAGTAATCGCACGACCTTACTGGCCGGGATCTCGCATGATTTGCGTACCCCCCTGACCCGCATGCGCCTGGCCTTGGCGTTGCTGCCAGACAGTGTGGACCCTCAGCTCATCCTGCGCTTTGAGCGCAACCTTGAGTCTATGGATGAACTCATCGGTGATGCCCTACGTTTTGCCCGCGGCACCTCTGAAGTACCTCAGCAGGTTGAGGTATGTCCGTTCGTGCAGGAAGTGCTCAACAGCTACGAACAGGGTGTCCGGTTTGCGCCCAGTGTGGCTGATCAGTATCACGCTTTAATTGCCCCCAGCGCGTTCCGGCGGGTGCTGATGAATTTGGTCGACAACGGCTTACGCCATGGGGGGGAAGTGGTGGTGCATCTGCAACCCGGCTGTCTCGAAGTGACGGACAACGGTCCGGGCATACCCGAAGAATATCGCGAGCAAGTGTTCCAACCGTTTTTTCGTATCGACAGCTCGCGCAGCAGCAGCACCGGCGGCAGCGGTTTGGGCCTCGCCATCGTTCAACAGTTGTGTCAGGCCCATGGGTGGCAAATTGCCATTGATGACGCATCCCCAGGTGGTACCCGGGTTACGCTGCGCTTCGCCTGAGTGAATATTGGCGAGTCCTGAGTGAGTAGAGCGGGTATGGAAACGCTCTTGAAGCCAACTTGAAACAAAATGTCACAAAACACCGGGGCGCAGAAATTGTCTTGTAACTTTATGGCTGCATAGTAGGCAACATCACCGCAAGGTGGTGTCTATCCCCTTATGGCCAGGGTCCCAACTTACCCAAGGCCAACGGCCGAGGATGGGCTCAACTGAGTTCTCCGAAGGCCATTCAAAACCGCCAGCTTCCTCTCCAGGCTGGCGGTTTTATTTTGACCAGCGGTTATGTCCGGCAAGCTTGAGATGCAAGCTTGCCGGATCGTGCCGGATTGATAGACCGCGTTTAGCTGGCCTGGTGCAAATGCACATCCGTTTGCGGGTACGGAATGGAAACGTTTTCCGCATCAAACGTGGCTTTCACTTTCTCGATGGTGTCGAAGTGCACCCCCCAGTAGTCGGCGGCGTTGGCCCATACGCGGCAGGTGAAGTCCACCGAGCTGTCGTTTAGGTTGCCCACTTTCACGAAGGGTTCCGGGTCGCTGAAGACGCGCTCGTCCTGGCTGAAGATATCCAGCAACAGGCCTCGTGCTTTTTCGATGTCGTCGTCGTAGCCGATGCCAAAGACAAAGTCGACGCGGCGAGTTTCTTCCGCGGAGAAGTTAGTGATGATGCCGTTGGAGATGGCGCCATTCGGCACGATGATGACCTTGTTGTCCGGCGTCTTCAAAATAGTGTTGAAGATTTGGATGGCATCCACGGTACCCGCAACGCCTTGCGCGTCGACAAAATCACCGACTTTGTAGGGGCGAAACATCAGCACCAACACACCGCCGGCGAAGTTCGCCAGGCTGCCCTGCAAGGCCAAACCCACAGCCAAACCGGCGGCACCCAAGACGGCGATGAAGGAGGTGGTTTCAATGCCGACCATGGAGGCGACGGAGATGAACAACAGCGCTTTCAGCACAATTGATGCAAGGTTGCGTAAGAAGCGGGCCAAGGTTGCGTCGGTGTTGCTGACCTCCATACCTTTGGCCATTACATTGGTGACCCGCTTGATGATCCACAGGCCAATAATCAGGACCAGGATGGCCAGGATCAGCTTCGGTCCGTATTGCATGGCCATTTCAACTGCTGTGTCGACGTAGCCTTGCATGCGGTCGACGGACAGCTCTTCTGGAATGGCGGCAGTGATTTCTGCTGGAATAGCTTCCATGATGAAACTCCCTTTTGAGTCATTCGAGCTAACCTGCCGTGATTAGATTCCCCAGGCTGGCGGCTCGTATTGTTATTAAGTTGAGCAGGCAATCGTTAACGGTCTTTTGTCCATTGCACAACGCAGGGCGTTGAACTGGGGAGCACAAAATCGTCTTCGCTGGCTTAAGCGCATTGCCTTCCGGGCGAATTGTCCCATGTTTGTTTTTCTCGGTATACAGGTGTTACCCGGCGGCCAACACTGCGATAATTGCCGGAGGCGTGCCCTCTTAGGGCGGGCCGGGGTCACAGCTGATGGCTAACTAGCGATCAGACAATCAAATACACAAATCACAAGTTTCAGAGAAAAAAGTACAACACAGATGATGAAAGGAATTTCCATGCGGCAATTGATGAACAGTTTGCTCGCCTTTGCGCTGGCCGGTTTCGGTATGACAGCGCTGGCGCAGGATCAGAACATGCCCAGCAAAGGTCAGTTTTATGTCTCACCCGGCGCGGTGGTCTACTCCGGTCCGTCAGATGACGACATCGGCTACGACGATCACGATACCAGTGTTGGCCTCATCCTAGGCTACGGCTTGACCGACCATTGGTCCGTGGAAGTGTTGGGCAGCAAGTTAGACGCACGTTACGACAACGATTTTGGTGAAGGTGAAGACGACGTTGAGTTGCTGTGGCTGGACCTGATGTACAAGCTGTCCTCGGATGGCGACTGGCAGCCCTTTGTCCTGTTTGGCGGCGGGCGTTCCGAATACGAATTTGAAGACCAGCAGCCGGACGTCGACGACACTCAGTTCAATTTAGGTGTGGGTATGTTTCGTCAAATACACAACAACATCGCCCTGCGGGTGGACGTTCGCGGTGTAACCAGCGAAGAGGGCGGCGGCGTTGAGCCGTTTGCGTTTGTCGGCTTAACCGGCTTTTTGGGTGCGGGCAGCACACCGCTGCCGCCGGCGGATGCAGATGGTGACGGTGTCCCCAATGACATGGACAAATGCCCAACCACACCAGCGGGCCGCACCGTGGACGCAGATGGCTGTCAGCTAGACGGCGACGGTGACGGTGTGGTGGATGCGGATGATCAATGTCCAGGCTCACCCGCGGGTGTTGCGGTGGATCGCCGTGGTTGTCCTTTAGACAGTGATGGCGACGGCGTGCCCGATGTCCAGGATGAATGCCCGGACAGTGAGCGCGGCGCCAGGGTTGACGCCAAGGGTTGCTACATTGAGCTCGAAGAAGAAGTCACCATCGACATGAACATCGAGTTTGACACCGACAGGGCCGAGATCCGCGACGACCACATACCGGAATTGAACCGCGCGGTGAACTTCCTGCGTCAATACCCCACTACCAACGCGGTGATTGAGGGGCATACAGACAGTGATGGTTCCGCGGCATACAACCAAGGTTTGTCCGAGCGCCGCGCCAAAGCGGTCTATGAATACCTCATTAATGAAGCGGGTATTGCAGCAGAACGCCTGACCTGGGCCGGTTTTGGTGAGTCTCAGCCGATTGCGGGTAACGACACCGATGCGGGTAAACAACGCAACCGCCGCGTCACGGCGGTCGTATCGGGAACTCACAAGGTGCGGCAATAGCCTCGTTTGGGTAGTAACAGAAGTAGGAAATAGACAGAGGGTACCATGCGCGTCTTGTTATTGATGGTGACCATTGGATTGTTGTCGGCTTGTGAAAGCGCCTATTACGGGGTGCAGGAACAATTCGGCAACCTTAAAAACGACATTCTGGTGGACCGCGTAAAAGACGCCATGGACGCCCAAGAAGACGCCAAGGAAGAGTTTCAAGACGCCTTGGCGCAGTTCGAAGCAGTTGTGGGAGTGCCCGAGTCCGAGCTGAAGTCTGTCTACAATCGCCTCAACGATGCGTTCGAAGACGCCGAAGATAAAGCCTCGGCGGTGAGCAGCCGTATCGAAAGCGTAGAAGACGTGGCTGCAGATCTTTTTGATGAATGGGAAGAGGAACTACAGGAAATTTCCAACGCTTCCCTACGCGGTAAAAGTAACGCTCAGCTGCAAGCTTCTAAGCGCAACTATGCGGGTTTAATCAAAGCGATGAAACGCGCCGAATCGCGCATGCAACCGGTATTGACGTCATTTAATGACCACGTGCTGTTCTTAAAACACAACCTCAACGCCCAGGCGATTGCTGCCCTACGAGGTGACTTGAGTGGTATTGAAAGTGATGTGGGTCGGCTCATTGCGGAGATGGAAAAATCCATTGCTGAGGCACAGAGCTTTATCCAGACCATGGAAGGGGGCTCGGCTTAGGCCCCTGCATGTGTTGGCTACGGTGATATAGGAGACGGTGATGAAAGCCATCGGATGGATTGTGGGTATCTTGGTGCTCGCGCTCATTGGGGTGGGCGTATTTGTGGCGCTCAATTCCGGCAATATCGTAAAAAGCGCTATTGAAGAGTTTGGGCCCCAATACCTGGGTGTGGATGTGGGTGTCAGCGAAGTGAATCTGGAGCTCACTGAAGGTTCGGCCCAGGTGAAAGGATTGCGCATGGGGAACCCCCAGGGTTTTTCCGGGCCAGACATGATGTCCTTAGACGAAATCAAAGTGGTGCTCGACACCAGCCAGATCAGCGAAACCTTGGTGGTCATGAAGGAAGTGGTCATCGACGGCGCCGCGGTCACCGCGATTGCTAAGGGTAAACGCACCAATTTCCAGCAGTTGATGGATAATTTGGGGGTCTCCAGCAGCTCCGAATCGACCACGGCAGAGGAAACCGGTGGTGCCGAGACCAAGTTCATCATTGATCGTTTTAATTTCACCAACGCCACCGCGTCTCTAAATTCAGACATCGTCGGTGAGCTGGCGCTGAACCTGCCGGACATCCAGCTGCGGGATGTTGGCCGTAAAAGTAACGGCGCCACCGCGGCGGAAGTAGCGGAACAAATTCTCAAGCCTATTTCTGCGGCCATCTCAAAAGAGGCGGTGAATCAGGGATTGGATATTGAGGGGGTGAAGGCGAATGTGCGGGAGAAGATTGAGGAGAAGATTGGATCGGGACTAAGGGGTCTGACTGATCGGCTCAAGCGGGAATAGACTGCTAAAGCAGCTCGAATCGGCCAGATATGGGGATAAGATTTACAGGACCGCTGTGAATACATCCTTGTACGCTGGCGCTGCGCCGTCCATGGCGCAGAGCCTCCTGTAAATCTTATCCCCATATCTGGCCTTTCAACTTCAGTACAATTCCCGTCTTCAGCGCGACTTAGATCAACCAACCAAGAGTCATCATGCAATTAGAGAATGTCCTCTACGAAGTTCAGGGTCCGTTGGCGCTGATTACCATCAATCGTGCGGATAAGCACAATGCCATCAGTCTGGCGACGTTGGACGACCTGCATACGGCGGTGGATGCGGCCGCGGAGGATGATGCGGTGCGTGTTTTGGCCATTACCGGGGCGGGCGGTAAGTCGTTTGCGTCGGGGTCTGATTTGTCTGAAGTCCTGCACCGCGACTTTAAGAAGGCGTTGGAGCCGATAGTGCAAGGTTTGGCGGATAAGCTGGAGCGCACACCAAAACCCACCATCGCGGCGATAGACGGCATCTGTATGGGTGGTGGTTTGGAAGTGGCGCTTGGCTGTGACCTGCGTGTGGCGACGCCGAAGTCGAGGTTTGCGACGCCGGAAGGCAAGCTGGGTATCATTCCCGGCGGCGGCGCCTGCGCGCGCCTGCCGCGCATCGTGGGCCGCGGCTGGGGCATGGAGATGATGCTGATGGGTGAACCCATCGATGCCGAACGTGCGTTGCAGATAGGTCTGGTCACCCGGCTGGTGGAATCAGAGGAACTGATCCCCGAAGTACGCCGCATGGCCGACCACCTGGCCCAATTTGCACCGTTTGTCCCCCGCACCATGAAAGCCATGGTGCACTTTGGTATGGAGGCCAGCATGGCGGGCGCGCTCATGTTCGAGAAATACGCCCAAGGCGCGCTTGTGCAGACCGAAGACAAAGTTGAAGGGATTACCGCCTTTCTGGACAAACGTAAGCCGGAATTTAAAGGTAAGTAGTCGGCATTCCAGCTGTCTCCATAGCGGGTGCAATTCAATAACCGTTGAATCACAGTAGAATCTAGGCCGACGTAGCGGGTGCCGTTTTCAGGAGGCTCTGCGCCATGGAAGGCGCAGCGCCAGCGCCCATGGATGGGTTCACAGCGGTCCTGAAAACGGCACCCGCGAAAGTCGGCCGGCCTCGCGCTGTAGAAACAACAAACTTGCTGATCAGTAATCCGTGATTCGACGCGCCAATTCCCTCTGGCGTTGCCCCCCCAGAAATTAGATACTCCCCGGTCCTTGAGACACACGACAACAACACAGGGGAGGCTTATGGCCGTTGATAAATTCCCGATTGAAGCGAGCCACATCATGATGTTTGCCCGCTCCGTCGGCGACGATAACCAAATCTACTTCGATGAAGACTACGCGCAGGGTACCGAACCCGGCAGCATCATTGCGCCGCCGACGTTTGCCCAATCCAGCGCTCAATTTGACCCCGATTACTTCCTGCGTCCGAAAGTGGGCGAGCCGTGGTTTGGCTCCGGCAAGGAACCCACCGGCATTAAGCGGGATTCCTCCGGTGGTGGAGGCGGTGGCGGCGGCGGCGGTGGTTTGCACGCCGAACAGCACTTTGAATATCACCGTCACATCAAACCCGGCGACGTACTCACCGCCACGGTGAAACCCGGTGAAACCTGGGAAAAAGAAGGCAAACGGTCCGGTAAGCTGGTGTTTTCCGAAACCGTCACCGAGTACCGCGACCAGAATGGTGAGCTGGTCATCACTGCACGCGGCGTTGGGGTTCGTACCGAACGCCCGGTGGATCAATAGGAGGGCGGCATGGCGTTAAAAGCAGCAGATCTAAACGTAGGCGACACCTACACCGAGTGTTTGGTGGAAGACTTGAAGCGCACCCAAATTGTGCAGTATGCAGGCGCTTCCGGTGATTATAACCCTCTGCACACCGACGAAATTTTCACCGTCGAGGTGGCGAAGTATCCATCGGTATTTGCCCACGGCATGTTAACCATGGGGATGACCGGCCGCATGTTGACCAACTATGTGGGCGACGGCCGTCTCACCAAATATGGTGTGCGTTTCACCAGCCAGGTGTGGCCGGGCGATACGCTCAACTCCACCGCAACGGTGGAAAGTGTGGATGACGGCTTGGTTGACCTGAAAGTTGAAACCACCAATCAAGATGGGTCGGTGGTACTGTCGGGTTACGCGCAAGCCCGCGTCGATTGACAGACCCGAACCAGCGCGGCGCTTTCAACTGAGAGCGCTGCGCCTCTCTCTGGTCTCTCTAGGGCGGTGGCGCAAAAATCAGCGACGTATTGATGCCGCCAAACGCAAAATTGTTACTCATGACGTAGTCGGCGTGTAGCTCGCGGCCGCGCCCGGTAATGTGATCGACCCCTTCACATTGTGGGTCGACGTCTTGCAGATTCAACGTCGGCGCAAACCAACCGTCTCGCATCATCATGATGCTCGCCCAGGCCTCCAACCCACCACAGGCGCCTAAGGTATGCCCGAAGTGGCCTTTCAGAGAGCTGAACAGCACATTTGGCAAGTGTGCTCGGGTGGCTTCTACTTCCGAAACATCGCCACTGTCGGTCGCCGTACCGTGCGCGTTCACATAACCGATGTCGGCGGCTTTTAAGCCAGAGTTGTCGAGGGCAAGCGCAATACACTCGGCTTGGGTGCTGCAATTGGGTTGAGTGATGTGGACACCATCCGCGTTGGTGGCAAAGCCGCATACCTCCGCCAGCACCTTCGCACCCCGCGCTTGTGCATGGCTCAAGGACTCCAATATCAGAGTGCTTGCACCTTCACCGAGCACCAGACCATCACGCTGCTGATCAAATGGGCGTGGCGTGCTGGTGGGCTCATCGTTACACGTACTGGTGGCGTATAAGGCGTCAAATACCGCGGAATGCGCCACCGTCAATTCATCCGCTCCGCCGGCCACCATGACGTCCTGATAGCCATGCTGGATGGTTTCAAAAGCAAAGCCGATGGCTTGGCTGGAGGCGGTGCAGGCGGAACTGGTGGTCAGCACACGCCCGGTGATGCCGAAGTGCACGCCAATATTGACTGCGGCGGTGTGGCTCATGCCGCGCAGATAGCTGGTGGCTTTGAGATTGCGTGCGTTTGCCTGTTCCAGGGTGCTGACAAACTCCAGCAACGCATCCGGGCTGCCGGTGGCAGAGCCATAAGCCACGCCGGCACGTCCGCTTTGCAGCGTGGCGTTGCCGAGAAGCCCTGCATCTTGCAGAGCAAGTTCAGTGGCGCGCACGCCGAGTTGCGCAACGCGGCCCATGCTGCGTAAGTCTTTGCGCGTGTAGTGCGTGGGCATGGAAAACGCCACAGGCGCGCCGAGGTGGCATTGTAAGCCGCCGACATTTTGCCAGGCGGGCATCGCTTTAACCGCGCTGGTACCGCTGTGTAATGCGGCTTTGACGCTGGCCCAATCTTCCCCCAGTGCCGTTACGTTGCCGGCGCCGGTGACCACCACGCGTTGCTGAGGTGATGTCACTAGCCCGCCAAGCCGCCGTCAACAGCAATCACCTGACGGGTGATGTAAGCCGCTTTATCAGAACATAAGAATGCCACCAAGGCGGCCACTTCTGTAGCCTGTCCGGTGCGGCGCAGGGGAATCATGTCACGCACCATATCTTGAGGCAGATCTTCGGTCATGTCGGTATCAATGAGCCCGGGTGCAACTGCGTTCACCGTAATATTGCGTTTTGCCAGCTCCAGGGCGAGTGATTTAGCAGCACCTATCAATCCAGCCTTGGTGGCAGCATAGTTGGTTTGGCCGCGATTGCCGATGAGGCCGGACACCGAAGACAACACCACAATACGTCCCGGTTGGCGGCGCCGGATCATCGGCATGATCGCCGGTTTCAACACGTTGTAGAAGCCATCGAGGTTGGTGTGGACAACACTGTCCCAGTCTTCATCGGTCATCATCGGCAAAGCCTGGTCGCGGCTGATGCCGGCGTTTAACACCACGCCGTAGTAGGCGCCGTGTTGCTCAATATCCTCCTGTAACGCCGCGCTACACGCGCTGCGGTCGCCGACGTCAAACCCGATGCTGCGGCCGTGGCCGCCAAGCGCCTGGATTTCTTCGACACAAGCCTCGGCAAGGTCCTGGCGTTGACCGTAGTGGACCACCACCTCGTAGCCCTGGCTTGCCAGCTCCAGGGCAATGGCGCGGCCAATGCCGCGGCTGGCCCCGGTCACCAAAATCGCACGTTGTTGTTGGGATGCTTCGGTTGAACTCATATATACACAGCCAAACTGGCGTCCGCGACGGCCTGGTCTGCGCACAAGGCGGTCAGGCGGGTGGGGTCTGCAGAGGTTAAGTTGGCGGTATCCAATACTGCGATAACAGCGCCAAACTTTACCAAAGCCGAGCGGGATGCGTCAGTTGGCAACGGCGACTGCAACTGGGCGTGGATGAGCAGCTCAGCATCCACCGCAAAGGCCGCCACTTGACTGGAGAATTGGCGGCAGCTGATCAACATACCTTGCCGCGGCGCAGCTTTGTCCCCCGCCTGGAGCGAAAAAAACGCGGCTGCGGTTTGCGCCATGAGTTCCAAGCCGAAACAGGTACGCAAGCCATCGGCGGTGGCAAACGGCAATTTGGCCACTGCCGTGGTGGCCCACAGCTGATTTATGTCATAAGCCACCACTTGCTCAATCAATCGCATCGGCGGCTGGTGCGGTATAAGGTCCGCGGCAGGATAGGTCACGGTGTTTGTTCCAGTAGCGTTTGGATAAGTTGCTGGACCGTTTCGGGCACGCCAATAATGAGCGACTCATCCGTTGCGGCCACCGGGACCTGCACCGTGTAGGCTTCATTGACTCTTTGTGCCTGGGTGTTGGTGATTTCATAGTAAATGCGCAGGCGGAACTCCCACTCCACCAGTTGTGCAGTGACCGTTACTGTCTCTCCGAAGGGGATACTGCGTAGATAGCGCACGCGGGTATCGACGATGGGCCATATCTGGCCCATGGCGGCCATCTCGCGGTAGCCGAAATTGAATTTGTCCAGCAGCGCAATCCGCGCGCTGTCGTAGTAGCGAAAATAGTTCCCGTGCCAGGCTAAACCGGTGGGATCCGCGTCCTGGAACGGTACGCTGATGTTGACGCTGCTGCGCAATGCAGCGTGGTCGGGCCATTGTTTGCGCCATAGCCGGCTGCGGCGGGTATTGTTGCTGGCCATTAGTGTTCCGGCCGACTGACACGGCGCCACAGCGTGCGCGCCATGCGCCATAATCCACCCAGAATGAGCAAGGTGTGCATTGCCACCAAACGTGCGTTATCGGCTACCAAATTGAAATGTGACTCTCCATCTTCGGGGTAAACCACGGCGGTGTCCATGCTTTGTACGTCCAAACCCGCCCAGCAAGCGCGCACCAGTATCTCGACGTCAAACTCCATGCGCGTGCGGTAACCAATGGCTTCACACAGGGGCAGCACACTGGCCAGCGGATACACGCGCAAGCCGCACATGGCGTCTCGTACCTGGCGTGAGGCAGTGACAAACTGCACCAGATAGTTGGTTAACATGCGCCCATACAGACGCGCCGCGGGTATGTCTTCACCAAACACCGGGCGCCCGCTGAACAAGCTGGCCGGCATCTGTTGGGAGCGGCGTTGCAGCTGGGGAATGTCAGCCGGATCGTGCTGTCCATCCGCATCCAGCGAGATGACGTGGCTGTAGCCGCGTTCTGCCGCGTTGCGCAGGCCGCTGATCATCGCCGCGCCTTTGCCGCCGTTTTGCTCACGTTGAATCAGGTGTACGGAGTTGTATTGCGCAACCACGGTATGCAGTTTCGTGCAGATGTCATGCCCGCTGGCGTCGTCTACCACTAACACCTCAAGACCGGTATCGACTAGCCTTGGTAACAAGGTGCTCAACGGATCAAGGTGCCGGTAATGCGGCACAACAATACAATACACGTTAGCCACGGTACTGCAGTTTTCCCTTGGTGCAGACGTGCTCTGGGAGGTGGTAGTCGAAAGCAACGCTGGTGCCCTCGCGGGTGAGGTTTAGCTTCAACCAGTTGCCTGGGCTAATGGGGTGCAGAAACTTGATCTGTGACATCCTCGCAAATCCGGTAGGGGGGGTCGCTTCGAAGGCGTCTGCCGCGGCGGTGATGGCCCAGTCTATTTGCAGCACGCCCGGTAGAATGGGGTTGTTGGGGAAGTGACCGTCGAACACCGGCATGTCGGGGGCTACCCACAACAGCCCGGAGAAAGACTGCGGATCCCCACTGCGGTGTACCCACCATGGCTGATTCGGTGATAAGCCGTGAGGAGATTTGCGGGTCCGTGTCACCGGCAATACTCCGTCACGCCCTATGGACTGCCCCCGCCAGCTTTGCGCCTGCTCGGCAAATAGAATTTCGCTCTGCGCTTCGGTGATTTCGACAAGCGCCATCTTTAGTTAAGCCCGATGTCGTTTGCGATATAGCAGCCGCACGGGGTATTCCACCGCAAACATCAAGCCGATCAATAAATAGCTGATTAAACCGTTATACCAAGCCCACACACTGGTGGAGGCGAGTAACGCCGTGTAGGCAGCGATGCCGGCGTTGATGACAAAAAATCCAGTCCACACCATGGTCAGTCGACGGGTATAAGGTACCGCCGGGCCGTCGACTTGTAATCCGACCAGTTGTGAAATTCGTTCAATTACGGAAGGCGGGTATAGCAGCGTATAGATGCAGAATATTGCCGCGCCCAAATTGATCAGTGTCGGATACAGCTTGAGCACAGTCAGCTGCGTGTCGAACAAGGCTAGCGCGCAAAACAGTCCTAAACCAACCAGCGCAGCGATGAGCACGGCGCGAGACTCCAGTTTTATGAACGCCAGCCGCAGCCCCGCGAGGACCGCAAAGATAAGCACTAGATAGCCAGGGGCCAGATTGTCGAGCAACAAAAACACCACAAAGGGGTAACACGCCAAAGCGACGGCCAGGAGTGATCGGGTCACGTGGGCGGGTCTAATGGGATTCCACGAGGGTCACGACATCACCAACTGTGCGGACTTCCTTCAAGTCTTCCGCCGGTAACTCTTTGCCGGTGAGTTCACGCAAACGAGAGAGGATGTCGATGGCGTCGATGCTGTCGATGTCGAGGTCGTCCATGAGTTGCGCCTCGAGCGTGATGAGTTCGGGTTCTATCTCAAACTCGGCGGCCAACACGGTACGCAATTGGTCTAATGTATTCATGCGCTAATTTTCGGCCGGTTACAGCTTCGGTGCAACAGCGCGGCCTTGCAGGCGATCGTGGAAAAACTGCTGCAATTCGGCGGTGATGCGGCGGCGCGCCAGGCGCGCGTCTTGTGCCACTACCGGCTGCACACTGGGCGCAAATTCAATGCACCATTGAATCTTCTGTTTTGGAAACTCGTGCCAGGCGCGGGTTTTGCTCAAGTAGCTGCCGTTTTTGTGGATCACGATGGGATAAACGGTCGCACCACTGCGCACCAACAACTCCGCGGCACCCAGGCGGAACTGTGGCAAGGCTTGCGGGAGTGTGCGGGTTGCTTCGGGGAATACCAGCAGCGTCTCGCCGTTCAGCAAACGGGTGCTGCCTTCTTCTAGAAGATGCTCCGGATCGCCGTTGGATACATAGTTGAGTTCCGCAACCAGAAATCGAATTAACCGGGAGCGTTGTAGGTCCGCCTTTAACACGCAACAAATGTGTGGTTGCGTGGCCAAGATCCACAGCACATCTACCAAGCTAGGATGATTGGCCACAATCAACCCCGGGCCGAGGTGTTGAGTGTGCTTAAACTCCACGCTGATGAGGCCCAGGGTTTGGTGGTAGTTGAGATAAATGCGGCACAGTCGGCTGATAACACCGCGCAGTTGCACAACACGCTTGGCGGGCTTGAGCTCACGCCAGCGCAACCAAATAGCGCTAGCCATGAGCGCGCCGCAGCCCAGTGCAAATACGACGTATCCCAAGGCGCAACCCAGTGCCAAATAGGCTCGATACGGGGCTGAAGCCGGGGTGTCATTTAGCGCTAGGCAACCCATAACTTGATCGGTAGTCTTGCCACTCATAAGCGAACTGGCTTAATAAACAACAATCTCAAAACAATAGCTGGTTAATCAACACAGGAGTCTGACAGCACAGGTGGTTTACGTAAACCAACTCACTCTGACCTCTGCTCTGGGAGCCGGGCTGGATCAAATGCGCGCGTCGTTGCAGGCCGATCATTCAGGCTTGAGTGCTGCTGAATGGCCACACTGTGATGTGCCTTGTTATGTGGGGGCGGTGAACTTGCCGGTTGAGATCAGCGTGTCGGCGCAACGCCTCAGCCGCAACAACCGGCTGGTCGAGTATGCCCTGCAGCAAGACAATTTTGCCGCGCACGTGGCGGCTGCAGTATCGCGATATGGCGCTCCACGGGTGGGCATCGTTATGGGTACCAGCACGTCGAGCATCGATCGTACGGAACAAGCCTATCGCGAGATGGGTCAAGAGGAACACTTTGCCGAGGAGTTTATTCAGCCGCGCACTCACAACCCCCACGCGCCAGGAGATTTTCTCGCCGAGCGGCTGGGCATCACGGGCCCCTGTATTACGGTGAGCGCCGCCTGTGCATCGAGTGCCAAGGTGTTTGCCGTGGCCGAGCGTTGGTTGCAGCAAAATCTGGTGGATGCCGTGGTGGTTGGCGGCGCAGATACGTTATGTCTGTCTGTGATTTATGGCTTCCATTCTCTGCAATTGGTGTCGGACGAACCCTGCCGGCCTTTTTCTCCACAGCGCAAAGGCATCAGTCTGGGTGAAGCGGCGGGTTTTGCGTTGCTCTCCAACGAACCGGCCGAGCTTGCCGTGCTGGGTGTGGGAGAGAGCTGTGACGCCTACCATATGTCCAGCGCCCACCCGGAAGGTCTCGGTGCGGAGCTGTCCATGCAACGTGCGTTGGCGGCGTCGGATATCGGCATGCAAGACGTGGATTATGTCAATCTGCACGGGACCGGCACGCGTGCCAACGATGAAACCGAGGGTAAGGTCTGTGCGCGCATGGCGTCCGCACATACGGTATTTAGCGCCACCAAAGGTTGGACCGGCCATACCCTGGGTGCAGCGGGTATCGTCGAAGCGGTGCTGTCGATGAACGCCATTTTGACCGACCTAGTGCCCGGCACCATGCACACGTCTTGTGCGGAACCGGGGTTACCGATCCTGTTGGAGTCGGTTGAGCGGCGCGTGAACACCGTATTGTCTAACTCGTTTGGTTTTGGCGGCAATAACTGCTCCGTGGTGTTTGCGCGGGCATGAAGGCAAAAAAGCAATGACGGCAAAGACAGCAAAGACGGCAATGAAGGCCAATGTCATCGGCTTAGGCATTTGGGGCCGCGGCATGACAAGCTATGCTGATTTGCAGCGTGTGCTAGAACTGGGTGGTCTACCCGCGGACGCGGAGTTTTTAGCGCCGAAACCTGAAGCCATACCGGCGCGGGAACGTCGGCGCGCCGGGCTCATGATCAACCTGGCGGTGAGCGTTGCGCACCAAGCGTGTGAGCATGCGGGTGTGGACAAAGCGAGTATCCCTTCGGTATTTGTATCGAGCATGGGGGATACGGACATCACCGACTACATGTGCCGCAAGCTAACCCAACCTGAGAAGCTGCTGTCGCCCACCAAGTTTCACAACTCGGTACATAACGCACCCTCCGGCTATTGGACCATCAGCGCGGAAAACCGCGCCCCCAGCACCTTTGTTGGCGGCGACCAATACAGTTTTGGCGCCGGCTTGTTAGAAGCGGTTAGCCAGGTGCAAGCAAGCAATACACCGGTGTTACTAGTGGCCTATGACATTGCCAATCAGGCACCTTTTGCCGACGTCACACCCATCGGTGAAAGCTTTGCGGCCGCGTTGGTGCTGGCGCCGCCAGATGCGCCTGGTGTTGGCAGCGAGTTGTCGGTGAGTGTGCAGCTGCAACCCTTAAGTATTGCCCAGTTGCAAGCTCAAGGGCGCGCCTATAGCAAAGTGTCAGCACCGGGGTTGGATGAGCTGGCAGCACAAAACCCCATGGCCGGTGGATTGGCGCTGCTGGAACAATTGGTCAACCTACAGCAGACTCAAACGAAAAGCGCTGAATTGGTGCTGCCGGCTGCGTCCCAGCTGGCGTTGGTGCTCGACCTGCAAGCGGTACAGCGCAATGCAAGTAACCCACAAACGGCACAAGTAAACTAACGCGGATTCAGGCGGGTTAAGGCGGTTATGGAAGCGACAGCAACACCCGCAACGCGAGCGGACCAAGTGGATGTCTGTATTCTCGGTGCGGGTATGGCTGGGTTGACCTTGGCTCGTCAACTTCTGCGTCGAGACCCCAGTTTAAGTATCATCCTACTTGAACACCGACAATTCCCGATGCCTCAAGCGGCACACAAGGTGGGTGAATCCACGGTTGAAATTGCCGCCCACTATCTGGCGGAGCAGCTCGACCTAAAAGCGCATCTACGCGCGGAGCATTTACCCAAATTTGGTTTACGCTTGTTTTTGCGCGGTGACGATCCGATAGCCAAAGATCTGGCGCACTATGACGAACTCGGTGTCAGCGAAGTTTTACCCATCCCTACCTTCCAGATTGACCGTGGCCGGTTAGAGAATCATTTGGCCACCGAAGTCGTTGGGCAGGGCGCTGAAGTGCGTCATGGGGCTACCGTACGCAAAGTGGACATAGACCCTGGTCGGCATCAGGTGCACGTGCGTTGCGCAGATCAGCAGAGCACCATACAGGCCCGTTATCTGGTGGATGCCAGCGGCCGGCGCGGCTGGTTGCGCAACCAGTGTCAATTGGCGCGTAAAGCCCGGCATGCGAATCACGCGGTTTGGTTTCGCACCGATGCTAACTTTGAGCTAGATGCCTGGAGTGACAATGCTGAGTGGCAAGGCCGCTGTTGCGGCACCGCGCGGCGCTTGAGTACCAACCACTTCACCGGTCCGGGTTATTGGTTGTGGCTTATACCGTTGGCGTCGGATTGCACCAGTGTTGGGCTGGTCTTTGATCCGGCCATGGTGCCTACCTCTGAGGTGAATCAGCACGACAAGCTGCTGCGATGGCTAAGCCGAGAACACCCGTTGGTAGCGGCGCAGTTAGTTGGGCATCCGCCCATGGATTTCCATGTGTTGAAGGACTACGCCGTCGGTTGTAAACAAGTGTTTTCCGATCAAAGCTGGATGCTCAGCGGAGACGCCGGCGTATTTGCGGATCCATTTTATTCTCCGGGCGCAGACTTCATCGCCTTTGCCAACGGTTACATCACCGAACTCATCACCGGCAATGGTGAAGCCGAGCGTTGGCAGCAGTTTCAGCGCTACTATTTGAGCTTTTTCAGCAACACGCTGTCGCTCTATCGCGGTCAGTACGGGGGCTTTGGCGACCGCAACCTCATGGTGATGAAAACGCTTTGGGACTACACCTATTATTGGGGACCGTTGTCTCAGCTGTTCTTTAGCGGCCGCTACTTGGATACCGATTTTATGGAAGCTCAGCAGCCGGCGTTGCTCGAAGCGGCCACCCTAAACTCGGGTATGCAGTCAAAATTTCGTACTTTGGCCACTCGACAACAGCGTGTCGGTGGCCAAGGCCGATTTTTCAACCACCACAAAATCCCCTTGTTCCACCGCATGAAACAAGCATTGCTGTGCGGCGCTTCGGAAGAGGCGGGCACCCAGCTATGTGATGCCGTGGAGACATTGCGGTTTTTATCGGCAGATTTACAAACCCTGCTGCAACAGTTAGACGAGGGTGCAGACATGCCGCCGCTCGAAGAGATAGGTCAGTGGTCGGTGTTTGCGTAGCGTCCCCAGCGCGCCAACAAGTATGCCGTTGCCACGCCGATAGAGACCGTGGTGCCAATACCGTGTAGCACGGGAATGCTCGACAGTGACAGTATGCCAAACACGATGAGGCTGGACAGCGCACACAGCATCACCGCGCTGGCGGTGGCCTGATTTTCACCGGCGTGGCGCTCACGTGCATAGAACAATGCATAGTCGAGGCCCAAACCTGCCACCAGGGTTAGCGCCATGAGATCAAACAGCGACAAACCGCCTTGCCAGAGCGTGCTACCCGCGGCGGCACAAGCGACCGCCGCCGTGGTATTGGCCAACAACCAGATGACGCGGCGCGCAGCCATTTGGGAGCTCAAGCCGATGCCAATCAGCACCCCAGCGATGGCCAGCACACCAAGCAAATTGCCGCGGTAGTTGGCCACCATTTGCTCGGAAGTGTGTTTTAAATCCACCAACTCTGCCGCTGGAATCTGCGCAGACAGTTCGGTCACGGCCGCAGGGTCCAACAGTCCGTGTAGGAAAATGAGGCTCACCCAGGCGTGTCCATCTTCAAACAGTAGCGTGTCTACAACGCTGCCAAGTTGAGGATCGTTGCGTAGCTCTTCTAGTTCCAGCAAATCAGGCGCGTCGCTTTGACTTAACAAAGCTTGTTCGAAAGACTTAAAGGCGGCGGGATTCAGCAAAGAGTTGCTTAACGCAGCCGCAAAATGCTCAAGCCCGTTGGTTTGCAAATGTGCCTGGCGACTTTGTTGGGTGCGCAAGCTGGGTAGGATTTGGCTGATGCTCTGTACGCCGCTCAGCACGCCGCTTTCGAGTAGGGGAGTGAGTGCCAACAGTGTCTGCTCTGTCGCCTCCAGAGCTGCTTGCTGGCTGTCTGCGTGTACGCTCAGCAGGTAGCGAATATCCGCAACGCCGAGGTCGCGGCGCAAGGCGGCATCACGCTGCAGCAGTTGTGGGTCCACCGGGGTTAAACTCGCCAGGTTGTCGTTAAAGATGGGATTGGACGCTAACAAGGCGACGGCAACCGCTAACACCGTAAGGGGTGGCCAAAAGCGCAGCGTTTGTGTGTGTGTGGTAGCTTCCTTCGGCGGTGCAGAGCTTTGCCAGGTGGGTGTGATCCAGGCTGCCACCAACACCGCCACCACAATCCCGGTAAAGGCAAATACGCCTAACTGCTGCAATCCCGGCGTGCCGCTGAAAATGAAGGCGCCGTAGGCCAGCAAGGTGGAGGCGATCCCCAACCTGAGCACCTTCCAAATGGTGCGCCGCTCCGACACATTGCCTGGCTCGGCATGGGTATAAAGATGCAGCGGGTAATCAATCGCCACACCCATCAACGTGAAGCCAAACGCTAAGGTGATGCCGTGTACTTCACTAAACACCAGCGTCAGGGTCAGTAGACCCGCCACACCCCCGGCGGCCAGCGGCAAAGCCACGCCGAGCACCCGGTACGCGGAGCGGAAGCGATAGATCATCAGCAGCAACAGTGCGACGCCGGCGAGCAGGCTGAACAAAGTCGCTTCGTTGCGTACATCGTCCTGTAAATCCACCGCATAAACCGGGCTGCCGAGTAACGCGGCCCCTGGGTAGGGTGCGAGGATTGATCGAATGTGCCCAATCAACTCGGTCTGTTGGTTTAATTCATATCCGGGGAGCGCAGTTTCCACCAACAGATAGTGGCGATCATCGCGGTTGAAATTGGGCATCTGTGCGCCTGCGGCAAAACGGCTAATGGCGCTGATGCTCAACAACGCGGGATCCGCTGCGATGAGCGCCAGGGTGTCGTCGTCCGCGGCAAACATGAGGTCGTCTGTACGTTGTTCCAGAACCGTTTGCCAGCCTTCCGGGCTATTTGGCAGGTCCCCCAGCACCCAGCGGTGCTGCCAAACCACCGCGGGGATTGCGCTGGGATTTAGGGTTTGCTCCTCAGGCAAAACCCGTCGGATATGCGAGTGGGAACGCAGCGTCGCCGCAAGCTCGGCCACTTGCTCGTTGCCCACGCCAGGAATCTCAACAAAGATCAGCTGCGCACCGGGCCCTTGGCCCAGGCGTTGAGTCAAGAGCGTTTGAGCAGCGGTAGTCGGCGGCGGTAGAAATGCGGCAAGGTCGTAACTCATGTTTAGACGTAAACCTGCTGCCACACCGACGAAGCAGGTCAGCACCGCCACCAGGAAGGTGCGCTGGGCTGTGCTCATCAGGCTTCGGCGCTAACCGGCTGGATGGTTTGCAAACGCACTTCTAAGTAGTGGCTGTATCCGCCTTTACCGTCGTCGCGCTCAGAACGAAACCGCGTTAACTGCCGGTCTTCACCATGAAACCTAAGGCGTGAGATCTGTTGTTTTAGCGCCGGGCTTAGGGGCACCAGTTGCACCTCCCACCGGTCGCTGTTGCGCAGCGCGGACACTTCAAAGTGCGCAAACAGAACATCCTGATCGCTCTCTAGCAAAGCTTCCAAAGCCAACAGCACCAGGTGGCTGGCGCGGCTTGGATCCAGCTGCATACGCCGTGTTACCGAACGTTCACCTGGGGTGTGTCTGTTGCGCACCTGGCGTGTCAGCGATACCGCACCGTCATGTAGCACCCGTCGTTCGGCGCGAGGATGGGTGACTTGCATCACCAGGCCTTGGGTTGCGGATTTGAGCATGACCCCGGATTGGGTGCTGACACGCTTAAACAAGGGGTTCAACTGAGATTGCTCGAAGGCCACTTCAACTTCATCGGGGAAAGACAGAGAACCCACCAGCTCTCGAACTTGCGCTTCAGACAGCGGCGATGATGGGTCACTGACAGCGGCGTTTGTTATCCCCAGGCTGCTGAGCACAACAACGCAAAGCCATTTAAGCGGCAGTACCTTAACTGGCATCCATTTAAATGCGCTCAACGTTGTCCCCAGAAATCAAAGAAGTTGAACCAGCCATAGGGTGAAGCACGTACGTGTTTTTCCAGGCGCGCCACGTAATCTGCCACCAGCTCGCTGATAGCCGCCTCACGATTGCGGCGAGGTAGCTCCGTGCGCATGCTGATCACTTCGCAATGTACCTCGTAGCCTTTGGCTGTCAGCCGGCAAAACGCACCGATGATGGGTGCGTGAAACACGTTGGCGATGATGTAAGGTCCGCTGGGAAAAAGCGCGGGACTGTTTAGGAAGCTTTGCGCAACGGTCCGGTCTCCGTGGCGGTGGCGATCGGCCAAAAAACCCACCCAGTCACCGCCGCGTAAAGCATCACCGATACTCAGACCCAAGGCGACGGAGTCTTGCCCCGCGTCGATGATGAGCGCGGCAAGCTGCGGTTCTACTTCCGCCATGATCTGCATGAAACGTTCGTTTAGCGCGCGGTCCAGCACAATGCGCAGCTGAATGCCGCCAACTTCGGGTCCTAACACCCGCGCCGCTTCGAACGAACCGAAATGTGCCGCCAGGAAAATGCCGGGCCGCCCCTCGTCCAACAGCGTATACAGTTTGGGGTCGATGACAAACTCCACCGGGATGCGGTGGGTCTGGTTGGCCAGGAAATAGAAGCGGTCGGCGGTCACTTTGGCAAACTGATGGAAGTGTCGAATCACTTCCGTCAGCTTGGCCGGGCGTTCGAATACACGTCCAAGGTAGGCGTAGGACGCCTCACGCTCGGGCCTGCGAACCGCCACGAAATAGACGCATACCGGCCATAACAGGGCGTGTAGAAAACCACGCCCCAGGTGTTGCGCCACCCACAGCAGGAAACGCAAACCACTATTGCTGCCGGCTTCCGGTCGTTGTTGCCACTGGGTTGTCTGATCGGACATGCGGTTCACGCGCTGTGTATTAGCTCGCTGAGTTCTGCATGTTTAAGTTTACTGGTATTGTCGCGCGGCAGATGTGCTACAAAACGAATGGGCCGCGGTAAAAAAGCAGTGTCAATTTGCTGCGCCAAGGCTTTGCGTAACGTGCTGCTGTCGAGCTCTGGGGCCACGACCAAGGCGGCAAGACGCCCGGTGGCGTCGATGCCATATTGGCTGGGATCATACACTACGCCGTCGTCTACGCCATCCACGGCCAGCAGGATGTTGTTCAGGTGGGCCAAAGATTCACGCTTGCCGCCGATTTTAATGATGTCGGTATGTCGCCCTTCAAGTTCGTACAAATCAGGCGCGGTTTGGCTGAAGTGATCAGCCAAGGTGACCGCGGCGGGTAGCGCTGCATGATTGACGGTGAGTGAGCTCCCCTCAATACACAACTCAAAACAATCGAAAAAACGCCACGCGGTCTTGCGACTTGGATACCGAAAAGCCAGCGATCCCACTTCGCTGCAACCATAGATTTCGAAGAGCTGGGCATCGAACATGGACTCAATCTGTTGGGTCAGGGTGTCGTCGAGTGGCGCGGTGGCCGACATTACCGTGTCCACATTTGCGGGTGGCTGGGTGAGTTTGCGCAGCGCGCGCAAGTGTACCGGCGTGGAAATCAGCACACTGCTGTGCTGAAACTCCGTCAATGCGGTAGCGACGTCCTGGGGATAAAAATCCGCGCCGCAGTGTAAGGTCAGTGGTGCGATGGTGGGCAACAACATGGCCCACTCCAATCCGTACATGTGCCAGGACGGCACCGTTGCTACCAGGCCGCGGGATTGCTCCGCAGGGCCAGGTAAATAACGCTGATGCACCCTGCGCCACGTATCCAACATGCGCCAACTTTTACTGTGCACCTGGGGTTCCCCGGTGCTGCCGGACGTGAACACCAGTGCCGCGGTGTGCGCGCCTGGGCATGAGGCGCTGGACGCTTCGCCGTTTGCGCCGGCCTCGATGTCGATACAGGCGTCAATCCCGGCACCTGGTTGATCGCTGATGACAACGCAGTCCGGGTATCGTTGTTTTAGTGCTTGGCTGGCCTGTGCTTCGCGGCGCGCGGGCAGCAGGTTAGTTTGTTGGCGCAGCAGAGCAGCAAAAAAACTGACCGTAAAGGTATAGCGGTCCTGGCACAGATTCGTGACATAGCTGGCGTTCGGTAGGATTTGAGCGACGCAGGCGATGTCGGCGCAAAACCGAGCCACGCGAATGTCACGACCGCCAACTCGGGTGATGACCTCGTCAGCCGCCCGCGCGACCAGCGGTATGCTACTCATGACGCCGTTTGGCGTGCTTGAGTCTCCTGTGTGACGTGAGCGGTAAGGTTTGCCAAGGTGGCAAAAATTTCTTTGGTGGCTTCGTCTTCCGCGGAAATATGCACGTCATATTGCTCGGCGATGGCCACCGCAATTTCCAGCGCGTCGATGGAATCTAAGCCCAGACCGGTGTCATCAAACATGATGGCCGCAGGTTCGATTTCTTCTGCCGCAACATCGTCGATGTTGAGGATATCGATGATGAGTTTGGCCATTTCATGTTGTTCTGGAGTTTGTGCCATATCGCTTGGGCCGTGCAAAATCAGCGGTTATTGTCATGGATGGCCATTTCCTTTTCAATGTGCGAGCGGGAGACGGGGAGGCACCGAGTCTCGCAAAACGTAGGGTGTATGGCGTTAGTGACGGCAGTGGCGTAAGTGAGGTAAGTGAGGTAAGTGGCGTAAGTGAAGTATGCATAGTGTGGATGTTCTTGTTGTCGGTGGTGGTCCGGCGGGCAGCACCGTCGGCACGTTGCTGGCCCAGCGCGGCTGGCGGGTGACCTTGTTGGAGAAAGATCAGCACCCACGCTTCCACATTGGTGAGTCTCTGTTGCCCGGCAACTTACCTATATTCGAAAAATTGGGTGTGCTGGAACAAGTGCGCGCGCTTGGCGTTTACAAACCCGGCGCTGATTTCACCGCGCCTGACGGCAAAGTAATGGCGTTTCCTTTTGCACGCGCCTTGGGGGATACGCCAGCCCACGCATTCCAAGTGCGCCGCTCGGAATTTGATCAGCTGCTGTTCGACAATTGCGTCAAACAGGGTGTGGACGCGCGGCAGCAGCACCAGGTGTTGGATGTTCGCCGTGTAGGCAACGGGCACGAAGTGGATTACTTCGATGCGGAAGGCCGGCAGCACAGAGTGTTTGCCAAGCTGGTGATCGACTGCAGCGGGCGGGATTGTCTACTGGCCCGTAAACAGGGGTGGCAAATGCGCGATGCGCACCACGCCAGTGCCGCGGTATTTGGACACTTCACCCAGGTGGCGCGCCGCGAGGGAGACTTGGCCGGTAACATCAGTGTGTATTGGTTTGAGCAAGGTTGGATCTGGATGATCCCCCTGCGCGATGATGTGATGAGCGTGGGTGCGGTGTGTTGGCCCAGCCTGCTAAAAAGCCGCAACGGTGATCTGGAAAATTTTCTGCGCAGCGTTTTGGCGACAGTACCCGATGCCGGTGAACGTATGCGGCAAGCGGTGTCGGTGAGTCCAGTTAGCGCCACGGGTAACTACTCCTATGCATCCACCCGGCTCTACGATGACGGGGTATTGCTGGTTGGTGATGCGTTCACCTTCATCGATCCGGTGTTTTCCAGTGGCGTCTATCTGGCCATGAATGGCGCGGTACACAGCGTGGCGCCGGCTGAAGCTTGGTTACGGGGTGACATGGCCGCCTATCGACGCGCGTGCCGGCGCTACCAACAGGCGGTGACGCGCAAAATCAGCGCGTTCTCTTGGTTTATATACCGCTTCACCACACCCGCAATGCGGGATCTACTGGGCAATCCACGCAACGATTGGCAGGTGGAGCAAGCGGTCATCTCCATGTTGGCCGGGGATGGTGACGGCAGCGCCGATATCCGCAAACGTCTGCGCATATTCAAAGCGATTTACTTGGGTTATCGCTGCAAGCGTCTAAGCGAATCCTGGCGCGCCTGGTGGGCACGCCGGCGCAACCAACGCGTGGCCTTTACTGACGAAACCATTATGTCCTGACATCCATAATTATTGGATTGAAGGACCATCCTTATGCAACTGCGTTTTAGTTTTCAACAGAACCAATCGGCGGTGTACAACTCAGTAGAAGACGGAGACCCTGTCCTGTGCTTAGCCACAACCAATCCGCTGCTCGCGGGCAGCGGACAGGAGTGCTGGCAGCTGCCCGGTAACGGTCAGTTTGTAGAAATGGATGGGATGTGGCTGTTGCGCAGTGACGAGTACGTATGCGGCGCAGCTACCGCCACGGTGAACGATGGCAATCTTGAGCAAGCCGCACGTGAGCTATATGACGCCATGCTGTTGCACAGCGCTGGGTATCGTGTGCATCGCTTTTGGAACTTTGTACCGCGCATCAACCAAGCGGTAGGTGAGCTTGATCGCTATATGTGTTTCTGTGCCGGGCGTGCGCAAGCCTTTGCCACCCACGAGCATACGTATGCGGACATCGAGTTACCGCCGGCATCCGCGGTAGGCACTGGTGGTGATCAATTGTGCGTGGCGTTTGTTGCCGGTAAAAGTGACATGGTGCCGGTAGAAAATCCGTTGCAGGTACCGGCGTATCGTTACCCGCCGCGATATGGCCCACGTCCGCCAAGTTTTGCCCGCGCCGGCGTGGTGAGCGACGGTGACGCCCTGTTTATATCGGGCACCGCCAGCATTCGTGCCAGCGAGTCTTTGTACCCCGCTGATTTTATGAAGCAACTGGAAACCGCGATTGAAAATCTCCAAGCGGTGAGCACAGCGGCACAGCCCGCAGATTGGCTGGCACCGGGTGCGGCCTACCAGCGCACCGTGCGCGTGTATGTTAAGCAGCCACAAGACTGGCAGCGCCACGGAAGCGGACTAGATCAACATTTGCTAAAACACGCGGCACAATTTAACGTGATTCAGGCGGATATTTGCCGCTCGGAACTGCTGGTCGAGATAGAAGCCTGGGCCACGCGATCATTCTGTTGAAACCTGTTGAAACAAGGAGTGTCCTACATGGCATCAAGACGCACGTTGATGGCTGCATGGATGGGGGCGTTCTGCACCGCATTGTTATTTAGCGGTGCAGCTTATGCTGCAAAGATGGTAGAGAACGTCGAAGGGTCGCCGATTCCCGGCGGGTTGAGTGACGCGCAGATTGTTAAAGTGATACAAGAAGGCGGCGCAACACGCGGTTGGATAGTGAAAAAGGTCGAGGCCGGCCATCTTGAGGCCACCATCTATGTACGCTCACATATGGGGAAGGTAGACATCATGTACGACGCCGCAGCATATGCGATTCGTTACAACAGCAGCGAAAACCTTGGCTACAAAAACGGCAAGATTCACCGCAACTACAACAAATGGGTGAACAACCTGAACATGGACATCCAGCGGGCGCTTGCCATGCTCTAGGCGCTGTAGCGTTGTGCGCTGCTGAGGCTTGTCCCCGCGGTTACCCGGATACCAACAGTTTCCACTCGTGGGAGCCCAACACCTTTTCACTGCTGACAAACAGCAGGCGCACCTGGTATTCGCCGGGTTCCAGTGTTTTTAAACCTTGGATGCGTTGCTTGGATCTAAAAGTGCCCGGCGTGCGCATTTCATTGACCACGGTTTGTTCGCGGATGAGCTCGCCGTCGCGATACACCTCAACCACCTCGCTGATTTCCCAATTACGGCTGGCGTCCCGCGGTACGCTGAGGCGGAACGCGCCGTTGTAGCCGGCGTCCCGCGAGAAACGTCCGGTACCCTGTTTTTCGTGCACGGATACTTTCACCACCGCTACCTTCACTTGTGATTTGGCTGCCGCGGGCGGCTTGCCGGGTGGCGGTGTGCTGCGGCTTGGCGTCGCAACTACGGGGTTGGAGGCAGCCGGAGCGCTGGTGGGAGGTGCCGTTGTTACCGAACTCGACGCAGGCGACGCCGGTGTCGCGGCCAGTGCTGAACTGCTGCCTGCCGGGGGCGGGGGTGTACCGCTTGCTGAAGTGGCTTGGTCTTGGCTGCTAGTCACCAACCTATTGCTGTTGTTAACTTCGGTGGTTGTAATGGTGCTGTCGGTAGCCGCAGGCAGTGTGGCGGCCATGTTTGGTGTCTGCTCGACAGGGTTATCTGAACCGGCGACGGTGCTCGCTGATCCCGTTGTCTCGCCGCCGCGCCCCAACAGTAGGATAACCGCGACGATCACAGCGGCAGCACCGCCCAACAGCGGCAGCTTATATTGCTCAAAAAACGAAGGTGTGGACGCAGCAGTATCGTTGGTGACGGTATCCGGCGGCAATGTGGGTGGCGGCACAATGGCGGTGCGTGCCGCGGTGTTATTCTCGGCGGCGTCTAACGCGTCGGCAAATTCTTCAGCGGTCTGGAATCTCTCTGCTGTGTCTTTCGCCAACGCCCGCTCTACGGTGTTTTGTAGCGCTTGCGGCACATCGTTTTTGGCAAGCTCTGATAATGGACGCGGGACTTCTTCGAGGTGGGCGCGCATCAGCTCAAAGTCGCTGTTGGCGGTGTAAGGTAATTTGCCGCTGAGCATTTCGTACAACACTACGCCGATGGCGTAGATGTCAGTGCGTTGGTCGATGTCGCGTCCCAATACCTGCTCGGGCGACATGTACGCCGGTGTCCCCACCGCGCTGCCGACCCGGGTCAGACGCGTCCCGCCAATCAGATGTGCGATCCCAAAATCTAACACCTTGACGGTGTCTTCCTGGTCGAGCATGAGATTGCCGGGTTTGATGTCGCGGTGGACAATCTTATGCCGATGGGCATAACCAAGGCCCTGCAGCGCATCTTTGACCAAATTGACCGCTTGTTGGTGCGGGATGGAACCTTGATTGGTGATCATTTCACCAAAGGGTTTGCCGTCGATGTATTCCATCACCAGGTAGAGGCGATCACCCTCGGCAAAAAAGCGATAGACAGTGGCGATGTTGAGGTGCGACAGCTTGGCCAAGGTTCGCGCCTCGGCGCGAAAGCGTTTGGTGGCTTCTTCAAGTTCCGTCAGCTCCGGCCGCACACATTTGATGGCCACGTCCCGTTCTAGCTCCAGATCGATGGCCTTGTACACCTCGCCCATGCCGCCGCTGGCGATGCGCTCAACAATTTTGTACTGGTCAACGATGGTACCGATCATGGCGCGTTACACCTATTGTCCTAGCCGGGGATCACTTGTCTAAACGGGCGGATGCTGACATTGGCAAATAAACCGGCACTGCCGTAGGGGTCACCGGCAGCAAACGCGTCAGCGGCGGTGCGGTCTGCCGCCTCCAGAACAATGATAGACCCCACCATGGTGGTTTCGTCATCCGCCAACATCGGCCCGGCGTAGCGCACGTCGAAGTCTTGCAGGTACGCCAGATGATCGTTGCGCACCGATTTACGCAGCGCTTCGCTGTCAGGTTTGTCTTCGCAAATCAGCACATACAACATAACCGTCTCGCGGTTAGTTTAGGTGTTGCCGGATGGCTCTGATGGTAGCCTCCAGACCCGCCTTGGAACACTCGAACAAAGGTGCGGTGGCCATGAAGTCGTGCACTAAGCCGTCATAACGCACCACCGTAGCTTCTGTCCCCGCCGCATCCAACGCGTCGCCGTAGGCTTCACCCTCATCTCGCAAAGGGTCAAACTCGGCGGTCACAATGAGTGCGGGTGGCAACTTGCTTAAGTCAGTCGCGCGTATGGGCGAGGCGTACGCCTCTTCGCGCTGGCTCGCGTTCGGACAGTAAGTATCCCAAAACCACTGCATGGTTTTTGTTTCCAAAATGTAGCCTTCGCCGTTTTCCACATAGGAGGCGCGGGTGAGGTCGCAATCGGTGACCGGGTAAAGGAGGCATTGGAAATTGATCTTCGGCCCCCCCTGGTCACGCGCTTTAAGGCTCACCACCGCAGACAGATTACCGCCGGCGCTTTCGCCGATTACACCGAGTTTACCGTTGCCGTTGAGTGCAGCCATGTTGTCCGCAGCCCACTGGGTGGCCTCAAAGGCATCAATAACGGCGGCCGGATAAGGATCTTCAGGCGCCATTCGATAATCGACGGACACCACCACCACTGAAGCCAGGGTCGCCATCTGCCGGCATACCGCATCGGCGGTATCCAAGTCGCCAATCACCCAACCGCCACCGTGAAAATTCATCAAGATGCCGAACGGTCCGTCACCTTCAGGGGTGTAGATGCGTAGTGGGATGTCTCCCAAGCTGCCGCTAATGGTGCGGTCTTCGCTCTGGTGCACGGGCAACTCAGGAATCACCGGGCGCATAACGCGGTACAGTTCCCTCCCCTGTTCCGGGGTCATTTCGTAAATTGGCGGTGCGGGCTCTTGCTCGGCCATTTGCTCAAACATAGCGGCATATTCAGCGGCGAGTGGCATGGTTCCCCCTTTTTTTGATCACAGCTGCTACTTTTTCTTGGAATGCAGCTAAACTACGCGGCCTGAATCATACTACTTGAATTACGGAGTAAACCAATGACTTCATTGGATGGCGAACAAGAGATAGCCGACGTAGCCAAAACCTTTAATCCGCTTGAGTCCATGCTGCTGAAGCACCGCACGCTGACCTTGTTCGGCGAGGTGAATCAAGATGTTTCGCGGCGCTTGGCAGAGCGCTTATTGGCGCTGGCATTTGAGTCCGACGATCCGATCACACTGTATATCAGTTCACCGGGTGGGCACGTGGAATCCGGCGACAGCATCTTTGACATTATTCGTTACATCAAACCCGTTGTGCGTACGGTGGGTACCGGTTGGGTGGGCAGTATTGCCACCCACATATATCTCGCGCCAGAGCGAGAACACCGCTTCTGTTTGCCAAATACGCGCTTCCTGATCCACCAGCCCGCCGGCGGGTTCGGTGGCGATGCTTCGGACATCGAGATACACGCGCGGGAAATTGTCAAAACCAGGGAACGCATCAACGGCATCATTGCCCAGCAAACCGGGCAGCCGCTGGAACGAGTCACCGAAGACACCGACCGTGACTATTGGATGAGCGCCGAAGAATCCGTGGATTACGGTCTGGTCGGCAAGATCATCAACAGCATCAACGAAGTCGCTTAAGCGTCTATGTCCTTACCGGTAGGAGAATCCAGCGTTGTGCTGGAGTCGCCTGCCGGGGCGCTGGATGCGCTCCTCCAAGTCCCCCCCGACCCATCTGCTCAGTGTGTGTTAGCCCACGGGGCAGGTGCGGGGATGCAGCATGCGACGATGCAGGCGATAGCCGCCGCCTTTGCCGAGGCCGGGGTGTCGACGTTGCGTTTCAATTTCCCTTACTTGATGGCGGGCAAGCGACGCGTCGACAGCAAAGCGGTTGCGGTGGATAGCATCGCGGCTGCCGCGGCACATTTACAGGCAGCCTCTGATTTACCTTTGTTGCTCGCGGGCCACAGCTTTGGTGGGCGCGTGGCTTCCCATGCCATGGCCGAACATGTGGTCGCCGCAGAGGGTCTGATCTGCCTGAGTTTTCCCCTGCACCCGCCGAAAAGGCCAGGCACCGAGCGGGCGGCGCACCTGCCGGACATCACCCAGCCCGTGCTGTTTCTCAGCGGCACACGCGACAACCTGGCGCATGCTGAGTTGTTGACTGAAGTGGTAGCCGAGATGAGCGAAGCTCAGATCCACTGGCTGGAGACGGCCAATCACTCCTACACCATACTGAAACGAACCCGTAGCAACCCAAAAACAGTGTTTGAGGAGATGACTGAGGAGGTACACCGCTTCCTCGCTGCCATACGCTGACCGTTTATGTTGACGAATCGGACTCCAATACCGTGCATATATACAGTTATCGGGTGCCACGTGCGGGTATAGATATATCCCACAGATATTAACACTAAATCGGGATTTGACTCGCCAATGCGGGTTTAGATCGACGTGTGCGCCAGCTTGTTTTGTTCGAAATGTAGCACCCGAAGCTCCTCGGAACCCAGCAACGAAACCTGGATTTGTGCGGTGCACGAGGCTGGACCCGGCCAAGAAGAGACAGATGCCATTCTAGCGAATACGGACCCACGCTCTTACCTTTACCCATAAACGTCATAAAGATGGTTTGCGGGACTGGGCGTTTTTGGCTTCTTCGGCTGCGATTTTATCTGCTTCTCGCGCCGTAAATTCAATGGTGTCTAAATTCCGCGAAACGATGAGAGGTAGATCGAACATCACAGCGCTATAGGCTGTTGCATATTCAGGCCTGCTCGGGTGAGCTGTTATTTTGTATTCCAATATCGCTCCGCAATTAGACCGCACTCCAGCGTATTTCCAATTCGAAACATAACCGACTTCCATCGCGATTTGTGTTCCTGTGCCCGTGTCTGCTTGACTCATGTTAATCCCACCGCAACGCTTTACCGCATCAGCACTGTTTAGGGGGCTGCCTCCGCGATCGGTGCTCCATGACAAGGTCGTTTCGAGTAGATTGCGGGCACCTGATGGTCCCTGACCACTGTTGAAACTAGGTGCACCGTACTTCTCGATTAGAGCATCGACCATGTTCTGCCAAGGGATCGGTTCTGGCAGAAACTCGTACCGACCCACCGTAGCGACTTTGCCCTCGTGAGGTGGACCATATCCATGCACGCTAATCGTTGTGTAGCCAGGCATGGATTGTTTTTTTGCAAGTATGAAGGCGGGAAACATCCACCCACGCAATCGAGAGTCGAGATATACACCCGTATCTTGCTCACTAATTGTGAAGCGTATATCTGGCTTCTGCTCAGCAAGTGTACGAGTTGCCTCTTCCAACGACATATCCAAACGTACACCAAGAATATCTCGCTGAGGATCTATACTTTGTGTAACTCGGATCGCTCTTGCTGGGGTATTGGTTTTCGAGGTGGCTTTTGGTGGCACGGCACTCGTCGTGGGGTGTGACGTCGACGCTACAGGGCGAGTTGTCGGATGTGTAGTATCAGCGGCAATTGCCAACCCCGAAATGACATATGGACGACCCTGAGGTCCAGCACCACGGACGGTGATGCGAATCGTACCATCATCTGCCGCAGTGATTGTTCGGGCGTACTCAGCCAGTGGTGCCTGGCTATTTCCAATTTTATTATTTACAGCTAGCTGGCCGTCACCCGCTGATTGCACGAATTCGATTCGGGCTTCGCCGTCAAATCTGACTCGTTGTTCCATACTAGCGCCGCTTCGCAATCCGAATAGCCAAATGGCGTAAGCCGCTCTTGGCTCCAGTCCTACCAACTGCGCAACAAAGGTCCCGTTGAATTGGTAATGGTTCCCATCCAAACCAGAAAGGTCATGTTCAAAGCGCGGGATGGTTTCTGGATTCGGTTCAACGCCAAATGGTGTTCCGCCACTTTGAAAATGCAAGCGAACGTTCGTTGCATGTCCCTTGGTGTTCTTGAGTTCGGTGCCGTTTGAGGCAGCATTCCAGC
>JANQKS010000006.1 GCA_028281005.1 Pseudomonadales bacterium
ATCTTTACGCTAACTGCGTCATTGCTCGTCGCAATATCCAGATATTACTCCTCACTCTTCCTTGCCAGCCCAAAGCTGGCGAACTCTGATCCTAAGTTATAAAGTGGTTTGAGCACGAGGGAGCTAATTCAGCCATAACTTCTGAGTCAGAAGTTAGATACTATTTCTTCAGCGAGCGGCACCGAAGAGTCTTTTGAAACGTTTATTTCTAGCTGCTCTACCCTCTTATCGGGTATAGCTGGTATTCACTCAACGCCGTATACATTATTGATGAGGCCAGCTTTGGAACAGCAGTCATTCATTGCCTAAGTATTGAGCAACTTGATCTGCCATTGGGATTTTACCCAGCGCAGTCAGACCGGCGTGGACCCCTTCAATATCCGCTACAGATCGATTCTGGCTCACCTTCCATTTTCCTTGGATCTCCTCAATCGTTACTTCAATCCCCACGATTCCTTTGAGCATCGATGATGTGAACTCTGAGGGAGCGTCGTCTACTTTCCACGGTACCAATTGATCTGCCTCTTGCTGGTCAGTCAAGTGGTCTATTTGAGATCTAATCCAATCTGGGTCGTCGAACACCGCGGGGACCCCCCACACATGTACTGTCACATAGTTCCAGGTAGGAACAACTTTTCCGTGTTCGTGCTTAGTCGGATACCAGTTCGGGGAGACATAAGCTTCTTCGCCTTGAAACACGACCAGGCACTCTTTTGAATCCTGCAACTGCAACCACTGCGGATTAGCGCGAGCAAGATGTGCTTTCAGAGTTCCGAGCTCACCGCTATCGCCGACCAGCGAGAAAGGAATGGGATTCGCTACAAACCGCCCGTTACTATCGTTACAGATCAACAAGCCTAAAGGGTGTTTCTGAATGAGCGCGTGCTGGACTTCCAGCCTCTCTTCGGCAAAGTGCTTAACCTCGTACATTCAATTAACCCCAGCCAGTACGCTTGTCGTCGACATTTCAGATAGTTTGACTGAGCTCTGACCGACTGCAACAAATCGATCGATTCAACTACTTCCAACCAGCGTGGATCGGCAAGGGTGAGCCGTCTTCTATTGCTTCGTTGAGAACCAGTGTTGTCGAGCGGTATCTCTTGTCCTACCCATTGTCTTGGTTGTGGAGCCTTCATGCCCTGCTCAGTCTCGACCTGACTTTATCTTAGTCCGCTCGGTTTTGCTCATTGATAGGTTTAACCAACGAGGATCGATACGTTCGGCCTCAGCCTCACGCGCGGCTGCTTGTTTTGCACGCTCCTCGAGCACCTCACAAGCAGATTCCCGATAGATCGGCTCATCGTAACGGTCCCCGATAGGCGAGCGGGACAGCACTTCCTTTCGCTCCGCCTCGCCGAGAGGGCCGATGCGCAATCTTCAAACCCAGCTGACCGAGCACTGATTCAGGCAGATCGGTTGCGTTCTGGGTGACACAATAGACACCGACAGCTTTTGAGCGGATGAGGCGCACCACCTGCTCGATCTTCTCGCTCAGACTCTCCGGTATGTCGTCGAAGAGCAGATGGGTTTCGTCGAAGAACAGCACCAGCTTGGGTTTATCGAGGTCGCCGATGCGAATGTTTGCTGACGCACTTGTCCCCTGATCAGTACACGCCTATCCTGCGAACTTGTTGGGAGAAATGCGAGCCCCAACCTTTATGTTTATGCTTTATGTTGTTTGCTTCATCAGAATTTTCCAATCAAATCCACAAACCAACCATGGTTGTCATATTCAGCATCGCGGATGTCATCGCTGAAGTCGGTGAAGTTGTAACCCAGGCCAACTTTAAAGTGATCTCCCACATGGCGGTATACACCAAGCAGTGCACCGTGGCGGTGGTTGTCGCCATGCCGGTCGCGCAGGTAGCGGTATTCGGCCAAAGCATCCCATGCCTTGGTCACATGATAGCGGCCACGCACGACCGCAAGGCCGAGGCCGTAGGCCTCCCAACTGCCTGAATCACGGAACATCCGCACCTCACCTTCCTTAACCGCAAGCTTGCCGCCAATTTCCCAGCGAGCGCTGAGTTCATACAGAGCCTCGGCAGACAGGATGTGTACTCGCTGATCCGGCCGTGATGCACTTTGCCCAGCGCTCACCAGATCGTAAAAATAGCCGTACTTGGTCAGCAGGTTCCAGCGATCGTTATCTACCGGCCGATACGCGTGGCCGATGTCGAACTCCACAAAGCGAGCCGTCTTACCGCCGTTCAGCTCATCGTCTGTCCAGGATAGATTAAGTTGACCAATCCAGCGGCGGGCAGGCGAGGCGATTCTTGTGTAGCTGGAACTCAACAAGAACTGATCACTTTCCCGTGTGGCGCTCTTATCCTCACGGAACTCAACCTTGGCGCTGACCTTGTAGTCATCTCGCTTCACCGCAGCCCCAAACGACACCGCGTTACGTTCGATATCGCCGACACCCTGCTCGTCCTCGGCCGTCTGCAAGAGCGCCGTCAACACCCAGTCCTGGTCGGTGGTGTAGTCCACCCCGAAGGCATGACTGGCGCCTGCGTATTGATCATCCTTACCAAACTGAGACTCAGTGAAAATACCAAAGCGATTGCCGAAGTCTCGCCGTTGGCCAAGGGTGAGAAGATTATGTTCGCCGAATGTTCGATCCGGATCGACCGCGTAACTACCGTACAACTCATGCCCTTCAGCCAGGCGATAGTTGCCCGAGAATTGGCTAATCGCGCCCGGGCCAACCCCACCTTGCATGTTTAGCGTTAGCTGCTCAGCAGGTGAATACTCGAACCCCCCGGTCAGCGCATGACCGCGGTCGCCGTCGGCGGCTTCGATACTGATGGCGGCATGGTCATTCAGCTGGGTGTTTAAGCCAACGGCATACAGGTCGTTGTCGCGGTACTCGCCATCTTCGTTGAGCCCGGTTTGCGCTGAGGCGTACACCGTCTGGGTTTCGTTTAAGTGGTAGCCGACACGCACGCCAGCGAGCAGACCGTCACCCTGCTGGCGCGTTGTGCCGGTAGACCCCGGCGCCCCCACGGTGCGTTGCAGATCTTCGTGGCGTATTTCGCCGCCAACCGTAACTCGGCCAAGCTTAACGTCAGCCTGCAGTCGCGCCACCTCGCTGCGGGAAAAGCCTTCTTCTTCAAGTTCTGCATAACCCGCGGTAATTCTGACGGTATCACTCGGCTGCACAACAACGTCGGCCCCTTGTTCCGTCACCTCGGTGCCTTGACGCAACCGGCCCGCGGAAAAGCCCGCGTCCCTTTCTTTGTGCCACGCTCGTACATCGCCGCGCACATTGTCGCTTAAGTCCTGAAGATTCACCCGGCCTTCTAACGCTAGCGCGTCGCCGTCGGTTAACGCGTCGGGTATCACCGAGTTCTGAGAGCTGAAACTCAAGCCGCCATCGAGAGATTCGAAGTTGGCATTGTTTTGCCGTGCTTCACTTTGCGCGATCTCCGCGGAAAGGTAAGTGCCATTGCTCGCTTTAAGCGTAATGTCGATACCTTCCAGGTCGAAATCTGTACCGTCGCGTTCGTCGATCACCTTGCTGACGCCCACGCCTACATAATCGCCGAGCCAGACCTTGGCCCGACCGCCGTAGGTGGCTTCTTCAGCCGTGAAATCATCCGGTACATATTCGTAGTCGACCAGAAGATAAACATCATCACCTTCGAGGGCAGAAGAGCGCACAATGGCAGGCCCACGGTCGTTGACGACCTGCGAAAGCGGATGGCGCAAAATGATGCGCCCCTGCAACGCATCCACTTCGTAGTCGCGGCCTTCAATGAAATCCTGCCGTTCGACAACTTGTTGGGTATCCCGCTGCCGCACTTCGACCCACACCTTCTCCGATCCCTCGACCACGTCGGTGTGTTTCAAGTAGTACAGCGATCCTCCGGTTGCGCGGAACGTGACATGCGCAGCAGCGCTTTGCGCTTCCGATCCAAACAGGGTCACCGAGCGGGCGGCGTCGCCGAAGCGTGTATTTGCATTGCTCTTATGGCTGAGCATGGCACCGTAAAGCGAGCGGTTGTATTGCAGGTATTCGGTGTCGGTCATGCCGGTGGAGTAGTTACCCCACAGTGCCTGATTACGATCCCAATCCACGCGCACGTAGAAAGCCCCCTGACTGTCAACGTCACTCACCGTGGTGGAGTCGTCGCCATACACGGGGTAATAACGGTCCGGGTCCAACTGGCGGAATAGGCGGCGCGGATCTTCACGCTTCAAGTTGTCGGTGAAATTCTTGAGCTCATCCTCGATACTGTCGAGTTGCGCGGTGATCAAGTATTTACCCTTAATCTTGGCTTTGGCATAAAACGCAAGGCGTCCATCTACGTACACCGACTCATCAAAATGATCATCGACACCTAAAGGTTCGAAATCACCGCTTAAGCTGTGATCGCCAACGGTTAGGTTGGCAAGGCCGATGATGAACGCATAGTCATCATCAACCTCCGGATTAAGCGTGGTACGCCAGAACCCGTCGCTGCCATTTTCACCCGGCAAAGTACTCCGACCCGAAACCGGCAACGCATGCGTGCCGGGTTGCGCATAAAATTCATACACAAAGCGACCGTCATTTGCGACCGGCACGTCGGTATCCGCCACGTTAACTGTCGACCCCGGCGCAAAATCTGCGCCGTGGACGCGTATGCGGCTACCCCGCAGATTGATACGCTGGGCATCAAGGTTGTTCTGCGACCATATAGTGGCGGGATCTACCCGCAAGAGGGTGGGTTTTGTATCACGCACCACTTGCAAGGTACGCGCATGGGTCGCATCTTCGGTACCGCCTGCTTGGGCTCGCAGTACATAGGTCAGCCGTTGACCCGGACGGAACGTGGGTTCGTCATCCAACCATTCAAACGCCACCGGGAAATCAAGCCGCTCCGCTTGTAGGGATGCAAGCGGTCTTAGGTAATCGGTGTCCCGGGCGTCATAAATGTCGAGCTGGTAGCGCTCGACCAGCGCACCGTAGTTACCGTGGGCAGCAAACGGCACCGCGTCAAGCATGCGGCCTTGGCTGTCGACCACCAACTCGGTTAAGGCCATCACATCCAACCTGGGTTTGAGCAGCAGTGCATCTTCGCTCATCCACAAGCGTCCACCCTGGGGGGTTTCCACCCAACGCTCGGTGCGAACCGGGGTGATGGCGGTATAGGTGGTTTCCACCTGAGAAGATTTACGTCGCACGGTTAGGCTGACCTCTACACGACGATTCAAATCGCGGCCGGCGACCGTGGTGTTGTCTGCAACGGGTTCAGCGGCACCCTTTGCCGCAATCGTCACGGCACTGGCGGGGATCCCCAGTCGCTGGGAGATATAGGCCGCCACCCCTTCGGCCCGCTGCCGAGACAAAGTGTCATTGCCATCGTCACCATTTTCACTATCGGCCCCTGCGTAAGGGCTCGCATCGGCGTGGCCCACCACTGAGAGGGCTTGCACTTCGACGCTGCCGAAGTTGGCCAAACTTCGATCGAGCTCACGTTGTGCACCGGCGGACATCTCGATTTGTCCAGAACCAAAGCGCACAGGTTCTATGCGTTCCATGCTGGATGTGAAGCGCTCTCGCGTCGTGCTCGCTGCCGCCCCCGCAAGGGCTGGGTTGAGTTCACCCTCCACGACAGATTCTTCACGCACAGCGCTATCGAACAAAATCTCAATTTCAACCCGGCGGTTGAGGCGCATGCCATCTAAAGTCGCATTAGAAGCCACACTTTCACGATCCGCCCGACCGATGATTTCGACAACCTGTGGATCTAGCTCTAGCTCTTGTATGACAAATTCAGCTACCTCACGGGCACGCGCTTCCGACAATCCCTGATTGTCGCCATATTTCTGCGCGGCGCGTGGACTCAACGGCTGGTTGTCAGTATGACCGGTAAAACGCACACGCAGATTTTGTTTGTCTCTGTAGCGCTCCAACAATTCATCGAGGGTGCGCAGATAACTTTGCGGGATGTCAGATTGACCCGACGCAAAACGCACCGGCTCGATGTACTCGTCGGCAAATTGTGTCGTGGTCCGTACCACTTTGTAGCGTGGCTGCTCCTCGACAATCGGTTCCTGGCTGGACAAGTGCACCGCAAAGTTGATCTTCGACATCAGCGCCTGGGTAATCCGGATCACCCGCGGGTTTTCTGAGATAACCTCAGCACCCCGCGGCAGCGTAGCGGTGTCCAGCTTCAAGATGAAGTTGGCGCCGCGTTCCGCACGCGGCACATCGACATCCGCGATGTGATAGCGGCCGTAGCGGTCTGTTTCAATCAACAAACCACTGACCGTCGCGAGTCGAACGCCCGGCAATCCGGATTCTTCCGGGTCCTGTCGACCATTACGGTTGGCGTCATTAAATACTTTGCCGATGATGGTGGTCTGTTCGAAGATCGGGTCACCGACCACCTCCACAGACGCCGAACTCGGCTCACCCACCGGCGTGCCGCCAAGGATTGGCGTGACGGTATTCACGTACTCGCCACGGGTCACACCGGTAGAGACACGCACCAGATATCGGACCGCAACGGTGGTTGCCCCGGGTACCACAAACGGTCCCATCACCGTGGGGTCTACGCCGCTGGTCTCAAGCGGCGTGACCACATCATCAAGGGTATCGAGCACATTGTCGGCGCCCGGCAGCCGCAGGGATTGTGTGCCAGGCACAAATTGAAATCCGGCGGGTACGTTGTCCAGAATCTCAATCGGCGGCGTGTCGGAATTTACCGGGTTGGTGACCAGCACCTCGTAACCCACCAGATCACCCTGCACCGCTGTATTTTGTTCGGCACGTTTGACGACCGACACCACCGTCAGCGACCGTACGTCAACAGCATCCAAAGGTATGTGGTTGTTCGTCACCCGCGGGTCGCCTTCGGCAAGCGTCCACTGCAAAAAATAGGTGGTGTCCTGGCTGCCCATCGGTGGTGTTGTCTGCGCCTGCACCACGCAAGGTGGTTCTGGGTTCGGATCGATCGCGCAATTCGCCACCACCAACGCTTCTGCGCTCACAGGCAATACCGTGGACGGTCGCGTCTGAAAAGCCGCTGGTGTGCTCACGATGGCAAGCCGGTAGTTGGTCAAGCTGGTGGGGCAGGTTGGGTGCGACCCCGGCAGCACATCGAAACGATAGGCCCCACTGTCACCAACAACTTGGTTCTGCTGTCCAGGCAACAAACAACTGTTATCCAGCGGCTGACCGAAGTTATCGACCAAGGCAACCTCGACGCCAGCCACCGGCTCGCGGGTCGCACTGTTGTAGAAGCGTCCTCCCGGCACCACCGGAAAATCAACTCGGGTTGTTGTTGCAGCGATCAACGTCGCGGGGCGTGCACCCCAAACCGCATCGGATTCTGGGTTCACGAAGCGGACGCTATAGCTACCGGGCGGAAGGTCCATAAACGCATATGTCCCGTCTGTGCCGCTTGTGGTCGTTGAGATGACGTTCCCATCTAAATCCAACAGTTCTACGATCCAGCCACCCAGCGGCAGGTCGCCCGCATCAAATTGACTATCAACGTTCACATCTTCAAACACGGTGCCCGTCAGCGCGGCCGGAAAATCGACCACCGTGGGATCGTCTTCGTTCGGTCCACCCGGATCACCATCACCATTCGGGTCTGGGTCGACACCGTCATCCGACAGGTCTTCGCTTGGATCGCCGCCCGGATTCATACCGACGGCCACTACCTGATTGCTGAATGGTCCCGTCGCGTCGTTTAACGCCACGCGAATCGTAAACACCAAGGTTGCGGTCTCACCCGGCGCTAACGACTCGCTACCGCTAAGCAGAGTGGTTTGTGATGTTCCGTCGAAAGCCGGATTGAGTTCACTCAGCGCACCTTCAATGGTGGGTGGCGTTACCACGCTCACCTGTGCCGGACTTGGGAAAGCCTGCGTCAGGTCTTCGGTAATTTGCACGTCGCTCAGCGGCGCGGCGCCGAGGTTTTCGACCAACAGGCTGAACGTGGCTTCAATCTCCCCCTGCCCGACAACGCTTGCGTTAAGCGTGGTTTTGGCGATACCAATGACGCCGACGTTGCCATCATCACCGGGCACGACAACCGGGGTGGGGTCATTGTTGTTGGTGGGATCGCCATCATTATCCGGGTCTACTTCTGTACCGTCCGTCGATACATCCTCGACAGGGTCGTCATTAGGATCACGTGCGCTGGCTGTAGCGGAATTAGAAAATTGCGTTTGCCCATTGGGTGTCAGCACAACTTCGACACTGACCGTGGCAACAGCACCCGCCGCCAAGGTGTCGCTGCCCTGCAGCAATTGCACATCGTCGCGGCCGTTAAAGGCCGGATTGACACTTAAGGTGTCTGAAGTAGGCGCATCCGCCACCGTAAATTCACTCGGCGGCGGAAACGTGGCAGCAAAGTCATCTACAATCTGCAACCCCGTTAAGGACGTATCCCCCACATTAGCCACCCGAAAAGTGAACGGAATCGTAAACGTGCCGTCGTCGTTGGCCACCGCCATACCGGCGCTTTTCGCCAAGCCCAGTATCGACGTATCCTCAGGGTCCGGCTCGCTGGAGAGTGTGACCGGGGTCGGGTCATCTTCGCCGGGGTCGTTGGCTCGTCCGTTGTCATTGCTGTCAGGGTTGATGCCATCGTCGGACAGGTCTTGCGCTATGGGTTGCCCACCCTCAGACAGTGCGGCCGTCATGCGGGCTTGGTTCGTGAAAGTACCGGTTACACCGGCCACGCGCACCGTAAAGACAACTTGTGCTGCCCCACCCACGGCAAGATTCTCGGTACCGGAGAGTAGATTGGTATCCGCGCGGCCATCAAAACTGGCATTGCCTAAACTCAAATCGCCGCTCACAACGGGGGGTGCGACGATAGAGAGATCTGCGCCCGGGAACGCCTCAGCGAGATTGTCCGTCAGTTGGATAAAGCTGGCCGGCTGCGTGGCACTCAGGTTTTCAAGCGCCAAGCTAAAGGCCACATCAAACACCTGGTCTTCAACCGGCGTAACACTGCTCAACGCCTTAGCCACCCCAATGGAGACGGGCATGAGGCTGAATATGGTGGGGTCATTTTCTCCGTCTTCGTTGGCGTTGCCATCGCCATCGCTGTCGACCACCAGGCCATCATCCGACAAGTCTTCGGCCAGCACGCGATCACCATCGCTACTGGTGGCGGTGACTTGATTGACAAAGGGCCCCAATTCAGTGCCGGCATCGATGTCGAGGGTAAGCACAATTTGCGCTGATGCGCCGGGGGCAAGACTTTCGAGCCCTGATAACAGGTTGGTTTCACCATCCCCATCGAACGCGGGATTCAATTGGTTCAGCGCGCCACTGATGGCGACTGCCGCCACGCTAAAGTTGGGGATGTTTGCAAACGTCGTGGCGAGGGGGTTGTTTAGCTGCACGTTGCTTGCGGTCGTAGCGCCGAGGTTGGTCAACGTGATGGTCAGCTCTACCTGATAGTTACTCGGACCGGTCTGGGTGATTCCAGTCACCGCATTGGCCGCACCAATGGAAACCGGTGCGGCAGCGGGAAGATTTATCGGCGTCGGATCATCCTCGTTTGCATCACCGGGATCGCCATTGCCATTTGGATCCGGATCCGCGCCATCATCGGAGAGGTCACGGGATACAGGCTCGCCATCTTCGCTTTCAGCAGCAGTGACTTCTGCCTGGTTGAGAAAATCTCCGCTCACGCCAGCGACACGCACAGTAAACTCAACCGCGGCACTCTCTCCGGCGGCCAAGGTCTCGCTACCGGCCAACAAGCGGGTATCGCCGTCACCGTCAAAATCGGCATTGGCCAGGGATAATCCACCGGTCACCACGACTGGGCTAATCAAGGTCAAACTGGCACCAGGGAAACTGTCCGATAGGTCGTCGTTGAGCTGGACAAACCGTGCCGAGCGGGACGGACTCAAATTTTCGATCACGAAAGTAAAAGTAAGATCCGTGGCACCGCCCGGCTGCGGAACCGATGCGGTCAACGACTTTGCCGCCCCAATTTGTACTGGGGGTAAGGAAAACACGGTCGGGTCGTTCTCCCCCGCTTCATTTGCATTGCCATCCCCATCGCTATCAACTATTGCGCCATCATCCGCGGGATCGCTGGCGATCACTCCACCATTGTCTGAGCTGGTCACCACCGGTTGATTACTGAACGGCCCCAATTCAATTCCGGGCGTGAAGTTGACCTGCACGACAATCTCGGCACGGCCCCCGACCGGCAAACTTTCGCTGCCGCTCAGAAGCTCGGTGTCGCTGGTGCCATCGAAGCTCGAATTGAGCTCGCTCAAATCACCGGAAACGCTCACGTCGATCACTTCGAAAGGAGCGAGAGGAGGAACAGAAGGCAGCGACGCAAACGTTGACGCGAAGTCATCGACAATCTGCACACCCGGAGCGATTACGTCCCCAAGATTTTCCACACGCAGGATAAACTCGGCCTGAAACTGGCCCGGTGCTATCTCGACCAGATTACTGAGCTCGTTGGCAAGACCAATGACCGGGGGTGCAGGTTGTTCAGGTAACTCGATGGGGGTTGGGTCGTCCTCACCAGGGTCACTTGGATTGCCATTACCGTTAGGGTCCGGGTCAGTGCCATCGTCCGAAGCATCTTCAGTCAGCAGATTGCCTACGTCACCCACGCTACGAACAAAGGCTTGATTAAGCCTGATCGAACGATCGGTTGTGGCGAATTCAACTCGAAGGTTAATGTTCGCTTGGGCATCCGGGACCAGGGTTTCGTTGCCACCTAACAGATCCACCTGACCGATCCCATCAAAGTCGGGGGCAACTTCACTCAAACCACCACTGACGGTGAGTTCCGTGATGCTAAGGTTTTGCACCGGAGCGAGTCCGGACAATAAGTCATCGCTCACCTGAACGTTAGGCGCAGCTAGACTCGAGAGGTTTTCCACCAACAATGAAAACTCAGCCGCGTAGCGGTCGTTGCCAAGGGCACTGATCGAGGTCAACGCCTTGGCTAACCCGACGGCAAACGGCGGAAATTGAATCACCGAGGGGTCGTTTTCACCCGCCTCATCCGCAATGCCATTGCCATTGGGATCCGTTTCCTCGCCATCGTCGGAGGGGTCGGATACGGTTTCGCCAGATGGCGCGGTCGCTAATGCAACTATTTGATTGCTAAATGGCCCTAAGCTGTCTGCGAGCGTGACAGCCAGGCGAAATTCCAACACCGAACGAGCGCCGGGGGCCAAATCATCCGTGCCGGTGAGCAGGTTAACATCACCTTGACCGTTATAATTGTTGTTTGGCGTCAACGGTGCGCCCGCAATCACCTGTGGCGGGGCGACGATCTGGATGCTCGACACATCTGGGAATGCTTGCATCAAATCATCCTGCAACTGAACGCTTGCAAGTAGATCATTTGATAAATTCTCAACCACCGAGCGGACCGTCACCTCGTAGCTATCGATACCCACCAAAGTGAGGTCACGGAATTGCTTGGCAGAGCCAATTTGCGGCAATTGCGGGTCTGGCGGAGGAGGGCAGTGGAAATGCGTTTTGGCCCAATCCTTAACCTGTTTATGCGTGCGCGTGCTGGTGCCCACGACATCAGCCTTATTCACGTAGTCGCTTTTACCAGCAGCCGGCTGCAACGTGAGGCGAAAATTGACCTTCCCACGCTTCCCCGGTTTAAGAAACTGTCCTGAACTTAGCAGCCGTTTCTGGGCGATTCCGTCGAAGTGAGTATTTACTTCAAACACATCGGAGGTGACATGGTCGATGTTGATGACTTGACCCGGTGCGACGTGCTTGGCGACATGGTCATAGATTTGCACATCAACCAATTTGTCGCTGCCGCGGTTCTTGACCTTGAGCTGGAACTCAATTCGACAGGTGCCATCCGGATGCTGCTCAAACGCGGTGACCCGCTTATCGAGGCTGATTTTGGCTTTGTGGGTGCCGGTGGCGAGCGCATCCGGAATCACGAACAGCTGCAATAAAACCAACGCTATGGTCCAAAGACCGCGTTTACTTGCAGACACCAACATACAACTTCCCCCTGGAAATGTTGTGTCTTCGATAGTCCGTGTTCAGAAGATATGGAAAAAACGCAACTCTTTGGTTGCCTATTTTTGTGACGCTCCGCACAGTTTTTGCGGAGTACTACACCTTAACGAAGTTGGTAGCCGCGGTCTACCCCGTATCCGACTGGCCCTCTGGGCGCGCAACAAAGGCAAACTTGTCATCACCTCTGAACCCGCAGGACTTGTAAAAGTTGTGCGTCGATTCGCGTCGCGACCCCGTCTGCAACATGGCTTTGTAACACCCCCGATCCCAAGCAAACTGTAGGGTGTAAGCAATAATCTGCTTTCCAAGACCCTGATTGCGGCGGCTCGCTTCTGTGACCACGTTTTCAATAACGCAATAAGGGGATGCCTGCCGTGTGATATTCGGAATGATGTTCAGGTAGCAGGTGGCATTCAGAACGCCCGATTCATCCTCAAGCACAAACAGATACAGGTTGGGCGTGGCAAGAATCTCATCGTAAACGCGGCGGTCTGAGCCATCATCAACGCGGGGGTCTTGCGGATGAAGCTGGGCATACAACGCCATAACGCGTTCAAAATCACCGGCTCGCGCTTCTCTTACCTTCATCGTGTCCGCCATTACTCGCACCACTTGCGTATCGCTTGCAGGTATAGGGGCGGGATATCAAGTTCGTTTAGCCGGTCCAGCTGAAACCAGCTTACTTGAGAGTGCTCGTCACTGATTTCGAGCACACCATCCGATACCGAACCACAGCCGACGATGACCACAACAATGTTGTCATGGACATGATGATGTACAACATCGACAACACTCCCCCACGTAACATCAATGCCAAGCTCTTCAAGAAACTCTCGCGACAAGCATTCCGCGAGAGTTTCTCCCCGTTCCAGCTTGCCCCCGGGAAGGTCCCATTCATCACGCGCATTGCGCACCAAGGCAACGGCACCGTTACGAATCGCAATCCCCTTCACCGAGATCAGACTCCATTTGAGGTGTTCATCTGACATGTCTTGAACCTAGTGCTCAAACCACTTTATAACTTAGGATCAGCGGGTTTGTGGGGTTCTTGGGCTAGACGGCGTACCGCCGGTGGGGTTGGGCCCCATCAAGGTGCG
>JANQKS010000013.1 GCA_028281005.1 Pseudomonadales bacterium
AGAGATGACCTCTATTCCCATGTCCCCAGCCTTCGCGAATACGGCTTCGATATCATTCACATACACTACAAGAACCACCCCATGACCGAGTGGATTTTCAGTGCTTACTTCATGATCATGGTGACCAGGCTCGATGAGATGAAGTTGAAGAAACACCTTGTCGTCTGCTAACAACATATCAAATTCGCGTCCGCCGTGACCCGATTTGACGCCCAAAAAATCCTGGTACCAGCGTGAGGCAACTTCTACGTCTTTGACGAACAACATTGTTGTGGACTGCATACAAATTCCATTTCCAGAAGCACTCTCAGCGTACCCATTTAATGCTGTGCTCGCAAGACGTTATCCAGAGCAACCCGGCGGCGGTGACCTGAATCTTCGAAAGTTAACAGCAAACCTGAAAAACTTGTACACGCAACGCTTGCTCCGCCTTGGCCGCATCCAAGGCAGGCCTATCGTGGGACGCCATTAGCTCAAACAACCAAGCACAGATAGCGCTCGTTGCAGGAGTTACTATGGATGCTGCGACAACAACGGTCTGCCAGTGTGTTGGGGCCGGATAGCTATTAGGTCTTCCACCGGGCCGAAATACCTCCCATTCTGCGTGCCCCCACAGGCGATTTCCTACGCCGTAAACTCAAAATCAATTTACGATACGATATTGGCATATATCTTCGAAGAGCACGTCTTGGTGGCCTAGTACTACAGGCCGCCAACATTTTTACTCTACCCTGAAGTGGTACGCTGCTAATGAGGACATCGAGCGATTAATTCCCGGTGTACCTTGGCATTTTGGTCGCGATTTTAGCAGGACGGGAAAAGTGCCTGTTATGGCAATTTTACCTTCTACATAGCAGTTACCCTCTCGCGCAAACAATTTCCTAACGACGAGACGACCATACACCTTTAAACGCGCCGGACGAAAATCTAAACCAATTGAGAGCAATATTGGTCTTGGTTGGCAACCATGAAACACAACTGTCGATCTACAAACACCAGTATCCCGTCTCCTTCCTAAAGCCAGGAAACTGGTTTGGTTTGCTGCCTGACGCAAACAATCGCTTCAAGAAACTTGACTCTGAAATCATCAAAGTCAACGGAACGCTCGAGTTTTTGACTATCGATGAGACCCATTACAGCTTCAATCTCAATACACTTGAGAGATTTTTTGGCTTCCAAGAAGCAATCAAGAACGTTGCCCAGGCTGGTATCGAGGCCATCGCTTCGTCCGAGCTTCTTGCGGTTCATAGCGTGTTGGAGGCTCGCCTTGATGACATTGCTTTCGCCAGAAAGCTCGTTCGATGCACAAGTGGTTCACCAGTTCTGGGAAGCATCCCTGTTCAGGACGTAATTAATTTCACACAGCAACATCCAGCGTTGAAAGGTCAGTTTTCTTACAACGACGACGGTACGAAACTGTTGCTCTCATCCAAAGCGTCTAAGAATCTCTTTTTGAAGTTATTGATTGATGATTATTTCCAGTCCGAACTGACACATATGTACTACGACAGTATTGCCAAGGACGCGGTCTGAGAGTTGTATTGCGCACCCCGTGAGAACGAACCCCGATCGCTCATGTCCATCACTCGATTCCGTCTTCTAGGAACGGAGTTTCCAACTCAACGCAGATAGCTGACCATTGAGTCATGAGCTCTCGTCGAAGTTTGAGCATATCCGTCCTGAGATATGCTGCTTCTACCTTATCTACCAACTTGTGCGCCAGCGCTCCCTCGACGACTTCTTTGGGAAAGTCTGTTTGTTCCGCTGCCCAATCGCGGAACGAGGACCTAAAGCCATGGACGGTAATGCCCGCCACTTCCATCCGCTTAAGCAAAGCTAGCATTGCGTTTTCGGACATCGCCTTCGATTCAAAGGAAGAGAACACGTATTCATCTTCAGACAAACACTTGTGAACTAATGCGACGGCTGGAGCGGTCAGTGGAACTCGGTGCTCCTTGCCGGCCTTCATGCGATCTGCCGGTACAGTCCAGACCTTGGTGTTCAGGTCGAACTCATCAGGGGTGGCAAACCGCACCTCACTTGTACGAGCAGCCGTGAGAATGAGGAATTGGAGTGCTTTAGCTGCCATTCCGTCTTCTTTGCTGAGCCTTTTGTAGAAGGCTGGCACCTCAGCGTAAGGTAGCGCAGAGTGATGAACGACCTTCTGAGTTGCGACACGACTGGGGAGAGAGTGCTCAAGGTTTCCGCGCCAGCGGGCCGGATTGTCACCACTCCGATATCCCTCGACCGCCGCCCAATCGAGAATTTTTTCGATACGCCCACGAACACGAGATGCAGTTTCCGCCTTCTCAAGCCATATCGGTTCGAGAATATGAATGACGTGATCACGATGGACCTCTTCAGTACCTAGCGAGCCAATGATGGGTTCGGCGTAATCACGCAGCGTATTCGCCCATTGATTCGCGTGTTTCGGGTTCTTCCAGGTTGGGCGATGAATGTCGATGTACCGGGCTGCACCTTCCTTGAATGTTGGCATGCTCGACTTGGCTTTACGTTTCTTCTTAGCCTTAAGCGGGTCAATGTCATGGTGCAATTGTTTCTGTGCTTCATTTGCAGCCAATCTTGCTTCAGCAAGGGACACAACATGTATTGAGCCCAATCCCATGTTGTGCGCCTTTCCATTGCGCATGTAGCGGAAGATCCAGCTTTTGGAGACGTTGTCGCTCGCTTTGCGAACTTGCAGGTAAAGGCCATTTCCATCGGCATATGCGCCTGGTTTTTCAACGGTACGAATCTTAGTGACCGAGAGTCGGTTTCGGGACCCCAACCTTCTACCTACAAGCTTACATACAAAATACTCATAGAACCTATGAGAAACGATGACGAGCTCAGAGTCAGCGAATTCCTTCTAACTCAATGTTTTTATTGATAAAACTGAGAGCTATGGAGAGGGGTGAAAAGTGAGGTACCCGACAGATAGTTAACGTTTTATACCGAACACATGGTTTACACAATGAGGCATTTGGGAGGACACCCAGATGCCATGGAAGGAGTGTAAACCGATGGATGAACGTCTTAAGTTCGTAGCTCGCCTTCTAGAAGGCGAGAAAATGGCACCGCTATGTCGCGAGTTCGGTATTTCAAGAGTCACCGGCTACAAGATCTTCAATCGCTATAAGACCTTGGGCTTAGAAGGTCTTCACGATCGATCCCGAAGACCTTATCGACAAGCCAACCAACTGCCCTATCAGGTCGAGCGATTGATCCTGCAGATTAAACAAGAACACCCAAGTTGGGGTGCGCCAAAAATACGTGACAAAGTGATTCGCGAGTTCGCGATGCTCAAACCGCCCGCTAAAAGCACCATCCATGCTGTACTCGATCGCCATGGCCTGGTTAAACGTCGTAAACGCAAAAGACGCCGCGCTGAGGGGACTGATCGACATCACGTCACAGAGCCCAACAAGCTCTGGTGCGCTGACTATAAAGGCGAGTTCATGTTGGGTAACAAACAGTATTGTTATCCCTTAACCATCACTGACTACAGTTCCCGCTACCTGCTTGCGTGTGAAGCATTACCTTCAACCCGTAAAGACCTGGCATTCACCGTGTTTGAACGCACTTTCCAGCAATACGGCCTACCCCTCGCTATCAGAACGGATAACGGCACACCGTTTGGCTCTGGCAATGCTTTCTTTGGACTGACTCAACTCTCTGTCTGGTGGCTACGACTGGGGATCAAGATTGAACGGATCCAACCCGGTCAGCCACAACAAAACGGGCGACACGAGCCCATGCACTTAACCCTCAAACAGGACGCCACTAAACCGCCTTCGTTCAACTTCCTACAACAACAGGAACGCTTCGATCAGTTCGTAGAGATTTACAACCATCAACGTCCTCACCAGCCACTTAAGGGGCGATACCCCGGCGACCTATTTACACCTTCGACTCGATCATACAGGCCTGCAAGAGAGCCAGAATATCCTTTCCATGATCGAACCGTACGTATTACCCACTGTGGGCGAATCTGCATCGGCAAAAGAAAGATCAGTTTAAGCCGCGCTTTTGCCGGACAAATGGTCGGGATACGAGAAGTGGAAGACCAAATCTGGCTTGTGAGTTTTATGGACTACGATTTAGGATTCTTTGATGAGAAGGAGGGACGCGTGGAACCCACAGCTAATCCCTCTATCTCGGTACCGGCAAAAGTGTAAACCATGTGTCCGCTATGATCTGTAAACCATCTGACCGGTACAGACCAGCTGAGCTTCCCGAAACATAGTTTACACACTATTCCGGACACATAGGTTACACATTCAGGCATTTGGGAAGGACAAATGCCCTGGAAAGAGTGTAGCCCTATGGATGAAAGAATTAAGTTTGTCGCCCGAATTCTCGACGGAGAAAAAATGGCCGTGGTCTGTCGAGAGTTTGGGATCTCTCGTAAGACCGGATACAAAATCTACAATCGCTTCAAAGCGATGGGTCTGGACGGCCTCAAGGATCAGACGCGAAGACCTTACCGGCATGCGAACAAGCTGCCCTTTCAGATCGAACGCACCATCCTTGCTGTGAAACAGGAGTACCCCAATTGGGGTGCTCCTAAAATCCGCGAAAAGATCATTCGCCAATTCCCCGATGTAAAACCCCCTGCCACCAGCACGATCCATGCCGTACTAGATCGCCATGGGTTAGTAAAACGGCGTAAGCGAAGGAAATACAAAGCCCAGGGAACAGCGCTGAATCATGTTAAACACCCTAACGAACTCTGGTGCGCCGACTACAAAGGAGAGTTCATGCTGGGCAACAAGAAGTACTGTTATCCACTAACCATCACCGACTACAGCTCTCGTTATCTGTTGGCTTGTGAAGGCCTAGATTCAACCAAGCACGTCCTTGCTCAACCTGTGTTTGAACAGACTTTTAGAGAGTTCGGACTGCCTGCAGCGATCCGCACTGACAACGGTGTACCCTTCGCCGCGCCTAACGCGCTGTATGGCTTGAGCAAGCTCTCCGTGTGGTGGTTGAAGCTCGGCATCAACATCGAACGTATCAAACCAGGTAACCCGCAACAGAACGGTCGACACGAACGCATGCATCTCACACTCAAGAAAGAGGCCACTAAACCCGCTGCGTTTAACTTCTTACAGCAGCAAGCCAAGTTCGATGACTTCATTGACGAATACAACCATGACCGGCCTCACCAAGCACTGGGAATGAAATATCCTGGCGAGGTGTACACACCTTCAGCTCGTCTCTACAGACCGCCTGAGGAGCCTGAATATCCCATGCATGATCGCACCATCCACGTCACCGCGTGCGGTCGGATCTGTTTAGGAAAAAAGAAAATTAACTTCAGTCGTGCGTTCGCGTCTGAAACCGTGGGAATAACCGAAGTCGGTGACAAGATATGGCTTGTCACCTTCCTAAGCTACGATCTAGGATACTTCGACGAAGACAGTAAACGGCTCGAGCCGATAGTTAACCCCTTCTCGCCGAAAGTGTTACCTATGTCTTCGGAATAAAGTGTTACCTATGTCTCCGGTAAGCACCTAAAGGAAATGGCGGAGCGGACGGGATTCGAACCCGCGACCCCCGGCGTGACAGGCCGGTATTCTAACCAGCTGAACTACCGCTCCGTTTTCTCTTTTTAAGAGAAGTGGTGGGTGTTGCAGGGGTCGAACCTGCGACCTACGGCTTGTAAGGCCGTCGCTCTCCCAACTGAGCTAAACACCCGCGTTCAGACGTCGCTTTAAGCGAGGGCGCGTATGTTACCTGCAATAAAGATGCTGTCAATTGCTTATCCTAAGCTGCCCTACCCGCGACCTTTTGCATTAATAAACCGCCGCCCGCTTGCTCAACTTGAGCGACATTCATAGTCAGAAATCCCTCAAAATTTCAGCTGCTTGCATGAGATTCCTTCACGCCATTTTCACAGTGATAGAAAAACTTCAATACTTTTCCACCGTCTTTTTGAGTTATCCACTGCGTTATCCCCATGCTATCCACCGCAACATGCAAACGTTTCGCTGGCGCAGAAAAATGGCAGGAGTAAGGTTACTACCAAGGTTGAGCGAAGAGTTGAGAAGGAAGACGGAAGCGAACAGACCACTCGCAAGAGTAGAAGGGAGTTTCAAGACACCATCTAAACGCGGAGCACAATCTTAAGATCCCTAGCCGGGGTCAGGGTCGTCAGGCTAAGGCGGCTCAAGGGTTAAGAACTAAGCTGGAGTGCGTACGAAGGCGAAGGGAAAGGCCCGAAATCTTTAAGGTGCCGGACACCGCGAAGGGCGACGTAGCCAGGCGTCGGAAAACAACGACTTTGAGTCACGGGCAGTCGGATCGGTTGGAGACGTTCAGCCACGAGAAGACAGCCAAGCGGTGGGAAACCGTCGCAGGGTGACCAGACCGACCTGAGTAGCCTTGAGCTACCTGGTCGGGCTAGCCCCCTGAACCGTATCGAGCACATGTCTCGGTACCCGAGAGAGAACCTTGCCACTTTGTAAGAAGCTGCAGGGTTTTCTTATTTTTGAGGCTATGAGAATCCCGCTAATCCCCCTGCGCTGCCCGATACACCGGGCGAGTTTTGCTGAACAGCACACAGGGGCTGACCGCGTTAACACGCAGTGGCTGCCCTGGCGCCATACGAATCCAGCTCCAGGGTCCTAAGCGATGGGTTTGATCTTGCTGCCAGTCCAATTCTCCGGTCAACACCAGCAGTTCCCGCACGTAGTAAGATGCAGAGAAAGCAAACCGCTCCCCAGCAGGTACCCGCACCGCACTCACGACTTCATCGCCGTAGCGATAAAGTTCTTTCTCTTGTGCCACGGTAATGTCTGCAGCATCGTCGAACGGTATATCCGCCACCAGCGGTGTTAAGTCCTGCTCGTCAAACTGGCGCAGTTTTACAAAAATGACGCAGCCTGGGTCGCTGTGTGGCGTGTGTGCCGTCCCGGGGGGATTTCGTACATAGCTGCCCGCTGGGAAATTACCGTGTTCATCGGAGAACACCCCTTCCAGCACGATGAACTCCTCCCCTAAGGCATGGCCGTGCGGGTCAAATTGTGACTGCGGTGCATAACGCACCAAACTGGTGGCCACCGCCACCTCATCCCCGACTCGGTCCAACATGAGGCGTTCCACCCCCGGCAGTGGCGAAGCGACCCAGTCTTTGCTGTCACCTCGCACAAAGACGGTTTGATCTAAGTCTTCTCGCAAGTTCATATTGGCATTATGTCATGGCTGTGAGTTCATACTCGCCGGAAATGGCGTAGCGTCCGAGCAGGCCGTAATAAGACTCGCGGGCTTGCACATGCTGGGTAATCACGTGCATGTCTTGGAAGCGTCGCTGCAGTGTCTGTTGCTGATAGATGCCGGTGGAACCGGCAATCTTGTAGGCCAGGTCCACCACTTCCGCACATTCGCGGATCACATACGTGCCCGCCATGCGTAGCTGCGCGCGTTGTTCATGATCGATGCGCCCGTTTGCGCAAACTTGCTCAAACACTTCTTCCACGGTGGCATACAAATACGCCCGCGCCGCCCGCCAGCAGGCTTGAGCCAAGCCCACAAAACGCTGTACGTCGGGGTCATCGCGCAAGCCAATGGCAGCAAAGCGCGGCACCTTACCCTGTGCAATCTGTAACACATCAGCCAACGCACCATGGGCCACACCAAGCGCAACCGACGCAAAACTCACTGCAAACAGCAGCGAACCCGGCACACGGGTCACTTCATTATCCACGGTGGGCGCAGCCGCATTGTCCGCCACTTGGTCTGCGGGTAATTGCAGATCTTTGATGCGAAATTCGAAACTTCCGGTGCCTTTAAGGCCGGCCACCTGCCAATTGTCGGTGAAAGTCACCTGCTCCGGTTTGAAGTAAGCAATGCGGTACCCGCCCTCGCTGTATTTGGCCGCGCCCATCATCCAGGTGGCGTGCTGGCAGCCGCTGGAGAAGCCCCAGTGGCCGTTCAGCAGAAAGCCTCCTTCATTAGGGGTGATTGTGCACCCAAACGGAGGCCCGTTGGCCACTGAGGTATCTGGCGCATCCCAAATCTCGCGGATTTTTGTTGCGGGCAGCCACAGTGAGGTGGTGCCGATGACCGCGGCCTGATTCACACACCACGCCGTGCTGGCGTCCGCTTCGGCGAGGTGTTCGATGGCGGCCATAAACGTCTGAAAGGGTGTTTCAAAGCCGCCAAATGCTTCCGGTATCAGCAAGCGAAAAGCGCCGATGTGTTTAAGCTGGCTCACCAGATCCTCGGGCAGCGCCCGGGTGCGCTCTATTTCGTCGCCCCGTGCAGCCACGTCCGGCAACAACGCCTCGATGGCGGCCACCGCCTGCTCATATCCCGGCACAGCGTGCTCCCAAGTTCACCTTTGTTCGCATTCGTTCGCATTTGCTCCGCAGCTAGTGTAGGCACTGGCATAGCGCTTGTAACGCCCACCCTCGACAAAAACCACCATTCAAGGGACCATGCCCGCCGGAGAGTTCAACGAGAGCAAAATAACCATGAAAACCCTGCTAAAAGTCATCGGCTACCTGGTCGGCGTGATTGTGTTGGTGGTGGGCGGCACTTTGGTCGGTGCGCGCTTTGCCGATGGCCCCTTGGAAGTCATCGCCGGCGGTCCGTTCACAAGCGGCGAACCCGCCACTGAAGAGCCGGATTGGTCGTTTGCCAAAAATTACAACACGGTGGAATTTCAGCTGTTGGAACCGGCGGCGTCGCGCACCACGTGGCTGGCAGTGCATGAAGGCCGTGTATTTATTCCCAGCGGCTACATGACCACTTGGTGGGGCAAAATCTGGAAACAATGGCCGAGTCAGGCGGAGCAAGATGGCCGGGCCATTCTGCGCGTAGACGGCAAGCTCTACGACCGACAGTTGGTACGCATCACCGAAGGTCCGGAACTGCAGCCGGTGCTTGCAGAACTCAGCCGTAAATACATGGGCGGCGGACCAGTGCCGCCGGACATCGTGTCCAGCGGTTACCTGTGGGTGTTTGAATTGGTGCCGCGCTAGCCATGCGTGAACGACAAGCATTCACTGGCCTTCGCATTCTCGATTTTACTCAAGTTCTGGCGGGGCCTTTTGCGACCCAACAACTCGCACAGCTCGGTGCGGACGTCATCAAGATAGAAGCACGCGACGTGGGTGACATTACCCGCGGTTTGATGTCCAGCGGTGCCGACGGCATGGCGCCGTCTTTCCTCACCTGCAATCTGGGTAAGCGCAGCCTCACCTTGGATCTCAAACACCCCCAGGCCAAAGAGATTGTCTTCAAGCTGGTGGAAACCAGCGACGCGGTGGTGGAGAACTTTAAGCCGGGCACCATTGAGCGTTTGGGATTTGGCTACGAAGCGATTCGCGCAGTTAAGCCGGACATCGTCTACGCCAGCATTTCCGGCTACGGCCAAAGCGGACCCAAAGCCGCGTTGCCCGCTTTCGACGGCGCCATCCAGGCTGCCTCGGGCATGATGAGCATCAGCGGCCACCCTGAAACCGGTCCGGTACGCACAGGCTATTTTTCAGTGGACATGAGCACCGCGTTAAACGCCGCTTTCGCCTTGAGCGCGGCGCTCTTTCGCCGCCATGCCACCGGCGAAGGTCAGCGCCTGGACATCTCCATGATGGACACAGCCTTTATGATGCAAGCACCGCAGATCAGCAACTATCTGGTAAACGGTACCCTGCCGGAACTGATGGGTAACGCCTCTCCCACCAAACAGCCCAGTGCCAACGTGTTTGCCACCGCGGACGGTTACATCCAGGTGGTAGGCTTGCGCGAAAATCAAGTACGCGCACTGATGCAGGTGGTGGGCCGCGAAGATTTGTATGAGGCCCATCCCGAACCCGTGCAGCGAGTCAAAGCCAGGGAGGCCTTCTTTGCGGTACTGCGCCCGGCGTTTGCCGCCGAACCCACAGCCCATTGGCTAGCGGTGCTCGAAGAAGCTGGCGTCCCCGCCGCGCCCATTCAAGACTTAGCGCAATCCGTCAGCGACGAACAGGTACAACACCGATTGGCATTGACCCGTATTCCAAATCCCGATGACAGCGGCGCGTCTATAGATGTGGTGAGTGCCAGCCACATGAGCGAACCGGCGCCGCCTGTTGTGCAAAGGTCTGCTCCTACCTTGGGGGAACACACCGACGCCATCCTCGCTGAGCTAGGGTACTCGGAGGACAGCATTGATGAACTCCGCTCCAACGCGGTGGTCTAGACAGGCACCGAACATTCAGAAGGCGAGGATCGCTTTATCGCCATCGGACCAGTCGACCGAGGCATTTTAGTGGTCGTGTATACCGAAAGATCCGAAGACTTGTTACGTATCATTGGTGCCAGGCTTGCAACTAAAAAAGAACAGAGAATGTTTCAAACTTTCATAGGACGCTTCGAATGAGTGACATTCCCGAGATAACTACAGAACAGTTTAATCAATCGATATCGTCGCGTGTGCGCAAACGACTGATCGACGGTCGATTTGAAACTGGTAAAGATATTGCTGCGCTTCGCAGCTCGACACCCCCGCATTATCCACGAAAACCTTGAGACCGCTGCATGACGCAGTGGCCGTCCAAAGGCCTACGGCAAGTGCTTATCAGCAAACTCCCCTACCTGTGTCAGCGATTCAGCCGCCTCGGGCACGGTGGCAAACAACTGCCAAACATGAATCAAACCATCCCCCACATTGAGGCTCGCATCCACTCCCGCGGATTGGGCTTGATCCACAATGCGCGTGGCGTCGCTTAACAGGATTTCGCGGGTCCCCACAAATACCTGAAGCGGCGGCAACCCCGACAAATTGGCGTACAGTGGCGAAGCCAACGGATTACGTAAGTCTTCACCTGCGTAGGTGGTGCCCATGTCCTGCAACCCTTCGATGGCAATCATCGGGTCGTCCACCGCACCCGGCTGTGCGGAATCCCCTTCCCCGGCCAGATCTACCCAGGGTGAGAAGCACGTTGCGCACGCAGGCATGGGCGAACCGCCATCGCGCAGCGCCACCAATGTGGCGACGGTCAGGCCGCCGCCGGCAGAATCACCAGCCACCATCAGCTGTTCCGCACTCACTCCTTGGTCAAGCAGATACCGATACGCCATGACCGCATCGTCCACCGCCGCCGGGAATGGGTTTTCCGGCGCCAGGCGGTAATTGATCAATAACACGCGGGCTTGCGCGGCGCGCGCCATGCGCGAGGCAAATTCACGATAACCGGTGTTGCTGCCGATCATGTAGCCCCCGCCGTGCAGGTACAACACCACGCGGTTGTCTTTGCTCTCGGGCACGCTCACCCAATCCGCGTTCATGTGCTCAATCATGATCTCTTCGATGCTGACGTCATCCGCCAATGGGAACATCCCTAACATGGCGTCAAATCCAGCGCGGGATTCTTCGACGGTACCGCCAGCGGGTGGTGAGGCCTTGACCATCTCTACAATGGCTTCATGTTCAACGCTTGGCATAGTGCTGCTCCTTCCAAGTTTTCCTTCCAAGTAAAAGTGCGTGTGGCTACCTGAAGTCTGTGCGTTGCTGTTCGCGGCTGGGCCGAAGCCTAACCACCGGTGCGCGCTTTTTCGTCGAGATCCGGCGCATGGTGGGCAGGCATGGCCGCCTGCGCATCCGCCGCTTCGCCCATGGCTTGCACCGCACGTTCGTTCTCCATGATTTTGGCCATCACCGCTTCACCGGCGCGGTCGAATACTTCGCGGTTTTCGATCACGTAACGTTGGGATTCGCGGTAGCCTTCGAGCATGCCGTTTACTTCCGGGATGACATAACGCGCCACCATGTCCCAGCTGCGCATCGTGTCTTCACGATTGGCCCAATCGTGGGCAAACCCAATGACGGTGCCGAAGCCACCGGTGAGTGCCAACATACCGCGGATCGCCTCGATGAGATCGTCAGGGGTACCAATCACCGCACCGCCGCCTTCCACCTGGGCTTCGTCCACCGCTGCATCCGGCGAGGCATAAGGCTCAGCACCCGGGCGCATCAAGGTGCCCACCGTGTATTCGTTGTGCCAACGATACAAGCCGTGTTTGGCCTCTTGTTTGGCTTGCTCCTTGGTTTCGGCTATGTGCCAAGACATCACCACGCGCCAGTTGTCGCGGCTCACCACGTTGCCGTGTTTTTGCGCCGAGTCTTCAGCAAAACTCCACTGGGTCGGCAAAGCCTGTAAACCGGCGGACGACATGGATCCGATGCTCAGCACGCCGGTGCCGTGTTTGCCGGCGAGTGTCATACCCGAAGGGCTAACCATGGAAGCCACCGCAAACGGCAGATCTTCCTGTAGCGGCAACAATTGCAAACGGGCGTCCTTTAACTGAAACCAATCACTTTCGTAGTTAAAGCGGTCTTCACCACGCAGCAAGCGGCGAATCACGCCAATGGCTTCATCCTGGCGGTCGCGCTGCACCATCGGGTCGATGCCCAAGGTATAGGCGTCCGATGGCAGGGCTCCGGGGCCCGAGCCAAAAATCAAACGTCCACGGCTTTGATGGTCTAGCTGCACCAAACGTTGTGCCACATTAAACGGGTGGTGATACGGCAGCGACACCACACCCGTACCCAGTTTAATGTTGTGGGTGCGCTCCGCGGCTGCGGCCAGGAACAGCTCAGGGCTGGCAATGACCTCCCACCCGGTGGAATGGTGTTCACCACACCAAAATTCGTCATAACCCAGGCGGTCTAAGTGTTCCGCCAGTTCCAGATCGCGTTGTAGTTGTAAGGTGGGGTTTTCACCTATCGGATGGTGGGGCGCTACAAAGCCCCCAAACTTCACTCGTGCCATGTTTCCCTCTCTCAAGTCAGCAGCCACTAACGGCCGCAAATTGCTGTTTTACGCGCGGTGCGCATTTACAAACGTGTCTAAATAGAAAAGTAACACGAATTGAATTCCACGGGCAGGTAGCCGAATATGCGGGTTGTTCCGCCATCCCATGCTTGTCGTCTCGCGCCTATGTCGATCGCTGTAGATATCGCCAGCCAAATCCTACCGGAAAGTAAACGCAAAGATCGTTTTGCGCAGCTGCTGGTGTCACTCAGCCTGGGTGCGGTGGCCACCGCTCTGGTAGTCGGCGGTCTCAATAGCATTTACGGCTACTCGGATCTGGCGCTGAAGATCTACTTCGCCTCAGCCACCTTTTTACTCACCTTGCTGCTGCTTCGCTTCAATCTGCCTACCATCTGGGCGGGCAACTATCTGGCCGCTAACATTTTCACGCAAACGCTGTTGTTTTCCGCCCATCCGGCGATCGGCTGCGTGGTGTTGATTGCACTGGCAGCAGGGGCTGCATTACTCGGTGGTTTAAGTAGCCGCTTCTGGTTAGTGGTACTGGTCGGCCGCTGTATTTACGTCGCCGCCACGGTGACAGATGAGACGGCGTCGGCCACCGCCGCGGTGGCCGCGATGATGGCGACCATGGTGTTTTTCATCCTGCAGCTGTCCGAACGCTCCCGCGCCAGATTACGCCAGCGCTACAGCACCAGCGCGCAAATGAGCTCTAAACAAAACGCCATCATAGACGAGTTGGTCGCGGCCTACTTTGATGCGGTGCTGAAAGTCTCCGGCAACGACATCTTCAACGTCAGCCGGTCGATCGAAAAGCTGCTCGGCTACACCCCGGATCAGTTCATTGATCAGCCCTTGGCGTATTACCTGCATCCAGACGAACCAGACATCGCGCTGGAGTTAAAACCGGAAAAGCCGCCCATCCGCCGGGTGCTGCGCTTGCGCCATGCAGATGGCCGCTGGGTCTGGGTAGAACTCTACGCCACCCCCGGCATCATGCGCGGCAACCCGAATCACACCATGGTAGTGCTGCGCGATTACGAAGCGGAACGCAAGGTCAGCGACCAACTCACCCAGGCGCAACGGCTCGAGAGTATGGGCTCCATGGCCGCCGCGGTGGCGCATGATTTCAACAACATGCTCACGGTCATCATGGGGATCGCCGATGAGCTGCCCGAGGGAGATGCGCGCCGCGAGATTAGGCGCGTGGCCGGTCACGCGGCTTCTCTGACCAATCAATTGCTGACCTTTGGCCACGGCCAACGCGCCACCTCGGAGATTCATGACCTCAGCCACGTCATGCAAGAGCAAAGTACCTTACTGCGCCACACGCTCGATTCACGCTACGTGGTGGTGGAATCCTACGTTGAGGAGCCGCTGCTGGTGCGCATCGAGGTGGCCGCTTTTGAGCAAGTGCTAATGAATCTGGTGAACAACGCCCGCGAAGCCATGCCGGGCGGGGGTGAATTAGAGGTTTCGCTGCAGTCGGTTGAAATAGAAGCGTCTTCCAGCGCGGACAGCAGCCAAAACCACCACAAAGAAGGCCACTACGCGCTGCTCGAAGTGCAAGATTCCGGCAGCGGTATAGACGCCGAAACCCAGAGCAAGGTGTTTGATCCGTTTTTCAGCACCAAACCCGGCGCCACCAACAGCGGGTTAGGTTTATCGTCTTGTTACGGCATTGTCTCCCAATACGGTGGTTTCATCGACATAGACTCCACCCTCGGGGTGGGCACTTCCGTGAGGGTATATTTACCCATCGCGGAAACCCGGGACTATGAGCCCACCTTGGATGTCATCGACAACGAAGTGAGCATCATGGTCATTGATGACGACCCCGGCGTGGTGCGCGTGGTGCGAAATGCGCTGACCCGCGCGGGTTACAGCGTGCGCGGCTACACCGACGTGAGCGCGGCGCTAGAGGCATACAATCCGGCGCGCGTATCCCTGGTTATCTCTGATGTGGTGATGCCCGGCATCTCCGGTGCTGAGCTGGTGCGCAAGCTGCGCCTCACGGCACCCCACCTACCGGTGTTGTTTATCTCCGGCTTCACCAACGAAGAGTTGGACAGCTGGGCCACTGACGATTACACCAGCTACCTGGCCAAGCCGTTTCGTGGTGAAGAAGTGGTCCGGCGCGTACAAATGCTACTGGAATCAGGGCGCAGCAGAACTCAAATGTTGGGCTAGAAAAGCGCCTAGTTCATCCAAAAACTGGCGGCGTTGGGTGTTGGAACTTAAGCCATGGTCACCACCCGCTTGCTCCACGTAGCGATGCGGCTTGCCCGCCCGGGCCAAGGCTTTGGCCATATTTCGGCTTTGCCGCACACGCACCACGGCATCGCGATCACCATGCAACAGCAACACCGGCACGCCAATTTGCGCGGTTTGATGCAGCGGCGAATTGGCATGTAGTTCACTGCCGTCTTGGATACGCTCACGGTTGCGTTGCACCAGGTCGAAGCCGTACAAACGCCTGACCATGGCCACCAGGTCAGTGACACCTGCCAGACTCACCGCACAGCGGATGTCCTGCGCATACTTGTAGGCAAACACCATTGCTGAATAGCCGCCGTAGCTTGCGCCGACCACACAGGTGCGCTGCGCATCCGCTACCCCTTGGTCTACCAGCCAGTGCAACCCATCCAGCAGGTCGCGCTGCATCTTCAAACCCCATTCTTTGTAGCCCGCCTGCATATAGGCTTCCCCGTACCCCACAGAACCCCGGTAGTTGGGTTTAAGCACGGCATATCCTTCACCCACCAAAAACTGTGTCCACACGTCAAACTCAGCAGAGTCTCTGGAATAGGGCCCGCCGTGGGGTAATAACACAGTAGGGTGCGGGCCGGGGCCCGCGGGTACCGCCAAGTAGGCGGGAATGGTCAAGCCGTCACGCGTGGGGTAAGTCACCGGCTGCAGGTCGACCACGTCCGCATCGTCCAAACCCGGGTAATCCGCGCCCAAGGGTTTAAGCGCGTCCCCGGCGCGGTCGTACAAATAGTAACGTGGCGCGACCCCACCGTAGGTCAGCAGCACGAAGCGGCTGTAAGCATGATCTGACGAAATCAGCTTCATCTGGCTGCCGGGTAACAAATCACGCATACGCTGAAACAGTGCTTCCAGCTTCGGCTCAAAAAAAAGCGTGGTGGGATGGTGCGCCAAATAACTCACACCCGCTGGCTCACCGGTCACAGGATGGGCGATGACGCTGCCAAACACGTCAAACTCCGCATCCGTATGCAGACTCTCTTCGACCTCTCCATGCGGCAGAGCCACGCGGTATATCCCATGACGGTCGTTGCCGTTGGTCATGCTCATGTAGACCGAGCGCCGATCTGAGGAAAATCCAACCGGTTGCGGCGGCAGCTCACTGACAAAATTTGGTGCGTCAAACTCCGTCAAACGACGGCCCTGCACGTGGTAGATGATCGGTACCGATTCATCGCGATAACCCAGCGCCAAGCGCACCTCGCCTTCATGGGTGGCATACCAGCGGCGCACCTTGCCGCGGGCGCGCTGCACCATCTGCATGGAATTGTCATAGATGTTCAGCTTGTAGACCGTGGGACGGTTGGGCATTTCCCGCTTCAGCTGCACCAGGATGTGCTCGGGGTCTTCCACCAGCCAGCTCAACACGCGATCCTGAACTTGCGCTTCATATTGGATGGGGCGGCGTTCTTGGTTGCGCGCTTTGGGGATGAGGAAGCGAAAATCACCGCCATCCGCATTCACCGCAAACAGTCGGGTATGCGTGACCTGACCGATACGCGGGGCCGCTACGTAATAACGCACTGAGCACACAATGCTTTGGGCATTGGCCCACCGGCACCAGTTGATGAGGCCTTCGTCTCCCCCGGCAAATAAAGTTTGCTCAGCATCCGTGTCGAGATGGCGTACCACCAGGTCGTAGACCTCGTCACCGGCACGCACCATCAGCAGCTTGGTGCCGTCCGGCGCAAGGTCTAAATCATCAAGTTGTGGCAATTGCTTGAGCGGGCTGGCCCACACCGCACCCGCCACGCACCAACACAGCGAAATAAATGCGCCTCTCAACATGCCGTTTTCGCTCGCTACGCTCCGTTGACCCTATTGGTTCAGTGCCCCATGCGTGTGAGACGTTACTGTGCGCCGATTTTTGTGCCAAGACAATCACGCGCATTGTCCGACGATTGTTACAATCCACGCACGAGACACACCGGGAGAGACGTATGTTCCGACAACTGATGCTCATCGGCACCCTACTCGGCACCCTACTGAGTGTGCCACTGCTGGGCCACACGCAGACCGCCCCCATGGGAGACGAAGCGTACGGGTTGCTGAAACAACTCCACGCCTACGACGCAGATTTCCCGCTGAATGCCAGAACAGTGGGCTATGGCAAAGTGGATGAACATCCGCTGGAACGTTTTGTCTTCGACAGTTTTCATCACGGTGCGGTGCCGGGCTGGTTGGCGAAGCCCGCCAACGCAGACGGACCGGTGCCGGTGGTGATGTTGCTGCACGGTTTAAACGGCAACAAACAACAGTGGCTGGGGGATACGTTTACCCATGGCGGGGAGATCACCCGAGGCTTACTCGAAGAAGGTTACGCGGTGCTCGCGCTGGATGCCCAGTATCATGGTGAACGGGCGGTCTACAACGATTACGTGAACCCCGCTGAGATGATTTTCCAGCGCCAATGGGCCATGCGTTATACCCACATGCTCCTGCAAAGTGTGGTCGATTACCGCCGCGCCATTGATTACCTCACCAGCCGTGGCGACATCGACGCCGCACGGGTGGGGGTCACCGGCTACAGTATGGGTGGCCATATGACCTTTATCCTGGGCGCCGTAGAGCCACGCGTTCAGGCCTCAGTGGCCTGTGTGGTGCCGGCCACCGTCGGCATGCCCACCGCGGCGCTGACCTTCGCCCGGGACATGGGGTCAGACCCGCTGCTGATGATGATGGCAGAAAATGATCAGTTTTATAGCGTAGAGCAGGCCCAGGCCTTGTTCGACGCTGTACCGGGAGACAACAAAACCCTGCGCCTGTGGGACAGCGGCCACTCGCTGCCTGCGGCTTACACTGGTGAGGTGGTCGACTGGTTAAGCGAACATTTGTAGACGAGGCGAATGCTGTTCACACAGATGCCGCAAGGCGCTTGCTTAATACCGTAAAGTGCTTAAGATGCGCTTTTTTATTCCAAACTGACACATAATTGAACTGAGGCGTACCCATGGCTGTACCCGAGGCTAACTCTATTCACCACCGACTTATTGTGCTCGGCTCAGGCCCCGCCGGTTATACCGCGGCGCTGTATGCGGCGCGCGCCAACCTGAAACCGGCATTGATCACCGGCGTGGAAGTTGGTGGCCAACTCACCACCACCACAGAGGTGGAGAACTGGCCCGGTGGCCACGCGGAACTGCAAGGCCCGGAGCTGATGATGCAAATGTCAGAGCACATTGAGCGCTTTGACGCCCACATCATCAACGACCACATTCACACCGCCGACCTTTCCACCCGGCCATTACAAATCAAAGGTGACAACGCCGAGTACACCTGTGATGCCCTCATCATCGCCACCGGTGCTTCGGCCAAGTATTTAGGGCTCCCCTCTGAAGAAGCTTATAAAGGCCGCGGCGTCAGCGCCTGCGCCACCTGCGACGGGTTTTTCTATCGCGGCCAGGACGTGGCGGTGATCGGCGGCGGCAACACGGCCGTGGAAGAAGCCCTGTATCTGTCCAACATCACCAACAAAGTTTATTTGGTGCACCGGCGCGATGAACTGCGTGCGGAAAAGATCTTGCAGGATCGGCTGTTGGCGAAGGAAAACATCGAACCCGTATGGAACCACCAGCTGGCAGAAGTGTTAGGTGACGAGCAAGGTGTCAACGGCATGCGCATCAACGGCAACGATGGCTCAGAGCAAAAGGTTGACCTGATGGGTGTGTTTATTGCCATTGGGCACACACCCAACACGGACATATTTGCCGATCAGCTAGACATGGAAAACGGCTATATCAAGATCCACAGCGGCACGGATGGTAACGCCACCGCCACCAGCGTGCCCGGGGTATTTGCCGCCGGTGACGTGGCGGATCATGTGTATCGCCAGGCGATTACCAGCGCCGGGTTTGGCTGTATGGCCGCACTCGATGCTGAAAAGTTCTTAGACGCGCAGGAAGCCACTGCTTAGAGCTCCTTCGGCCCCACCCTGCCGTGGCACCCCAAGCAACCTCGTGCATAGCGCCGGGCTAAGCCGGCTGGTAACGCAGCATCACTCGGGAACCATCCGCCAAACCGTTGCGGAAACGTGGGCCCCAGCTGTCCCATCCAGAGGCGTACTTGGCGCCAAATTTCTCCAGCAGCCGGGCATGCTCCGCAGCATCTTCAACGCGCGAGCCGTTGGCCTGCATAGCCGGTAAGTTTTTATAACTGCCGCCGGAACGCTGCCAAGGACCTACGTCGCCCACCCACACTTGGGTGCGGCTCAAACCCTGTGCAATGGCTCGCGCTCGCCACGCGCTGCTGGCGGTGACCACGTACATGTTGCTGCCGTCTTGCACATACCAGACTTCAGCCTGACAGCTGCTTAAGTCACCATTTGACTTGAGTGGTGACAGATAAATGAGTTCCGACTCGTCCGCGGCCAGCGCTGTCCAAGGTAACGCGGTACCCGCCAATAACAAACCTGAGTTTCGTAGAAAAGTTCTGCGCTGCATCCGTTTCTCCTTTCGCTTGCAAGCACTTGCATGCGTTTGCATGTGCCTGGTGCACCATTTTTGGTGCTTGTTAGACCTGAGTCGCTTCAATCCGGTTGGCTATTTTCTGCGACCAAATTTTGGGTCCGACAATGTGTACAGATTCACCAGTGGCATCCACCGCCACCGTCACCGGCATGTCTTTGACCTCAAATTCATAAATCGCCTCCATACCCAACTCCGGGAACGCCAGCAGGGTGGATTTGGTGATGGCCTTGGCCACCAAGTAAGCAGCGCCGCCTACGGCAATCATGTACACGGCCTTGCCGTCACGAATTGCCTCTATAGCGGTGGGGCCCCGTTCGGCTTTTCCGATCATGCCCGCCAGCCCGGTTTCTTCCAACATACGTCGGGTAAATTTGTCCATGCGCGTTGCCGTCGTGGGGCCTGCAGGGCCAACCACTTCTTCACGCACCGGATCTACCGGGCCGACGTAATAGATAAAGCGATTGGTGAAATCCACCGGCAAGGGTTCACCCTTGTCGAGCAAATCGATGATCTTTTTGTGTGCAGCGTCGCGCCCGGTGAGCATTTTGCCCGACAGCAACAAGGTATCGCCCGCATTTAAGGTTTGCATGTACTCCGGGGTCAGCTCATCCAAGTTAACGCGTTTGACGTCGTCACCCATTTCGAACTCAATGTCCGGCCATTCTGATAAATCCGGCGGCGCAAACTCCGCCGGACCGCTGCCGTCTAACGTAAAGTGTACGTGGCGGGTGGCTGAACAGTTCGGAATCACCGCGACGGGTTTATTCGCCGCGTGGGTAGGATAATCTTTAACTTTGACATCCAGCACAGTGGTTAAGCCGCCCAAACCTTGGGCACCAATCCCCAGCGCGTTGACCTTTTCAAACAACTCCAGGCGCATCTCTTCGTAGTGATCTTTGGGCCCGCGTGCCTGCAGCTCGTGCATGTCGATGGGCTCCATCAAAGACTCTTTGGCCAACAACATGGCTTTCTCCGGCGTCCCGCCAATGCCCACGCCTAATAACCCGGGCGGGCACCATCCCGCTCCCATGGTGGGCACTACACTCAACACCCACTCCACCACATCGTCGGACGGGTTGAGCATGGCAAACTTGGCTTTCGCTTCGCTGCCGCCGCCTTTGGCGGCCACTTCAATTTCTACCGTATCGCCGGGCACAATTTTGGGGTGGATGACCGCTGGTGTGTTGTCCTTGGTATTGGCGCGGGCGCCGTCCGGGTCGGACAGCACCGAGCCACGCAGCACGTTATCTGGATGGGTGTAACCCCGCCGCACCCCGTCGTTAATCATGTCTTCGAGGCTCATCTCAGCATCCCACTGCACCTCCATGCCCACAGCAATAAACACGTTCACGATGCCGGTGTCCTGACAGATCGGCCGCTTGCCGATGGCGCACATGCGCGAGTTCACCAGCACCTGGGTGAGCGCTGCTTTGGCGGCCGCTGACTCTTCGACTTCCCAGGCTTCGCGCATGGCGCGGATAAAGTCAGGTGGGTGGTAGTAGGAAATAAACTGCAAAGCATCCGCCACGCTTTGAATAAGGTCTTCCTGCTTGATGGTGGCCATCTACTACTCCGTTTAAGTGTCTAGTTTCTGTTTAGTTGTTGTTTTAGGTAGGTATTTCGCAAAACTGATCTGTCTCGACCGGCATGCTCACCGCGCTGTTTTTATGTGCGCCTGCGCACCAACTGGGCATCACCATGCTGTAGAGCCCACTGCCGCCAGCCACCAGCACGAGAATATCTTGCGGTTTGTTAAATGCTTGGTAGGTGCCCGGGCTGTCGTCTTTTTCGCTGTCTTTTTCAGTGTCTTTTTCACCTTCTTTATCAACAGCAAAGCGGCCGGCAAAGGCGCCGCCAAAGGTGCGCAGGTCCTCTTTCGGAAGGTGGGTGAGTTCCCATAAGCGTTGTTGCACCGTTTCGCGGTTGAGATTGGCGTTCACCAATATGTCCGCATGTTCCGGGTTTAGCACCACCACCGCGGCTCCACCGGTTAAAACAGCGTTGTTGGTGGCCATATTGGCCAGCCCCACCGCCAGCTGTTTAAGCAACTTCTCCGCGTCTTGCGGATCATCCGCGTTGCCGCTATAGATCACAGAATGCGGCGCTTCGGCGCCCACTACCGTCACCACACTGTCGTCCGGTGCAAAGCCTAACGACACATGCAACGGCGGCAACGGTGAATGCTCTTCGTCTTCTGCCAGGCAGTAGGTAAATTTGCCCGGGTGGCCCAGTAACGCCATGTCCGAAGAACCCGGCCGGGCGCCGCCAATGTTGATCATGCACAGCCGCAGCGCCCGCCCAATGCTGGCGTTAGCGCGATGCCCCGGGCCCAAAGCGCCAAAGCCGCTGGCGACCGGACCGCAGGTCTGCCGCGCCGGACCGTTAACAATCACCAAGGGTGCGGTGCAATGGGTGGTGGCCTGCATCTCTGTGAGATCAAAGGCAGGCTGCATGACGGCTTTGACGGCCGCCATGACCAGGGGCATATGGTCGGGCGTACAGCCAGCCATGACCGCCGCAACCGCCACCTTTTCCACGGTGGCGATGCCCAGCATAGGCCCCATTTCACCAAGCACCATGTCGGCATCTTGACCGCTGGCCAGCACCATCCGATTAACCCGCTCGGCCGTCGGCACCACCACCGGTAATCCATCAGTGCAGCCCAGCTCGTGAAGTTGCTCGAGTGCGGCGCTTTCGTCAGCTGCTTCCAGCATCAGTTAAGCCGCCCCCAGCTGTTGAATGATGTCATCCACGATGGTGTCTGCCACACGCGCCAGATTAGCCTCGCCGGTGCCGGCCACCGGGTGGGGCAACCTCACGCGGGGGGCATCCGGCATGCCCAAGGATTGGGCCACAAAGTCGCCTTGGGGCCAGAAATCTTCTGTCACCAATGCCACTGCGGGGATGCCGCGTCGAGCCAAGTTGATGCCGTCACGCACGGTGCCGGTAGTACAACTGCCTCAATGACCGTAGGCGGCGATACCCACCTGACATTGCTTCTGGATGTCCGTCAGCATTTCATCCGGCGCTGGAATGGAGGCGTTGCCTTTGTTCCAACTCAGCACGTTGACCTCAGGCAGACGCTTACGTAATGCATCACCCACGGCGTTTAAGAAATTTTCGGAATCCGGGAAACCGTTGGCGAGTAACCCCACCGTTACACCGGCGCCGGCATTGGCCGCCACATCAAAACTGAGCGTGTAAGGCTCTACCTCTGTGCCTACTTCACCGCGAGGATCATGGAACGTAATCATCAGTCAAAGTCTCCCTTGGAGTGAGGCAGTAAGTTTACTCTATTGTGTGCACCTGGGGAGCGCCCTAGACTGGCGCGATGCAAAAGCTTCTGTTTGTGTTCCTAATCCTGACCTTGTCGCTACTGAGCCCTAGCCTACATAGCGCAGCGTTTGTCGCGCCCGAAACCGAAGCGGACGAATTCCACTTTGTCGTGTTGGGGGATGCGCAATTCCATCAACCGGAGAAATTCAACCGCCTCATCGACCAGGTCAGGCGCCTGCGACCGGCATTTGTGATTCAAGTGGGTGACCTGATTGAAGGCTACAACAGCGACCTGCAGGAAATCCGCCGCGAGTGGGAGCGTTTTGCAGACCAAGTAGCGCCACTGGATCCGGTGGCGTTTTTGCCCGTGCCCGGCAACCACGACGTCTTCGGCGGGGAAAAACAAGTGGACCCGCGCTTAGAAGCCATGTTTGAAGAGTTCTGGGGACCGCTGTACTGGGCATTCACCTACAAAAATACGTTGCTCGTCAGTCTCAACAGCGACTCCGTTGAGGGCGCCAATCAGATCACCGGTCAGCAGCTGGCATGGCTGCAAGAGACTCTAGCCAAGCACGATGCCGAACACACTTTTGTGTTCATGCACCGCCCGCCGCTGTTGCTGGCCAACGCAGAAGCGCTGCACAAATTGTTCCTGCAGCATGGTGTATCCCACGTGTTTTACGGACATCATCATCACTATCACTTCTTCACCCAGGACGGCATTGCGTACACCATGACAAACGCCGCGGCCAATTCGGCGCACGACCACCACGGTGTGGGCGGCTTTCACCACCTCCTGCAAGTCTCCGTGCGCGGGGCAGAGGTCGATGTCGCAGTGATAGAGGCGGACGCCATCAAACTGCAAAACGCCGTGCGCCCGCAAGATAACTACGATTTCTTTGACCTCACTCAACGCTTGGCGCCGAGGCAAGTGGCGTTGGAAGCCTCCGGCGGCAATACCTACACCATGACTATCCCCCTGCGAAACACCAGCCGCAGAGACATTGAAGTGCTGGTCAGTTGCTCCTCCGCAGACCACCGCTGGCAAATCGAACCCACCGTCATCGAGCCATTGGCGTTAACCCGCGGCGGTGAACACACGCTTACGCTGCAAGCGTCTTTTAGCGACCAACGTGTGCCTGAATCCCAACCGGTCTGCGATTTACGGGTGCCCTTCCAGACCGCCCACGGCGAGTGGTTAGATTTTCGGCATCGGGTGAACGGGGTGCGTTAAAACAGATTTGAACCCCCACCGACCTCAACGTGACCTAAAGGTAAGCCAGTCACATTGAGGATCAACATCATGAAAAGCTCAAACGACTATGCCACCGACCATCTCACGGCCAAAATCACGGTTTACTTCTTCTACATCCTGATTGGGGTCGCCAGTATCGAGATGGCCAACCCCTACATCGCCCTGGTGCTGGGCACAGCCGTATGGTTGTTTGGCATCAACAGCGTGGCCTACTGTGTGGAGACCATTCGCGGTCACGAGCACCGTCACAAGCCGCTGTAGCCCTGCTGGTTAACGCGGTGCGCGCGGAACACCGCGATATCGTCGCCGCCCTGATTAAACTCCGCCCACCAACGTGCCACCAGACCATGGTGCCACGTGCGGGTCTCTTCAGCTGAGATCATGCCGGTGTCGGCGGGTCTTCCGACTGCTGACGGGCCAACTCACGCATGTCGGCGACCTCGTCATGTTCATCCACAATCTCCTCGCCGATGATGGTTTCGATGAGGTCTTCCAGGGTGACCAAACCAGCGGTACCACCAAATTCATCTTGCACAAAGGCCAAGTGGGATTGTTCACGCAACAGGTCGCGAAACACTTCATCAAGAAATTGGTTATCTTTGATGGTGGGCGCAAACTTCACAAAGTCGGATAAAGGGCGTTCCCAATCGCCGCGTGTCGCCGCCAGTAGCACGTCTTTACGCAGAGCGAAGCCTTTCAAGTCGTCTATGGAATCGCCAATCAAAGGGATGCGGCTGAAGTGAGTTTCCGGGATAGTGTCGAGCGCATCTCGTACGGTAAACGCCAGGGGCCAGCTGGAAATCACCACCCGCGGCGTCATGATTTCTTTCACTTCCAGGTTGCCAAGATTCAACAAGTTGGCAATGACAATTTCTTCTTCTTCGGCAATAGCCCCTTCGGCGCCGCCGATGTCAGCCAATGCAGCCAATTCATCACGTGTGATGACCTGATTGTCCGCCGACGGAAATGCCTTTTTCATCACCAATATCAAGGCAATGAACGGTTTCATGATGCGCACCATCCATTGCAAGGTGTGGGCGGCAAATGGGGAAAGCTGTTTCCAGTAAGCGGCACCGAGGGTTTTCGGCAGGATTTCCGACAATAAAAGAATGGCGATGGTCAGCAGCGCCGAGGCAATGGCCACGGTGTACTGGCCTGGAAACGCTTCTTCCACCTCCACACCCACGCCTAAGGCGCCTACCGTGTGAGCGATGGTGTTGAGGGTCAAGATGGCGGTCAGCGGTTGGACCGCGTCGTGGTCTTTTAGGGCGAGCCATATAGGGCCACTCTTGTGCCCTTCACGCTCAAGTAGATGTGCATGACTGTGTGTTGTCGAGAGCAATACGCTCTCTAACAACGAACAAATAAAGGATACGCCCAGCGCGAGGCACAGATAAAGTGTTAGCACTGTGGGTTAGATTTCCCCGCTAAAGTAAGGGTGCTCATCACCACCATATAAGCGCAACGTATTCAGTAAATAAGTTCATGCGAATAATACGCACATCAGGCGCTTTCGCTAGCAGAATCATGCCACGATCTGCGGCGTCACTCGTCACCTTTGTTCATCTCGAAGCCTTGAGTGTGCCACACAAAATCGGCGTTATCGAACGAGGTTGAGCGCCACCAGCTGTCGCCACATGGCGGCAAACGCCGCTGCACCGGAGAGTAGAGCGCCATCCACGTCACGCGCGTGAAAGCGCGCTAATAGTGTGACTTGGTCCAGCGGGCAGCCCTGCGCAGATTGAACATCCACAAAGTTGATGGCATTACGCCAGTCAAGCTTCCGCATCAGGGCAATTTCGCGCACACACAAGGGACAATCTGCGTCAAACCACACGGTTAGGCGTTGTAGGTCCAATTGCTGTTTCGCGTATTGTGACGGTCCACCATTCATGCTGCTACGTCAGCCACGCCGCGGCGAATGGCGGGTGAAATTACGATTAAGCGCTTTGGCCGCAGAACTCGGTGTAAACCAGCCCTAATCCGCAAAGTGCGGCATGACTTCTTCGATATAAAGCTGCAGGTTGTCCCAATCGATCGGTGGACGGAAAGCGATGTTGACGCCTTGAATGCCGACGTCACGCAATGCACCGATCATATCAACGGCCTCGGATACGCCGCCGGTGAGCGAACCTTCCGGCGCTATGTCCGGCTGGCGGGAGGAATTCATGTAAAACCCGAGATTAACGCTGGTTTCTATTTCCGCCGGATCTCGGCCAATTTTGTCGCAGGCTTGGTGCAGGCGCGCCAGCCGGTCAGCTGCGGTTTGCGGCGAGACGTAGGGCATATTAAAGCCGTCTGCATATTGCGCCGCCAAGCGCACCGTGCGTTGTTTGCCGCGCCCGCCGATCCATAGGCGCAAACCCAGTGGTTGCGGGGCGCACACCGCGCCTTGCATGTCGTAGTACTTGCCTTTGAAGTTCACCGTCTCGCCCTTCCACAAGGTCGAGATGATCGCCAGCGCCTCTTCCAGTTGATCGAACCGCTCTCCTAACGGCGGGAAGCCATAACCAAAATCGCGAAACTCTTCTTCAAACCAACCGGCGCCGATGCCGATGTCAGCCCGGCCCCCGGAAAGATGATCAATGGTCACACCCGCCTTGGCCAGCACACCCGGGTTACGAAACAAGGCACAAAACACCAGACAACCGACCCGCACATGCTGCGTGGAAGCCGCCAAACCCGCCATTGCCGCCACCCCTTCGTAACAAGGGTTAGCACGGTCTTGCAAAGGATTGGCATAAAAATGATCCCAAACCGACACCCAGTGAAAGCCCTGTTCATCCCCAGTCTTCCAAAGACGTTTAAGCTCATCCATGGTGAGGTCTTGCGGGCCGGCGTGAATACCTAACTTCATAACGCGCCTCTTACCTTACTGCGCCGCTTTCTGCGCCGTCTTAACAATGTCGTTGGCCACGAGTCCCTGCAAATAGTCTTCCGCAAACCCTAACTCGCGCAGCACATCCAAGCTGTCTGCACCCAGATCAGGTGCTCGACTCGGCGCTTTTTTCGGCGCCTCTTTGACATTGATGGGGCTGCCGATGGTGAGCTCGTAACCTTCTTCGGCGTCACCGGTTTCCACTACGATGCCGTTGGCGCGCAGTTGCTCATCGTTGAGGACATCCGCCATCGGTTGTACGTGGCTATAGGTCACCCCCGCGCGCTCAAGCCGCTCCCCCACTTCAGCAACGGTGAACTGACTGAAAGCTTCGTTCATGGCGGCGCGGAACTCAGCCCGGTGTTTCATCACCGCGCCGCCCGAGGCGAAACGTTCGTCCTGCAGCCAGGACTCACGGCCCAGGGCGGCCGCCAATTGCGGGTATTCACGGCCAATATTGATGAGCGCCAACACGACATACTCGCCGTCTTTACAGGGATAGGCATCGGTAAACGGATTGGGCCAACCCTTGGCTTGGCGGTAAGTGCCAATGTTAGTGCCCGCCACGACCCCCTGCAGAGCCATACCGTTGGCCCACACACCATTGGCCGCCAGCGAAGTGGATACAAAGCTGCCTTCGCCGGTCATCGCGCGGCGGTAGAGACCGGTCATGATGCAGCCGAACAAGGCGGTGGCGGTACAATGGTCCCCCATCCCTGGGGCCATGGGTAACGGGTTTTGCCCAGGCTCACGAATGAACTCCATAATGCCGCTGCGTGCGTACCAGCCGGTGACATCAAAAGCGCGCCGGTCGGCTTCCGGGCCTTCCAAGCCATAGCCGCTGATGTGCGCGTATACCAAGCGCGGATTGATTTCCCGCAAACGTTCATAACCCACCTGGTACTTGTCCATTTGTGCTTTCAAGAAATTGGTGGTGAACACATCCGCCTTGGCTATGAGCTCATGCATCAGCTGTTGCCCTGCATCCTTGGTGAGATCCAGGGCCAGGCTTTTTTTGTTCCTAGAGGTGAGCAACCAGTGGTAAGAGATCGGGTAGTTTCCCACCAACAGCCGATAGCCATCACCGCTGGGCGGCTCAATCTTGATGACGTTAGCGCCAAAGTCCGCAAGGATAGTGGACGCGCCCGGGCCAGCCAGGTAGGTGGCGGCATCGATGACGGTGATGTCTTCCAATAAGTGTTGCATAACTCCCCCAGTTAAATGTCGCTCGCCAAGACCATGCTGGTCTGCCACGGCTACAGGTGACTTCATTCGGCAAAATAGAACCGCGAAGTTAACACCGTTTAGCGGGCACATGGTAGGGTTAGCCGCTTCGACGACAAGCACAATCACCACCTCATGTCTGATTTACCATTCTGGTTCGAACGCGCGTTAAACACCCCATCTAGCAGTGGCGCGGTCACCGTGGCGGATGCCAATATCGTTTTTGAAACCTGGGGTGAGGTCGGCAAACCCGGCGTGATCCTCGTTCACGGCAGCAACGCCCACCTGGAATGGTGGCGTTTCACCGCACCCTTTTTGGCCGACAAGTTTCGTGTCGTGGCCTACGACATGTCCGGCAACGGCGACAGCGACTGGCGCGAACAGTACACCGGGGAAGTCCTTGCTGAAGAGGTGTGGGCGGTTGCCCAGGCCGCACAGCTCGGCCCACGGCCCTTCGTGGTGGGCCACAGTTTTGGCGGTTACGTGGCTTTAGAAGCCGGCCATCACTACAGCGCTGATCTGGGCGGCATACTGTTTATGGACTTCACCACCGCGCCGCCGGAGCAATTTTTGGAGTGGGGTTTGCGCGCGGAACGCGAGGGAGTAGAACCCGGGCGCAAACTGCGGGTATATGAAGACAAAGAGACCGCCATCGGCCGTTTCCGTTTTCTACCCGAACAACCCGGCGTGCACCCGGCGGTATTACGCCACCTGGCCGAATACGGTTTGAAACAGGTGGATGACGGCTGGACCTGGAAGTTTGACCCGTGTTTGTTCGACTATTTGGAAATGGGAGTGGCCCAACGGGACAAATACGCCGCGCTGAAATGTCGCAGCGCACTCATGCTAGGTGAGTTCAGCGAGGATGAAGGCGCGTTTTACGCCGATCACATGGCGGAGATCACCGGCGGCTTGCTGCCCATTATTACCCTCCCCGGCACCTACCATCACATGATGTTTGATGACCCCATGGCAGTCGCGATGGCCGTGAAGCTCCTGCTGTTAGAGTGGCACAAACAAGAACACCAGCAAGACTACGACAAACAGCTGGCGCTGCTGAGGAATACCGCTGATGACTGAACTCACCCCCGAATTGATGGCCGACTTGCAAACGATTGACACCCCCACGGTGTGCAACGCCTTGGAAATCCTTGTGCCGGAGCGGCGCGGATACGGTTTCACCACACATCCGCTGGTGTGCACCCGTCCGGAATTACCACCGATGGTGGGCATTGCCCGCACCGCTTCGATACGCTCAGCACACCCTTCACATTTAAAAGGCCAAGCCGCGCGGGACATGAACGACGGCTACTACGCCTATGTCGATGCAGGCCCCAAGCCCAGCATCATGGTGATCCAGGACCTCGACGACCACCAGCGCGGTTACGGCTCCTGGTGGGGAGAGGTGAATTCCAATGTTCACAAGGGCCTTGGCGCGTTAGGGGTCATCACCGACGGCAGCGTGCGCGATCTACCGGACATAGCGCCTGGATTTCAGATGATGGCGGACCGTGTCGGTCCGTCGCATGCCTTCGTCCATGTGGTGGGCTTTGGCCAACCTGTTACGGTCGCCGGTATGCGGGTCACCAGCGGCGAATTGATCCATGCGGATCAGCACGGCGCCGTGGTCATTCCGTGGGCGGCGGCAGACCAAGTGTTAGACGCCGCCAAACAGATTGCCGCCGGCGAAGCGGTAATCATCGAGGCTGCGCAACAGTCTGGGTTTAACATCGACAGGCTACGCCAAGCCTGGGGTGATGCGGCTGAGGTGAAACACTGACCCAATCTTCTAACATTCGAGCGCAATACCACTTTCGTCAGACCGACCAAGATGTGCTGATTTGGGATGTTCGTCGTCTCATAAAGCTGAGCCAGACGCTGCCGATCCAACAAGTGGATCCGCGCCAGTTTGCCGAACTTGAGGAAAACCACTGGTACGCCCACGGCGAACAGTTACCTACCCCGGACAGCATCCTCAAACACATGGTCCTGATCGACGCCTGCGACATAAAGCACCCTATTATTCTCGATGCTAACGGTCGCATTATGGATGGCATGCACCGCATCTGCAAAGCAGTAAAATACGGCATACCCTCCATTCCAGCGGTACAATTTGAAACAGACCCGGAGCCTGACTACGTCAACCTCAAACCCGAGGAGTTGCCTTATGACTGAAGCCAATCCCCTATCTCACCTAACCCGCCTAGCCATCACTTACTGCAGAACTACTCAACTCGAGACATCAGGTACTTTGCCACGGCTTCGTATGCCGGCAGGGAGGTCGGATCAATATCGGCATTCTTGGCCGTTGGAAACGATGCAAAGCGCACTAAAACCATGTCCGCAACGGGGTCAACGTAAACGGTCTGGCCGTGCACACCGCGCGCAGCGAAAGCACCATGCTGATTGTGAAACAACCACCACATGGACCGGTAGCTGCCGCCCCGTAGAGAATCGTAACCAGCCTTTGCGAACTTAGCTCGGTCTCCACCGGCGCGAATACTGGTCGTGACCTCGGCTGGAAACAAGCGCTCGTCATTAATCACGCCTTGATTAAGCATGAGCAGGCCGATTCGACCCAAATCGCGTAGCCCCGCGCTCAAGCCGCCACCCGCGAATGGTGCGCCCTTGCCGTCCACAGTCATGTATGCATCCTGCTCCGCGCCCATGCGACTCCAGATTCGTTCAGAAAGCAGTTCCGTGACCTCCTCACCTGTAACGCGCGATATGATCCAGCCGAGCACATCCGTGTTTACCGTTTTGTAGGCAAACCGCGCGCCGTGGGCACCGGCTGGGCGCACGGTCTGCAAGTATTCAAAATAGCCATCCGGCCCGACATACCCCGCGGGTTTGGGCATAGGGCTGGCGGCGGCGCTGTACAGCCAGACATCAGCCTCGGGATCGGCATAGTCTTCGCTGAAATCCAGGCCGGTGGTCATGTCCATAACTTGCCGGACAGTGGCGTCACCAAATGCGCTGTCGCTAAGCTCAGGAATAATCGACGCGACCAGTACGCTGTCATCCAGCGCCCCTTCAACAATCAGAATCTCAGCCAGTAGACCGGTAATCGACTTGGTCATTGACATAGCGCCGTGCTGGCCGGTCTCGTCGAGACAACCGAAATAACGTTCGTACACGATCTTTCCCTGGTGGATGATCAAAACACCGTCGGTGAAGTTGGCGGTTAGCGACTCCTTCCACGTCATGCTGTCGTTTCCGCCAAGAGGTGTGAACGAAACGGCATCAATGCCCGTATCGAGGGCGTACGGCATCGGTACAGGCGCCTCCAGCCCACGGCTGACCTGCTCGGTGGGTAAAAATTCTCGCAGGTGACACACCGACCATCGCAACTTTGGAAAACTGAAATAGTTGGAATCAGGCTGTGTAATCAGTTTTTCGGGCGGAGGTGGAAAGCCTCGCATCCAACCCAGGACGCTCGGATCTGTTGCCGAGGCGGTCTCGGGCGACATGCGGCCTTCCGAATCGGCTCTGGCCGTCATGGCTAACATCATGGCGCCTGTCGTAAGTACGCCGCCAACGAGGAGGAATCTCAAGAAATTCTTGCTCTAAATAACGTATTGTCAGTTAACGCCATGTGGGGTGAAGACCGCGTCAAGACCGATCAAAGTCACATCGTCTGAACGCTCTAGCTGTGAGTCAGGGAGAGCCTCTCGCGCTGTCCAATCGCATAACAATCTCGGTGTGCCGCTGCTCATCGAGACTGTAGATTTTTGTCAACACAATGAGCACCAGCATGATGCCGATGGGTACCAAGGTGAGAACGGCGTGGATCGCATCCAGCGCCTGTGGCGTCTGCGGTTGGTTGGCGACATAACCTGCCATCCCCAAAATAAAAGCCACCCCTGCCCCGCCAATGGTCTTAGCGAGCTTCTGGAAAAAACTGGCAGTAGCGTAAATGGCGCCATCGGCGCGTACACCGTGTTTCAATTCGGCATATTCCACGGTGTCTGGGATCATTGCCCACCCCAGGACCGCAACGGGTGTACCCCCTAGCGCAATCAAACACCCCCAGACAAACAACGGCACGATGGCATCGTAGGGTGTGAAGTAAAAACCAATGCAGGCCACGATGGTCAGGTAGGCGCCCAGGCGGGTAGCGCCCGCTTTACCGAAACGATCGGACAAACTGGGCACCAGCCAGATACCTACAAGCATGCACCCTAAGGTCACGCCGAAGAACCAGGCGATGAGGCTGGGATCCCCGACGTTGTACATGAAGAAATAGGCGGTGGTGGTTTGGCGTACGGTAAAGCTCAACATGCCGCAGCTGAAGATGCCGATCACCACCAACAGCGGCCGGTTAAAGGTGATGGCGCGTAGGCTATCGCGTAAAGAAATTTTCTCCTTTTTCGGCTGCACTACTTCGTCGGTGGCAGCAAACGACACCCATAACAACTGGGTGGCCACCACTGCAAACAGCACCATCAACATTTGGAAGCCAAATGCTTCGTCGTCAAACAAGGAGACAAACGGCATGGTGCCGACGGACACCAAAAACCCGCCGCCAAATGCACAGCCAATGCGGTAAGTGGATAAGCGTGTGCGCGCCTGATACTCATCGGTGAGAGAAGCCGTTAGCGTGGCGTATGGAATGGTCACCACCGTGTAGATCAGACCAAAGAGAATGTAGGTGGTATAGGCCCACACCAGTTTGCCGCCGGGTGCGAGGTCCGGCACGGTAAACGTCAGCACCGTAATGACACCTAATGGAATGGCGCCAAACAACAAATACGGGCGCATCCTGCCCCACCGCGTGCGGGTGCGTTCTGCCAGCGCACCCATGAGCGGGTCGGTGATGGCGTCGATAAAACGCGCCACAGCAAAGACACCACCCGCCGCCACGGCGCTTAAACCCATAACGTCGGTATAAAAGTACAGCAGGTAGGTCATCACGGAGATGAAGTAGAGATTGATGCCAAAATCGCCAACCGCATAACCTGCAGCGGTTTTTAAGTTCATTCGGCTATGACACCCGCGGCCAGCAGCGACTCAATGCGGTCGTTGGTAACCCCCAGACCTGCCAGCACGTCACGGGAATCTTGCCCCGTGTCCGGCGCCGCGCGGTCGAAGCGTTCCGACTGGGGAAAACGCGACAGATTAATGGGTGAGCGCACCAGATTGACATCCCCCATCTCCGCGTGGGGCGCAGCTTTGGCCATCTTGAGGAATTTCACCTGCTCATCTTCAAACGCTTCGCCGATGTTGTTGATGGGCCCGCACGGCACACCCGCGGCGTTGAGTTTTTCCACCAGCTGAGCCACGCTGAACTGACGTGTCACCGTGGTCATGTCGCGCTTGTTTTGTTCACGGCGTTGAATGCGGTCTTTGGATGATTGATAGTCCGGGTGGGTACGCAGCGCATCCGCACCTAGGGCATCGCAAAAACGTTGCCACATCACTTCACCGAACGCGGCAATGTTGACGTAGCCGTCTTTGGCTTCAAAGGTGCCCATGGGTACTTGGGTAGGATGATCATTCCCCTGGGGTTCAGCCACCTCCCCTTTCATGGTGTAGCGTGCACCTTGAAAATCCAGCTTACACATCATCGCTTCAAGCAATGACGTGTGTACCCATTGGCCTTCTCCAGTGCGCTCACGGTGCAGCAGCGCCATGAGAATACCTTGCCCGAGGAACATCCCCGCCGAGGTATCACTGATGGCCACCCCCACGCGCATGGGTGGGCCGTTGGGTTCGCCGGTGACACTCATTAAGCCGCTCATCCCCTGGATAATCTGATCCACACCCGGACGCGTGGCATAGGGGCCATCTTGTCCGAAGCCGGAAATGCTGGCGTAGATAATGGCAGGATTAATCGCCTTGATGGTCTCGTAGTCCACACCAAGCCGGTATTTCACGTCGCTGCGGAAATTTTCAACAATCACATCCGCGCTGGCGGCTAATTCATGAAACAAAGCCTGGCCGGCTTCCAGTTTGAGGTTGATGGCCAGCGAGTGTTTGTTGCGATGCAGGTTCTGTTCGTCCGGGCCATGCCGACCGCCGGTGGCGGAGCGCCCACCGCTGCGCGGGGGCTCAATTTTGATGACCTTGGCGCCCCAATCCGCCAATAGGCGCACCGCCGTTGGACCTGCCCTGGCAATGGTCAGATCCAGCACGGTGATGTGCTCGAGCGGGCCGTTCACTCTTACGGCCGGACGAGTCGTCCAGGTAGTGCGTCGGTGGCTTCGCCGTTCTCATAGGTCACTTCGCCGGAGACGATGGTGGCCAGATAGCCGTCGGCTTTTTGCTGCAAACGTGCGCCGCCCAAAGGCAGATCGTGCACAATCTCCGGCACGCGCACGCGCAAGTTGTCGAAGTCGATGACGTTGATGTCCGCTTTCATACCCGGCTCCAGCGTACCGCGGTCAGGCAAGTCGACTGCCCTGGCAGTATCGTGGGTTTGGCTCTTCACCAAAGTCGGTAAATCAATCTGCTCGCCACGGGTGCGATCGCGACCCCAATGGGTAAACAAGGTGGTGATGAAACTGGCATCACAAATGGTGCCGACGTGAGCGCCACCGTCGCCCAGGCCCATGACCGTATTTTGGTGCAAGATCATTTCTCGACAGCAGTCGAGGTTGTTATCGGCGTAGTTGGCAAACGGCATGAACAAGATGTTTTTGCCTTCATTGCCCAGCAGTTGATCGTAGATAAACGCCCACACGTCTTGGCCGTGTCGTTGGGCTTGGGCAGCGAGGCTATCAGCGGGATCCGGCTCATAATTCGGCGGATCGGTCAGCAGCCACAGTTTGCGGCCTTCGTCCATCATCTTATACAGCCGCTCAAATCCTTTGCCTGGTGCTTCCGCCAATATACGCTCGCGGCGCGCCGGGTCTCGTAACGCCGCCACCTGCTCCCCGAGGGACAACTGGCCGGTCTCAGTGAACGAAGGCCGCGCACTGAAGGGTGACAGCGTAGTCGTCAGCCCCAGCAATACACCAATGGGGCGGGGTGCCACTTGGCCACGCATCACCAGGCCGGAGGCGTTGGCTTGCTCGATGTGCGCCAGGATTTTCTTCCATCCGTTCGGGCTCAAACCTTGTGCCAGCGAAATCGACATGGGCCGTCCAGACTCCGCCACCATATTACGCAGCAAACCAAATTCATCTTCTAAGTCATTGAAATCGGATATAAATTCCAGCACACCACGACCGGCATCTTTTAACCCCTGGGCCACGCCAATCAGCTCATCGGCTTCTGCTTGCAACGAGGGTGTAGGCTCACCGCGGGAGCTGCGGTGATTCAACGTTCGCGAGCTGGTGAACCCCAAAGCCCCCGCGTCCATGGCCTGGCGGGTAAGCTGGCGCATGATGGCAATGTCCTCGGCGTTGGCCGGCTCGCGGTCGGCGCCGCGTTGGCCCATGACATACACGCGCAACGCCGCGTGCGGTAGCTGCGCGCCGATGTCCATATCAAACTGGCGCTGACTCAAGAAATCCATGTATTCAGGAAACGATTCCCAGCTCCAGGGTAAGCCCTCGTGCAAGGCGACGCCGGGAATGTCTTCCACCCCTTCCATTAACTCGATCAAAACGTCGTGGTCCGCCGGCCTGACCGGCGCAAAACCTACGCCGCAATTGCCCATGACGGCGGTGGTCACGCCATGGTGGCTGGAAGGTGACATGCGGTTCGCCCATGTGGCTTGCCCATCGTAGTGGGTATGTATGTCGACAAAACCGGGTGTTACCAAGGCGCCATCCGCATTGATTTCACGCGTGGCACTGCCGCTAATCTGCCCAACTTCGGCAATCTCGCCGTTGGCCACACCCACATCAGCATGCTGTGCCGCCGCACCGGTACCGTCTAAAACCGTACCGCCCCGTATGATCAGATCAAACTTGCTCATTTAATTTCCCCTTACGTCTGCCCGCCGACGTGATTGACAACCCCAAGAAACTACCACAACTCCCCGCCGCCGCTGAAGGTGTTCGAGTAAAAAAATGGTACAGTCTCGCTGCATTGGATTTACAGGTGGGACATGAGAAAAGCAGCCATCGTTTTAATTGTCGTCGGGATTGTTGTAGTCATCGGCGCCAATCTATTTATCAGCTCTCAACCTGGGCCACCGCCTCCACCGGTGCGTGATGACACCACCCTGCGCCATACCACGGGCGGCGAGGTGGTCGGGTTTCGCGACAACGGCGCGCGCGCCTGGATGGGTATCCCGTTTGCCGCTGCCCCGGTGGGTGACATGCGTTGGCGCGCACCGCAGACACCACCTGTTAGCACTGACGTGTACGAAGCCATGGCCGCCGGGCAGATATGCCCGCAAATGTCGTCTTTGCTGAGCGGCGGTGCGGCGGGCTCGATGACCGGAAATGAAGATTGCCTCTACCTCAACATCTGGGCGCCGCCCAACGCGGTCGATTTGCCGGTGATGTATTGGATACACGGCGGTGGTAACACCATTGGTGACGGCGGCAGCTACAACGGTGCTGCGCTGGCATTAAGACACGACGTGGTGGTGGTGACCATCAACTACCGCCTGGGATTTCTCGGCTGGTTTAGCCATCCGGGTATGGCCACCGGCAACCCAGTGGACGACTCCGGTAACTACGGCACCCTGGATGCCATTCGTGGTTTGGAGTGGGTGAAAGACAACATTGCGCAATTTGGCGGCAACCCGGACAACGTCACCGTATTCGGCGAATCCGCCGGTGCGTTCGACACCCTGGCGATGATGGCTTCGCCGCTGGCAAATGGCCTGTTCCACCGCGCCATCGTGCAGAGCGGCGGATTTAACGTAACGGACATGAGTTTTGCACAAAACTACGTCGAAGCCGGTGGCCACCCCTTTAGCGGCCAGGAGCTGGTGGCTAAGCTGCTGGTGGCGGACGGCACCGTTCCAGACCGGGTTGCGGCGCAGACGTATCAGGCCGACATGAGCACCACACGATTGCGCGAGTACCTGTACAGCAAATCGCCGGAAGAAATGTTTGCCCTGTTCGACGGCGGTGGGTTCGGCATGATCAACGTGCCGGACAACTTTGGCGACGGCCACGTATTACCGGCGATGAGTACTGAAGAGATTTTTTCCAGCGCCGACAACCACAACATGGTGCCGGTCATCCTTGGCACCAACCGTGACGAACCAGCGCTGTTCATGGCGCAAAATCCAGCGTTCACCACCCAATGGCTGGGGTTTTTGCCGCGGCTGAAAGATGAAGAACTTTACAAGCGCTACGTCAGATACGGCGCACTGGCGTGGAAAGAGCGTGGTGTCGATACGCTGGCCAACTACATGACCGCGGCCGGCAACCCCAACGTATACGCCTACCGCTTCGACTGGGATGAACAGCCAAGCCAGATGGGTTTTGACTTGAGCGTCGCCTTGGGTGCGGCTCATGCCCTGGAGATTGCCTTCGTATTTGGCGATTTTGAGAGCGGCTTGGGCTTAAGTTACATCTATCCCGGCGACGAAGGGCAAATGGCCCTATCGGACAGCATGATGTCGTACTGGAGTGAGTTTGCTTATAACGGCGACCCGGGTCGAGGTCGAGACGGCAATGAGGTGCATTGGGTGGGCTGGGGTAAAGACGGCAAACGCTCGATCATTCTGGACACTCCCAACGACCAAGGTATTTTCATGAGTGAGGAAGAGGTCACCTTGGCGGGTATCAAGGCAGAGCTGGCAGCCGATACCGGTTTCGCCGACCCGATGGATCAGTGTGTGATTTATGTGCGCAATTTCCGCGGTGATCAATTTAGCCAAACGGAATATGAAGGTTTAAACGCAACCTGCGCGGGCGTGGACCCCGCCAGCATCAGCCCGTTTTAGCCAGCCTTAGGCAAGCACAACGCGCTGCGTGCGCGGAACGGGACCTGGGTGTAACAACCATAAAAGAACCATAACAAGAATCACCAACTATGCTGGCTGCAGTACTCACCGTTGCGGCCCCGGTATTTGTCATCGCGGCGCTGGGTATGGCTTACTTCTTCGTTAACTCCATTTCCCAGTACACCTTGGGATTGGCGATTTCTTCCGGCCACTTTCATCCCGCGCAACGCCTCAAACAACCCGTCATCTGGGCGGTGTTGGTGGTGGTCACCGTATTGGCCACAGACGTCAGCATGCCGCGTTGGTTTAACGCCACCACCTCGATTCTCGGTGGTTTGACCATCCCTGCCATGCTGCTGATGTTGGGAACCTCTTTGGCCAATTTAAACATCGCCGCCGTGCGGGAAACGCTCAGCATCGCCGCGCCGCGTTTAGGTTTTGGTTTTGGTTTTGGTTTGAGCACTAGGGAGCCTCTGCATAAATCTCAAAAGCTCAGAGGCACTGGCACCTGGGCTCTGACGTTTTAGGCCCTGTTAGGCAGCGTGACGGGCAAGCTCAAGACCGCGGCTCAATCAGTTGAAAGATAAACGTCCCATGCGCCGCCAGCACCTCTTCTTCTGCATCCTCTGCATCCTCCGCATCCCCCACATCCAACAGGTAGACCTCCCCGCGCAACGTAGCGATACGCTTGGTGCGGCTCACCACCTGCACCGAGGCACGCAGCTTTGAACCCGCCTGCGCACCCCGGATGTAGCTGGTGTTGGCATTTAAAGTGACACCCCGCGCGCCGGTTGAGCTTAACGCGTAGGCACACGCGGTATCTAACATGGCAAAAGCAATGGAGCCGTGCGCAAATCCTGCCGCGTTGACCAACGTGTTGGGCACCACAACGCTGAACTCACAGATGCCATCCATCGCCTTTTCCAGCGTCATGCCAAAACTTTGCAGAATCCCCTGATCCTGCTCCAGCGCAGCGAGTACGCGCGGATGGATCTGCTCGTTAGCCATGCATAGTTAACCCGCCGGAGACACTGATGGTCTGCCCGACAATGAAGTCCGCCTCCGCGCTGGCTAAGAAGGTCACCACCCCAGCAATATCTTCTGGGGTGCCTAAACGTTTCATCGGGATCGAGCGCGCCAGGCTAGCGCGCAGTTTTTCACCGGCTTCACCCTCCCCGGCAAAATCGGCAAACAGCGGCGTATCCGACGGCCCCGGACAGACAGTATTTACAGTCACACCTTGGCGCGCCAGTTCGCGGCTCAACGTTTTACCAAACGCAATCACACCACCTTTGCAGGCCGAGTACACAGATTCGCCGGAGGAGCCAACCCGCCCTGCGTCGGAGGCTATGTTAATCACTTTGCCGCCACCGTGCCGCAGCATGCGGGGTACCGTCACGTGATGCATGTTGAGCGGGCCGTACAGGTTGATGTCGATGATTTTGCGCCACAGTTCCGGTTCGGTTTCAAGGAACGGCATGGCTTTGTCCCAGCCGGCATTGTTCACCAGTACATCCACTTCACCCAGCTCTGCTTCTACCTGGTCGACAGCCGCGGTACAGGCGGCGTAGTCGCTGATGTCGCACGGCACGGCGAGCCCTCGACCGCCTTGATTAACAATGCTGTCCACGGTCTGGGCAGCACCTTCGTGATTGACATCCAGCACCGCCACTTTCACCCCTTCGGCTGCCAAACGCTGGGCCATGCCGCGCCCCAGGCCGCTGCCTGCGCCAGTGACGATGGCAGTTTTACCCGTCAGGCCAAGCATAGGCATTCGCTGATTGAACCAGTTCGCGTGTGAGGCTGTATTGATTGCCGCTTCATGAGACCCTTCTCGATGCTCCCAATCCGAACATACTCGATTGCGGCGACGCTGCCTAGCGCGTGGACTGCGGCGGCGGCAACCGCACTATGGCTATGACCGCCGGCACGATGAGCGCAAGTAGCGCCCACAGCGACAGATCATATGAACCGGTCGCATCGTACACCCAACCTGCCGCCACCGGCGCCAAGGCGCCGAAGGTGACGTTTAACATCACAAACCCCATCACCCGGCCAAACGACGCGGCGCCAAAACGGGCGCTGAAGATCACCCCCATTAACGGCAAAATGCCGCCGCCGGCCAAACCCATGCAGGCCACACCCGCCACCAACATTAACTGCGATGACGCAGACAGAAAGATAAACAACGCCGCCACCATGACCGCGTTGGCTATCCAAAACAGCACCCGATGGTCTAGGCGGTCTCCAAAACTGCCGAAGAACAACTTACCCAACAGCATACACAATGAACCGACGGTCACCAGTTGTGCGCCCACCGCATCCGCCAGCCCAGCGTCGCGAGCGAAGTTGGCGAGATTAAACTGCAGGGCACCAAACGTCATATTCAGCGGCACGAGGGCCAGGAACGGCAGCCAGAACAAAGAGGTGGTGAGGATTTCTTTGGCGCTCCAATGTTTGGGCAGATCCACCTCGCCAGTCGCCGCAGCGGCGGATGATCCAGCAGGTAACTGCACCGCGCCGGGCTCTCGGCGCAATACAACTAGAGTCAGCGGCACCACTAACACCAGGCTGATGAGGGCTAGCTGCAAGAATGTGTCCCGCCACCCTAAGTCCAACAGCCAGCCGGCCACCACCAGCGGGAAAATCATGCCGCCGACATTGGTGCCCATGGCAGACAAACCCAACGCCAGGCCCCGCCGTTCGACAAACCACTTGGTCACCAAGGTTTGCGACGCCAGCGTGCCCATCATACTAGCGGCCATGGGCATCAACGTTGCATACACCAGCCAAAGCTGCCACAACGCCGTGGCTAGCTGCGCCAGCCACAAACCCAAGACCAAGGCGAGCAAACCCAACAGCACCACATTGCGGATGGGGAATTTATCCAGCGCACGGCCTACTAACGGCCCCAACACTCCCATACCCACCTGCAGGCATGAGATGGTGATCATTACATCCCGGCGGTTGCTGCTAAATTCATCCAGCCAGGACAGTGAAAACAGGGTGAAACAATAAACAAGGATGCCAACGCTAACCGCCTGGATGACCAGGCTGTAGCCAACAATCACCCAACCATAGTGCCGGTCCAGCAGACCGCTAATCGGGCAAGCCTAAGATACGCTTTGCGATGATATTGAGCTGCACTTCCGAGGTACCGCCTTCAATCGAATTGGCTTTGGAGCGCAGCCAGGCACGAGTTGTGGCTAGTTCCTCGTCCTCAAACGCGGAACCCGACCAACCCAACGATTGGCAACCCATGATAGACAGCAACAGCTCAAACTTGCCTTTGTTCTGTTCGGTGCCGTAGTACTTGAACATCGAAGACAACGCGCCGGGCGCCAAACCGGTAGCGGACTCTTCCTGACTGCGGCGAGCTGTTAAACCAAACGCCCGGTCATTCATACGGTGTTTGAGCACATCTGCGCGAATCTGCGCGTCGGCCACTTTGCCGCTGTCATCCCGCCCGAGGTAATCCGCGGCGTAGTCTTCCAGGGTGCGGGTTTTCTGCCCGCCGCCAATGCCGCCAATGGAGGAGCGCTCGTATTGCAGCAAACGTTTCCCCACGGTCCAGCCTTTGCCACGTTCATGCACTAAATTGGACTTGGGTACACGCACGTTATCCAAAAAGGTTTCGCAAAAGGGTGACATGCCGCTGATGAGGAGAATCGGTTTCACCGTAATACCTGGTGTGGTCATATCAAACAGTACAAAGCTGATGCCATCGTGTTTGGGCGCATCCGGCTCTGTACGCACCAGGCAAAACATCCAGTCCGCGTGGTTGGCGCCGGAGGTCCAGATTTTCTGGCCGTTGATGATGAAGTCATCACCGTCTTCGACCGCGGATGTGCGCAAACTCGCCAGATCTGAACCGGAACCCGGTTCGCTATACCCCTGACACCACCAGATGTCTCCTGAGGTGATTTTCGGCAGGTGTTCGGTCTTTTGCGCCTCATTGCCGTATTCAAGCAATGCCGGGCCAATCATGGACAACCCCATACCCACCAGCGGTGGCCTGGCATTAATCCGTCGAACTTCTTGCTGCCACACCATCATCTGCTCTTTATCAAAACCCGCCCCGCCGTACTCCTTGGGCCACGCGGGTGCGGTATAACCTTGCTCTGCGCAGCGTTCCATCCACAGTTTGGTGTCTGGGTTTTTGTAAGTGGTGCGGCGGCCGCCATTCGGCATTTCATCCGTAGGCATCACCGTGCGCATGGAAGCGGGACAATATTGTTCTAACCAATCGCGAGTCTCTTCACGAAATGCAGTGAGGTCAGTCATGATGTTTCCAGTAGTAGTTTTTAGCGTTTGTTTTTGTTCTGCGGCTACTGCCGTGCTGGATGGTACCGCATATTGGTGCGCTGGATTGCCTACAGCTCCCGCAATAGGCGGATGCCGCGGTCATCGTTGGCGTTTGCACCGGTTAAACGGTAAGTGGAAGTTGCCTCGGTGGCCATGGAATCCCAGGAACCGCCGCGTATCCCGTTCGAGGTGCAACCGATGCCTTCGGACGCTGCCGAGCCGTCACTCGGCGCCCGCGCGTAATCGGGCATGCCGCAATCCGCCACCCATTCAGCCACATTGCCATAGATGTCATACAGCCCAAACGGATTCGGCTGCAAGGTGCCTACCGCACCAAGCCGCTGAATACCATCGTCACAATTTAACGTATCCCAATCCCGATAACGTTTGCGCGTGGAGCGGTCTGCCACATTGGCGTACGTGCACAGATCTAATGGATTGTCGCCGAAGAAGTACGGTCCTGAGGTGCCCGCGCGGGCCACATACTCCCACTCCGCTTCGGATAACAGCCGGTATTTTTGGCCCGTCTGCACAGACAGCCATTCTGCGTAGGCGGTGGCGTCTTGCACACTCACATGGGTCATGGCGACCTCTGGCGCATCCACGTTGATAAGTTCATGCACACGCCGACCAACGGCTTGCGCAAACTTTAAGTACTCGCCAACGGTCGTTTCATAACGCGCGACGGCAAAAGGTTGTGTGAGGGTCACGGTTCGCACCGGCTGCTCCGAAGGTGGCCCGTTGGCATCCCCCATTTGGAACTGGCCTGCAGGTATCACCACTACCTCTGGCCCCTGCCCTCCGCCACGCAACACATCCCGGATCACTTGCCCGGGCCGCACCGACATCTGTTCTAGATTAAACCGCACGGTGGCGCCTTTGTTACCCAAGCGTATGGACCTAAACGAGGTACGGTAGCCAAGCGCACGGGCACGTACCTCAACCTTACCCACCGGCACCTGTATTGCTTGGCGGTACGTTTGACGGCGGGTCTGCCCACCTTCGTTATAGCTCACCTGTACTTCGGCATCCGCCGGCGTCACAGTCACGTGCAACGTGCCAAAATCCCGCTGTAAGTTCACTTCATGCAGGTTGTTGCCGTAGCGAACTTGATAGCGAAACTCTTGAGACACGTAACCCGGCGCGCTGACGCGGATGGCGTACTCACCAATTTGTACGCGCACCTTCGGTTTGTAGACGATGTCCTCACCTATAAACTCAACCTTGGCGCTGCGAGGGAAGGTCGTAAACGTTACACTGCCGTGGGGGTCGATGTTGAGATTGAAGTTCACTTCAAGGGTTTGCCCATCTTTTACCGTGTGGGTTTCTTCAACGATGTAGCGCTCTTCCTGACCCATGCCAATCACATGTGGGCCAGAGGCGGTGGTGTACTTCATGGGGGTGCGGCCGACTCGTTCGCCGTCTACCTCGACCCAGGCACCACGAGGATTGGAAAGGAACTCATAAGTGCCTTCGCCGACCTCCAGTTTCACCGCCCGCTGTAAATGATCACCGCGGCGCAGGCTTAGCCCCTCCACGTAGGTGGCATAGTGACTGTGTGCCACCTCCAGGCGATGACTGCCGGTATCCAGCTCCAACCGTTCTATGGGTGTGATGCCGCGTTGGCGGCCATCCACACGCACCACTGCTCCAGACGGCTCGCTGGTGATGGCCACGGTGGCGGTGCCGAACGTTTGATAGGCCCAAAAAGCAGCGACGATAACAACCGCGGCAACCGCTATTTTGATTCGATTGTCCATAGGCCTATGGTCCCACTGCCGCCTACGTACAGTCCAGCCGACCTTGCCAGCTAACCCGGCTCCGGGCTACGGTTGTCCGCCTAGTTTCAGCCATCACGGTGCCCGCGCATGCCAACACCCCCCCATTTTAAGGGCTTCCACACCCGTGCCATCCACGCCGGTGCGCGTCCCGACCCACGCACCGGTTCACGTGCGCAACCAATCCACCAAACCACCAGTTATGTGTTTGAAGATTCCGAAGCCGCAGCGGCATATTTCAACTTGCAGGAGTACGGCAATACTTATGCGCGCATCATGAATCCAACCATAGGTGCGTTGGAGGAACGCATCGCCAACTTGGAGGGCGGCGTCGGTGCTGTCGCCTTTGCCAGTGGATTGGCAGCCCAACATGCGGCCTTGTTTACCATGCTGCAGCCGGGGGATCACGTTGTCGCGGCGTCTGCGTTGTACGGCGGTACAGTTACCCAGTTCAAACACTTGTTACGCAAAATGTCGGTGGATCTGGATTTTGTAGATGCCAATGACCTGGACGCCTGGCGCAGCGCAATCCGCGACAACACCAAGGTGTTTTTCGGCGAAACCATCGGCAACCCATCCGGTTGTATTTTAGACATCGAAGCGCTGGCGGGGATCGCCCACGACGCCGGTATCGCGTTGATGATCGACAATACCTTTGCCACGCCGTTTTTGTGCCGGCCATTGGAATGGGGGGCAGACATCGTGACCCATTCGGTGACCAAGTTTCTGGGCGGCCATGGCACTTCCCTGGGCGGTGCGGTGATCGAATCCGGCGAATTCGATTGGTCTAATGGCCGTTATCCCGTGATCGCCGAACCGTCACCGGCTTACCACGGGCTAAAATTCCACGAGACCTTTGGCACCTTTGGTTATCTGATGAAGCTGCGCTCTGAGTCTCTGCGCGACCTAGGTGCGTGTATGAGCCCATTTAATGCCTTTCTGTTGGCGCAAGGCATAGAAACGCTGCCCTTACGCATGAGCCAACACGTCAGCAACGCAGAAGCCGTGGCCGAATACTTGGCCGCCAGCCCGCACATCGCCGCGGTGCACTACGCCGGCTTACCCACCAGCCAATACCAACCCCTGGTGCAGAAATACTTACCCCGCGGCGCCGGTGCGGTGTTTTGTTTTGATCTGCCCGGCGGACGCGACGCCGGTGTGAAATTGATTGAAAACCTTTCTCTGTTCAGCCACCTCGCAAATGTTGGGGATGCGAAAAGCCTCGTCATCCACCCCGCCACCACGACGCATCGTCAATTGAGCGATGAAGAATTGGCCGCCGCAGGAATTGGACCCGGCACCATCAGGGTTTCCATCGGCATTGAAGACGCGCAAGATCTGATCCAAGACTTGGAGTACGCTCTAGGCTGTATCGCTTGACACCGGAGGAGAGGGTTATAGATGAGCAAATCACTGACATCTTGGCAGCAACCCGAGGTTATTCTGCAAGCACTGCACAAACCCAGCATCGCGGTTGTGGGTATGTCGTCGAACGAACTGCGTGCCAGTAACTTTGTCGGCTACTACCTGATGCGCAACGGCTATCAGGTCACTCCGGTTAATCCCCGGGAAGAGGCCGTTTACGGTCTGCCCTGCTATCCCAGCCTCAAAGACATCCCCCATGCCATCGATGTGGTGGACGTTTTCCGCGACCCGAGTGCGGTGCCTGATATTGCGTCCGAGGCGGTGGCTATCGGTGCGCAGTATCTGTGGTTGCAGTTTGGTGTCATCAGCCAGGAAGGCGTCGCGATCGCAGAAGCCGGCGGCCTGCGATGTATCGTCGACAAATGTATCAAAATTGAACACGCCCGCTACATGGGGCGTATGCATTGGCTGGGTTTCAATACCGACCGCATTAGCGCCCGGCGCGAAGCCAGCGAATCATCTTAAGAGGGCACCATGCGAACTGTTTTCCTCAGCGTTATCCTGCTGCTCACCAGCGGTGCCGCGACCGCCCAGGAACAAGGTTCCTGGGGCCCACCCGGACGTGGTGCAAGCTGCCACTAACATCAATCTGACTCCGACCCAGTGGGAACCGTTTCGCGGCGCCGTGAGTGATTTTTTGCAGGGTTTCGGCAAAGACGTCAGCCGCGTGTTGCGCGCCAGCGATCAGCGGGATTTGCCGCGCAAAATCGCCAAAAAACGTCGCTCGCGCGTGAAGTCGGTGAATCAGCAGATGCAGGACATCCTCAGCCCCGAGCAACTCCCAGCCTACGCGGTGTATCGCGATACGCTGCTTGAGAAAGTGGACGAGCAAGCCCAGCATAGGCGTTAGGTCACCGCCGGCTCGGCGTCAGGCAAGACCGTTAATCTGCAGCGCTGCGGTACAGAATGCGCGCACCGCTTCCTGCATATCCCGCCGGCGCGCATCACCGGTACTTTCACTAAAGCAGAAACTGATGCGCAACTGGTCTAACCCGGCTTGCGGGTTACGTTGCTTCGCATCTTGCGGATAAAAGTCGTACATGGGGATGGCCACAACCCCATGTTCAGCGACCAATTGCTCGATGAGTTGATCATCGGTGGTGATACCCTGTTGCAGAAAGGTAAATACGGAGAAAAACCCCGCTTCGGGGATGGTCCAACTAAAATGGTCTGGGTGGGGCGCCAACATCTCATCAAACACACGCAGGAGGATTTTGCGGTTCTCGCGATACACACCTAGCTTATTTTCGGCCAGCACCCACATGCTGGTGATCTCATTAAAGTCTGCGTCGTGTAACAAGGCTTCAAAGCCACGCAGCGCACTGGGGTTTTGAAACAGCATGTCGGAGCTGGCTTCGGTTAACGCCATCTCGGCTAACGGCACCACTTCGCCGTCGGCAATGGCGAGCTCTGCCTGGGAATACAAAAAACCCACCCGCGGACCGGGAAATCCAATTTTTGAACCGGTGAACAGGTGCACGGTCTGCTCCGGCGCCATGGCAAAAAACGGCAGCGGACGATCTGCCGGGTCGGCAAAGTTGATATACAGATAAGGCGCGTCCTCAACAATCAGGATGCCTTCTTCCTGCGCCACCTCTAACAGCGCTTCACGCCGACGCTGGGAAAAGGAAAAGCCGGCCGGGTTGTGGCCGTCCGGGACCGTGTAGTAGAACGGCACAAAGTAGCCTTGCTGTCGCGCCGCGCGAATCTGTGCGCGGAATTGCTCCGGCAACGCGCCCTCAGAATCCATGTCGACACTGAAAATAGTGGCGTGCTGGCACAACGACACCCGCGCGGTAAAACCGGCATAGGTGGGCGCATCGGTAATGTAGGCCACCGGTTTGCCAGGGCGTTCCGCCAGTGAACACATCAGATTGATACCACCCGTAGCACCCACGGTGGGGATGAGTTTATCGATGTCGATATTCACGCCCCAGTCGCGGCCGTACACATTGGCAAAGGTTTGGCGGGTGGTGACCGGCCCCAAGGTATCGGTATAAGAAAACGATTCCCGTAGATACTCAGGCAAAACGGTGGGATCGTTTAGTCCCTCTTGGTTTTCCAGGTGCGCAAAGTACGCCGCCTGATGTTCGAGGAAACCACGCGGATCGGTCACCTCAGGATGCGGATAGCCAGCACCCAGGTGATGGATTTTTAAACCTTTGCTCTGCGCCAGGTCACGCAGGCGCGGCAAGGAGGCGGACATTTTTCGAGTGACGGACACCGGTTGCAACACCAGGTCCGGCGCATCTAGATTAGCCACGGCAGTTTTGCTTGTCGTTTGTGGACCGGCGACTTTAGGCAGTTTCTATGCCGCTGTCGACCGCTGCTGTCGACTGCTGCTGTCGACCGACGCGTGCGACATCACTTTGGTCCTACCGAAGCCTATGCTTAGTTATCGCGCTGTTTGTGTGAGCGTGCTAGGTGGCTTTTCACTTGTTTACTGAACTGACGAACGCGTGCGTGACGTTCCGCAACGGTTTCGCGGTTGTACTGTTCTTCACGTTGGAGCTTGAAATAACTCTCCAACCGACGCTCATCGAGTTCCCCACGTTCAATCGCCGCACGCACCGCGCAGCCCGGCTCACCGGTATGGGAACAATCGTTAAAACGACATTGCAATGCCAACTCTTCAATATCCGCGAACACCGAGCCAACTCCTTGGGCTGCGTCAGTCAATTGCAACTCACGCATGCCTGGGCTGTCCAGAATCACGCCGCCTTGGGGTAGCCGATGGAGCGAGCGGTGGGTTGTGGTATGCCGGCCTTTGGCATCGTCTTCACGTATCGCCCGAGTGGCTTGCACCGCCTCCCCACACAGCGTATTGACCAGGGTGGACTTGCCAACGCCGGATGAACCCAACAACGCAATAGACTGACCCGGACCACACCATCCTGCCAGTCCGCTGAGCGTGGTTACATCCAGCGCATTCACCGCTTCCACAGGCAGATCGTTGCGTAAGCTTCTGACCTGATCCAGATAGGTATCTGCATCATCTGCCAGGTCCGCCTTGGTTAACACCAGCACCGGCTGAATCTGCGCTTCGAGAATGACCGACAAATAGCGTTCGATGCGGGCCAGATTAAAGTCGTCATTACACGACGTCACAATAAATGCGGTGTCGATGTTGGCGGCAATCAGTTGCACCTCACCGGCGGGGCTTAAACGTTTGATGAGACTGGTGCGTTCTAACACGCCTTCCAACGTGCCTGTTTCCGGATCAACCATGACCCAGTCTCCAACCGTTGGGCGGGCTTCTACCTCCTGCACAAAATACCGACCGCCTATCACCACCTCGTCGACACCATCGACAGTAGGCGCAATGGTAAGACCCGTGCGCTGCACCACCACCACGCGCGCGGGTTGTAAGTGCTCAGGGAAATCTGCCAGCTGTTGTTGCAACAGCGGCTTCCAGCCCACTGCCACCAGGCGCGCTTGCAACTCTTCAGCCGTGTGATCTTGCGCCATGAGGCCGCAGGCTAAAAATCCCAGCCTGGATGCGGAGGTGAAAGATGAATCATATTGTCCAGCGCATCCAGCAAGTCAGGCGGGGCTTGCAACTCATCCGTAATCGCCAAGCTGCTCGCCGGCGCCACACCCCATAACAGCCGAGTGAACGCGTTAACGGAACATTGCAACACCGGCAGCTCAGTATCGCTACCCGCTATCGCAGAAGAAGTTTCTCCCAGCTCCACCACGTAGTCCCCGCCTACACCCTGCCATCGATCTGCCTCCTGCAGCAGCGACTCGAGCGGATCCGTTAAGCGCAACCGGAACTGCAGGCGCGACGCCAGACCAACAAATGCGCCAACGCAAGCGCTCACGTCGAGCATACGAAACTGCCACCAAGCGAAAGCCTGGTGAGCAGCATCAAAGCGCCCCTTGGCTGCCAAGGCTCGGTTGCGGAACGGCCGCTCCAACAGAGCTTGCAGCTGTATTTCCGGGGGTTCGATGAGCGTCACCGCGTACACTTGATCCTCCAGGGATTTCACCAACCCCAACAACTCCAGCAGTTGCTCGGCGTTCTGATAAATCAGATGGGTCACGGTGTAGGGCCCGCGCTCATCCTTAGGTTCGAAGTAAACAAAGTGCGTTAGCGTCTCGCCTTCGCCGTAACCCAGGCCAAACCCATTTTCCACCCAGCCAAACTCGGCGCGCTGTAAGCGGGTTTCGGACAAACAGACCGAACCATTCACCTTGTTGCGCTTTAACATGGCGTAATGCATACGTGGAGCGTCTTTTAGCTCCAGGCGTTGGGGTGTTGGCACCCGCGCGCTGACTTTCAGCGTGCCAGGGTCAAACGTCAAACGATGATCGTAGGCGCCAGAACCAAATCCCAGCTGATCGTAGAAGCCTTGATCAAACATACCCAGAGCCGCCACGGCGGCGCCGTTTTCAGCACCGGTGCGCAGTTGCTGTGCGGTGAGACGGCGGGCAAAGGCATGCCCGCGGGCAATGCGGCTGGTGGTCACCGCGGTCACCGCACACAACGGCAAATCGGTCTGCTGCAATCGCAGGGTGCCGTCGGCGATATGCACGGCACATTCCGCCACATCATCGATGGTGCCCACCAGGGCATTGCCTACCGCGAAGAAGTCATCTACGTACTGGTCGGAATCGCCATCCACCCAGCCCACTTCACGCCAGATGCGTTTTACCGCGGCGAGGTCCTTGCTGTAGTCAAAGGCTCGTATGCTGATGTCCGCCATAACTCGGCGCCCCTTACCTGTGTACGCTAATGTCTATGCGCCCGGCGGCAGCACCGGTCGCGTGATCGAAAACTCTGTTTTAGCCTCAGCCATGTCGACTACTGCTTGTTTGTTGGGGTGTTCGGCCAACCACTCCAGTTGAATGCGCGTCACGTTCATGAGATCAAACTCTTTGTTCGCATGGCGGGCTAGGGCTTCCTGTGGCGTGATCCAAACACTGTCGACAGTTTCTTTGGCGTCGTGTTGACCACGCTGGGCCTCAGGTGCAGCGGCGATAAAAAACCGTGTATCAAAACGCCGGGGCCTCCCCAACGGAGTGATAAAGCGGTTATAAAAGTGCACTTGATCAACCGCCAAACGCAAATTTTCCGCCGCACATATATCCAGCAGAGACACTTCCCCACTGTGCAGCCGCGGACGATAAGCATCGTAGTGGTCGTGTACAGCTTCATCCGCAAAACTGACCAATTGATCACCTTGATAAGCCAACAACAAACCAGCCTCTTCGAACGTTTCGCGAATGGCCGCAATCCAGTATCCCCGCCACTCATCTCCTAGCGCCGCCACTTGGGGGGCTTGTGCCTCGGTGGGGCCATGACGAATGGCATCGTACTTGTGCAGGTGGTCGTCGTTATCCACCCGGCCGCCCGGGAAGACATACATACCCGAGGCAAAACTGGCGCGGCTCGTACGTTTGAGCATAAAAATCTCATAACTCGGCTGCGCTTCACGCACCACGATAATGGTGGCCGCGGGACGAATGGGTTGTACTGCGTTGCTCAATGTCAAACCTGAAAACGGTGATTCACGACAGCGCAAAGCCTACCGATTTCACGCGGTGGCCGCCATATGTGCTACTGTAAGTCGACGTGGTGTGCCTTAAGTGAGCGCGAAAAAAACGCGCGGCGTCCATGTGGAAATGGAGAAACCAGGAGAGACCAGGAGGGGGTGTGAAACTCAGCGTTGAATTTCCAAGCGTGGCCTATCGCGAAGGCCCAGCCGCGGTGCGCAAGCTGGCGCGTGCCATTGAAGACATCGGCTACGATCAGTTGGACATGTTTGATCACGTGTTAATGGGTTATCCCACCGATACCCGCGAAGCGCCTATGTACCCACCGCAGATGCCTATCATGGAAGCACTCATGACCTTGAGTTACGCTGCGGCCGTGACGGAGCGTATTGGCCTGGGGACCGAGGTACTGGTGCTGCCACAACGCCAACCCACTTTGGTGGCCAAACAAATCAGCACCTTGGACACCTTGTCCGGCGGCCGCGTGCGTCTCGGGGTCGGCGTCGGCTGGCAGGCTTCAGAGTATGAAGCCCTGGGTGAAGAGTTCAGTAATCGCGGCCAGCGCATGGACGATTGTATCCACATATTGCGCCAGTACTGGCGCGATGAGCGCATCGATTTCGACAGCGAACACTACGCCATCGAAGCCATGGCCATGGAACCCAAACCACCTCAAGGCGGTGCTTTACCCATCTGGATAGGCGGCAACGTGCCCCGCGCTTTGCGCCGGGTGGGAGAATTGGGTGACGGCTGGCTGGCCACCGCCATAGAAGATGTGGCGATCGCCAGGCGCTGCGTGGAAAAGATCCACGGTTACGCGGAAGCAGCCGGACGCGATCCGGCCGACATTGGGCTGCAGATGATGCTAGACGTCCCCCCGCGTGACGAAGCCGGTAAACAGTTCTACAAAAACCCCGACAACGTGTTGCGCCGGGCCGAAGTGGTACAAGAAGCGGGTTTCCAGTGGGGTGCGCTCAATGCGACGGCGATGTTCCAAGCTGGATACCGCAGTGTGGATGCCTTGATTGATCAACTCGGCGCACTACACGCCACGCTCAGTCGCGAGTTGAATTAATAACACGAACCCAAAACAGATAGGCCGATCAACTTGATGCTCTGCTATGTCCGATAACAACAACAAAAATCACAATTACTGGCGGGCTAACATCCGCCTGATGCTCATCCTGCTGGCCATCTGGTTCACGGTCTCTTTTGGGTTCGGCATCATCCTGGTGGATTGGCTCAACCAGTTTCAATTCTTTGGATTTAAGCTGGGTTTTTGGTGGGCGCAACAAGGTGCGATCTACGTCTTTGTCATCCTCATCTTTGTGTACACAGCGCGCATGAAAAAGATCGACCGCGAGCACGGTGTGTCTGACGAGGATGACGAGTAATGGATGCTCAAACCCTCACCTACATTTTTGTCTTCCTGACCTTCAGCCTCTACATCGGCATCGCCATTTGGTCGCGGGCCAGCTCCACCAACGAGTTTTACGTGGCCGGCGGCGGTGTCCACCCTGTAGCCAACGGCATGGCCACCGCCGCAGATTGGATGAGTGCAGCGTCCTTCATTTCCATGGCGGGTATCATTGCCTTCATGGGTTACGACGGCACCGTCTACCTGATGGGTTGGACCGGCGGCTATGTGATTCTGGCGTTGCTGCTGGCGCCTTACCTGCGTAAGTTTGGCGAATTCACCGTGCCGGATTTCATCGGCACACGCTATTACTCCAGTGCCGCGCGGATTGTGGCGGTTATCAGCCTCATCGCCATTTCATTCACCTACATCGCCGGGCAGATGCGCGGCGTGGGCATTGTCTTTTCTCAGTTCCTCGACATTCCCATCACTTGGGGAGTGATTGTCGGCATGGCGGTGGTATTTATGTATGCAGTACTGGGCGGCATGAAAGGCATTACCTACACACAGGTCGCGCAATACTGCGTGCTGATTTTCGCCTATCTAGTGCCCGCCATCTTCATCTCTATCCTCATTACCGGTGTACCTATTCCACAGCTGGGCTTGGGCGCAACAGTCGTGGATGGCTCTGGGTTATCGGTGCTGGATAAGCTGGACGCCACCCTGGTGGACTTAGGTTTCACGCCTTATACCGATGGCAGCAAAAGTAAAATGGATGTATTTGCCATCACCATGGCGCTGATGATCGGCACCGCCGGCTTACCGCATGTCATCGTGCGCTTTTTCACCGTACCCAAGGTCTCCGACGCACGCCGCTCGGCGGGCTACGCGCTGCTGTTTATTGCCTTGTTGTACACCACGGCTCCGGCGGTAGGCGCTTTTGCGCGTCTGAACTTCGTCGATACCGTGCACAACACTACCTACACCGACATCCCCAATTGGTTCAAAAGCTGGGAAGACATCGGTTTAATCGGCTGGCACGACAAGAATGCCGACGGGCGTATCCAATACCACCCAGGCGCTCCGTTTGAGGGTAAACCGACTTACGATGAAGACCGCCGCGCAGACGGTTCGCGCAACGTCACCAACAAAATTACGGCTAGTCAGAATGAAGTGTACGTCGACCGCGACATTATGGTGCTGGCCAATCCGGAGATCGCCGCCCTGCCCGCCTGGGTCATTGCCCTGGTAGCCGCCGGGGGTTTAGCCGCTGCACTGTCCACCGCCGCAGGTTTGCTGCTGGTAATTTCCACTTCAGTTTCCCACGACCTCATCAAAATGACCTTTGCGCGCGGTATCAGCGACAAGCAAGAGCTCCTCGCCGCACGCATCGCCGCCGCCACAGCTATCGTGATTGCCGGATACTTTGGTATATACCCATTTGGTTTTGTCGCCCAGGTGGTGGCGTTTGCCTTCGGCCTTGCAGCCGCCTCACTATTCCCGGCCATCTTGCTGGGTATCTTTGACAAGCGTATGAACAACGCAGGCGCGATTGCCGGCATGGTCTCGGGCCTGACATTTACCCTTTACTACATTGTCTACTTTAAGTTTGTCGCCCCAGATTTAAACAGCGCCGCACACTGGTGGTTTGGCATTTCCCCGGAAGGCATCGGCATGTTGGGGGCCATTCTGAATTTTGTCGTGGCCTTTGTGGTCTCGCGCAGCACGTCCGAGGTGCCCGGGCATGTGTTGGATCTGATTGAGAATATCCGCATTCCCAAAGGGGTCGAAAAGCCTCACGAGCACTAACTTAAAGCGCAATCTACGTGAAGCGGCCAGCGAAGTGTGACTAGCTGGGTACTGTTTCATAGTGATATAAAGTATCATTCGGCTTTTTCCAGATTGAGCAATATGTTGTCAACTAAACGTCACCGGGCGGCACGGGGCTGGGATTTATACGCGTCCGGGCTGTCTTTCATTTGTATGCTGCACTGTTTAGGTTTGCCGTTTCTGGTAGCCTTACTACCTGCGGCTTCGCAAATGGTTGATGACCACCTTTTGCATGTGGTCTTAGTGTTGCTTGCCCTGCCGGTCACCTTGTGGGTGGTTTGGCGTGAGGTTATAAATGACGGGAGCAAGCATAGCCGGATATTTGCGACGGCTGCGTTAACTGGACTGAGCTTGATGGTGATCGCAGTAACAGTGTTAGAACAGTATGAAGTCCCACTCACTCTGACAGGTGGCACCATGTTGGGAGCCGCGCACTTGTGGCGCTGGTTCGACCACCGCGCTCCGGTCGAGGAAAATGCCTGAGGCAACGCCTACCAACACCTCTACCGCAGTTGTTGAAGCCAATGCCCTAACGTTTAGCTACGGCACGCGTGAGGTGGTCAACATTGAGCACTTTCAGCTGGCCGCGGGCGAAAGTATCGCCGTCATCGGTCCATCGGGTTGCGGCAAAACCACCTTCCTGCACATGCTCGCCGGGCTACTCAAACCCACCAGCGGACGCATACACCTGCTTGGCAGCGATATCACCGCCATGAGCGATACAGAACTGGATCACTTTCGAGGCCAACAAGTGGGTATGGTGTTTCAACGCCTGCTGCTCATGCCGGCGCTCAATGTGCGCCAGAACGTTGAATTGGCACAACAGCTTGCGCGCAAACCCCGGGACAAAGCTCGCATCGATGCGTTGCTCAAGCAACTGAGTTTGGTGGACTTTGCGCAGCACAAACCACGCATGCTCAGCCAAGGCCAAGCTCAACGGGTGGCCATCGCGCGTGCGCTGGTACACAACCCGGCGTTGGTGTTGGCCGACGAACCGACCTCGGCGCTGGATGACGAACAAGCGGTACAGGCACTCACGTTGCTCAAAGAAACAGCAACTTCAGCTGGGGCAGCATTGCTGGTGGTCACCCACGACCAGCGCGTACGCGGCCAGCTGGACCGCGAACTTGAGATGGGTTTACCGACATGACCTGGGTACGCCTGGCGCTGGCCAATCTGACTTTGTCACCGCTGACAACCGCGGTAAACGTGCTGCTGATGGCGTTGGGTACGGCCAGCATCGTGTTGTTGTTGCTGGCGGGTTTTCAACTCGCGCAGACCATGTCCCGGGATGCCAAAGACATAGACTTGGTGGTGGGTGCCCAAGGTAGTCCGGTGCAATTGATTTTGTCTGCTGTGTACCACGCGGACATACCGCCGGGAAACATCAAACTTGCAGAGGCGCAACGCTGGATGGATGACCCGCGGGTGGCCCGCGCCATCCCGCTGTCGCTGGGAGACAGTTTTCGCGGTTTTCGCATCGTCGGCACCACCCCTGAGTATGTAGAGTTGTACAACGCCAATCTGGCGTCAGGCCGGCTGTGGTCAGAGACGATGGAGGCGGTGGTGGGCTCAGCGGTGGCTGGCGCCGCTCGGTTGGGCGTTGGTTCAACGTTTGCTGGCGCTCACGGCTTCGTGGAAGGCGGTCATGTACACGATACACAACCCTATCGTGTGGTGGGGGTATTGGCGCCCACAGGTACCGTGTTGGACCGACTGGTCGTGACCTCGTTGCAAAGTGTCTGGGATATCCACGACAGCGACCATGACCATGACCATGACCATGACCATGACCATGACCATGACCATGATCAGCATGACGATCACGATCACGAAAAGCATGGACATGAAGAACACGCCGATCAAAAACATGGCGATGACAAAGACGATCATGACCATCACGGGCACGAAGAGCACAACAATGATGCCCACACCCACAAAAAACACGATGATGAATCGCATGATCATGATGAGCACGCGGAACACGATCACTCAGACCATGGCCACGACGAACACGCGCACGATGGCCACGACGAACACAAACACGAGAGCCACCATCACGACGGTCACTCCGACGAGCAGCATGCTCACGAAGAGCAAGAACATCATGACCACGAAAAACACGCCGACAGTGACCATGACCACGACGCGCACGAGCACGAGCACGAGCACAACAATGGACACGAGTCTCACGCACATCAGACTAACGAAGACACCGAAATCACCGCGCTGCTCATCACCTACAACTCACCGCTAGCCGCCACATCATTGCCCCGCCAAATCAACGCCGCCGGTGCATTGCTGGCGGCGGCCCCCGCCATGGAAGTTGCCAGAGTGCTACAACTGGTGGGAGTGGGTATGACGGCCCTAAATGCTTTTGCATGGGTGCTGGTGGCCACCGCGGCCCTGTCGATTTTTGCCGCTCTGTATGGATCGCTGCGAGCCCGCCGCGGCGAGTTAGCGATGCTGCGTTGCCTAGGCGCAACGCGCAGTGAGTTATCTTACTACCTGATTGTCGAAGGCCTCCTATTGTCCGTTATGGGCGTGACATTGGGATTTCTGGCCGGTCATGTAATGATGGAAGGTGTTGCACAATGGTTGGCCAGTAGCCGAGGCGTTGTCATGACGGGGTGGCTGTGGGTACCCACACAAACGCTACTCCTACTGGGTCTGTTCCTGGTTGGCATCATCAGTGCGCTCATACCCGCCACTCAAGCCTATCGTACGGACGTTGCTCGAACGCTGGCTGAAGGATAAAGAGGCAGTGAATCAACAGCGTTGGAAAAAGCATCGAACACTCATTGGATGTGTGTTTGCGCTGGGTTTTGCCCTCAGCGCTGTCGGCCAGAACGCCCTTTCAACACAGCTGTCCGACATCGAGCTTGACCTAGAAGCACCCGAGGGTGCTATCACCTACCTTGAGCCTATCCCCGCAGAGGATGTCTCGGAGGTGATGCTGCACGCAATCGTCGAATTTGGCTATCAGGATGAACAAGGCCGTTATGTGGTTGATCTGTTGGAACGCGACAAAGCCTATCTGGGTGTACGCATCACCACGCCGGTGGGGCACCCTGTGGTCGGTGCAATGCCAGATATCGCTGTAGAGGGGTCAAGTCGCCTTACCTTGTCCGAACTCACCTCCGCGGAAGATGGTGTGATGAACTTCGGCATCATCGGCGGGGAAATGGGTTTGGACCGCGTGACGGCCAGCATCGGCGACGCCAGCGTTGAGTTTCTCATCAACGTTATCAGTCTGCGCGCCGCGGGTTTTCCGTCGCTGCAAGTGATCGAAGGTGGTCTCGCGTGGGATGAGTTGATGCAGGCCCAGTTGGAATATAAAGACATGAAACTGGTGGCCAGCTTTCCCGACGCGATCAAGTCTAAGGCAGGCGAGACCGTAAAGCTGTCCGGCTTCATGATGCCGCTCGAACCAGAATTTAAACAAAAACACTTTCTCTTAACCTCCAACCCCCCGAGCTGCTTTTTCCACGTCCCCGGCGGACCTGCAGGCTCCGTTGAAGTGCTCGCTGTTGAGGGAATTGACGTATCCTGGGATCCCATTGTGATCGAGGGAAGGTTCGAACCGCAGGAAAGCAGCGACATCGGTGTCGTCTACCGGATGCATGACGCGCGCCTCGTCAAACAGTAACCACTGGCTTATCATCTAGCCATGGTAATGACAGCGCGTACAACAGAAATTACGTATGGCACCTAGAAAGGCGCAGCGCGGCCAACCTGTGTCGGGGCTCACGGGCCGGCAATTGCAGGTGGCCGAAGAAAAGTGTGCCGAACTGGGCGAGCGCCTCACGCCCGCCCGCTTGACCGCCTATGCGGAACTTTTGGCGAGCGAACGACCCATTTCAGCGTACGGCCTAATCGAACGGCTGGAGAAGCGAGAACAACGCAAGATTGCACCGCTCACGGTCTATCGTCACTTAGACTTCTTAATTCGTGTTGGGTTAGCCCATCGGTTGGAGTCCCAGCAGACCTACCTCGCCTGTCATCACCCAGAGCACGACCACGAAAGCCAATACCTCCTGTGCTCATCCTGCGGGCGGGTTGACGAGTTAGAGTCAAAACAACTCTGGAATCTGCTGGACAAAATCACCGATCAGCAAGGCTTCGTAGCGGTCAACTCCGTGGTTGAAGTGACCGGGTTATGCAGCGATTGCAAACACCTCAACCAGAAATAGGCACTCACCCTCATCGCCCCAGTGCCGCGCCATGCTGCGGGCGCAAGCACAAAAAAGGCGGTGTGCTTTTGCGACACCGCCTCGTTATCGACGACAGGCTTTACTCAGGCTGATAAGGCAGCGAAGAGTCCTGCAGGAAAATCAGCACGCGCTCATCGGGCGTTTTGACGTAACCCTTGGTGTATTCCACCTTGGTCTCTTCACCATCAGGACCCGTGAAGTAGTAGTGACCCATGGCGATGGCGATATTGCCTTGCATTTTTACTGTGTGGTTGTCGAACCGCACTTTGGACCAGGGGCGCAGCGCAAAGCCACTGTCTTCTTCATACTTTGCATTGCCGGATACAAAGTAACTCAGTGTACCTTCCAGGTCGGGACGGAAAGGCTGCTCGGCAGCCAGCGTAGGCTTGAACTGAATCGGCCCGAGGTCAAAGGCGTATGCCGTGCGCGCAGCCTCTTCAGCCACCTCGGCAGCTTTTTTGCCCCCTTTACCAATTGCAACCACTGCATCACCCCATGCCTTTTGGGCGTTCTCAACGTCAGACTGAGTGATGTCCGGACCTTCGGGCAGGAAGCTGACATGATCAGAAAACGTACTTGCCTGTAGCACCGGTGCGACAGCAAGCGTGGCGATCAACAAGGCGATTGCTGCCAAAGGTGCCTTGCCGATCGTTGGGAAGTTGATTGCAGATTTATACATAGGTCGAAGTCTCCGGTTAATTCGAGGCGTTTTATACGGCGCTTTCAGGCCGCAAACAATCAGAAGAAGAGCGCTGCAATTAATCGAAATAATCTTACTATCGAGCGCTCTTTAGTAAGATAGACGGAAGTTTTATCTGATCAGAAATTACCTTCCACAACTTCGAGCTCAACCTACACAGGCGCGTATCCCACCCAGCCACGCCAGGTGAAGGCCGTATAAAAAGTGCTCACATCGGTGAGCCCAACAGCTTCCATCATCTCGACATCAAGCGAGGGATCATACAACGTTGTCATAGCAGCTATAGCTTCACGGGCGGCCGCGGCCATCTCCGGGTCAGCCCCTGCAGCCACCGCATAAGCTGCGTATCGATCCAGCCACACCTTTCGCACGGCATGTTCCTGGGGGAAACCAATATGCACCGCCACAAACGGTGCACCGCCTTTTAAGCGCTTGATGATCTTCGCCATGGTCTCCACACGTTCCGTCTCAGACAGAAAGTGCAGTGTCAGGAGGCTGGTTGCGGCGTCAAAAGGACCCACTGGCGCCGTGTCGATGTATCCATGGTGCAGCTCGATTCGGCCCATCATCTCACCTAGCCTGGAGGCGGCACTGTGCAGCATGGCTTCCGCCGGGTCCACCCCGACAAATGTCCACGCCGGATTGGCTTGAGCCAAGGCCTCCAATTCCAACCCGCCGCCCGCGCCGTGCACCAATACGTGCGCGTCTGCCGGACACCTTTCCCTCAGCAACACATCCACCATGCGGTGCATGTCGGTAAACCCAGGCGTAAAGAGCATCGGCCCTTGGGCGTATTGCGCAGCTCTCTGCGGATCTTCAAACATTTCCACAAACGGGCTTTTAGTCATCAGTCTTTCCTTTGCACATTGCGAGCACATTGCGGGCCCATTGCGTGCCCGTTGCGGGCCACGCGCCTTGCCATTGACGCAATTGTCCTTCCAGCGAGGACTTATCTAACGATGTTGGGGGATGCAAGCGAAATCGTTCGAGCCTCTTCAACCTCTCGCATCAACCGCAGCAGGTTACCCGACCAAATTTTTTTTATGTCCTGCTCGCTATAGCCGGCCTCCACCAACGCCTGGGTGATCTTCGGCACCGCCGCTACATCTTCCATGCCATCTACCCCACCACCGCCGTCCCAATCCGCACCAATGCCGACGTGATCGACGCCAACCAACTCCAGCACATAGAGCAAGTGTTCGACGTACTTTTCAAAGGTCGAACGCGGCGGCGGAAATTCTCTGTACACCTCGGAGCGGGCAGCGCGAAAGGCTTCACGCTCCGCATCGGACAGTGCAGCAAAGTTACTGCCGAATTTAGCACGCAACTCATCCATGGCTGCTTGGTGCTCGGCGGTGGGCTTTAGTGCTTCCAGGTAGCCCCCAAATGCATTGACATGAACCACGCCACCGGCTTCCGCCAGTTCAATCAGCAAATTATCCGGCACATTGCGAGCATGATCGTAAACGCCATCCGGACCGCTATGGGACAAGATGACCGGGGTTGTAGAGATGCGCATCATGTCACGCAGAGCATCGTCTGACGCATGTGAAGCATCCACAATGATGCCTAGGCGATTGGCCTCCCGCACCAGTTCCTCACCAATCGGGCTGAGGCCTTCGTACAAAACAACGCTGTCGGTGGAGCTGTCCGCAAACTGGTTGTTGGAGAAATGCACGGGGCCCAACATACGCAGGCCGCCCACATAAAAAGCCTCCAGCAACGACACATCACTGCCCAAGGGATAGGCATTTTCCATACTCTGGAACATCACAATCTTGCCGGCCGCATGGATACGTTCTGCATCGGCGGCGGAAAAGGCCAGCTCCACGTTATCCGAATACTTGGCGGCCACCTCGCGAATGGCTGCCTGACGTAGCAGCGCAGAGGTTCGTGCCTTAACGTACGCATTCTCATCCAACGGACCTTGCGCGGTAAAAATGACCCAGAAACCACCGTCCAAACCACCTTCGAGGAGTCGCGGCAAATCCACATTGGTGCCGTTTTCGTAAAAAGAACCACGCGCGGAGAAGTTGTAGTCGGGGCGGTGAAACAAGGCAGGTGTGTCAAGGTGTGCATCCAACGTCAGCATAGATTGGTGCAGATCCAACGCGCTTTGGTCGGCGCCTGCTGATTGCGCCTCAATAGAGCCGCTCCAACCGGCCGTCAAGGTGATCAGTACGAGGGTGGAAAGCCAGGGTTTGTTCATTTTGATACGGCTACTTTATGGTGAATAGACGGCAATCTTAGCTTGGTAACCCATGGCTTCACACCGCCAAGCCCTAAAGCCGGCAAACCTACTGAACACTACTGTTCATCGGGGACATATATGATTGTGCCGTCTTCCAGCTGAAACGCTGTACCCACGCGGCGCCCCTTTTGCCCCGCCTGCTGACTAACGTCGTCAACGCCGTAGGTCTTAATCTCCGCACCGTCCTTCACAACAATCTCCATTTCCGGCGTACCTGGGTTTTTGACGATGGTGACATCCTCTTCTGTGAGCAACTCACTCATTTCAAGGCGCTGGGCCAGGGCGACCAAAAGTGCCAATGCAAATACCATCGCAATATCAAACAGATTGGTTAAGCCTGCCAAGGGATCACTGTCGTCATCTTCAGCCAGAAATTTACGATGCCTGCTGGTCACGCCCATCTCCTCGATCAAACAGCGAAGCGGCAAACTCGGCACGTGCTGTATCTTCCGCTGCCCAGCGTTGTCTGGCTTGTTGTATCGCAAAACCCAGGCCGCCGACCAACAGGCCTATGACAGTCGTCGCAAATGCCACCAGCATGTTTTCTGCGAGACTTTGCAGATCCCCTTCTGCCAAACCGAGCAGAGCCGGGCCAAGTGGTATAAGTGTACCCATCAAGCCAAGCATGGGGCCTACGCGCGCAAGCAGCCGCGCTTCGGCGATACGTTGACTGTGCGTAATTTCAAGCTGCGCAAGAATACGTTGCACCTGGCTAGGGACACTACCCAGCTCAATCAACTCACTAAAGGTATGACGTAAGGGTGATTGGGCCGGTAACGACAAGCCCGCTAGCTCGGTGGGCGTAAAGTGCGGATTCGCAAACGCAGCGTCTATGTCAGGCCCATAACGGCGTCGATCCAGTGCAGCCGCAATAGTGGTACCTAACAACAGCAACGCGCGCACCACACATACGAGCAACACACATACGGTTGGTATCAACAAACCGGTGGTTATCCAATAAAGGGCTTGGCTCAGCCAGGACATTAGTAATGGGGTCTCCGCATGTATCCATAAGCCACCAACCCCACACAGATGACGGCGAGGATCAGCATACCAAGTGGCTCAACCACTAGCTCGGGCGCAGGGCGATGTGCCTGCACGGAAACCATGGCTGCCGCCAATAGTACCGCCAACAGGCGCAAAAACAGACACAGCTCCAACATGAAGTCCGGTGCTTTCGCCTTCACATGATAGGCGGAGAGAGTGAGTCCCGCAGCCACCACAAGGCCAACACCTAAGCCGGCCCATCCCAATACTTGCAGATCAATACGCGGGCCATAAACCATGGCAGTCTGGGCTAGAGCTAACAAGGTTCCTAACGGGACAACAAACGGCAACACGAGCAAAGTATCTTGGAGCTTCGCGCTATATGAGGTCGCATACCACAGCATGATCACCGCCAGCGCTGCCTCTAAACAAATCAGGAAAGCCAGCGCTTCGACACTGGTGCGGGATTCAAACCAACGTAGCAGCGTGTCGCTCGGCAAGGTCGCTAGCGTGTCTATCACCGACCCCCCCACTAAGCACACCAGGAAAACGGCGACCAGGGACAGGCCAGCCCAGGGTCTCTTGCAGAATGCGAGCGAAGCGGCGTAAGCGGCCACCGCGGCCGTCACCGCGCCTGCCGCGAGCAGGATGGTCACACCGCTCGCCTTCTGGCCCGTATAACAAGGCCTGCGAACCCGAGAAGTAACAGACCAGCTAACAAAGCCGCGCTCCATAGGTTTGAGACATCATCCGCTTCTGCAGTCTGTTGCGCGGCATTTGTTGATTCTGTCTGGGTGGAAGGAGCCTGGCTATCTATGTTTGCGCGGTCCCGTTCGCTGAGCACCAAAGCTTCCTGGGCTTGTGGGTTTGCGATGGCTTGTTGCACAACAGCTTGATAGCTCTGTGCTGCAGAGTCTGTGAGTTGCTCGGTGATAAATGTGCGAAGTTGAGGATTACCACAAACAAATCCACTACATCCGGCACCATGGGTCGCAATCAATTCAGCGTGCATGGACGCGAGCTGTTCACGCTGCTCGGCAGTTGCATCCCAGAAGCCTTTGCGAACGGTTTCCAACATAACTGCGGTGATTTCCTGCAGGGATTGAGGGTGATTTTGCTCAAAGAAAGACCTCAGATCCAATTCGTAACGGTCTCGCACATACACATCAAATAAGGCGTTCCAAGATTCATCCCCAATGGTCTGAGGCCGCATGGTCTCCCAACCGAAACTATTGCGAAATGTTTCCGCGAAGGTGGCCGCAGACGAAGCACCCCCCTCACGTAAGGCGGTAATGTACTTTGGATTAAGTAAGGTACCGTGCATTTCTTCCGCAACAGAATCCGCCAACGTCGCCACAGAGGCTGCACCAGCGGTGCGGTAGTCGTTGAAATACGCTTCCGGAGAACGGCCGGTGACGGTTTCCGTTGCCCGACTCAAGCCGCCCATAAACTCATACATGTGGTCCAAGGACAGTGGTCCATTCACGTTACTGGATCTTGGCTGCACGATCGCATCGGTATCCGACAAGGCGGCGGCAAATAGGCCTGGCGTATTTTTCCCCCAACCTTCGCTGGATCCATAACGGGCGTTCATGTTGACAATATACTGCTGGCCTATTTCGCCTGCTTGGTCCCACGTTGCGCTGTTTTCAACAAACCCCATGATGCCTGTGCCGTAGTTGCCATTCACACCGCCAAATACCCGCTCGGTCGCGAGACTGCGCGCATCTAAGGGTGACGTCCCCGCGTCAAGCAGCTGCCGTTCAACGTTAACCGTACTGGCTGCAATCGGGTTGTCCCCTTCCGCCGCAGCTAAGGCAATGGCTTTGTTGATGAGGTACAAACGACTCGCAGCTAAGTCACGAAACTGCCCGGCAGTTTGCACAACCACGTCTATGCGGGGGCGAGACAATGTTGCCGGATCTGCCAGCCGAATATCCGTCACACGACCAAATGGGTCGCGCACCGGGACGGCGCCAATCAGATGCAGAATCTGCGCCACCATGGAGCCTTCGTTCTGAATGAACTCATTTGGCCACAGCGTCATGGCGATCTTATTCGGAAACGTGCCGTGTTTTGCGGTGTAGTGCGCAATCAAATCTTCTGCAAGCCTGCCGCCCACTCGCCAGGCCGCGTCACTGGGGGTGCGTTCAGCATCAAGCGACACCAAATTGCGCCCAGTCGGCAAGGCCAGTGGCGCAACCACAGGATCACCCCCTGGAGAGGGCGCGATAAACCCACCGCTAAGCGCCGTCAGACCTGCTTGGCGTTCCGCCGCGGCACTGGCTCGAATGGCGTCCAACCGCCCTGGTAGGTTGATCACCAGTCCTTGTATACGGTCGGCAACATCAAGAAAGCTGCGATCTAAGGCTTCGCGACGGCTATTTTCGCGGGCAATCAGGCTGAGCGCCTGTTGCGCGGTTTGTTTGGCGTCCCGCAATAAAAGTAGCTCATCTCCCACATCAGCGCTCAGTTTAATGGCGTCGGGTAAAGCAGATGAATCGTTATAAAACTGCAGCGCTTCAGTCGCCGCCAGTAGCTCATTTTCACTCATTTGCGGCAGGCGCTCTGCCGCTTCTTGTGCTTCGCTAAACAGTACTAGGTGTTGGATCTTGTCAGGCGCCAGCGCTTCTTGGGCCAAAGCCGCCAGGTAGGCATCTTGTTCAGCCGCCACTGTTGCCGCCAAGTCAGGGTCATCAAGCAGCTCCACAAAAACCGCCCGCGCCTGGGGATTTTGCAGTTGCCGCAACAGGTTTTGCATGTCAGCTTCCGCGGTGAGCGCCAGCGCCTGCTTCATGGCGGGAATGACCGCCGCGATCCTTTCTGCCCGCGCCCGAGTTTCCGGATTGAGACTGTCTATACTGCGCTGCAGCTGCTGTTCGGACCGCCAAGTTTCAACCAACTCACGTTTTTGCGGGTCCGCCAGCACCGACACCAACGACTCCATTAACACCGGCCGATCAAAGGCAACCGTCGGACCAGCCTCACTCGCCGACGCTTGGGCCATGGCAATAAAGCCGCGCACCAAACTTGCGTCATCTGGCCGTGCAAGGGCATCCCGCAGCCTTGCCATACGTTGACGCTCGGATTCACTTAACAAAGTAGCCAAAACAGCCTGAGGATCGGCGCCATCCAACAGATTCTGCACCGCCGTTGCTGCCTGCAGGCCGTACTTGGTTTTGAAATGCGCCTGATCCCGTTCATACTGGGTGACCTCCTCACCCCGCTCACGATCCATAGCCATAAGCGCAGCAGCCAAAGGCCCTTCCACAATCTGTGCGGCGGTTTCTACAGCGGCGGAATCAGCGTAGCCCCTACCCCAGGTATAAAGGCCCAGCGCGATGCGTGTGTTCTCTTGTCGCTCCACAAAATTGGAAAGCGTCAAAAAGTGCTGTGCGTCCCAATCCGCCTGTGCTGGTAGGTCAAGCGCTTGCAGCAGGTCCATACTCACTGCCAGTTTGCGGATATCCTTGGCGCGCTCCAGCTTGGTGGCACCCACCGCGCGACGCCACTGATCTAGTTCCCCTCGTAGTTTCAGCAGGTCATCAGTTAACCCAGCTTCAGCAATAGGCTGCGACAGATGCGAGAGAATAGTGGTATAGGATCGCCGCTTGGCGATGATGGCTTCGCCCACGTTGTTCATCGTATAGACATAGAAATGCGGCATGTCGCCGATGAGCGCATCCGACCAATCCACGTTGGACAAAGCCACTTGTTTGCCTGGCGTAAACTCCAAGCTACCGTGGGTACCGAAGTGAATAATGCCATCGGCCTGAAAGGCATTTTGAATCCAAAGGTACGCGCCTGCATACGGATACGGCGGTGCCACGTTCGCACCGTGTACCAGCCGAAACGTGTCCTTACCCACTGCTGGCAACGGCTGCGGCATCACTACCACGTTGCCAAAACGCAAGCGTGCGACGGCCAGCTTGGTGCCATCTGAGCTGCTTAGGTAGTCGCCCGGCGGTGGCCCATATTTGTTTTCTATGTCCGCGCAGCGCGCGGCTCCCAGCCTATCTTCACACCATTGAATGTAGCTGCTGGTGTCTATCCAGGCTGGCTTGCCCGACGCTAACCAGCGTGCCATATCACCCTGAGCATAGGGTGCAAGCAGCGGCGCTTGGGTCATGATCTGCTCCTCAAACGCCGCGGTATCTTTTGGCAAGTCGCCTACGTGATAACCCGCCTCCTTTAGCCTCAGCAAAAACCGATGCAGTGACGGAATGACCTCCAAACCGCCTGCGCTAAGCGCACCTTCTCCCGGCCCTTTAAAAAACACGATGGCCAGGCGTTTATCGGCGTTTGGCTTTGTTTTGAGGTCCAAATGCCGTACTACCCGTTCGACGAAACGCTCGAGCCTACCCGGGATCGCTTCGAAAGCTTCCAGTCCATTGGCGTCGGGAAATTGGGCCACCGTCGCGTAGGGGTTGATGCCACCGTCAAGTTCCGCCAGCACAAGATTCATGGTTAGCAGCGGGCCGCTGAAACCTTGTGGGTCAGCTAACCAATCATCGTGCCGTTGAAAAACCGACAAAGGCGTAAACAGCGGTATGCTGCTGCGTTCAAGCCAGGCAATGGCAGCATCCCGCCGGCCAAGGGTAAGTGCGCCATGGGGCATATAAATCACCCCATCCGGACTAATCTGTTGCAAAAACTCCAACCGCTTACTGACGCTGGCAATGGGGTAGACGTTAAAGCCGCGGGTTTCAAAAGCGCCGATGATGGCATCCAGATGATCCCGATTGGCGTTGAACGGTCCCGGTACACTGGTCACTAGTGCCAGCTTTTTGGTATCGTCGCGCCAAGTCCTGTCCGCACGGCCGTGGGCTTCGAAGGCTTCGACGCTGTCGAACATGACATCGTCACCTCGCGTAAACAGCACATCGCGCGGTATGGGGGCGGGTTCGCTGGGTACGGCCGCACCGATGGATTTGCCATCAATGACGCGGCGCACGTAGGCGAGCAGATGGCGATAGTTCGCTGAGCCGCCATAGTCAAAGTAACGACTGACCCGATCCAGCACCTCGCCACTTAAGTTGGTGACATCCATATTCGGGTTGGTAGGGCTCTCCACAAACAAGGCGGTGCCCGCCTCGGCAAACGCGCGAAGGCGCGATTGTTGCTCTGGCGTTAGCGACAATCCACGGCCAAACACGACAATGAGATCCGCACCTTCAGCCTGCTCGAGTTGCTCCATAGGGATGGCTTGGATGTCTATCCAGCCAGCATCCACCTCCTTGTAGATGCGCGCCGCGGTGAAACCTGGGTAGTCGAGCAAGACAATCTGTGTCGGTGACAAGAAACGTTCATAACTGAACCAAGCCAGCCCGACAACCACTACGCACAGAGCAACGGCGAGCGTTTGAACCCACCGCCGCTGCGGCCACAAGTTCGACACTAAAATTCAGTCCTCACACTGACCGCAAACGCCCTGCCCGGCGCAGAAAAGTAAGCCTCTTGGGGTGCCCCAACCGGCAGATTGACCAAATCTGGCCATTCCGCATAGTCTTCATCAAACAGATTGGTGACTTGAAGGTTCAAGCGCAGCGCGTTGACCAGTTTTACGTTGAAGGACAAATCCCAAGTGGTATAGCTGTCTTGCGTAATGTGATCAACAATCACGCCGCGACTCGATATCGGCGCCACATCATCTTTCTCATCAACAAAGGTACCGTAGAGTTCCACACCCCAACGATCACTCGGTGATTGATAGTGGCCACCAATAATCAACTGCGTGGGCGGCACGGAGTTTAGGGGTTGATCGTCGGTTTCGTTGTCCCCATCCGTATAGTTAAAGACCATGCGCAAGCGGAAACCCGCCAACAACTCTGCCACATCACCGAGCTCGACGTCCGCACGGCCCTCCACGCCGCGAATGCGAACTTCGTCAATGTTCACGGATTGAAATTGACGAATGGTAAGCGGGTTACCATTGACACCTGCGGGGATAAAGGCGGTCAGGGAAGTATTGATGAAATCTTCGTAGTCGGTGTCATAAGTGGACAACTCACCCGAGAAGGCAGCCCACTTGCCACGTATACCTACCTCAAAACCTTCGCTGGTTTCCGGGTCTAACCCGGGGTTCGGCAAGAAGTCATGAACAAAGGTGGCCACCGGCACCCGACCGATACGGTTCAGCTGTTCAGCGCCCGGGGTACGGAAACCTCGCGCATAATTGGCAAACAAACTCACGGATTCCGAGACCTGCCAGGTGGCGCCGATGCGCGGTGTCACTTCGTCTTCATCTAAGCTGGCAGGTGTAAAGCCGAGCACATTGGCGTTGGCAAACAGCGCATCAGGCTTGGGATCTAATTCGTAACTGTCGTACCGCACACTGGGTAGTAACACCACCTTGCCGTCGAGCAGCTCAAGCTTGAGTTGCGTATACGCGCCAATAAGGTCACTACGGGTATCGGGGTAAAGCTTCTGCGGATAGACGTTGCCCTCTACCACGGTGGTTAAGGGGCTCGGCGGCAGGATGCCGGTCTGAGTCTCGAAGTCTCTTTGACTGGTATCACGGCGCACCCACTCATAACCAACGATGGCGCTGGCCCATTCTGCGCTGGGAATCTGTAATGCCAATTGACCAGTCGAACTCCATTGCTCTTGCCGATAGTCCAGTTCGTCAGTGCGCTGTACGATGTTCGGCGGTCCCGCCCCAACCGTAGTTACACTATAGCTGCCTGCTTCAAACGTCTGGCTGTCTTGATAATCCACTTGAGCTTGAATGTCTCGCAGCCAATCGCTGTCAGTGGGTGCCCAGCGCCAAGCCACACCGTAGCGTTCACGTTCGCTGCGGTCATCACCGACGGTGTCATCAAAAATGCGAATGGGTGGCGGACCAACCGCAGCGTTAGCGGACTCACGATCGGACTCCGCGTCGGTGCGAAACCACTCACCGGTGAACGTCACCAGATGGTCCTCACCCGGGGTCCATTCAAGCTTAGCCAGGACGTTGTGCGCATCGATGTCTTGCTCATCCGGGCCGTCGGAGCTGTTGTTTTCCAGTTCAGAGCGGTCACGGTAAGTAACGCTTGCCAAACCGGCCAAATTCCCCGAGCGCCAGGCAACATCTGCGACCCCAAAGGCGCCTTCGATAGCACTGTCGTAGCCGGCCCCGAACGCGGTACCAAAACTTCGTCCGCCGCCAAGAACCGTATCGGGACGTTTGGTTTTAAACGCGACAATACCGCCCAGTGCGTCGCTTCCATACAGCGAAGAATTGGGTCCACGCACAACCTCAACACGGCCCAGTGACTCCATCTCCAGCTTGCCTCGCGACTGGTCGGATACACCCGCTGCGCCAAACCCATCCGGTAGACGTACGCCGTCAACGAGCATCAAAACGCGACGCCCACCGAGACCTCGAATCTGTACATTGGCTTCCCCCGCGCGGGAGCGGCGATCGCGAATCACGTCGACACCGGGTGTATAGCGGAACAGTTCGCGCAAGGAGTTTGTTTCGGTGCGTTGGATCTCCTCTTGGGTAATCACGGACACAGATACAGGAACGTCAAAAATTCGCTCCTGTTGACGGGTTGCGGTGACAATGACCTCATCGAGGTAACTGACATCGTCGTCGGTGCTCTCGGCAAATGACGGCTGCATAGTTAAGACGGTGCTGCACACCGCGGCAAGCCACAGGCTGGGCTTTACTTTCATGTTGGTTCAATCCCCTATTTTATCTGCAAACATTTGAGCCGTCGGTAAGCAGCCTCGGCGACAAACAAAGGTCAGCCTCGAGGGTGGTGTTACTTGCTAACGAAATAACGGAGGGGCTTTGGCAAACGGGCTACGTGGCCGAACGTGCAACCCAATCACCAAACTGGTTAAGCGACGCCTTGCGGCCACTTGCCTCCAATTCCACAAATAATGCGCACCGACGCAGTGGTACTGTTTACTCAGCACACTATAGATACATTATAACATATCGTGAAATTCAGGTCACCGAATTGGTGATCCGACTAACGCTGCAGATTCAGCCGCCAACCCCAAGCCGGCAAAACAGTTGCGAAGCTCAAGGTGGTCTACGTCCCGGGCGATAATGACAATACGTGTGGAGCGGTCGGGACTTGGCCATGCATCCAGGATTTCAGGGGGATGAAAGACATGCTGTACCCCATGGATGACCATTGGCACATCCATACCCTGCACGTTGATGATGCCTTTGATACGCAAAAGATCAGCGCCGCGAAACGTCAGCAAAGATTGCAGGCACGCTTCAAACAACGCGGGATCTACTGGATCACTAAAAGTCAGGCAACTGGCTTGGATACGACCGTGACGGTTGACGTCGTGATGGTCTGCGTGTTCGTCGTGACCCACATGTTCATGCTGATCGCTATGAGCATGGTGGTGGTGGTCGTGGTGATCTAGCGCTTGGGCCTCGGCGAGCAACCAGGCCTCTACCTCAGGCAGTTTGCCTTGCAACGCGTAGGCGCCGCCGGCAAAAAACCAATCTGCCTGAGCAGCCCCGTTAACGACCGCAGAGATAGGGGCAGAAGGCGACAACTGCCGCAAGCGACAAGTGAGCACTGCAACGTCGTCTGCCGTCACCAAATCGGTTTTGGTCAGCAAGACACGATCGGTCACCGCCACTTGTTTTTGTGCTTCGGCATGGTGCTCTAACGTAGCAAGACCATTTACCGCGTCGACGGTGGTGACCACATTCGTCAATTCGTACCGTTTTTGCACCGCCGGCTCACCGAGAATGGTTTGCAACACCGGCGCCGGGTCCGCGATCCCCGTGGTTTCTATGACCACTCGATCAAACCAACGCTCACCGCCACGGGCAAAACGTCCAGGCGCGGCGGCCAGAATCTGCGCCAAATCCGATCTAATGGTGCAACAAATACAACCACTGTTAATGGCCACCAGCGAATCATCCGCTAGTGGGGCCAACAGATGGTGATCCAATCCCACCTCACCAAACTCATTCACCAGCACCAGCGTCCGATCCAGGTCTCCATGCTGCATGAGGTGGCGCAAAACGGTGGTTTTGCCGCTGCCGAGAAAACCCGTGAGCACAACGATGGGCAGGCGTGCCTCAGACATCGTTAAAACTCAGACATCGTTAAGACTCAGACAACGTGCTCGAAAATTAGCCGCCAAATTTGGCTTTGGCTTCGCGCCGGCGCCGATGCAACACGGGCTCTGTGTAGCCATTCGGCTGCTCTAGCCCCTTAAACACAAGATCGCAGGCCGCCTGAAACGCCACGCTGCCGTCAAAGTTAGGCGCCATGTTGCGGTACGCGGCATCTCCGGCGTTTTGCTCATCCACCACTGCCGCCATGCGTTGCATGGTTTCCATCACCTGCGCTTCGGAACAAATACCGTGGTGCAGCCAATTGGCAATGTGCTGGCTGGAGATGCGCAGCGTGGCGCGGTCTTCCATCAGCCCAACATCATTGATGTCCGGTACTTTGGAGCAGCCGACCCCTTGGTCGATCCAACGCACGACGTAGCCCAAAATCCCTTGGGCGTTGTTGTCGAGCTCCGCCTGGACTTCCTCGGCGGAAAGGTTTTCACCGGCCAGCAGCGGGATACGCAGAATTTCATCGACGCTGGCGGGCGCGCGTTTTTCCAATGCTTCCTGCATACCCGCCACACTTACTTCATGGTAATGCAGCGCGTGAAGCGTCGCGGCAGTGGGAGACGGCACCCAAGCAGTATTGGCGCCGGCCTTGGGGTGACCCACCTTAGCTTCCAGCATCTCCGCCATTTCATCCGGTTTGGGCCACATGCCTTTGCCAATCTGGGCACGCCCGCGGAAGCCGGTGGCCAAGCCGATATCGACGTTGGAATCTTCATACGCCACGATCCAAGGCTGCGCCTTGATGACTTCTTTGCGCAACACCGGTCCGGCTTGCATACTGGTGTGAATTTCATCCCCGGTGCGGTCGAGGAAACCGGTGTTGATAAAGACGATGCGCTGCTTGGCTTCGGCGACACAGGCTTTGAGATTCACCGAGGTGCGTCGTTCCTCGTCCATCACCCCTATTTTCAACGTGTTACGTGGCAAACCTAGGGTGTCTTCGATACGGTCGAAGAGTTGCCCCGCAAGTGCCACTTCTTCCGGGCCGTGCATTTTAGGTTTGACGATGTAGACACTACCCGCACAGGAGTTCTTCACCGTGCCGTTGCCTTGCAAGTCATGCATGGACGCCAGAGCGGTTACAAAACCGTCTAAGAACCCTTCCGGCACTTCGTTGCCTGCCGCATCCAAAACCGCATCGGTGGTCATAAGGTGCCCGACGTTGCGCACCAGCATGACACTGCGGCCATGTAAGGTCAGAGGATGGCCGTCTACATCGGTATAGTCACGGTCGGGATTTAGGCGCCGCACAATTTCCCGGCCACCCTTCTCCAGACGCTCTTCTAAGTGCCCCTTCATCAGCCCAAACCAATTGCCGTAGACCACACATTTGTCTTCAGCATCCACCGCGGCCACCGAATCTTCACAATCCTGAATGGTGGTCACTGCAGATTCCAGCACCACATCTTTAACACCCGCGGGGTGCACCGCACCCACGGGATCTTCACGATCAATTTGTATTTCGATGTGTAAGCCATTGTTTTTTAACAATATGACACTGGGGTCTTCTTCGTTCACAAAACCGACAAACTGGCTGTCGTCCACCAGACCCGTGTTACCGCCGTCGTTGAGCAGGGCGCGCAGCTGCCGGTGACCGTTGGCATCGGCTCCGATGGCATATTGCGTCACATCGGTGTGGCTGGCACCTGCCAACGGTACGGTTGCATCTAAATACTGCGTAACTCGCGCCACCACCAACTCGCCGCGAGCCGGATTATAGCTGCTGCCTTTTTCCCGCCCGGGTTCTTCGGGAATGATGTCAGTGCCGTAAAACGCGTCGTACAGGCTACCCCAACGGGCATTTGCGGCGTTTAGCGCAAAACGCGCATTCATGACCGGAACGACCAGCTGCGGCCCCGCGATTTTGGCTATTTCTTCATCGACGTTTTGCGTTTCGATCTGCACATCGGCCGGCTCCGGCAACAGATAGCCAATGTCTTTGAGGAACTGTTTGTAAGCCGCCGCATCCAGGGTTTGGCCTTTGCGTTCGAGGTGATAGGCATCCACTTTGGCTTGCAACTCATCGCGCTTAGCGAGCAAAGTTTTGTTCACCGGCCCCAGCTCATTTAAGCAAGCTTCAAAACCCGCCCAGAAGCCATCTAGGTCGACACCGGTCCCCGGTAATATCTGTTCTGCCACCAGGGCATCCAATTGCGCGGCAATCTGCAAAGACCCGCGTTGAATTCGGTTGTCCGTCATGTTGTTTAAGTTCCGGCAAGTGTCGACTAAAAGCTCCCCGCGCCGCTACGCGCGGGGGCGCCATTATACTGATTGCGTACGCGCTGTCAGCGGCACGCGCTGCCACGCCATCACATGTTTGCAAGTTGCCGATTGCTCTGAGGGCAATAGGTCTGTGCTAGGGCGGGACTTCAAGCCAGCAAATTCTGGATGAACATCCCCAACAGCAAACCGGTTCCCCCGTTGCGCGCGTAGACGAAGCCATGGGTCGTGTACCACAGCGGCCAAGCCTGTGGCGGGTAGTCGTCCGGACAGGTGTTTGGCCGCGGCTCGGCCGTGACCCGCGCCAAGGCCAACAGCGCCGGTACGCCTAGCAAAACACCCAACATGCCCGGCGCTGCATACAACCAGGCAAAAACCAACGCACCGGCTATCTGCAACGTTGCCAGACCTGGTATCAGCGCGCGTGTCACCCGATCTCCCAACCTGCGTTGAAACAACACCGGTAAGGTTAAAACCCCTTTGTGTAAATCTTGCTGCGCTTTGTCCGTGTGTTTGGCAAAAATCACCACGGTCGGCGCCAAGCCATAAATCAACCCGGCCCACAAGACTTCAACGCTCACCGCCCCGGTCATACAGAAGTACGTACCGCCCACCATCAGTGGCCCCCAAGTCAGTAGGACGGCGAACTCACCCATGGCCCAGTGTTTAAGCGGGTACGTATAGAACAGCACAAACACCGCCCCCGCCGCGGCAAACGCATAGGCAACACCACCAACAAATAAACAAACGGCTGCACCCAGAACTAAGGCGCAAACACCGGTGCTAACGAGCATAGACAGGTAAGCACGACGCCCGCAGATGCCGCTTTGCAACACGTGCACACCGTATTGGGTGCGAAAGTAATTGTCTTGGTCTAGACCACGGTCGTGGTCGACCCAATCGTTGATAAGATTGTTAGTGGCATGGGCGAGCATCATCGCCAGCAGCACAACACCACCCATCAGCCATTCCCGCCAAGAGCCGGGCGTCGCCAAAGTCCAAGCAAACAGCACCGCAAACACAGTTAACGGCAGTACCGAGGCGCGCGTAGCTACCAACCAGCGCAACAACCAGTTGGCATGGCGCCATTGCTCTGCGGCCATAGTGGGCACACCCACCAGCGCTTCAGCCCACAGGGAGCGACCACTCAACTCTGTTGAGGAAGTGGAAGTGGGAGTGGAAGTCGATGTAGAAGTGGAAGTTGCGCGTGTCATTGCATCAGCATGTTGAACTGCGCGCCATCAAAGGCCCAGCACTACTTTGGCGATGATGTTTTTTTGCACTTCTCGACTGCCGCCAAACACAGAGGCCGCGCGGCCATTCAGATAACGAGCCATCGCCGTCTCCGAATAATCTTCGCTGACCCATGTTTCGTTGCAGCCGTTTAAAGAAATCTTGTTGGCGTTCGGTAAGCCGTAGTAATGCACAGCTTCCAGGCGCAGCTCACTCAGCCCCTGGTTAATCTCCACCGAGGAGTTTTTTGCCAACGAAGATGCCGGACCGGGAGAGCCACCGCTGGAGAGCCGCTCAAGTGTCATCAACTCCTGTAGCTGCAGTGCGTCGGTGCGGATTTCCAGTTCAGCAATCCGCGCGGCAAATGAGGGATCTTCTATCAGCGGTTGGCCGCCGTCTTTCTCCTGACTCGCCAAATGCTTGAGACTTTTTAACGCTTCAATGATGCCCGGTGCCGAACCGCCGCCGCCGCGCTCAAACTCCAACAAGTACTTGGCCACCGTCCAGCCTTCATTTTCAGGGCCTACCCGGTTGGATTGTGGGACACGCACATCGTCAAAAAACACTTGGTTCACTTCATGGTCGTCCGCCATAGTGATGATGGGGTCCACCTTGATGCCGGGTAAGTCCATGGGGATGAGTAGAAACGTGATACCCGCCTGGGGTTTCACGCTTGTGTCCGTGCGCACCAAACAAAAGATGTGATCCGCAAACTGTGCGTGGGTGGTCCAAATTTTGGTGCCGTTGACGATGTAGTCATCGCCTTCTTTCACCGCGCTGGTTTTCAGACTGGAAAGATCCGACCCGGCACCCGGTTCGGAGTAGCCTTGGCACCAGTACTGTTCACCGGAGAGAATCTTCGGCAAATACTCCGCTTTTTGTTCCGCGGTGCCGTACTTAAACAATACCGGGGCGAGCATACGCAAACCCAGCGGGATCAGCCCCGGCGCGTGGGCTTTGGCGCACTCTTGTCCCCAGATGTACTTCTGGTTCGGCGTCCAATCCACGCCGCCATGTTCAATAGGCCAGGCTGGTACCGCCCAACCTTTATCCACCAACATGTGCTGCCATCGCATGGCCAAGTCTTTGTCCGCAAACACGGTGGTGGTGCGCTCCGCTTCACGCCGCATCTCAGGCGTCAGCGAGCTGTCGAGAAAGGTCTGCACTTGGGCGCGGAAAGCTTCGTCCTCGGCACTGAATTCAATGTTCATGTGTATGTTACCCGGGCGGCAAAACCCTTATTCTTAAACCTCGATATTTTAGTTTGGGGGCCCCTAGCATGACAACGACACGCATAATTATTTCCGGCACTGTCGATTTACCGCCGGAAAAAATGGACGAAGCGCTGGCCACCGCCAAGCCGTTGATCGAAGGCGCCCTCACAGAAAAAGGTTGCCTAGATTACGACTGGTGTCCAGACCCGCTCACACGCGGGCGCATACGGGTATTTGAGCGCTGGGAAACCGAGGCAGATCTGCAAGCGCACTTCGATGACCGTTGGTACAAAGACATGCGCGACACCTTGGGCCAATTTGGCATCTTGGGTGCGGAAACCTACAAATACAAAGTTGATATTCAAGAATCGGTATACGATGAATCCGGCACCCCGCGGGCGGACTTTTTTACCGCTTAGGGCGTGTTTGACGCGGCTTGTGTAGCCGAGATCGATTAGTCGACAAACAGGCCTTCGGCGTGCACGTCAGCCAAAGATTCGCAGAACACTTCGATGATGGTGTCGATGACACCATCATCGTGTACGGCAGACAAGAAGGCCCGCTGGGTACCCGGCACCAACACCCCGCGGTTTAGACAATGTAGGTAAAAGCCCTTTTCCGCGGCGATGTTGCGGCCATGTGCGTCCCTGGAAGAATTTAGCGCACCACCTTGAAAAAACATGTGGAACATAGAGCCCACGTGTTTCATTTGCGCGGGTATGTCGCGCTCGCTACAAAAGCCGTTGACGGCATCGGCCAAGCGGTCGCCGCGCCGTTCGAGAGCATCGTAGATGTCCGGATGATCCGCCAAGTACCCCACGGCCGCGGCGCCGGCTTCCATGGTCAGTGGATTACCGGAAAACGTGCCGCCGGAGAAAATGCCCCCTCGCGCACCGATGCCGGTAAACACTTCCATTAAATCTGCGCGCCCGGTGATGGCACCTACGGGTAGTCCACCACCGACCACCTTGCCGTAGGTGGCAATATCGGGCAGGACATCAAAGCGCTGCTGCGCACCGCCGTAAGCCACGCGAAAACCGGTGATGACCTCATCGATGCCAAACAGCACGTTACACTCTGCACACACGGCTTGTAACTCGCGCAGAAATTCACCAGCTTGGGGCTGAGGATTAGAGCTCTGCACACCCTCAACAAACACCAAGGCCAGCTCGTCTTTGTGTTGCCGTATGAGGTCAAACGCCGCCGGATGGCGATACGGTAAAAGCAGCGTCAGGTCTTGCAAAACATGCGGGATACCATGACCCAGCGGCATGGCTTGCGGGGCTTGCAGTGGGCTCTGAGGGTCCGCCGCCCACATGCCGTAGTCGTGCGCGCCGTGATAAAACCCATCAAACAAGGCAATTTTGTCTTTGCCGGAATACCCCCGGGCGGCGCGGAATGCATACATGGTGGCTTCGGAACCCGTGTTACAAAACACCACTCGTTCCGCACACGGGCTGGCTTCCTGTAACAGATGGGCCAACTTCATTTGGCTGGTGGAATGGATACCAAACATCCATCCCTTGGGTACACGCTCGTTGATGGCCGCTTCCACCACCGGGTGGACGTGTCCCAGCATGTGCAAACCAAAACCGATAGACGTATCGATGTAGCGGTTGCCATCTGCGTCAAACACATAACAACCGGCGCCACGCTCAATAAACACCGGATGCGGCATCTCCAGATTGGCCGCCAAACCGGAATTTAAGACCTCCGCGCGATCCAGCGAGATCTGCTGCGACTGTTGGGTTTTTGCTTCGAGCTCAGCCCGAGCTTGCGCAATGGTGGCGCTCACGTGGGTTTACTTGCCGTTTAAACGGTCGACAACCGGCGCAAAACTTTCCATGTTGTCGCGGCCAACTGTAATGTAGGAAATGCCATGCAGCTCGCGGCGGCGTTCCAGCTCATCACATATGGCATCTACCGAGCCAAATAACGCATGGGGATGTTTAAGCATGTCGTCTTCGCTCAGACCAAACATTTGCGCAAAGCCGCCGAGCACTGGCGATGGGTCATCCATAACAAAGGTGAAATAGGCGCCAATCTCAAGCTCAAGTTGGTCAAAACGGTCACCGGCACCCTGTTGGATCCAACGTATCTTCTTCTGAGTTTCCTCTTCTGACGAGAGCTGCACACCGTCCGGACCAATCATGCCGGAGCGATTGTTAAAGTTAAGGCTGACAATGTCGGCTTCACGGCCGGCCAGGCGCAAGATACGCGGGCTGCCGCCACCAATCATCAGCGGTGCTTTGCCGACGGGTTTCGGATCCCCTTCAAACTCTTTCCAGGTCAGCGTGTTGTTGTCGACATCTACCAGACCATCGCCGCGAAACGCGCGCAGGCCTTCAATAACATCCGCCAGGCGATCGATGCGCACCGCAGGTTCATCCATTGGGATACCCAGCGCGGCGTACTCTTCCTTGATCCAACCCGCGCCCAAACCCAGTTCTAACCGTCCGTTGGACAGTTTGTCGATGGTCATGGCGGACTTAATCAACACCACCGGGTTGTGGTAATCGATGCAGAACACACGGCAACCGATGTTGATCGTGGAAGTCACCGCGGCTGCGTATGCCATGGCAGGAATGGCCGCCAAGTTTTGCACCGGATGGTTGGCCCGCTCTACCGCCGGGCCTGCGCCGAGAATGTGGTCAGCCAGGTGGAAGGCAGAGTAGCCCAGTGTTTCCGCTTGTTGCGCTTGCGCCGCCCAATCTTCGCCGGACTCGGCATTAAATGATTGCACGCCAAACCGAAATGGCCGGGCCATACCCCGCTCCTCTTAGTGAAATGGGTAGTGAAACTGACTTTTGATGTCTATCAAGCGCTGTCCGGTTAGAACTGGATACGCTTGGTCAAACCACCATCAATGACCACATTGGTGCCGGTGGTAAAGCCGGACCGCGGGCTCACCAGCATGGCCACCTGGGCCGCCACTTCATCAGCGGTACCCATACGACCCAGCGGGATGTCCGCTACGGTGGCATCATAAAACGCAGTCATATGTTGCTTAATCTGATCCCAGGAGCCACCTTCGATAAAAATCGGACCGGGGCTAACCGCATTGACGCGAATACCTTTCGGCGCGAGGTCTTGCGCTAAAGCGCCGTTGTAGTTCAGCAGTGCCGCTTTTAACGCATTGTAAGGCCCCGCCTGCATAAATTTTTCCAGCGCGGCGGTAGTAGAAATGAGAATGACATTGGCGTTTTCGGATTTCTCCAGATGTTCCATGCTGCCTTCAACCATGCGCACCGCACCCAGCATGTCGTACTCCAAGTGACGGCGCCACGCGTCTTCACCCTGAGCACCGCCGCCGCTGACGTTCGACACGATGATGTCGGCGCCACCGAGGGCTTCCGCGCTGGCGTCGATCCAAGCCTTGAAGGCATCTCCATCACCCACGTCTACCGCTTGCCCAAAAGCTTTAACACCTTTGGCGCTTAAGGCTTCGACTGCCGCAGTGACCTCATCTTCATTACGCGCACAGATCGCTACGTTGCAACCTTCATCCGCCAGCGTATCCGCGATGGCGCGGCCGATACCTTTGGTGGCACCCGTGATGAGTGCGTTTGAACCTTTGAGTTGTAAATCCATGGAGAGTCCTCTCTTCTTCTGTCTCGTTGTCGTTGATGGTTAATGTTGATGGTTAATGATGATGGTTAATGATGGGCACCTTTTAACACGCAGCAGATAACGTATAGCAGACGCGCAAAATATCTCACTCGATGTCTATGCAGACTTTGCCAGCTTCTATAAACACAGGGAAGCGTGCCAACGGCGCCTGCGCCGGTGCGGCCAAACACGCGCCGGTGCGGATATCGAATCTGGCGCCATGTAAGGGGCACCGCACTTGCGTGCCGCGCACTTTGGCATGGGCCAGAGACTGAGCCGCGTGGCTACATTGCGCGTGTACCGCATAAAACTGCCCATGCACCTGGCTCACCAACACCTCAACGCCTTGCACCCGGACGCAAACCGATTGCCCTTCGCCGAGGTCGGCCATCGACATCACTGGTGTTGCCAATACACATCCTTCCCCAGTCGTGACGGGCGAGTATGTGAGGGGGATATTTACCCGTCAAGACAAATTTGAAACGCGATGTAAGTTTTGCCGAGCGGCCGTGTCTTAGGTTTTGGCGCTGGCTTCGCTCACCCAATGAATGGCATTACCGAGCAGCTGTTGAAAGTGGGGGTTGGCGTAAGCCACCGGATCATCACCACATTGCAGGTAGACAATGCGGCTATTGCCATAGGATTTGGTCCAACCGATAAGGTTGCTGCCGGGCGCATGGGCCCAGCCTTCGTTGTCGAACATTTTGCCTTCGGTCACTACCTTGGCAGCCGAATAGAAATTGTCCTGCGTAAACTGGTGCCCGCTGGCCAACAGCGGCTCAACTGAATCTTCAAACACCTCATACAGGTACAACTCATCGGTGATCTCAAACTCGGACGCAACTCCCGCCGTTACCGGATGATCCGCCAGGACTTGCACACGGTGTTCGACGCCGTGTCGATATCCGGAATCCTGACGCGCTGTCCCCCGCAACTCACCCGGCAGGTATAAGAAGCGCCCGCCAAGGATCTCCGCGTATTCCGGCCAGGCTGGCCATCCGGCAATGGCGTGGTGCAGAAACACAAAGCCATGGCCAGCTTCCAGCAGCTCGAGGAAGTTCTGCTTGTAGCGCGCGCTTGGCTCGATAAACAGCGGCGGACCATCTGCCTGGAACTGAATGCCGGGCATGTCGTAACACACAAAGGCATCATAGGCACCGGCTTCCTCCAGGCTGAACAGCGCCTGCGCGGCTGGTTGTTCAACCAAGGTCCAATTTACCTTTGGCATCTGTTCAAACATGGCATAAAAAGGCTCACGCTCGTAGGGATGCCCCTTGGTCACCAACAATATTTCGCACATTGTCCCAGCCCCTCACCGCCTTCTAAAATATGCACAACATTGGAAACCGGTCTTGTGCAATTTGCAATTTGCAATTTGCGATTCGCACATGGCAAGCCGGTGAGAGGGGAACACCATGTCGGATCTACTGGCCGAGCGCAGTCTCAACGAAACGGATATCCAAGAGTGTCCGTGGCCTTACTACCGAGCCATGCACAAGAAAGGGTTTTACTTCGACGAACACTTAGACATGTACGTGTGCGCCAACTACGGGCTGATGCGCGAGATATTGCGCAATCCTCAGCTGTTTTCCAGCGTCAACAGCCAAAACGTAGCGCGCATGCGTACCCCACCGGCGGAGGTGATTGAGCTCCAGAAGCAAATGTTACGACCCGTCAACATTCTGGTGTCCTCCGACCCGCCGGACCATGGCCGCATCCGAGACATGTTGGATGCGCCGTTCCGGCGCCGGGAAATCGAAAAACTGCGTCCGCAGATACACACCGTCATCCATCACACGATCGATCAAGTGATCGACCAAGGCGAAATGAACGTGGTTGACGATTTTGCCATCCCCATCCCCGTTACGGTGATTGCGGACATGCTCGGACTTCCCCGCACCATGGCCGGCGACATCAAAGCCTGGTCGGATGCCTCCGTGGAACCGCTCGGCTTGATGATCAGTGATGAACGCTGGATAGAATGCACAAAAATCATCCTCGACTTTCAGCAATTTATCACCGCCGAGCTTGAGGCGCGGCGTGCCAACCCTCGAGACGACCTCCTCACACACCTGGTGCAGTCCGTTGACGCACAAGGTCAATCACTAACGTTGAGCGAAATGTTAGGCATCACCGCGCAGCTCTTGGTGGCAGGCAATGAAACCACCACCAACGGCATCGCAGCCGGTGTGCAGATGCTCATCGATCACCCGCAGCAACAGCAGATGCTGCGGGAGGAGCCGGATCGCATCCTCACCTTTGTGAACGAAGTGTTGCGTTTAGAAGCCCCCGTGCAGGGTCTATACCGGATAACCACCGCGGCAACCGAATTGCAAGGTGTCCATGTGCCTGAAGGCGCGCGCATCATGATCCGCTTCGCCGCGGCCAATCGCGATGGCGCAAAGTACGATCAACCGGACGAGTTGGATGTGTGTCGTAAAAACGCCGGCACCCACGTCGGTTTCGGCGCTGGCATTCATCACTGCTTAGGGGCCAATCTAGCGCGTGAAGAAATGTGGCAGGCGTTCACCATTTTGTTACAGCGCCTCAACCACCTGCGCTACAAGGAAGGTGCCAACGATTTTAGCCACCACCCAAATATCGTGTTGCGCGGCCTCAAAGCGTTGCACATTGAATTTGATCGGGTTTAGGGTTGTGAAAGTTAAACAAATCCACCACGTTGCGTACCGCTGCAAAGACGCCAAACAAACCGTCGAGTTTTACCGCGATCTGTTGGGCATGGACTATCTGCTTGCCTTTGCCGAAAACGAAGTGCCTTCCACCAAGGAGCCGGACCCGTATATGCACGTCTTCATGGATGCGGGTCAGGGTAATGTTTTGGCGTTTTTTGAACTGCCGAATTCACCGCAGATGGGTAAAGATCCCAACACACCGGAGTGGGTACAACACATTGCCTTTGCCATGGAAAGCATGGAAGAACTTTTAGACGCCAAACAACAGCTGCAAGAGGCCGGCTTGGACGTGCTCGGTCCGGTGGATCATGGACTATTCGACTCCATCTACTTTTTCGACCCGAACGGCCATCGGTTGGAATTTGCCGTCGACAAGGGGAGCGACACTGATCGCGCCCGCGCTCAAGCAGTGGCGGACGAAATGCTGGAAGAATGGAGCCGCACCAAACGCGCGCCGCGCCAGGCAGCATGGTTACACGAAGACGAACTCAACCAATAGGGTGAGCTAATAGGTGAGCTAATAGGTGAGCTGGGTGCGCAGGGCGGCTGCCAGCCATCCGATCAAAGATCCGGTTTTTCCGACCTTTCGTATCAAAAACGTCGAATGGACCGATGGCGTTGTCACCTCTAATCTCCCCTCCCGTAATAGCAACAATCCTGCACCCCGCTCCCGCAGGAACGATTCACCCCTCCCAGAGCAGGCTAGCACTCGCTAGCCTGCTCTGTCCCTTTTACGCAATACTAAGCCACATGCACAAGCGAACCCTGCAAGCCGTTGTCGAACATCTGTTCCCCGGTGCCGTTCTAAATGGCTCACAACGCCTGGAAGGCGGGGTATCCGCTGATGTATACCGCTTGGATGTAGAGCTGACAGTAGGCCGTGAAAAGCAAGTTGTGCTCCGCGCGCACGGCGCCTCTCATTCCGGACACCCGGCACAACTGGAGTACACATTGCTCCGCGCCCTCCACCAAGCAGGCCTGCCGGTGGCAGAACCACTATTGGTGGACACCAGTGGGAAGATCCTTGAGGACCCCTTCCTTATCATTACCTTTGTCGAGGGCAGCACCGCCATCCCGCCGGGAGAGGAGCACCACTACATCCGCAACATGGCTGATCTGTTGGCCAGCATTCACGCCACCGCCACCGACAACTTGCCTGCGCTGCCCGCGCGTCTAGATCCGCTCCCCGAGCTGTTTGAATTTCTACCCAGCGGCAAAGAATGGGCCCCGTTGGAATTGCTGTTGCAACGTCTACACAACGAACACACCACCGACTACCGTGACACACCACGCCTGTTGCACGGCGACTTTTGGCCGGAAAATGTGTTGTGGCAGGACGCTGAAGTCGGCGCCATTCTTGATTGGGAAGACGCAGCCCTCGGCGATCCGCTGTCGGACGTGGCCGCAGCCGGGTTGGAGCTGCGTTATCTCTTTGGGCCATCGGCCACGCAAGGATTTACCGCAGCCTACGCGCGCCACCAAGCCGTGGATCCGCTGCGCCTCGGGCTGTGGCAGGTTTATGTTGCAGCGGCGGCGCAAAAATATATGGGTGAATGGGGTTTACCCGCGGCGCGCGAACATCACATGCGCACAGAAGCGCTCGCTAGCATTCGCGAAGCAGGCGAGCAGCTGATGGCTGCATACAATAATTAACGACACCACAATTGGCCGCTGTTTGTCAGCGCTCAGTCTTCTAGCCGCAACGCAGATTGTCCGTCGGCATCCACTTCTATCATCCAACGGACTGCACCGATCCCCTGAATGAAACGCTGGTCGTGGCTCACCACCAACAACGCACAAGGACAATCGGCCAGCGCACTCTGTAGGGCTTCGATTGACGATGTATCAAGGTGATTGGTTGGCTCATCCATGATGATGAGGTGTGGCAGTTGCGACATTCCAGCCGCCAGCATCAGTTTGCGAATTTCACCGGGGCTGGGTTGTTGGCTGGCGAGTAACTGGTCAGGTCGGGAGTTGAGGCGCCGTACGATGGTCATGATATGGCCAAGTTCAGCTTTTGTACGGGCGCGCACCGCGGCCAGCACCTCACGAGCTTCGGCAGCGGAGATTTCTTGACGCAACACCACCGTGTGCGCAGCAGGTACATTGAGGCGCCGTAGCATGTGCTCAACCAAGGTTGATTTACCGGCACCGTTCACCCCGGTGATGGCCACCCGATCCTGTGGTCGGAGTACCAAGTCGGGCCAGCTCAGCTGTCTGGCTGCGTCTAAGCGCACTTGTCCCTCGGGCAAAGCCAGCACATGGTTACGTTGAGAAACGGAGCCCGGCAGCCAGAGCCCAGTGTCATATTCTTTCTCAACCCGCGCTTCGGACAAGTCAGCCTCCGATCGCGACAGCCGACCTTGTAATTGACGGTACTGCCCACCGGCGCCGCCATCGCTGACTCGGCCACGGTCAATTTTTTCTTTGGCGTCATGGTCTTTACGCGCCACATGCTTTTTTGATCGCACTTTGTGCTCGGCAGCTGCGGACTCGCGCCGCCGGACTATTTCCCGGTGCAATTGCGCGTTTTGCTTTTTGAGCTGGTTGCGTTGGCGTTGGGCTGACGCGCGTGCAGACTGGCGCAGCGACATGGCTTGGGAAACACCACCCGGTGTCATTTGCGCATGCCCGGCTTCCAGCCAGATACATTGCTGACACAAGCTGTCTAACAGGTCGCGGTCATGGCTGACAAGCAATCCCACACCCCTGTACTGTTGCAACGCGTCCAGCAGCAGCTCGCGAGCGTTTGCATCGATGTGATTAGTGGGTTCGTCCAACGCCAGCAGCGCCGGTGAGTGCCACAAAGCATGGGCAATTTGTGCACGTTTGCGCTCGCCGTGACTCAGCTCAGACCAGCGTGCATCAACATCCCAGTCCACATTGAGACGGGCTCGCAAACTGCTGGCCTCTGCACTCCAATCTTGTAAAAAATCCGAGAATCCCGGTGCCGGGTGATCCGTGCGCTGTGGGCAATAGACTGCGTCTTCTACACCTTCCACTGTTCCCTCTACCACCCCCTCGGTGGGCGCCATGGCGCCACAGATCAAGCGCAGCAATGTGGTTTTGCCGGCGCCATTGGCACCGACGATGCCGGTAAAACCCGGGGGAAAATGTGCCGTCAAGGCGCTGAAAAGCGGCTGTGCGGCAGACGTATACGAAAAAGACAGGTTGCGAACAGCAACCGAAGCTGGGGCAGGCATACCAACCTCCTAGACAAAGCTGAAGAAACAAACTCAAGTCTTAGGAAATTGTGATTCGCATACCTACTCGTTGCTCTTGGGGCGGGGAATCGCCTCTTGCGACGGATGTTATCAGTTCAATTGTTAGACAGAAAGGAAATCAGTGGACTGCGTTGACGCGCCTTTCACAACAGAAATCCTAGCTTCCCGCACAGAACTACAAAATTAGGAGTGAAACACAATGATCCGTTCAACCCTGGGTGCCGCGGCCCTAGCGCTTGCGCTTTTCGCCCTGCCTGCACCGGCGGTACAAGCCAATACCATCACCGACATCGTCGCCAGTAGCGGCACACCTTTAGAATTCGACCGCAATCGCAATGATTACGACATCCTGCTGGCGGCTGTGGTGACTGCTGAACTGGCCGAAACCCTGGCCGACGCAGATGCCAGCTTCACCGTTTTTGCACCCAACGACCGTGCGTTTATCCGTCTTGCGCGTGACCTCGGCTACACCGGACGCGACGAAGCCGGCGCTTGGGATTTTCTGGTGGTGGCATTAACCGGCTTGGGTAACGGTAACCCCATTCCTGTGTTAACCGACGTCTTGCTCTATCACGTCGTGCCCGGCCGCGTAAACGTATTTGGCTTCCTCATTGCAGCTCTGCGTGGGCAGGAACTGCCCACCGCCTTGCCTGGTGCGACGCTCGACCCGTTCCTGTTCGGCTTGGAAGACAATGAGCCGGACCTGCGTGACCCGCGCTTGACGTTCCCCATCAACGTCAGAGCCTCGAATGGTATTATTCACACCATCAACCGCGTGTTGCTGCCGATCGATCTGCCGTAACTGTCGCCGTTTGAGAAACTGGTGGCATGCGTCTGTCGCACGCCACCAGTTGACATAAGGGGCTAAAACTGCCAAGACCATGAAAACGTTCCTCGCCATTGCTGTTGCCCTGAGCCTTGCCTTGGCCGCGCTGGTGGTGCTGGATGGTTATCGTGGGCTTAATGGCGAGGTACGCACGCTAAGTGCTGCCAACGTTGAATTACAAAACCAGGTGGACAGACTGGAGCAGCGCATCACCGCGTTGACCCTGGATGCATCTGCGCCAGTTTCCCCTTCATCTACAGGCAGAGGCAACACCATTGCCGCCACGGCTACCAGCCGTCAAAGCCAGCAAATAGAATCCACTGATGCCCTACGCACGCTGATAGCAGACATGATTGCGGCCGAGCGCGAAGCCAATCAGGTCCGCGTCCGTACCGCCATCGACGCGAACATCCAGCGGTGGACCGCACAAAACCGGCAGAACAACACCGATGGTTTAAATTCACGTGGCCAACGCTTGCGCGACGTTCTCGATCTTGATGTCGCACAAATGGTTGAGTACCAAACGTTAACAGAGAGTTTTGAGCGACGCGCCGAAGCACTCTACGCCGACGTGAGCGCCACAGACATGGATACATTCTCCACCCAGTTGGCGCGGGTGAATGAGAACATGGCGGCCTTAAGCGCCGAGTTTGATGCCGCGTTTACCGCCGTGTTAACCGCTCAACAGGCGCAAACGTATGCCGACCTACCCCAGGACAGCCGCGGCTTGGCCCAAGATTTTGGTGTACAGGCGCTGGAATTTGATCTCGCGGACATGCTGCGCCTCGCAGAAACGGACTAGCAAACCCGCAACCCTCTCAAACGCTCAGAGGGACCTAGGACGCCCTAACTGTCCCACTCCACGTACAACTGCGCAGGGCCGCGAAAGGTCATGTTGGGTGAATACCGCAACTGCTGATCCGCTACCAGGCGCAAACTGGGTATGCGACGGGTCAATGCTTCGATGGCTATCTGCCCCTCCAACCGCGCCAATCTCGCCCCTAGACAGAAGTGAATCCCGTGACCAAAAGAGACATGTTTGTCTGCGTTGGCACGCTCTAAATCAAACGCGGTTGCTTGATCAAAGGTGGCAGGATCGTGATTGGCCGAGCCCAAGCTGATAAACACCCGGGTTCCTTTGGGGATCTTGACCCCTTGCAACGTGGTGTCTTCGGTCGCCACTCGCCGCCAACTCGTCTGCGGAGAATCAAAACGTAATACTTCTTCTAGCGCGTTGCTGATGAGCGCCGGTTCGTCACACAGGCGCTGCCAACGGGTGCGCTCCGGCAGCAAGTTGAGTAACGCCAACGAAATGAAATTGCTGACAATTTCATGTCCGGCAAATGACAACCCATAAATGATGGACTCCACTTCCCGGTACGTCAGTCCCTCAGGATCCTGCTTGTGCGCCGCCAACAGTTCCGATGTCAGATCATCCGCAGGGTTTTCATTTCGACTGGCGACAAAGGCGCGGCAATAACGCCAGTACTTCAGCATATTGCCGGCAATGTCCACTTGCTGCTCGTCGGTGGGTTGTCCCCAGGTGAAGGTGAGCCGGTTTGACGTCCAGTAGATGAGCTGCTCATCGTCCTGTTCGGGAAAACCTATAAAGCGAAAAATCACCTGCCCTGGCATGGGATGTGCCAACGCCGACACAAATTCTGCCGGGCTGCCATTGGCCAGCATGGCATCAAGCAGGCGTTCGGTGGTGTCGCGTATATACGGCTCGAGGATTTTCATGCGCCGGGCATTAAACCCGTCGCGGGTAAATTTGCGGATACGAGTGTGGTCGGGCTGCTGGCAATTGGACATCACCGCCTGGGGGTTATAGTCCGGCTCGGACATCACTTCCTGTGCTGCTTCACACAAGGGAAACACCGGGTCTTGCACATTGGCGGAGGAAAACACTTGGTGGTTTTTTAGCACTTCCACCACGTTTTCCATACCGGTCACCACCAAATAACCCAGTTGTTGGGAATAGAAAATCGGCGCTTCGGCACTCAGTTCGTGTAGCTGGGGATACGGGTCGTTGATGTAGTCTTCATTAAACGGCGTAAACCCAGCATCAAAGGGGCAACCGCTGGGCTCCGCCGACGGCGGCGGGCTGATCTTGTGGTACGCATCTGGCTGGGAGGCGGGTGATGCGGGATCGGCAGCGTTGTTGCTTGAGCTCATGGCTAGCTCTTGTCGCCAAGCCCAAGACCGCCGAGCACAGAACCTTCACCCTTCGAGCCGGGGATGGTGGCAGCCGATATCACTCGCTCGGCCAAACGTGAAAACGGCAAACTCTGTAAATACACCGTACCGGTGCCGCGCAAGGTGGCCAGGAACAAACCCTCACCGCCAAATATCATAGATTTCAATCCACCGGCGCGCTCTATGTCGTAATCGATACCCGGCGTAAACGCGGCGATACAGCCTGTGTCCACGCGTAACGTTTCGTTTTTCAGCTCCCGTTTAATCACTGTGCCGCCCACATGAACAAAGGCTTTCCCGTCACCGCGCAGGCGCTGCAGAACAAATCCCTCACCACCAAAAAAACCAGCGCCGAGGCGTTTGTGAAAGGCGATATCCAGGCTGGTACCAAAAGCTGCGCACAGAAACGCATCTTTTTGACAAATCAATTCCTGGCCTTCCTGTGCCATGTCGATGGCGATAATGCGGCCGGGATAAGGGGCCGCAAAAGCGACGCGTTTCTTACCGGCGCTGTTATTGGTGAAGTGGGTCATGAAGATCGATTCGCCGGTCAGCACACGCTTACCGACATTGAGCAAGGTCCCCAGTACACCGCTGTTTGGCTCGGAACCATCCCCCATCTTGGTATCGAAACTGATGCCGTCTTCCATATAGTTCATGGCACCTGCTTCCGCAATGACAGTTTCCTGCGGGTCGAGCTCAACCTCGACAATCTGCATGTCGTTGCCGATGATCTCATAGTCCACTTCGTGACAAATCATGTATTACTCCTTGTGACCTTCCCAGTAGGGCGCGCGCAGCTTACGTTTATTGATTTTGCCCATGGTGTTGCGGCCTAAGTCCTCTACCCACTCCAAGCTGCGCGGACACTTGTAGTGCGACAGTTGATCACGGCACCAATTTAGAACTTCATCCGCATCCGCAGGCTCCCTCTGGGCAATGGCCAGGGCTTTGAGTTCCTCCCCCATTTCCGGGTGGGGTACGCCGATACAGGCGACGTCGAGGATGGCCGGATGTTCAATCAGTACCTGCTCCGCTTCCGCGGGGTAAATATTGACCCCGCCGGAGACCACCATATCGCTGAATCGGTCGGTAATAAATACATAACCCGCTTCATTCATATAGGCAATTTCGCCCAGGGTGAACACGCCCGGTGCTATGTGTGCCGCAGCGGATTTCTCCGGGTCGTTGTGATACACCACGCCGCGCCCGGTCGCGTCTTTGAAAAACAGGCGGCCTTCTTCGCCCGGTGGTAACTCGTTGCCGTCATCATCCAGGATCACGGCCGTAAACGGCGGCAAGGCTTTACCCACGGAGCCAGGGTTTTCCAACCACTCTTCCGAGGAGATTGCACAAGTGGTGCCCACCTCGGAAGCGCCGTAGGCATCCATAAATACTGGTCCCCACCACTCGATCATGGCTTTTTTCACATCCACCGGGCATTTTGCCCCGGTGTGAGCAATGCTGATTAACGAACTGAGATCGTATTTCTGTTTGACGTCGTCGGGTAAGGCCAGCAGCCGCACAAAGTGTGTCGGCACCATGACGCTGTTGCCGACTTTGTACTTCTCGATAGCGGCCAGGGTTTTTTCCCCATCAAAGCGGCCGAGAATGACGCTGGACACACCAGCGGCCAACAGGCGCGCACCGGACAATGGCCCGGTGTGATACATCGGCCCCACCACCATGTGTACACCGTTAGCGGCACGCGGATCCTGGCCCAAATTCGCCAGATGTTCCGCTACGGTGTCGCCACCGGCAAACATAGTCGGCGGCAACTCGGTCCCCTTGGGTCGGCCGGTGGTACCAGAGGTATACAAAAGATTAGGCATGGGTTTGCGCGATTCATCAGCAGGGGCGTCGGACTGTTGCGCCAGCCACGTCTGCCAGGCTTCAGTGCCCGGTGCTGCGTCGTGCCACGAGATGACCGTGGGCACCTTGGCCAATTGCGCAGCTTGCGTCGCCCGCTCCAGCGTGCGGCTATCCGCAAACAACACCCGCACATCCGCATCTTCCAGGATGTAGGCCACTTCTTCAGCGGTGAGGTGAAAGTTCACGGGCACCACCGATGCACCGGCGATGAGCCCACCCAAATTGGCCATGGCAGTCTCCACCGCGTTTTCCGCGAACACCGCAACCCGACGTTTGGGCCCGAGGTCGTAGGTGTTTAAGCCGTTTGCCACGCGATTGAGCGTGTTGTCCACTTCCGTCCACAACATGGCTTTCGATTCATCACGAATCGCCACTTCATCCGGACGCGAGCGGGCCAGCTCAGCTGCAAATGACGGCATTTTGGGTCTCCACACAAAAATTAGAACGCGTTATCATAATGGACTCTTATAACTGCTGCCATTCTAGGCTATAAAGACGCGTTCCAATTTACTGGGGGAATTACCTTGAGCGACGAAATCTCAAACGAGGTCCTGTTCGATTTACACCGTCGTATGGTGCGTATCCGACGTTTCGAAGAAACCGCGGGCAAAATGATGGAGGACGGGAAAATTCCCGGCGCCCTGCACCTTTATGTGGGGGAAGAAGCGGTGGCTACCGGGGTGATGGCGCACCTGTCGAACCAGGATCAGATCACCAGCACCCACCGCGGCCACGGCCACCTCATCGCCAAGGGCGGCGCGTTCGACCGCATGTTTGCCGAATTGTTTGGCCGCGCCACCGGCTACTGCAAAGGCAAAGGCGGCAGCATGCATATCTCCAACATGGAGCTTGGCATGCTCGGCGCTAACGGCATTGTTGGCGGAGGCCCACCCATTGCCATGGGTGCCGGGTTTTCCAACAAATTCCGCAAAACCGACAACGTTGCCGTGTGCTTCTTCGGCGACGGTGCCAGCAACGAAGGTTCCTTCCACGAAGCGGCCAATATGGCGGCGTTATACAAACTGCCGGTGCTGTTTGTGTGCGAAAACAACGGCTACGGTGAATACACCCCCCAAGCAAACCACCAAGCCATTGTCGATGTCGCCGACCGTGCTCAGGGTTATGGCATGCCGGGTGTCATCGTCGACGGCATGGACGTCATAGCGGTGTATGAAGCCGCAGGTGAAGCCATCGCCCGCGCACGTGCCGGTGAAGGGCCAACCTTGCTCGAGTGCAAAACCTACCGCTACTACGACCACGTTGGCGTGCGTGGCATGGGCCTCACCTACCGCACCGACGAAGAAGTCGAAGAGTGGCAAAAGAAAGACCCCATTGATCAATTTGAAACGCGTCTGGCCGAGCAAGGCATCTTGAGCGCGGAAGCCGCCCAAGCGGTACATGATGAGGTGTTGGCGGAAATCGACAAAGCCATCAAATTTGCTGAAGACAGCCCCTATCCGGAACCGGAAGCGGTGCTCGAAGACGTTTACGCCTAACAAATCTATTTAGTAAGAGTTCATAGGAATCATCATGGCAGAAGCACAACAAGTGCAAGCACGCACGCTCCCCTACGTGGCCGCCATTACCGAAGGTATACGCGCGGTCATGCTCGAGCAAGACAACGCCTTCATCGCCGGTGAAGACGTGGCCGGCGCCGGCGGTGTCTACGGCTACTACAACGGCTTGTTAAAAGAGTTTGGGCCGGAACGGGTCTACGACACCCCAATTTCAGAAGAAGGCATCGTGGGGCTGGGCGTCGGCGCTGCCGCCACCGGTTGCCGCCCCATCATCGACCTCATGTTCATGGATTTCCTCGGCGAATGTATGGACGAGGTGGCGAATCAATTGGCCAAAATGCGGTATATGTTTGGTGGCGCCGCCACCCTGCCGGTAACCATGCTAACCATGGCAGGCGCGGGCATGAGCTTGGCCGCCCAGCATAGCCAAAGTTTAGAGGCTTGGCTATGTCACTTACCCGGTCTAAAACTGGTCGCCCCCACTACGCCATACGACGCCAAAGGTCTGATCATCGCAGCCGCGAGGGATGATAATCCGGTGATTGTGATGCTGAACAAAATGTCCCTTGCCATCCAAGGTGAGGTACCCGAAGAGGCTTATGCGATTCCCCTGGGTAAGGCCAATATTGTGCGCCCGGGCAGCAACTACACCATCGTCGCCATCGGCCGCATGATGCACGAAGCGCTGAAAGCCGCGGACCAATTGGCGGAGCTGGGCATTGATGCAGAAGTCATCGACCCACGCACCCTGCAACCGTTCGACACCGCCACCGTGGTGGAATCCGTGAAGAAGACCCATCGCGCGTTGATTGTGCATGAAGCTGTGCGTTTTGGCGGTTTTGGCGGTGAAATAGCTGCGCAGATTCAGGAAGACGCTTTCGACTACCTGGACGCACCGGTCGCCCGCGTGGGTGCGCCGTTTTCCCCGGTACCCTTTAGCCCAGCCCTCGAACAACACTACATCCCCAACGCTGAGCGCATCGTCGCCGAAGCGAAAAAGCAGCTGGGCCTGTAAGCGCCAACACAGCGGAGACTAGGTGGTGGGGAAAATAGGGCTGCTGGCCAACCCGGCGTCCGGCAAGGACGTGCGCCGGCTTGTTGCGCGCGCGTCGGTGTTCGACAACCAAGAAAAACGTGCCATCATCCGCCGTGCCATTGTGGGCGCTGTCGCCAGCGCCGCCGGCAGCGGCAGCGAGCTCGAATTTGTCTATCACAATGACGCCCATGGTATTGTGCAGCAGGCCTTGGAGGAGTTTGGCGGCGACATTAAGGCCACGCCAGTGGACTCCACACAGATGAGTTCTGCGCTGGACACCATCTCTGCGGCCCGCGCCATGCGCGACCAGGCCTGCGACATCGTCATTACCCTCGGTGGTGACGGTACCAACCGGGCTTTCTGTCTGGGCTGGCAAGACGCGCCCATGCTGCCTATCAGCAGCGGCACCAATAATGTATTCCCTAACTTGCGCGAAGCCACCATCGCCGGAGCCGCGGCGGGTTTAATTGCCAGCGGTCAGCTGGGCTCCGAACTGATGCTGCAGCAGAAGTGTATTTCCGTACACATCGAAGATGAGCGTGAAGATCTGGCACTCATCGACGCATTGCTCACCAACGAGCGTTTTGTGGGGGCACGAGCCTTGCTGAAACCGGATCAGTTTCGCTCTGCGCTGTTAACCCGCGCGGAACCCGCGGCGGTGGGTATCACCTCCATCGGCGGCCTTTTAAACCCGGTTGATGCACGCGCGGACCACGGTTTATGGCTGGAATTTGGTGCCGCCGGGGACATTGTGCACGCGCCTATTGCGCCCGGTTATTACCAAGATGTTGGCGTAAGCGTCTGCCAGACACTGAAGTTGGAGCAAACTGTACGCTGCGTGGGGCCGGGTACGCTGGCGTTTGATGGTGAACGTGAGCGCACCCTACGCGACGGCCAGGAGGCCAAACTGACCATCTCACGCACCGGTCCAAGGGTGTTGGACGTCACCGCCGCGCTGCATCGCGCAGCGGAGATCGGCAGTTTCATCAAGCCGCAACAAACGCAACCAGCGCCAAAAACGTCATAGGTCATGTTGGCAGTCACGACAGATACATGCACCTTAAGCACAAACAACAAAGTCCAAAGACACATAAAGCATAGAGATTAAGAGCGAACAAACATGGCAACCGAAATTTATCTGGTCAAAGTGGGCATGAGCATGACCGAAGGGGTCGTGGAAGAGTGGTACATCGCCGACGGCGCGCGCGTGGAAACCGGCGAACTGCTCTACCGCCTGGAAACCGAAAAGGTCAATCTCGATGTTGATGCGGAAGCCAGCGGCATCGTTAAACATTTGGTTGGGGAAGGCATCACCATGACGCCCGGTGATGTGGTGGGTTACATCTTTGCCGACGACGAGGAAATACCCGCTGATCTGAGCACTTTGGGGGGCGGCAGTGCTCAAGCAAACGCCGCAGCCTCGTCATCAAGCCCGGCGGCTACAACTACCGCGGCCCCTACCCCGGCAGAACGCGCGCCTGGCGAGCGTGTATTTGCATCCCCCGCAGCAAGGCGCTTGGCAGGAGAACTCGGCATCGACTACACCTTGTTGATAGGTTCCGGGCCGGGTGGACGTATTGTCGAAGCGGACGTCCACGCCGCTACCGACAGCCAAGGTGCCACGGTCCCGGGACCCAGTTCACCCATGGCACGCAAAATAGCGCGTGAACTTGGGGTGGATTTAAGCCAGGTTCGCGGCACCGGACCGGGTGGCCGCGTGACCAAGGAAGACGTCGAAAAGGCCGCCGCTGCTCCGGGTGCCGCCCCGGCTGCAGCGCCTGCAACCCGCGCCGCCCCAGCCGGCAGCGTCCCGGTACGCGGTATGCGTAAAACCATTGCCGAACGTATGCACGACAGCCTACAAAGCATGGCGCAGCTGACCATGGACATGGATGTGAACATGGATGACGCCATCAAGCTACGTAATCAGCTGGTGGATGAGTGGGTTGACGAAGGCGTCAAACCCACCTACACCGATTTGGTCATACGGGCGGTGGCGCGCGCGTTGCAAAAACACCCGCTGATGAATGCCAGCTGGGGGGATCAGGAAATTACGTTACACGGTGAGATCCATGTCGGCATGGCAGTGGCACTCGAAGAAGGCCTGATTGTGCCCGTCATCAAAAACACCGCTGACATATCCATCAAAGCGTTGGTACAAGAAAGTACCCGCCTGGCGCAAGACGCCCGCGACGGCAACGCTTCTCTCGACGATATGCAAGGCGGCACCTTTACCGTATCGGCCCTCGGTATGTTTGGGGTGGATGCATTTACTCCCATCATCAACTCACCCCAGGCGGGGATCCTTGGGGTAAACCGGATACGCGACGACATCGCCTGGGAGGGTGACAAACCGGTTAAAACACAAGTCATGCGTCTGTCGCTGACTTGGGATCATCGTGTGCTTGACGGTGGACCCGCCGCGCTGTTCTTAGGTGAAGTGAAAAACTTACTGGAGGCGCCCTACCGCCTGTTGCTGTAACCTGAGCGCATGCAAGTCACTCCCATCTCTCCGACCATCGGCGCTGAAGTCAGCGGCATCGATCTCACAGAGCTCGATGATGCAGAGTTCGCGGTACTACACGACGCTTTTGTGGAATACAGCGTTTTGGTATTTCGCGATCAGCCGGCGCTCACGCCGAGCCAACAAGTCGGCTTTGCCAAGCGGTTCGGACCGTTGCATACCCACCCGGCGGCACCGACGTTAGCCGGTCATCCGGAAGTATTTGTTATCCATGCCCACGCCGAATCTAAGGTGGCAAATGGCAACGGCTGGCACACCGATGTTTCCTGTGATGAAGCCCCGCCTTTAGCCACCATGCTACAGCTCCACCTGTTGCCACCGAGCGGCGGCGATACGCTGTTCGCTTCGATGTACGCCGCGTTCGAAACGCTTTCGCCGCACCTGCAAGAATGGCTGATGAGCCTGCAAGCCCATCACGAATCGGAACACATTTACCGGGGTCGTTACGCCGACCGTGGGGTCGACGATGCTGGGCGGGAATATCCCAAAGCCCTACATCCGGTGGTTCGTACACACCCCGACTCCGGCCGTAAAGCGTTGTACGTCAATCCCAGCTTCACCACCCGCATCGACGGTTTGACGCGTAAAGAAAGTGATGCGCTGCTGCACATGCTCTATACCCATCAGCAACGCCCGGAGTTTCAAATGCGCCTGACCTGGCAGCCAAACACCTTGGCGCTGTGGGATAACCGTTGCACACAACATTTTGCGTTGTGGGATTACTGGCCACATGAACGTAAAGGACATCGCGTGACTGTGCTAGGCGAACGCCCCTTTTTGGAACAGTCAGCACCGGTACATGTAGACATGCATCTGTCGAGGCAGCTCTAAAACTCTACAATCCTAACAGGGCGATTAAGTTGCACTCTTGTTGACAAACCAGACCTCTTCACTCGGCCATAAATGGGCCCATTCCGGACTGGCCCATAGGTAGCGGGTGGTGGCATCGTTAGGTGCTCGCAATTCAACCAACCGCTCAACGGTTAATTGATTGGCACGCAGCAGATCTATCATCTCGCCGTGGGGCAAATGGAATTCGGTGGAGCCAGGCTCATCCGGCCAGTTGATGGCGTGCATGTCAAAATACGGCCGCAGCAACTCACGTTTGGTGGGGCCATCCGCATCGTAGTCCGGTGTACACATCACCATCAGCGGAGAATTGGTGAGAAAAGCAAGCTGCCCACCGGGTTTCAGCACCCGCGCGGCTTCCGGGATCCACAGATAAGGGTCTGCCCATAAACACGCGCCATATTCGGAGATGGCAAAGTCAAAAGTGTCATCTGCAAAGGGCAACTGTTCAGCAAAACCTTCGCGGATATCGATGTCCAAACCATGCTCTTGCTGTAGACGACGTGCGGTGGCGAGTTGGTTTGGGGTCGGATCGATGGCCGAAACGTCACCGCCGCGGCGCACCATCCAGGCGGAGACATAGGCGGTACCACAGCCTAGCTCAATGCAACGTTGGCCGGCTAATGAATCCGGTAAGAAGCCTACCTCACGATTGGGTATGCGCCAGATACCCCAATAAGGCTCTGGTGATGCCCAGGCTAATTCGGCGGCTTCTACGTAGTTTACCGCTTCCTGTTGCCAGGAGTCGACGTTGCCTTGTAGGTAGTCTGGTTTATCCATAAACAAAGAGCGCTAGAGTGCCGGCGCCTCACGTAACAGTGTGCCTATTACCTGGCCGCGCCTACCTGGGCGCGCCGCCGCTTCAGATTAATACGTAATTGCTTCATCGAGCTTCACCCAACGTCCGTTTTGTACTTGGGACAACACCGACTCGGTAGCACCGCTGTGTTTGTCCGGTCCAAAGGAAACACGATAACCAAATATATCCGTGTAGTCGGTAATGCTCTCCAAAGCTTGCACCAATCCCTCGGTGGTAACGTCGCGGCCCGCACGCTGTAGCGCTTCCACGGTGAGGTCCGCGGCACGATAACCCTCCATGGCGGCGAGTCCCGGCTCAGCATTGTATTTGGCCACGTACGCATCCCACCAAGCGCGTACTTCCGGCGACATCTCGTCATCTGCATAAAGCTTGGCCATGTGCACAAAGGCGTAGTAACCCTGGCCACTTTCCTGATCGGCGATGACCTGGGCGTAAGCCGCATTGTTGCCCACCCAGGCGACCCCTTCCCAACCCATCTTGCGGGCCGCGTCTAAGACCAAGATGGTGTCGCGGTGCACGGTACCCATCAGCACGAGGTCACAGCCCGCGTTTTTGAGCCGCAAAATCGCCGCGGTGAATTCTGTTTCAGTGGGTTTGTGCGCCGACACCGCCGCCAGCTCTACCCCCATCGCCATCGCCTGGTCTTCCGCACCCTCCAGGATCTCCACACCGTAGTCAGTGTCTTGATAAATCACGCAGGGCGCGGTTTTACTTTCCCGCTCCATAAAGTACTTCACCGAAGCGCGCACTTCATCGTAGTAAATGCCGCGCTGGGTGAACTTCAACGGATGGAATGGCTCGACCATTTGGCGTCCGCCACTGATGGGGAACAGGTTCAGCACGTTGGCTTCAAACTGTATCGGCATCACCGCGTTGTTGAGCGGTGTACCTACCGCGAGCACAAAGGCCAGCACGTTGTCCCGGTTGATCAGCTTATTAGCCGCAGAAATAGCCTTGGGCACTTGATACGAAGTGTCTTCCACAATGTAGCGAATGGTGCGCCCGTGTACGCCGCCGGCTGCATTGGCCTCTTCAAAGCGCATGCGAGCACCGTTGGTGGCACCCACACCCCAAATGGCAGTGGGGCCGGACAGGTCGGTGCTGCCGCCAAGGATCACTTCCGTATCCGTCACACCCCGATTTTGAACGCCGCCGGCCTCACCCGCATCAGCACTGTCACCGCCCTCCCCGCCGCAAGCGGCCAACAGTAGAAGTGCGGCAAAACCAGCCAAAGTGTTTTTCATCTGCATGCCTTTTCCCATGGTTACTTCCCGTTCAAACAATCCATTCATCTACCCAATCCATCAACCCATCCATCAACCCATCCATCAATTCATCAATACATCTCGTTGATGAGATCAATGTACTTTTCATTCACCACCTTACGCTTGAGCTTCATGGTGGGTGTCAATTCTTCGTCTTCCGGATCTAACAACTGGTCTATGAGGCGAAACTTCTTAATGGTCTCCACCCGGGCAAACTTGGTGTTAACGGTTTCAATCTCTTGCCAGATGAGGTCCTGCACTTCTTGAGTGTGGCACAAACTGGTGTAGTTGGTGAACGGCACGTTGTTTTCTTGCGCAAAGTTCTCCACGTTCTCCTGATCGATCATCACCAGACAGGTAAGATAGGGGCGTTTGTCCCCCACCACGACGGCATCGGAGACAAAGGGTGAAAACTTCAGCTGGTTTTCTATTTCGCTGGGGGTGATGTTTTTGCCGCCCGCGGTAATGATGATGTCTTTCATGCGGTCAACAATATAGACGTAACCATCATCGTCGATGCGGCCGACGTCCCCGGTGTGTAACCACCCTTGCACAAAAGTTTCCGCGGTTTTTTCGGGTTTGTTCCAATAACCCAAAATCACCCCGGGGCCTCTAATGAGGATTTCACCCTGCTCCGACAAAGTGACTTCACAGTCTTTGGTGGCGCGGCCAACGGAACCTATTCGATTCGCGCCCGGCCGGTTGGCGGTGGCGATGCCGCTGCACTCGGTTTGCCCGTAGACTTCATACATGGGTTTACCCAATGCCCAGTACCAATCGATCAACTCCGGAGCGATCGGGGCCGCGGCGGTGGACAGCCAACGGCACTGATCGATACCAAGCATGATGCGGATGTTTTTAAGGACAAGAAAATCCAAGGTTTTATGCAGCACCTTCAGGGGTACACCCACTGACTCCCCTTGTTTAGTGGCTTCAGCCACCTTCGCACCTACGCTGATGGCCCTTTCATAGGCCCAGCGGCCAAACGCGGTGGCCTCTTTTAGCTTGATGGTGACCAGCGAATACTGTTTTTCCCACACCCGCGGTACGGCAAAGTGGATGGTGGGCGCAATTTCCTTCTGATCGGCAGTGGCGGTCTCCAGTTCCTCCACCAGATTCACCACGGAAGCCGATTCCAACGCCATGAAGTTGTAAAACATACGCCCGGCCACATGCGCCAGGGGTAAAAAACCGAGCTGCTCATCCTCGGGATACACGCCGTATATGTCCTGCAGGTTATCTGCCATAAACAGCATGTTTTTCTGCGAGATCATGGCACCTTTCGGTGGCCCGGTAGTGCCGGACGTGTAGGTTAAGGTCATTAAATCGTCGGGCTGCGCGGCGGCAATTTCCTGGACCCATAATTCAGGGTGCACCTCGGCATGCTGCTTGCCGAGGGCTAGAAAATCCTCCCAGCTCATACATTGCTCATCGCTGAAGTTACGCAAGCCTTCCATGTCGAAGATGATGATTTTCGACAGGGTGGGCGTCTGTCCGCGCACCTCAAGCACCTTGTCCAGCTGTTCTTCATCTTCAGCGAAGTAGAAACGCGTGCCGCTGTCGTTAATCAGGTATTCCACCTGATTGGCGGCATCGGTGGGATACACCCCATTGGTGACACCCCCCATGCCGATGACACCCATGTCGGCAAACATCCACTCTTTGTTCACTTCCGAAGCAATTGAGCAAACGTCACCACGCTGCAGGCCCAACGCTTTTAAGCCATGGCCCACCCAACGCGCGTGCTCACCGTATTCCGCCCAGGTGTATTCATTCCAGATGCCGAAGTCTTTTTCACGCAGGGCGACCTTTTCCGGCAACTCGCGAACGCGCTTGTCGAACAGCGCTGATATGGTGGTACACCCGTGAACAACTACTTCAGTCATCTCAACTTGCTTTGCATGTTAACAAGGGCCCGCTAGCGCCAGGTTTTGCGCTGTTTCCAACGCCGCCGGCCACGCACGCCATGATCTTTCATCCCCAAATAAAACTCTTGGATGTCCGGCGCTTCGCGTAAACGTTCGCAGGTGTCTTCCATAACAATGCGGCCAATTTCCATCACATATCCATAGTCGCCCACTTCCAGGGCCATCTTGGCGTTTTGCTCAACCAGCAACACGGTCACACCCTGCTCGGCATTGAGGCGCGCAATGATTTCGCTGATTTCATGCACCAAGCGGGGCGACAGACCCAAGGACGGCTCATCCAACAACATGAGTTTGGGGCGTAACATCAACGCTCGACCGATGGCCAACATTTGTTGTTGCCCGCCGGAAAGGTTGACTGCCTGCGCTTTGTGCAGCTCTTTTAGAATGGGGAAATAGTCATACACCATGTCGAGATCCTGTTGAATCTCGGCATCGCGCCTTGAAAACGCGCCCATACGCAGGTTTTCATCAACATTTAGGAACGGGAACACTTCACGGCCTTCCGGCACATGGGCGATCCCTTTACGCGCCACCCAATCCGGGTCGTGGCCCTGAATGTCAACGCCATCATAGGTGACCGTGCCTTTCTGCGGGTCCATGGCGCCGGAAATGGCTTTTAACACCGTCGTCTTACCCGCGCCGTTGGCGCCAAGCAGGGACACTATTTTTCCCTGGGGCACATCCATACTCACACCGCGAATCGCCATGACCGGGCCGTAGTAGGTTTCGATGTTGCGGATTTCCAATAGATTAGACATGGCTCAATCCCCCAGATACGCGCGCAGCACTTCCGGGTGGTTTTGCACCTCCTGGGGTTCACCAATGGTCACCATGTGCCCGTCCGCCAAGGCCATCACCCGGTCTGACGCTTGCGTCACCAGGTTCATGTCGTGCTCCACCATAATCACAGTGATACCCAGCTCTTCATTGATGTCTTCCAACCAGAAAGACAAGTCGTCGGTTTCCTCCGGGTTTAAGCCGGAAGACGGTTCATCCAGCAGCAGCAATTTCGGCTGTAGGCACAGCGCCCGGGCAATCTCCACCATTTTGCGCACCCCGTAGGGGAGATTGCCAATGATCTGCTCGCGATAACTCTGCAGATCAAGCAGATCAATTACATCTTCTACCTTCTGCCGAAAGTCCAGCTCCTGGCGGCGCACTGACGGCAGGAAAAACAACTCAGACAACAGATTGGTGTTGCGGTGCACGTGGCAACCGATCAAGAGATTGTTGAGCACCGATTCTTGCTCAAACAACTCGGTGTTTTGAAAGGTGCGCGCGATACCCAAATCAGCCACAGCATGGGTCGGCACGCGGGTGATGTCCTGGTCTTCAAAAAACACGTGGCCGTGGGTGCAGTCGTAGATGCGGCTGACCAAATTGAAGATGGTGGTTTTGCCCGCGCCGTTCGGCCCCACAATGCTGAACACCTCTCCCTGCTCCACGCTGAAAGAGACTTCCTGCACCGCCTTTACGCCGCCAAAATGTACGGAGATCTCTTCAGCCCGCAGCAGGCTCATTGCAGGCGCTCCGTGCGCAGGAAAGACTTCTGCCGCTTATAGGTGGCCTTGCGGTACATGGGGAATTCTTCAAAAAACAAGCGCACTTTGCGCCAGCGCCCGTATATACCCAGGGGTTCATAAATCAGAAACAGGATCAAGATGAGGCCAAAGATGGCCGGTTCCAAGCCCGGGATTTGCGCCACCGCCGCAGGCACGGAATCGCGGAAAATGGCAATCCCCTGGGGCAGCAAGCCAATAAAGATGGCGCCGTAAATCACACCGTGCAGCGAGCCTAAGCCACCTACCACCACCATCAACAGTAACTGGATCGAGGTAATGATAGTGAACGCGTCCGGCGCCAAATAGGTCAGGCGGTGAGCAAACAGCGCCCCGGCAAGCCCGGTAAAACCCGCCGATAAGGCAAACGCCAGGGTTTTGGTTCGCGCCAGATGGATACCCATACTTTCCGCGGAAGTTTCTGAATCCCGCACCGCTGTCATGGCCCGCCCCGCGGGGCTGCGCAGCAGATTCATCACCAAAATCATCGAACCCAACAGCAGCACCAAACACATAAAGTAGAAGACCGTGGGGCTCGCAAAGTTAACCCCAAACAACTCCGGCCTGGGCACCGGCATACCGCGGAAGCCGCCGGTGACCGATTCCCAGTGCACCAACACTTGCTCAACAATCACCGCAAACGCCAAAGTGGCCACCGCCAGATAAATACCTGTCATGCGCAGCGCGGGGATGGCAATCAAACCGCCCACCAGCGCGGAAAACAACGTGGCAATGACCATGGTCACTGGAAACGGTAAACCTTGATTCAAAAAATACGCGTGTACATAGGCGCCGATGGCTAAAAACGCCGCGTGACCGAGACTCACCAAGCCCGTGTACCCAACCAGCACCATCAAACCCAGACCGGCAATGGCGTAGATGAACACAAAGGCAAATTCACCCAGCAGGAAACGGTCCAACCACAACGGACCGGCAAACAAGGCCAGTAACAACAGGCCATACCACAACACCTGGCCGTTGTGTTTGATCAGGTTGATGTCCTGTTCGTAACGGGTTTTTCTAATAAAACGCATGCCCGCTACACCTTCTTTTTCTGCATGGTGGCAAACAGCCCCTGGGGCCGTATCACCAACATCACCAACAGCAGCACGTAGGCGCTCATGTCAGAGAATCCCGGTGGCAGATACAGCCCGGCAAATTGTTCAACCACCCCCACCAGCAATCCGCCGATAATGGCGCCGGGCATACTGCCGAAACCGCCAACGATGGCCGCGGCGAACGCTTTGATTCCAACAAAACCAATCAGCGGATCGACTAAGGACACCGGCGCGGTCAAGATACCCGCCAAAGCCGCTATGGCCGCGGACAGCGCCCACACCAGGGAAAACATGCGTTTTACCGGTATACCCACGTAAAACGCCGCCAACTGATTCTGCGAGGCGGCCTGCATGGCAATGCCGATGCGGGTGAAACTGAAAAACAGCCACATCAGCAAACACAGCAGCGCAGTACCGAGAATAATGGCGAGGTTTTCGTAGCCGATCACCACTTCACCCAAACGCAACACATCACCCACATAAGGCATGGGCAGCGCGCGAGGTTCGTTACCCCAGATGGCCCCTGCCAGCGCGCGCAACACAAAACCCAGCCCGATGGTCAACATCAACACCGCAAAGTGCGGCTCGCCGATCATCGGCCGCAACAGCACCCGTTCTAAGATGACCCCAACGGTGGCCATCACCAAGATGGTGGCCGGTACCGCCCAGTAATAGGGCACCTCCCACAAGGAGATAAAGGTGATGGCCACATAAGCACCCAGCATCATGATGTCGCCCTGGGCAAAATTGACCATTTCGGTGGCTTTGTAGATCAGCACAAAACCCAGTGCGATAAGCCCGTAGACACACCCCTGAGATATGCCGCTGATCAGCAGCTGTAATACTTCCAATGTTCCCCTCTAAGGCTTGCGCCACCCACATCGTTGTTATTTGGGTGGCCAGCCGCGTATTGTGTGGAGAACGCGCGCATTTGTCACTACAGAGGAGGACTGACATGGCAGGCAAGCTGGCCGGTAAACGGGTGTTGGTAACCCAAGCTGATGACTACATGGGGCCCGCCACCCTGGCGCTGTTCGACACAGAAGGCGCCGAGCTAATTGCCGACACTTCCGACCTGACCGAACCCGGCGCGTGTGAGGCGCTGGTGGCAAGCGCCGGACATGTGGACATCTTCATCGCCAACCTGGCCTCACCGAACTATTCCGGCATTCCTGCCCCCGAACTGGCCGACGCAGATTGGCATAACGCGTTTAATATGATGGTGCATCCGCTACATAAGCTCTGCCAAGGTTTGATTCCACAAATGATGGAGCGCCGCGCCGGCAAGGTAGTGGTATACGGCAGTGCGGTAGCGCTCAAAGGCTTAAAAACCGTCACGGCTTACAGTGCCGCGCGTGCCGCACAGGTGGGTTACGTCCAGTCTCTTGGGGTGGAGGTGGCGCCACACAACGTGCAAGTTAATCTGATTGCGCAAAACTACGTGGAAAACCCGGTGTATTACCCACCGGAGTTGCGCGAAAAAGAGTCTTTTCAAAATTCCTTGCGCCGCCAAGTGCCGCTTGGGCGATTAGCCACCGCGGAAGAAGATGCCAAATTTGCCTTGTTCTTGGCGTCTGATGACAGCAACTTTTTTGTCGGGCAGGCCATCCCCTTCACCGGCGGGTGGGTTCAGCGCTAATATCAAAGAGTTAATATTAAAGAACTAATATGAAAGGTTCACAGATGCAATTGGAGAGAAGCCATCATGATGACAGGGGATGAGTACAAAGCCTCACTAAACGACGGTCGCGAAACTTTTTTTGAGGGTGAGGCCGTCGTCGACCTGCCGGGTCACGACATTTTAGGTATTACCGTGGATACCGCCGCGGCAGGGTACGACCGATTCTATGACCCCGCACCCGGCGCGGTGGGTGCATTCATGAAAGTACCGGGGTCTGCGGATGAACTGCGCGAACAGGTGGAACTCCACGAAACCGTAGATTTGCTCACCCACGTCACCTACGCCTCAATCATGACGCTACTCACCGCGGCGGACCGCATTGAGGAGCAATTGCCGGAAAACGCCAGACGGATACGCGCTTACGTGGAAGATGCGCAGCAGCGTGATGTACGCATCACCCAATGTATTACCGATGCCAAAGGCGACCGCAGCCGCCGCGCCGGCAATCAGGACGACCCAGATGCCTATGTGCGCGTGGTGGAACGCCGCGACGACGGTGTGGTGATCCGCGGTGCAAAACTTCACATCTCCGCCGCTTCCATGGGCCACGAGCTGATGACCATCCCCACCAAAGCCATGAAACCCGGGGAAGAAGACTATGCCATCGCCGCCATGGTGCCGGTAAACGCCCCCGGCGTGAAAATTGTGAATACCACCTACGCGCCACGACACGCGGATAAACGGGACTTCCCGGTGTCCGGCCGGCACCACACCCCGGAAGGTTTTGTCATCTTTGACGACGTCTTTGTCCCCAATGAGCGCGTCTTCTTAGACGGTGTGCCGGAGTTGGCGGCTGTGTTTGCCCACTCGTTAGGCTTGTGGGAACGGCTTGGCGGTCTTGCCGGCATGGCCACGGGTTACGACCGGTTAGTCGGCTTTGCCCAGCTGATCTCGGAAGCCAATGGACTAGAGAAAACCGCGCACATTAAAGAAAAGATCTCTGAAATGATGATCAACGCCACCTTGATACGCGCTTCTTTGGAGGCGGCCATCGAAAACTGCAGCATCACCTCCGATGGTGCGGCGTTTCCCAACGAACTTTACACCAACGTCGGCAAGTACCATGGTGCCGCCAACTATTCTTTAATGGTGCGCCACCTGCACGACATCGCCGGCGGTTCGGTGCTGACCGCACCCGGTATCGCTGACCTTGAAAATGAAGAAACCGGTCACTTGATACGTAAGTACATGAGCACCAAACAGTCCGTGGATGGGCTGTATCGCACTAAGTTGTTTCACGCCATCCGCGACACCACCGCGGATGCCCTCGGCGGCTGGTCCGCAGTGACCAACATCCAAGCCGGCGGCGGGTTATATGCGCAACGGATTGTTTCGCGCATGCACTACGACCTGGAACAGGCCAAACGTATGGCACTGGAACACGCCAACATGGGGGAGTACATCGAAGCCAGTTAATTTGTCAAAGTTCGGGGTTGCAGCTTCGGCTGTATGCTGTATAAATATACAGCATGAAGCTGCTCAAACCCCTACACCGCCAACGTACCCGCCGCCGCAATAAATTTCATGTGTTAGGTAACCAAGATCTGGCCGCCTATTACTGTGTGAGCTTAAGTGAGTTAGAAGACTACTTGGTAGAGCACGGGTTGCCTTTTCACAAAGACAGCTGCGGCAACTTGTGGGCTTCTTGCAAGAAAGACACCGCCGCATAAGCATTTACGCCACCATCTTGTGCGTCAAACCCAGCGCTTTGGCGACCGCGGGATGGCATATTTCTCCGTTGTGTACATTTAGGCCCTTGGCAAACCCGGCGTCTGTGGTGCAAGCAGCGTGAAGACCTTCGGTGGCAAGGAGATTGATGTAGGGCAGCGTGACGTTATTGAGTGCTTGTGTTGATGTCCTCGCCACGGCGCCGGGCATATTAGTCACGCAGTAGTGCACTACCCCTTGTTCAATAAACGTCGGTGCGTCGTGTGTCGTCGGGTGGCTGGATTCAAAACAGCCGCCCTGATCAATAGAAATATCCACCAGCGCAGCGCCCGGCTGCATCTGCGCCAGCAGCGTTCGATCGATCAGTTTGGGGGCCTTATCACCCGCCACCAGCGCAGCGCCAATCACCAGGTCCGCTTCGCGCACTGCATGCGCAATATTCTCTGTTGAGGCCATCAGGACCTTGGCGCGACCGGCAAACTGCGCCGACAGCTCGCGCAAGCGCGCGATTGATTTATCCAAAATGGTGACATCCGCTTGCAACCCCACGGCCATGATCGCTGCGTTGCTACCCGCCATGCCGCCGCCCAGCACCACCACTTTGCCGGGTGCAACACCCGGCACACCGCCCAAAAGCGTGCCGCGTCCACCAAGTGGCGCCAACAGCGCCTGCGCGCCTACTTGTACCGACATGCGCCCCGCCACTTCACTCATCGGCGCCAACAGCGGCAATCGCCCGGCTGCGTCTTCCACGGTTTCGTAGGCAATGGCGGTTACCCCGCGGCGCATGAGTTCATGGGCTTGGGGTTGCGCTGTGGCAAGATGCAAAAACGTAAACAACATCTGGCCTGCATCAAGCTGCTTACACTCGCCTGAATCAGGCTCCTTCACTTTCACCACCAATTCTCCCGCAAAAGCCTGTTCCGCCTCCACGATGGCCGCACCGGCTTGGCGATAAGCCGCGTCGTCATAACCGATGGCTGTACCGGCTTGGGTCTGCACCCACACTTCGTGACCGGCATGGGTGAGTTCAGACACACTCGCCGGCGTCAGGCCAACCCGATACTCATGTACTTTGCTTTCCTTGGGCACACTGATTCGCATCACTTCGGTTCCCTGTGCGTTCCTGTGCAATAAGGCTTCATATTCTATGCTGGCATTTTGCTTGGATGTTTGCGTAATCGGCCGTTCAAGCTATTATTAACGCAACTTTCTGCGGATAATTGGCTGAATATTGACTTTATCTTCTAATTTAGACCGGACAGACCGTTTGATTCTGCATGAGGTACAGACCGACGGCAGGATCAGCAACGCCGCCTTGGCAGAACGTGTCAGCCTGTCTGAAAGTGCTTGTTTGCGCAGACTGAGGCGCCTGGAGCAAGACGGTCTGATCCGCGGCTATGTCGGTTTGGTGGATCAATCCCGGGCCGGCTTTCCCGACAACGTCTTTGTGCGCATTACGCTACACAGCCAACAACAAGACGACCTCGCCGCTTTTGAGCGCGAAGCTCGGGACATCCCGGAAGTGATGGAGTGTTACCTGATGAGTGGCGACGCCGACTACCTGCTGCGCGTCATTGTGGCAGACGCGCGCGATTATGAACGGGTACACAGCCAGCGATTGACCCGGCTGCCCGGCGTGGCCCGGGTGCACAGCAGCTTTGCGCTGCGCACCGTGGCCAAAAAAACCGAGGTGCCTATTCGCTGAAGCAGCCGCGGGTCTAGAGCGAGCCCGCCAGTAAAAACTCCTCTACCGCCAAGCGTTGGCGCGGATTTTCATCACGAGTTGCAATGTCCGGGTCTAATTCGGGGTTAGGTCCCGCGTAACCCATGGCCAAGGCGGTGACCGGCTGAATGTTCTCTGCCAGCTCAAAACGTTCTATCGCCAATTCCGGCTCGATACCCGCCATTTGATGCACGCGAATGCCGCGGCTGGTGGCTTCAACGGTCAAATTAGCCGACGCCGCACCCAGGTCATGCTGCGCCCAGGCGTTAGGTTTACCGTTGTGTTCAAAATCTTTGCGAATCAAACCCAGCGCCAACACCGGCACGTGTTGCCCCCAAGCTTGGTTACCCGGCACCAGCACATCTAACACTGCTTGCCAAAGCTCAGGCTGGCTGGATTTGTGGCCGACAATGTAGCGCCAGGGTTGCGCGTTAAACGCAGAGGCGGTCCAACGCGCGGCTTCGAACATGGATTGCAAATCCTCTAGCGCCACGTCTTGGGCCGGGTCGAAGTTGTACGGGCTGAAACGTTCCACATGCAAGGCATGGATGGGCTGAGCTGGGGTTGCGTTTCTATTCATGATGACTCCTTTGGTTTTTCCCTAAGCAGGTAATGAGTGGGTTATAAGTGGGTTAACTGATCAAAAATTCTGTGTGGACCTTAACTGTCTGCCATATCAAACAGCAGGATTTCGGCACTATCTGGCGATTGCGTTCCGTCCGCAGCCGCCAGCGTGCTGATAGTAAGGTCAGCTACGTGTGAAACCGCGAGGCCATCACCGCTTTCAAGTTGTGCTTCACCGACAGCCACCGACCCGGACATCACTTGCAGCCAAGCCCTACGGTTTGCCTGCAACGTGTGCGTCACGCCATGCCCGGGCTGCAAACGCGCCAGGTATAAATCCACGTCTTGGTGGATGGTGAGCGAACCTAGGTGCCCATCCCGTGAACCAACCAGATGCAGTTCGTTAGAAGCGGTAGCGGCAAAAGACTTCTGCTCGTAACTCGGCGCCAAACCGGTCTCTTCAGGGACAATCCAGATCTGTAAAAACTCCAACGCTTCGTCGTCTGAGGCGTTAAATTCGCTGTGGCGGATACCGGTACCGGCGGTCATACGCTGCACTTCGCCGGCTCCTATCACCGAGCTATGGCCAAGGCTGTCACGATGAGCCATGGCACCTGCGCGTACCACGGAGATGATTTCCATATCGCTGTGGCCGTGAGCAGGGAAACCGGCGCCCGGCGCCACGCGATCTTCATTAATCACCCGCAACGGTCCAAAACCCATATGCGCAGGATCGTAGTACTGGCCAAATGAAAACGAGTGCTGGCTGTGCAACCCAGGCAATTGAGCCTGGCCTCTTGCTTGAGCGGGTCGAATGGCTTGCATGACTACCCTCCTTGTTTCTCCTTATTGACCGTTAGTTATAAAAGACATGGGCATTCTAAACGTCGCTCAAAACAAAACAATCAATCAGAAAAGAAACATATTGTTTCCATTTTGGATACAATTGATGACCGATATCGCTAAAGAGGAGCCATATGGATTTTGTGCAGGGCATGCGTGCCTATACCAAGGTCGTGGAGCTTGAAGGGTTTGCCGCGGCTGCTCGGGAACTTGGCGTATCTCGCTCTATGATCAATAAGCGGGTCGCGAAGCTAGAGAACGAACTGGGTGCGCAATTGCTACGCCGTAGCACCCGACGAGTATCCACCACGGATACAGGCAATGCTTTCTATGCGCGCTGCGTGCAAATCCTCGCTGATTTAGATGAGGCAATTAGCTCTGTTAGAGAGCAGCAGGACCACCCATCAGGCAATTTACGCATCAACGCACCCATGACTCTGGGAACCTTACACCTAGCACCGCTCATCGCCGAATTCATGGGTCTGTACCCGGATGTACGCGTGGAGATGGTATTGAACGACCGCTACGTGGATCCGTTAGAGGAAGGCTTCGACGTTACCGTAAGGGTTGGCGAGCCGGAATATTCCACCAGCCTGGTGACCCAAGAAATTGTTGCGGCACCGCGCGTGCTCTGCTGCGCACCCGCCTATCTCGCCAAGCATGGCAGACCCCATCAACCAACTGATCTGAAACACCATCACATGCTGCACTATGGCTACCAGGAATCAGGTCAAGTGTGGCGTCTTACCGATGCTGAACAGACACTTTCTGTGGCCATCCAGTGCATTATGTGGTCCAACAATGGTGAGGTCCTTCGAGCCGCGGCTGTGGCGGCCCATGGCATCGCCATGTTGCCAACATTCATTATTGAGCGCGACCTGCACGAAGGCCGATTGGTACCCATACTGGAGGATTACCCGCCGACGCCGAGCAGTTTGTTGACGTTGTATCCTCGTCACCGTCACTTGTCCACCAAGGTGCAGTTGTTTGTGAGCTTGTTAAAGGACAGGCTTGGCGAGGGAGCGAATTGGCAACCCTTACAAGACTGACGCGAAGTAAGCCCGACCATCTGATGGCCGCGTGCATAGCCCAAACTTAACGCGTAGGCGCCAAACCTGCTGCTACTGGATAGGCCGCCGCGCGCTGCACCACCGCTGGATTGACTTCCAAGACCCGCCGCCGACTTTCTCCAGGTGCTAGATACGACAGCCGTTGGGACGTAGTACGAACACCTTCCGTGGTCTGCAACTCAACTCGCACAAGCACATCTTTGACTGCCAAACCTGCATTGTTACGAACCAACAATACATATCGATTGTTGTCATCCAGGCCGACCCGGGTTTGGATGTATTTAGCGGGTTGTTCAGGTAATTCCAGACGCGTCAAGCTCAAGCGCGCCGCCTGACCTTCAGCACCCTGCCCCTGCCCAGCCTGGGCGTAGTACTGTTTGGCCGCCTCCAAATCGCCTTCTGCTTCAGCCAACTGGCCGAGGGCTTGATAGGCGGACGCGGTGGGTAACAATCGGACGGACTGGCTCAAGTCCGACTTGGCGCGACCGTTCTGCTGCTGTTTCGCAAAAGTCAAACCGCGGCTTAAGTAGTAGACAAAGTATCCGCTGTCGCGCTCGATAGCTCGATCAAAATTAGTCAGGGCATCGTCATAGCGGGATTGTTTGTAACGAATTGAGCCGCGTAAGCCATGAAACAAAGCTTCTCTGTTAGAAATGGCCAAAGCAGTATTCACCTTGGCTAACGCCGCGTCATAATCGCCATCTTCATATAGATCTCGCGCCTCATCGTAGGCATTAAAGGCGGGCTGAACCTCTCGCAGGCCAGCCGTGGCTCTGGCATAGGCAGGTTGGCCAAGGACACCGCCTGCGGTGCCTTCGTCACGCAATTGCTTGACCAACATGCGGTTGTTGGCAAGCCGTTCTTCAGAAGGCGGGTGGGTGGCCATCAATCCCTCCAAAAAGCTGCTCTGGCGACCAGCGGACAGTTTCACAAAAATCTCTTGTAAGGTCACAGCCCCATAGGGGTCATACCCCGCTTGGGCCATAAACCTGGTGCCATAAAAGTCTGCTTCGCGCTCCGCGTCACGGGAGTTCTTCTGATTGAGCAAGCTTGCCGCTAGTTGGGCACTGCCGAGCACACCGCCCGCATATTCCTGGCCTGCGGTGCCAACGGCCGCAGCCACCAAGACTGCCTGGGCCAACAAGCCGCGCTCCAATCGTTTGGCACCGTGACGGGCAGCAGCGTGTGCAACCTCATGTCCCAGCACAGCTGCTAACTCGGCTTCGTTGCGCATCAGTGTCAACAACCCTCGATTGATGGCGATCTTACCCCCCGGCAGAGCCCAGGCATTCGGCATGCTGTTATTGAGCACGACGAACTCATAAGGCAAGTCGACCCCACTTGCGGCTGCAAGCTTCTGACCAACCTGGTCGACGTACGCCGTTAACGCGGGATCTGTATTGTAAGGGCCACCCTGTATCTGCTGGGCTGGGGCAAATTGCTCCTGCCCGATGGCAATCTCTTGTGACGTGCTGACCAACGCAATTTCACGTTGACCGGTCACTGGATTCACCGCACACCCGGTTACCACCAACAGTAGCGCCAACACACCCATGCCGCGGCTTGCGGACCGGTATTGTGACAGTTTCATGACAATCTCCTGTGTGTGGCGTTGCATCGGACCCGGCACCGCAGCAGGTAAGCAAATTTACAATTCACTACAACGTGAAAACAGCGCTGCCAGCGTCTTTCGCCTATTTTGAACATGTAACGTGGCACATGGAAGCATCAACCCTATGGCCGATTCGCCAACCGACGCAAAACCCCAAGGGGAGCGCTCAATAAGCGACGCCGATCGTCTTAAACAAGACTATGCAAGCCGCATGGCGGGCGACCGGCCGGTGTCGCACAGCGTGGCGGTGGCCTATCGCCAACTGATTGCCCGATGCGAGCAACAAGCAAACAAAAGCCCTGAGTAACGCCCAAAAGCGCCCCATCCCGCCCGTTTGTTTTCCATTTTACCTCCATAAACCCTGCAGGGGCTTTGCAGCTTTACTGCCTAATATGCGAGGTATGGAAAGCCAGTACCAACACTCAAGACGAACTCCCGCGAGGGCCATTCTCATGGATGCTGATCTGGCAGAAGCAGACGATCACTTGAGCAAAAGTGAGAGCGTTTTGATCTTAGCTGCGCTGTGCACTCTTGCTGTGAGCATTTTGTTTTCTCTCCAATGACCCCAACTCTCCAATGAGTACCTTGTGATATTAATATCGCAAACCCCGCTGAAAGCGGGGTTTTTTTTGCCTCGGAATTAACCCCGCGCAACTCTGGCCTTCGCACAGGCTTGGTGGCAAGGTATTGTTTGAACTGGGGAACAAACGGGAGGCAAGACATGCGTTTTGGCGTCTTTTACGAGCTGCAACTACCCAAACCGTGGACTGAGGATGCAGAGCACACCCTCATCCATGAAGCCATCGAACAAGTACAACTGGCGGACCGTCTTGGTATCGATTACGCCTGGGCGGTTGAACACCATTTCTTAGACGAATATTCCCATTGCTCCGCATCAGATGTGTTTCTCACCGCGCTCGCGGCCAAAACAGAGCACATTCGCGTGGGCTTTGGTATTCGCCAGGTCATCCCAAATTACAACCACCCATCGCGAACCGCAGAGTCGGTGGCAATGTTGGATCTCATCTCTAACGGCCGCGTTGAATTTGGCATCGGCGAAGGGGCCACGCGTTTGGAGCTGCACGGTTATGGCATCGACGCCAAACAAAAGCGTGCGCTGTCGTTAGAAGCGGCCGAACAAATCGCCAACATGATGGTCATGGATCCCTACCCAGGCTATGAAGGTGAGGGTTTTTCCATGCCGTGCCGTAACGTTCTGCCAAAACCCCACCAAAAACCACACCCACCCATGTGGCTTGCCTGCACCAACCGTAAAACCATTGAGGTGGCGGCGCGTAATGGCTTAGGAGCACTGGCGTTCACCTTTGTCGACCCGGAGGAAGCCCGTACCTGGGCGGACATTTACTACAACATCATCAAATCGGAAGAGTGCGTCCCACTCGGCCATCGGGTAAACGCCAACATCGCCTTGGTATCCGGTTTCTCTCTACATGAGAACGCCGAAGAAGCCCGCCGCCGCGGCAACGACGGATTTGCCTTTTTCCGCTACGCCATCAACGCCCTGGTGGCCAATGACATAAAGCCGGGGCGCACCACATTGTGGGATGAATACGAAGCCTTGCGCGATCAGGATCTGCCCACCATTGCCGCCACGGGTATCGGCACGCCGGAGCACTTCACCCAGCACATTAAAGAGTTCCAAGACGTGGGTATCGACCAAGTGATTTTCCTGCAGCAGGGCGGCAAAAACCGCCATGAACACATCTGTGAATCGTTAGAGTTGTTCGGTGATAAAGTCTTGCCGCAATTTGCTGATGGCCGCGAGCAACGCGAAGCTGACAAAGCAAGAGAACTGGCGCCCTATATTGAGGCCGCCTTGGCGCGTAAGCGCACCATGCCGTCGCTGGCGGATGACGACATTCCTGTGGTGTGGGCTTCGCGGGAACGGGAAGCGTTTTATCACAAGAGTTAGGGCCCGACCCATCCACTGCCCTATTAACTGAAAACAAGTTCACCAAAACACGGACCACGAGGACACTACACAACCATGAGCGACAATCCAGCCGACGCCATCCAAATGGAGCAACCCCAAGTTCCGATGAAGTACCTGCACACTATGGTGCGGGTGACAGACATCGATAAATCCCTCGCCTTTTACTGCGATGCCCTGGGCCTGGAAGAACTAAATCGTTATGACAGCGAAGAAGGCCGCTTTACCTTGGTGTTTTTGGCGGCTCCTGGAGATTCCGAGGCGCAGGTAGAGCTGACCCACAACTGGGATCCGGAAGCCCTCGCCGGCGGCCGCAACTTTGGCCACTTGGCTTATGCGGTCGACGACATTTACGCCACTTGCCAACGGCTGGTGGACCACGGCGTGACCATCAACCGCCCGCCGCGGGATGGGCGCATGGCGTTTGTACGTTCGCCGGACGGTATTTCTGTCGAGTTGCTCCAGTCCGCCGGAGCGCAAGCACCCCAGGAGCCGTGGCAAAGCATGGAGAACATCGGCGAGTGGTAGCAGGTTCCACGCGCATCAATCTAACGACACACATTTTTTCTAGATCACTGTTTCTAAATTAAGCACGGGAGAGAGGACTATGAAACTATATAACTCAATGGGGCCAAACCCACACGTGGTTCGCATGTTTGCCGCCGAGGTCGGCGTCACCATGGACATGGAAGACATCGACCTGATGGCCGGCGCCAACCGCGAGGCTGACTTTCTGAAGATTAATCCATCTGGCCAGCTGCCTTGTTTACTGCTTGACAACGGCAATCGCATCGCTGAAATCACCGCCATCTGTGAGTACTTAGATGAAGTCAGCGACGGGCCTTCGCTGATGGGTGAAAGCGCAGAGGAACGCGCCAACACCCGCATGTGGACCAGACGCATAGACCTCAACATCTGTGAACCCCTGGCCAACGGCTTTCGCTACGCGGAAGGGTTACCCATCTTCAAAGACCGCATGATTACCATCCCCGAGGCCGCGGAAGGCTTAAAGAGCATTGCGCGCGAAAAACTGGCTTGGCTCAACGGCCTGATGGACGATGGCCGGCAGTTTGTGGGCGGCGACAAAATCTCCTTAGCGGACGTGCTGCTGTACTGCATGCTGGCTTTTGGCAACCAGGTGGGTCAGCCGTTCGACGAAGGGCTTAGCAACATCAAACCTTGGTTTGATCGCATGGCGGCGCGCCCCAGCGCGGCGGCTTGAACGTTTAACGCTGACATAGCCGCGCACACAAGCGGAAAGCTTGTGTGCGCGGGTCTAACCCCAAAAAACCTACACAAAAAGCAGCGCCGCTATAAAGCCACAACTTCTCTATTTAGATATCCGCGGCCGCGCTGATCCTATCCGTATGCTGCTGAGTTTTCTTGAGATCGAATATCTGGATCGACAGGTGACGCTAGATGAGTGGTCGCAAGGCAATATCCCAACGCCATTTGCTCGTATGCCGGTCTATACCGAGGGTGTGCTCGTGATCCCGGAGGCACATGCCATCATGAATCACTTGGGGCGTGCTCATGGATTGATGGGGGAGACCGAGGCGCAGCGCGTTCGCTGTGACGTCACCATCGAAGCTTGGAGAGACTACGGCAATCGCGTCGCCAACGCCTTTGGTGCGCTGTCAACCTCCGAGGATGAACGGAAGCGGTTTGTAAAAGAAGAACAACCTAGGCTACTGGCCGACTTGGAGGCCTTCTATCGCACAAACAACTCCGTTTCCGGCTATTGGGCTGGGGATACGATAACCATCGCTGACTTTACCGCGTTCCACCTTGTCGACGGACTGCGAGGCCAATTCCCCTCGCTGTTTGCGCGCTTTGCCGGTCTTGGCGAATTCCACACTCAATTTGCCGAGCTACCGAAGATCAAGCGTTACCTGGATTCCCCGCATCGACCGGCGGCTTTGTTCTACGGGCCGGCAGGCAAAATCTACCCTAAGGACGCCTGATGTAATGGGCCCGCGCCCGCCGAGTATGGCAACTTGCACTCCGGTTGGAAGCACGGGAGCAGACCCACCAAAAATGGATCTTCTAAAGTTTACGGCCCAGCTTCTTTTCCGCTAACTTCCGCTCAAGGCCTTGGAAAGGCAGGCGCACCACTTCGAACGACATCAGCCCATGGACAAGCAACCATAGCCCAACACCACCGAAAACCCAGTACAAGATAGGCTCGTTGAATCCCCTAATCGAGAAGAAGACGATCGCTAGAATGACGTAAGCAACAAGCCCGCTTAAGAAATCCTTCACACCTTTTGCGTATTCGAGGGCTTGGGCCTCATCCGGCTCAATGTGCTCACTGGCCGCCGACGTTGCTTTTTCTTGCTCTAAGTTAGACATGGTTTCATGCTCCGTGATAAATGTTGTGACATCTACCTCGAACACCGCTGCTAGCGCTTTCGCCGTTTCCAAGCTTGCGTTATGCCCCCGTTCGATACGCTGAATGGTGCGGACAGAGACATCGGTCAACTCGGCTAACTGATCCTGTGACCAACCCTTGCGGAGACGTAGCTTGCGAACAATCATTGCGCTTCCCGTGGCTTCGAGGTAACGATATCTTCAAACCGAAAACGGTTTTCGAACACGACATGAACCCGAAATCTACCTGAAACCGGGGTGACAGTGCATCGTTATACAATTCCTTGCAGACCGATTATTGGCCACAGACAGGCCGCGCCGTGATGGTATGAAAGAAGTATTTCTCGCTTATTCAGAGCTGGTCGACCAGATTAAGGGCGCCCCACCCGCCGTGGGAATGTCCACTTCGGTGATAGCCATCGACGGATGTGGGGGTGCAGGCAAGACAACCCTCGCAGCTACCTTAGCGACCTTCCTGAGCGACTGCCCGGTTGTGCATACCGACGACTTTGCATCAGCCACAGTCCCCTTAGATTGGTATAGCCGCTTGTTGGAGCAGGTCTTAGTTCCGCTGAGCAACGGGCAACACGCACGCTATCAACGTTACGATTGGGCCACCTCCGAGCCCGCTGAATGGTGCGATGTCCCTACGCACAGATTTCTTATTGTTGAAGGCGTGAGCGCGTCCCGTCACGAGTTTAGACCTTACCTCGCATTCAGCCTTTTTGTAGAAACAGACCGAAAAACGCGCCTTGCGCGAGGACTTTTGCGAGACGGTAAAGATGCGGAGCAACTATGGTTGGGTTGGATGCGAGAAGAAGATGAATACATCGCCAGGGATAACCCAATCGCCTATGCAGACGTGATTGTCTCGGGCAACCCAGAGTCCGTTCATGATTCGGCGAAGGAATTGATCGTGTTGGCTTGCGTGCAATAGTGCAAGCGCCTGGACCTGAGATTCGGTCAGCACGATGCCTTCGTGAGTGACTTATTCTTCCAGTGCTTCGAGCCGGTTTTTAAGTTCTCCAGACCATGGCGCAGCCAAACCCTGCGAACCGCCTCCTGGCGGTACCACACATGGGCGAGATGAAGACACCCAGCTTGCGCCGCTCATTCGAAGTGCGAGCCTCCAATCTGCTTCGAGCAGTGCTTCTACACCCCTTCTTCAACAGCACTTTGGTAACGCGCATTACCAGTATTCCATAAATTGGACCCTATCGTTTGGGGTAGGTATGTGGACATCATCAGACACCTCCCCCAATTCCGCAGCCGCTTGTGCTCAAGACTTCTTTCGCCTTGGCTTCACCAACTTCACCTGACGCTTTGGGTATGTCCATACCCCGTTAGTCTTGACTTTTTTGCGGTCGGAACGTGCCTTCTTATCGCCTAACATTTTGACTCCTAATCGCGCGGTAATCGACGTTGGCAAACCCTAATGGTTTTTCTGACGGTTGAGTACTGATCGCTCAGGGTAATGCAGCTGGCCGTTCAATTTGAGGAACCATTCGTTAAGGAGCCTCTGAATAAGTCTCAAAAGCTCAGAGGCTCCTTAAGCCATTGTGTTGCGAATCGGCAATGACTTGAGCCCACCCACAAACAATGGCTGGTCCATCCTGGCCAGATGCTGGCCGAGACAAACATGCGCCCCAAAGCCGAACGCGGGTTGTTTGGCATCTTTGCGATCGACCCGGAACACGAAAGGCGCATCGAAGATCTCTTCGTCACGCTTTGCCGACTGATACCAAAGGATGACCGATTCACCTTCTTTGATGGTCTTGTCGCGCAGTTGATAGTCCTCTGTGGCCGTGCGCACGAAATGCCGCACCGGCGAGGTTCGTTAATTGGGATCTTGTCTTCGATTCCACTTCCTTGATGTCGTTGAACTTAGTCACATTCTAAAACGGCTCGTAACCCTGGGGATCAATGCGACGCAGTGGATCGTTGTTGCGCAGCCAAGTGAACTGCTCATGCATGCCCACCTCATCAGCCCAGGCAGCGGGAAGTGCAAGTTGGTTGCCCAAGGCCGGTGAGGTAGTTTCGACTTTCATAGGTATCTCCAAGTTGGCGCGTGGCGTCCGAGCTCACCCGCCGGCAAATCCCAGGACATGCGCAATCCTTCGGCAGCAGCAGGCGGTCGTAAGCGCCGCGCAGGACCCCAACTGGTCGCTTCCATACCGTCAGACCAATCCGCGTCGTTGAGTGGCACGACGTTGTCGTCGAGGTTGCCTGCTGGCCCGTTCATTAACAAGTATGCAGTGCGCGCCAAAGAACAGCGGATGCGTGTGCCGGTTGCTGTGGCCAGACGGGTGCGCAGGGCTCTCACGGTTGCCGTGGCCATCAGGTAACCGGTGGCGTGGTCAAGCGCCTGGGCGGGTAAAGGTAAGGGCTCATGGCCGTGGACGGCGCGCATACCGGCATGGGCGATGCCGCAGGACATCTGCACCAAGCTATCGAATCCTCTGCGCGGCGCCCACGGACCGGTCCAGCCGTAGGCGTCGAGGCACACATCAATCAACCCGGGGCGGATCTGTTGGCGCGCGTCGGCGCTAACACCCAATCGATCCAATGCATCGGCGCGGTAGCCGTGCACCAAAACGTCAGCGTCGGCCAATAACTGCTCAAACGTAGCGCGGCCGGAGCGCTCCTTTAGATCAATGCGGGCGCAGCGTTTACCGAGGACAACTTCTGGGATGACAATACCTTCCTCCCAATCCAACGGATCGAGTCGCAACACGTCCGCACCCCAGCCCGCAAGAAAGCGCGTGCACACGGGTCCCGCTAACACCCGCGTGAGATCAAGCACACGCAGGCCTTTGAGAGGGCGGCTGAAGTCGGGTTCTAGACGAGCGGTTGAACTTGTTCCGTTCTCAACCTGGTCAATTAACGGTTCGTGGGTAATAGCCACACCGTTTGGATGGGCCCGCCAGTCTGCCTCGCTACGCATGGCTGCGGCACAGCCACCGGCAGCTACAACTTCCTCTTCCAGCGTTTCAATCGAGTATCGCGCCACCGCGGCACCCACCGCATCTTTGTTGCCCGGACAATCCAGCACATGTAACACCGCGGCCCGATGGTGCGGCGCGTTGGTATGTAAACGGATCCAGCCGTCTGCCCCAGGGTACACACCGGCTATGTCGTCCCAGACCGGCGGCAATTTCCAGCCTTGTGGTTGAATGGTCCCCTTAAACCAAAAGGACGCCAGGCGTTGATCGACCTCGACCGTTCCACTCGGCTCGTGGCCAAGCGTTTCAGCTGAGAGCGCAGCCAATTCGGCCATGGCACTGCCAATGCTGGCCGCCGTCAAATCCGTTACGGCATAGACTGAAGGGAGCGCGCCGCTGCCCTTGGTATCGACGTCCGGTAACTGGGCATCACTAAGTGTGCTGCGAATTTCCCGCAGGAAATAATCAAACGCGGTCGTCATAACCCCTCCAGTGACCCCATTTCGTCCGCAAATAGGCCAATTGATGACAAATCAGCGCGGATTAGTCGCTCTTCACACAAATTTTGCGCCTCATCCCGCAAAATTGGTCTTACCAACTTAGTGATTACACGTAATCGCGGCTTGAAATGGCGTATGAGACTCCATTTTGTTACCATACGTAGCGGTATTTGTGTAATAAATACACGGCATCATCGTATGGCTGTCTAACAGCCATCGATAACAGGAAGCACTCGCCCATGCGCACAACCTACATTACAGCCATTGTCATCGCCATTGCCCTTGTCGCGTGGCTCGCTTCCGGTGCGCTGAACGGCACGCGCGAAGGCACTCCGCCCTCCATCGCTGAGCTCAATCGCCAGCAGACGAGCGTGCAAGAAGACTATCAGCCGACGCAAGTGCGGGTGTCCGTCATCGACGCCAGCGAACAGCGCCGCACTGTCACCGTACGCGGCAAAACCGAAAACAAACGCACCGTCGATGCCAAGGTTGAGTTACCCGGTACAGTGGTGAAACGTCCAGTGGAACGGGGCACTGTGGTAGCCGCCAACGACCTGTTGTGCGAATTGTCCGTTGAAGACCGTCAAGTGGCCTTGGTGGAGGCACGCGAAGCCCTCAATCAAGCGCGCATCGAATATCAAGGCGCGCTCAAGCTCAAACAAAAAGGCTTTAACTCCGAAACGGCCATTGCCGGCGCCAAGGCCCGCCTCGCTGCGGCTGAAGCCAATGTGAATCGTCGCCAGCTCGATTTGGCAAAAATTCAGGTGCGTGCACCTTTCGCCGGTGTGGTTGAAGACGTGCACCAAGAAATTGGTGACTACGTGACACCTGGGTCAAACTGCGCAACGGTCATCGACATGGACCCTATGCTGTTAGTCGGCCGCGTCTCGGAACAGGACGTCATGGATCTCAGCGTCGGCCAGGAAGCAGTAGGCTACCTACGCAACGGCGACGTTGTGCGCGGTCCGGTGACATTCATTGGCCAACAAAACGATCCCACCACCCGCACCTACGCGGTGGAAATAGAGCTGCCAAATCCGGATCACACCTTACGCTCCGGTGTGACCACCCGGATCGAGATTCCGGTCGAAAGTGTATTGGCACAAAAGGTCAGCCCGGCGCTACTGAGCCTCGACGATGACGGCAACCTGGGTATTCGCACCATCAATGAAGACTACATGGTGGAATTTCACCTCATCTCTATCCTCGCGGATGCACCGGATGGCGTTTGGGTGACCGGGCTACCTAAACGGGTCGGCGTCATCACCGTGGGGCAGGAATTGGTCACTGCCGGTGAACGCGTTGACCCAATTTTTCAAGACGCGGGAACGCTGAAAGCCGAAAGCAAACCCGATACCTCAGCTGCAGTAGATACCGCCACCGATGCCAACATGTCGCCTAAGGCGGCTGTGATCGCTCTCTAGCCGCCGCAGGTTTATCCATGTACGCGTTTATCGAAGCTGCCATTGGTCGCTCAAGGACCACTCTGCTCATCATGCTAATGGTGGTTTTGGCCGGGCTGATCTCGCGCGCCGTCATACCGGTGGCCAATGACCCAGATATTGACGTGCCATTCGCTATTATTACCATCGTGCACGAAGGCATCTCGCCGGAGGACGCTGAACGATTATTAGTACTGCCTGTTGAAACTGAAATGCGCAACGTCGAGGGTGTGGAAGAGATGAGTTCTTTCGCCTCCGAAGGTGCCGCCAACATCATGGTTGAGTTTGATGCAGACCACGATCTCAACAAAGCTTTGACAGACACGCGCGAGGCCGTGGATCGAGCCAAGGCAGAATTGCCTTCCACCGCCGAGGAGCCGATCGTGACAGAAGCCAGTGTCGACGATTGGCCGATAGTCCAGGTTAATGTTGTCGGCGACGTGCCTGAGCGTATGCTGTATGGCGTCGCGATGGACCTGCAGGACGCTATTGAGGCTTTACCTGACGTGTTGTCCGCAGACATGTTTGGTGACCGCGAAGAGTTGCTGGAGGCGGTGATCGACCCGAATCAGCTTGAAGCCTACGCCATCTCTTCAGAAGAGCTCATTAACACCATCGTGCGCAACAATCGTTTGATCCCTGCGGGCAGCCTGGATACCGGCGAAGGCCGATTTTCGGTAAAGGTACCTAGCATCATCGAGGAAGCCACGGACGTATTTGATCTACCGGTTAAAGTCGACGGCGACACTGTGGTCACGCTGAAAGACGTGGCGAGTATCAAGCGCACGTTTAAAGATCGCACAAACTACGCTCGAGTGAACGGCAGACCCTCTATTTCGCTGCACGTCACCAAACGCGCCGACGCCAACATTCTAAGCACAATTAACGCCACCAAGGCGGCGGTGGAGAGTATCCGTCCGGACCTACCGGGCCGGGTCGACGTCTTCTACACCACAGATCAGGCGCCATTCGCGCAAGGCCAGGTCACCGAACTGCAAGGCAACATCTTCACCGCTCTTGGCCTGGTCATGGTTGTGGTAGTGGCCGCCATGGGCTTTCGCAGCGGCATCATCGTTGGCCTGGGTATTCCGGTCTCGTTCCTTTTTTCACTGATCTTCGTCTACTTGTTGGGCTACACCTTTAACTTCATGGTGATGTTTGGCATGTTGTTGGGGCTCGGCATGCTGATCGATGGCGCCATCGTCGTGACGGAATACGCCGACCGCAAAATGACCGAAGGGTACGACCGCCGCAGCGCATACTCGCTTGCCGCCAAGCGTATGTTCTGGCCCGTTACCGCCTCTATCGCCACTACCTTAGCGGCCTTCTTGCCGTTAATGTTCTGGCCCGGCGTATCCGGACAATTTATGCAGTACCTACCGGTCACTGTGTTTACGGTGTTGTCCGGTTCTCTGCTGTACGCATTGGTATTTGGCCCTGTGTTGGGCACCTTGTTTGGCAAAGCCGGCAGTCGCGATGAGAAATCTCTCAAAACCCTGCAGCTGCTTGAAGAAGGTGACCCAAGAGAACTCAATTCCATCACCGGTTGGTATGCTCGGCTGTTGGCTTTGGCCACACGTTACGCCATCGTGACCATGGGCATCACGCTGGCCGTGTTGTTCACGACTTTCTGGGCGTACGGCGAGTACGGCCGAGGATTTATCTTCTTTTCTGAATCTGAACCCAAATTTGCCAGCGTTTCCGTACGCGCACGCGGCAATTTAAGCGTCGATGAAGTTAACCAGCTCGTAAGTGAGGTGGAAGATCGGGTGTTGGAAGTAGAAGGCATCATGAACGTCAACACCACCACCCTGCTCAGCGGGCGTTCTAGCCGCAATGGCGGGATGGACCGCATCGGCGAGCTATTCCTCGAATTACATGACGAAAATGACCGTGACGTCACCGGTACCGAGATATTCGAAGAGATTCGTGCACGCACTCAGAATTTGGCAGGCATCTCTGTGGAAATCGAAAAGATCGAACAGGGCCCACCCACCGGCAAACCCTTGCAATTGGAATTTTCTTCTCACAATCGCGTGTTGCTTGAGCCCGCTGTTGCTACGGTTGTAGCGCAGATGGAGCAAATGCCGGATATCCGCGACATTGATGACACACGTTCGCTGCCCGGGGTGGAGTGGAAACTAAGCGTGGACCGCGCCCAAGCTGCGATCTACGGCGCCGATGTCAGCCAGGTGGGGATTGCCGTGCAGTTGGTGACGAACGGGGTCAAAGTCGGTGAATATCGTCCGGACAGGGCAAAGGATGCCGTCGATATTCGCGTGCGCTACCCGAGCGAGGCGCGTGGCATAAACGCCCTGAGTGAACTCAAAATTGCGACCCGCAACGGACTCGTGCCGGTGTCAAACTTCGTCACCAAGGAAGCCACTCCCAACATCGACACCATCCAACGCAACAATGGCATTCCCGTCGAGTACATTCGCGCCAATGTAGCGCCCGGAGTCCTGGCCGATACCAAAGTGCAAGAGATAGAAGCATGGCTTGCTTCCCAAGATTGGCCACCGGAACTGAACATTACATTCCGCGGCGCCAACGAAGACCAGGCGGAATCCATGCAGTTCGTGGGCGTGGCTTTTAGCCTCTCCTTGCTGCTGATGTTTGTGCTGTTGGTGACCCAATTCAACAGCTTCTACCAGGCCACCTTAATTCTGTTCGCCGTGGTGCTGTCCACCGCCGGTGTCCTGTTGGGTTTACTCATCACCGGCAACCCGTTCAGCGCGGTATTGACCGGCGTCGGCGTGGTGGCGTTGGCCGGTATTGTGGTGAACAACAATATTGTGTTGATCGACACCTACAATCATTTGCGCCGTGAACATCCGGAGCTGGATTACGTGCAGCTGATCGTGCGCACCGGCGCGCAACGTCTGCGGCCGGTGATGCTAACCACCATCACCACGGTGTTTGGTCTGTTACCCCTGGCCAGTAATTTCAGCATCGACCTGGTCAACCGGAACATCGTTTACGGTGGCATGCTGTCCTCCTTCTGGGTACCGCTGTCTCAGGCGATTGTCTCCGGACTGACGTTCTCCACACTGTTAACCTTGGTGACCACACCCGCCACCTTGGCTCTGCCTCACCAGTTGAAGCGCATCTACCAAAAAAGCCGCGACCGCACCAAACAGTACTTTGACAAAAGTGACCGGCCGCTGGGCTCCACCTAAAATAGGTAAATCGGTGATAATCTAGGCCCGCACTTTTGTATCCACATGAATCCACGTTGCACTGGATTAGACCCCTAGCCGACATCACCCTCGCAGACATCGACCAGGTCGGCGGCAAAGCTGCCCACCTCGGCGCTTTGTTACGCGCCGGGTTCCCGGTGCCGGAAGGCTTTGTGATCCATATAGATGCCTTTGTTGCGCACTTTGGCGAGATCACTGACCCGCTGGTCAAACCGGCCGTGCCGCTGTTGCAGGCAGAGTTTATGGCACAGGTGGCTGATGCCTTGGTGACCTTTTTAGGCAATGAAAGTCAGGTGGCGGTGCGCAGCTCTTCTACCGAAGAGGACTCCAGTCACGCCAGCTTCGCCGGCCAACACTCCACCTACTACTTTGTGCCACCCAACCGGATCGATCAGGCGATTGTGGATTGCTGGATGTCGCTGTGGTCGAGTGCGGCGCTGTCCTACCGGCGCGCAGGTTGGACTGAAGTGATGTCGGGCGAACCGGTACGTATGGCGGTGATTGTGCAACGTATGATTCCCGCCGAGCGCTCCGGCGTGGTGTTTAGCCGCGACCCGATACACGCCGCCAGCACCGACACCGTGATCGAAGCCAGCTGGGGGTTGGGTGCTGCCCTGGTTGATGGCAGAGTCAGCCCAGATCATGCACGCGTTAACGAAGACGGCGTCATTACCTCTTATGTGGTCAACGACAAAGCCTTTCAAGTCAGCCCGGACCCGCGCAACCATGACGCCGCGCGGCTGCAGGAAGTGGCCAAAGAACTGCGCCACAAATCCGTTTTGGATGACTCTGAAACACGGCACATCGCCAACATCAGCTTACAGTTGGAAACCCTATTCGAAGGCCCGCAAGACGTGGAGTGGGCTTTTGTTGGCCACCACCTGTATCTGCTGCAATCACGCCCCATCACCACCCGCGCCGAGCATCACGACGTTCCCGAACAATTGGTGTTGTTTAAGCCGCTGGCGGAAAACTTCACGGAACCGCTCACCCCGCTATCAGAAGATATGTACGCGCGAGTGTTGCCCAAAGTGGGCGCTTTTTACCAAGGGCGTTGTTACATCAGCTTGTCCCAGCTGCAACGGCTCAACATCTTTTCCTTGGACGATACCGAAATCGTCGAGCTGGCGCTGTTGCGCAACACGCCCGCAAAACTCAAGCTCTCCTGGCCTAAAGCTACGCTAGCCGGCGCGATGCTCGGATTGGCCTATTTAGCTGACGGCGCAAACTGGATTCGTACCGCGCGCGCGAGCCCAGCGGCACTACAGCGCTTTGAGACCCTAATCCACAAGGTGCGCCACGACCCAAGTTACACACCCATAAAAGCCTTGAAGCGCTTGGTGTGGGGTAAACACCCGTTTGAACCGATTGGTCACCACATGTTTTACGCCAACATCTCGGCGGGGCGCTACTTTCTTTATCTGGGTGTTTTGCAGGCGTTGGTGCAACGCTTTGCCCCCGACTATCCCTTAAGCGACCTAAGCGGTACCTACCACGGCAACCAAGACATGCAGTCTTTAGCTCTGCTCAAGGAGATCGACCAGCTGTCTGCCCTCTTGCGGGAGGCATTGGCGACGGGTGATGAAGTCAGTGAACAATTGCAGCAGGTACTCGACGGGCATGCCAACACACTGCCGGCCAATGCCGCTTTCACCCAGGCGTACGAAGCTTTTTTACACCGCTACGGCCACCGCGGCCCGCGCGAAATGGAGATGGCCGCACCCTCTTGGCGAGAAGCGCCTGCCTCGCTGCTCGCCATGCTAAAAGGCAACACGCAAGGCCAAGCAGTACAAACCGACCGGCACGGCGAGCACCTCGCCGCCCGCGACGCCTTGCACCGGCACCTAAAGCCTTGGCAACGCAAAGTGGTTGGCCATTTGCTGACAAAAATTTCCACCTTCATCACGTTGCGCGAAAACACGCGCCACTATCACATCATGTTGTTTGATGTGGTGCGGCAAAAAATCCTCGACATAGAGCAGCGGTTACTGCAGCAAAGCCGGCTGAAGATAGCAGGCGATGTATTTTTCTTGCGGTATGCAGAACTGGAGGCGCTCTGGAACGACGCCGTGAGCGCGGAGCAGGCGCACGAGTTGGTGCGCAAACGCCGCCGGGAATGGACCAGGTTAGCAAAAGCGCCCTTCGAGGAAACCATCAATATCCAACTACCGCAGACAGCAACATCCACAGATGCGCTCATCGGCCAATGCGCGTCCCCCGGTCTGGTGGAGGCGACCGCCCGAGTTGTGTTCTCGTTGAGCGAAGCCAGCAAGCTGGCCCGTGGCGAAATATTGGTGGCGCCTTATACCGACCCAGCGTGGACCCCATTGTTTACTCGGGCGGCGGGGGTGGTGGTCGGCACCGGCAGTTTTTTGTCCCACGCCGGTACCGTGGCAAGGGAGCTGCACGTGCCTTGCCTTGTGGATGTCAAAGACTGTATGCAGCGTATAAGCGACGGCCAACGCATCCGGTTAGATGCGAGCAATGGCGCGGTGGAGATTGTGACATGATGCTGTGGCTCATTGGTCTGTTGGTTGGCTTACCGCTAAGTGTTTGGTTGTTGGCTGCGCTGTTTGCCATTGTTGACGAACCCGAGCCCGTAGCCGCGCTCGTCCGGGTAAGCATGGGTGCGTGCGGCGTCTTATTGGTGCTGCTGCTGACGGATGTCGGCCTTGCCATACCGCTGTTGGTTTCTTTTGTGTTGGTGCTGGTGTTACATGTTGCGGGGTTTTACTTGGTGCGAGAGGGTGGCACCGGGGTACCTGTCTATGAACGTATCCCGCCGCGGCCGCCGTTACTTGCGAGCGCGGTGGATGATGCCGGTGACGCCAATGACCTTGGTACAACAAGAGATACCGCAAGAGGTGCAGAAAGCGCTGCAGAAAGAGATGCAGCGAGCGCCGAGATCAGGACGGAACCGACTAAGAGTTAGGCGTGAGCCTGCAACCAGTGGATGATCGCCGGATAAGCGCCTTTGTCTTGAATCAGAAACATGTGGCCACCGTTAAACAGCTGTAGCTCACTGTTGCGGATCTGACTCTGAAGGCGTTGCATATTTATCACCGGCGCAATGCCGTCAAACTCTCCTCCCGCCAACAACACAGGCATCTCTAAATCCGTTAAACGGTCAAACGTGTCATGATGCCGCCGCGCCTCTAGCTGCTGCAGGGCACCCGTTTCATCCCGATCTGCCCGCGTTCCCGCCAGACTCAACGCCATGCGTTTTTCCCAGGCTTCCGGGTTAGCCGCAATCCAATCATCGGTGTGGCGCAAATCCGCTATCTTAAGATGAGCGGCGGCTCGTTCTTGCGCGGGTAACGTATGTAACTCGTGTAACGGATATGAGGCACCACCTGCACCGCCGGATGACGTACAGGCCAGCACCAAGGCGCTAATTCGGCTTGAATGACGCAACGCAAACTCCTGCGCTACCATCCCGCCAAATGACACGCCTATGACCGCAATCCGCTCAATATCCAGCGCGTCGAGCAACGCCGCCGCATCATCGGCGTAATCCGCCATACTGTAAGTACCGTCGGGTTTGTCGGTTTGACCTAAACCACGCTGGTCGTAACAAATTAATTCAAACGCTCGAGCCAGAGGCGAATCGAACTGATTAGGTTTGTTGCGCAGATCCCCGCCGCTACCGCTGATGAACAATAATGCCGGGCCGGTTCCGGTTCCTCCGCGTTCGTAATATATGTCGATGCCATTGGCCTGAATGGTGGGCATGCAACCTCCAGCTAGCGTCCGACAAGGGCGTCGGCAAAAGCAACCACACGCTCTGCCTCAGCGGCGTGTAGATTTTCCACCAGCTTGCCGTCCAACACTGCCACCCCTTTACCCGCGGCCAATGCCTCCTGCCATACCGCAAGGGTGCGGCGGGCGTTTTCTACATCGTCGTCGGAATAGCCGAAGACTTCGTTGGCAATACTCACTTGCGAGGGGTGAATGAGCGTCTTGCCGTCAAATCCCATGGCACGCCCGCCCACGCAGACCTCACGCAAAGCCTCTTCATTCTGAAAATCCAAGTGCACACCATCCAAGATGTCTTTGCCGAAGCGGCGCGCCACCAGTACACAGTGCTGCAGCGCGTAGTCGAGGTTGTGGCGGGACGGCGTGTGGCTTGCGCGTAATTCTTTGACCAGGTCACTGGTGCCCATGACCAGGGCCTCTACCCGGGAATGATCGGCAAATTGTGCTAGATCAAGGACACCCGCGGGTGTTTCTACCATGAGCCATACCGGCAGGTGTGCACCACCGTGTTCGTCCAGCAAGGTCACGATCGCCTGCACCTGGGCCAATGTCTCTATTTTTGGGAACAGCATGGCGGCAATGGGCAAGCCGGCAAACGCCGCAATGTCGTTAGCACCCCAGGGTGTATCTAAGCCGTTGCCACGCACCACCAGCTCACGATGACCGTAACCGCCCGCTTGGATGGCGTCGATCACCTGCCCGCGGGCTGTGTCTTTGGCATCCGGCGACACCGCGTCTTCCAAATCAAAGATGATGGTGTCGCAATCCAGTCCCTTGGCTTTTTCCATGGCCCGGGTGTTAGCGCCCGGCATATATAACACTGACCTTCTTGGCCGCATGAGCTTCTCTTCCCTCTTTCCTCAGTCCTCTTACCTCGTTCCTCTTACCTCTTTGTGGAGGCAGATTTTGTACCGTCCGCATGATAGAGCTTTGTAACGACTTTGAATATGTGCGAGGTTTAACAGCGCAAAATCCCCACATTGCCTACCATCGAGCCACCGAAGTGAAGCCCTACGGCAACAATCACTCCTCATGCAACTGGGTATCCGCACCAATCGAGACGCCTGCCGCGCCACCGCGTTCGTCACGCTGTTTGCAGTTGGCGTATCTGAACTGAGCATCGGCTTGGTTTACCTCATTGGCGGCGCCAGTGCATTTACCGTAGGCAACGTGGCCCTGATGGCAGCCTTGTTACCCGCTGTCATCACCTTACCGGTGACGTTTTTTGTGTGCCGCATGAGCCTGCAATTGCACAACACCAAGGCGCAGCTGGAGAAGCTGGCACACACTGACCCGCTCACCGGCTTACCCAACCGACGCGCGTTCTTCCAAGCCGCACAGCAGCTACTACAACAAGACAGCGTCGCCACACTGCTGGTGATCGATGCCGACTATTTCAAGGAACTCAACGACACCTACGGTCATGCCTTAGGTGACAAAGCACTGATCAAAATTGCCGACATCCTGCGCAGCAACTTTCGCCAAGAGGATCTAGTGTGCCGCACCGGCGGTGAAGAGTTTGCCGTGTTGGTGGCAAACACCAAGGTTGCGCGCGCTGAATTGCTCGCCCAGCGTGTGGTTAACAAAGTGGCTGCCAGCCCTTTGAGCGAACCCGGCGCTATCATCGAGTACACGGTGAGCTGCGGGGCGGCGGACAGTACCCACAGCACAGACGTGCAACGTTTGTTTAAAGCCGCAGACGACGCTTTGTACTTGGCCAAACAACAAGGTCGGAATCGCGTTGCGCGCTTACCGCAAGCCGCGTAAACCCTTCCTCTTATCCCTTCATAATCCTTCAAGTCCCTTCAAACCAGAACGCCTATGGTAGGATGCTGCTTCGAGTTGAGGGAGTAGCAGCGTGGCAGATCAGTTTAATCTGGACGGTAAAGTAGTCGCCATCACCGGCGCATCTTCAGGATTTGGACACCACTTTGCCGGTGTGTTGGCAGGCGCCGGCGCCACCGTTGTACTAGGCGCGCGCCGGGAAGAAAAGCTTGCTGAACGCGTGGCCGAGATTGTCGAGGCTGGTGGCACCGCCCAAGCCTGCCGCCTGGACGTGCGCGACAAAGACAGCATCAGGCAGTTTATCGACACCGCGTTCGAACAGTTTGGCCGCCTGGATGTGTTGATCAACAACGCCGGTGTTGAAGCAGGCGCAAAAACCTACGCCATGATCGACGAAGACGACTGGGACTTTGTCATCGACACCAACTTAAAGAGCGCGTGGATGACGTCCAAGTACTATACCGAGCAAGTCATGGCGCACAAACAAGGTGGCGGCAACATCATCATGATCTCTTCCATCACCGACACCCGCACTATCAAGGGCCAATTTCCCTACGCGGTCTCCAAAGGTGGCTTGACCCGCATGACCGAAGTGATGGCTTTAGAAGCGGCGCGTTATAACATACGCGTAAACGCGTTGGCGCCGGGTTATATCCTCACCGACGTGAGCCGCATTCTGCTGGAGAGTGAGCAAGCGCCTGAATTTGTTAAAGGCATCCCCATGCGCCGCTTTGGCGATTTTGAAGACCTTGATGGCCCCATCTTGTTGCTGGCCAGCGATGCTTCACGCTACATGACCGGCTCGGTGCTCACCGTAGACGGCGGGCACATCTGCGCTTCCTTATAGATTGAATCAAACCAGGACAACCATCATGAGCGACGTTCGCCCTTTTACCGTCAGCATCGACGAAGACACCATAGCCGATTTACGCCACCGCCTGTCAGCCACGCGTTGGCCGGAAGCGGAAACGCCAGACGACTGGTCCCAGGGTATCCCCTTGGCCTACACCCAGGCGGTGGTGGAGTACTGGCAGTCCGCGTACGACATGCAGCGTCTGGCAACGCGGTTAAATGCCTATCCGAATTTCCTCATCGAAATCGAAGGCCTCGACATTCACTTCATGCACATACGCTCCGAGCGCGAGGACGCCCAGCCGTTGCTGCTTACCCACGGTTGGCCGGGTTCCGTCGTGGAATTTCTGAAAGTGATTGAACCGCTGGCCAACCCGGAGGCTGCGGACGCACCTGCCTATCACCTGGTAATACCGTCTCTACCGGGCTTCGGTTTCTCCGGCAAACCCACCGAGCCCGGATGGGGAGTGGAAAAAATTGCGCAAGTGTGGGCGCAGCTAATGGCGCGCCTGGGTTACGCCGCCTACTTTGCCCAAGGCGGCGATTGGGGATCCATAGTCACCACCAATATTGCCCGCGTCGATCCAGATCACTGCAAATGTATCCACGTCAACATGGTGGTGGCGCCACCTGACCCGTCCGCGGAAGATTTGACGCCGCTGGAGATATCCGGCTTGGAAGGAATGCAGTACTACAACGATTGGGATTCGGGATATTCCAAACAACAAAGCACACGGCCGCAAACCCTCGGTTACGCCTTAGTCGATTCACCCGCGGGCCAAGCAGCTTGGATCCTAGAAAAATTTTGGGCATGGACAGATTGCAACGGCGACCCGGAAAACGTTTTAAGCCGCGATGAGCTCCTAGACAACGTCATGGTGTATTGGGTGAATGCCGCAGGCGCCTCCTCCGCACGGATCTACTGGGAGAGTTTTGGCGGCGCCATCGGTCAATCCCAAGTGCATATACCCATGGGTGGTACGATCTTCCCGAAAGAGATATTCCGCACCAGCAAACGATTCGCCGCCAATGTATATACCAACATCATCCACTGGGAGGAGAAGGACAGCGGCGGACATTTTGCGGCGTTTGAACAACCTGAGGTATTTGTCGACGAGGTCCGCGCCTGCTTCAACAAGGTGAGTTAATGGCTGCAGCGCTGTGGACACCCGATCCCGCTGCGGTAGACGCATCGCAATTGACCGCGTTTACCCATTTTGCGGAACAGAAAACCGGCTTCACGTTTCACAACTATGACGCGTTGCATGCCTGGAGCATCGACGATCCAGGCACGTTTTGGTCATTTGTGTGGGATTTCACAGATCTGCAAGCGTCTGCCAAAGGTGCGCAGTCCGTTGTGGATCTTGCACTGTTCCCCGGCGCAAAGTGGTTTCCCGATGCACGTTTAAACTTTGCCGAAAACCTGCTCGCTGAACGATCCGATAAAACCGCCCTGGTCTCACTGCTGGAAACCGGCGACCGGCGAGAGGTGAGCTATCGCGAGCTGTATGAACAGACCGCCGCCATTGCCAGCCGCTTGCGGCAATTAAATCTGCAACCGGGGGAGCGAGTGGCAGGCTGGTTACCGAACGTACCGGAAACCTGTGTGGCTATGCTGGCGGCTTCCAGCCTAGGAGGCGTGTGGTCATCCTGCTCACCCGACTTTGGCGCGCCCGGCGCGCTGGATCGTTTTGGTCAAATTGCGCCACGGGTGTTGTTTGCTTGTGACGGTTACTACTACGCCGGCAAGGCCATCGACATTCGCGACAAAGTCAGAGAAGTTGCAGCCCAAGTACCCGCGGTGGAAACCATCGTATGGGTGCCCCTGTTAGAGGACAGTTTTACGCTGCGCGATGGCGAGGTCATGTGGCAAGAGTGGCTGCTCGAACCTGCCGAAACCTTACAATTTACCCAGCTGCCGTTTGATCATCCGCTTTATATCCTTTACTCCAGCGGCACCACGGGTAAGCCAAAATGTATCGTCCACGGTCAGGGTGGCACGCTGCTGCAACACAAAAAGGAACATCAGCTGCACCTCAACATCAATGCGGATGACACGCTGTTTTTCTTCACCACCTGCGGCTGGATGATGTGGAACTGGCTGGTGTCCGCCCTGGCCAGCCGTTGTACCGTGGTGTTGTACGACGGCTCACCTTTTCATCCTTCACCCGCCACCATGTTTGACATCTGCGACCAGGAAGACATCACCGTGTTTGGCATCAGCGCTAAGTTTTTGAGCGGCACCCAGAAGGAAGGCGTGCGTCCGGTGGCTTCTCATCAGCTGGATCACATGCGTATGCTAATCAGCACCGGTTCACCGCTTACCCAAGAAGGTTTTCAGTACGTCTATCAGGACATCAAACCCAACTGTCATCTGGTCAGCATGTCCGGCGGGACGGATCTCATATCTTGCTTCATGATCGGCAACCCCAACCTGCCGGTGTACGAAGGTGAGCTACAAAGCCCGGGGCTCGGCATGGCGGTCGAAATCTGGGACGAACACGGCCAACCCATAACCGCCGGTAAAGGTGAATTGGTGTGCACCAAAGCTTTCCCCTGCAGCCCGGTGGGATTTTGGAACGACCCAGACGACGCACAGTACCGCGCTGCCTACTTTGAGCGTTTTCCCAACATATGGGTGCACGGAGATTACGCCGAGCATACCAAACACGGCGGCTACATCATCCACGGGCGCAGCGACGCGGTACTCAACCCCGGCGGCGTGCGCATTGGAACGGCGGAAATATATCGCCAGGTAGAACAATTTGACGCCGTGGTCGACGCGGTCTGTGTTGGTCAGGAATGGCAGGGAGACGTACGCGTGGTGCTGTTTGTGGTCATGCGCGATGGCCAAACGCTGACTGATGGGCTAAGCAACGAGATTAAACTGCGAATTCGCACCTTTGCCTCACCCCGGCACACACCAGCGAAGATTATTGCCGTCAACGACATTCCCCGCACCATGAGCGGTAAAATTGCGGAGCTGGCGGTGCGAGACCTGATCCACGGCCGTCCGGTGAAAAACACCAGCGCACTGGCAAATCCGGAAGCGTTGGAAGGGTTTAGAGATTTGGCTGAGTTAGCGAGAGATATTTAATCGCCGACCTCATCGTCGATTCAGCATCGCGAGTCTAACTTATTTGAGGAAATTCGAACGGCGTAGGATCCAGAAAACGCTGTAGCACGTTACTCGTGATCTTCTCGATATGGTTGTCGTAATCGTTGTGGGCCAGAGAACCCGCGTAAGAGATAGAACCGGTGCTGAACACCGCACCACCGCCCGGAACCTCAAAGAACACCATATCAGCACGCACCTTGGGATCGTTGCCCAACGGTTCTGTCATGTGAAATTCTTCTTTGACCCGCAGCATGCCCGGCTTGTGGTGTTCAGAGGTGGCAAGGATGACCGCGTGTGCGGGTGAGCCTAAGGTTTCATCCCAGCGATCGATCTCTTCACCGGCAGCGCCGCCCCCCTGGTTGCCAAAACTACCCCAGGTGTCTGAATCGTCGACGCCGTCGACGATAAACGCCACGCGCGGATCCAGCGCACCGGGTTGCACACGGTAGTGGGTACCGCCATCAAATCCCTGGGCCGCAAAGCCAATACCCACCAACTCGTTTGGCGGTTTACCCAGGCGGCGCCACAAGCCCCCATATTCGCCGTTGAATTGTTGATAGTACTCACCCGGGTTAGCGATCCACGCACGTGTGCCGTCTTCTGCGCGGCGCACCTCGATGATGCCGGGATTGTCTTGCTGATAGGCAATCCGCCAGTAGAAGCCATTCCCACCCATATACATGAGCCGTCCGCCCTGACTCAGCCAGTCCGCTAAACCAGCGCGCATGTCCGTGGAGTAATACTCCGGGTGCGTACCGGTGATGACGGCGCGGTACCCTGCCAACGCGGCGGCGCCTTCCAAATGCAAATCTTCATCCGTGACCACGTCGAACGGTTGTTCAGTTTGATGTAGCCAGGCGGTGATGTGGGTGTCCGCGTTAAACGCCCAAGTGCCTGTTTTGGGCTTCATGTTAAGCACCGGGCGCAATCGCGATGAAAAGTGCACGCCGCTGCGATCGCGGTGATATTCATACAGGGAGTAACCCACGTCCTCGTGGGCATAGAGAAAAGCGTCATTGGCGTGGCGAAACTTCATCTCGCCAAAGATCCCGCCGGTAAATCCTAGGCGCTGGTTGGCGTAGGCGAGGTAAGACGCCGTGGGCACCAGATAGGCAACATCTGCGCCGCGCTCACCTTCACGCGGCCGCACAAAAAAGGGTACGTAGTCTTCACTTTCACCCTGCTCTACTTTCAAGGCGTACTGACCGCTGCCGAGGGCCGCCGGTATCTGCCACGTGAGCGTGCTGCGCCATTCGGCATCGGTGAGGTCGTCTTCGTGAAAGTGTATGGCGCCATAGTGGCTGGGCTGTTGGTGAAAACTCTGAGCAGTTCCGTCCCAATTCCTGCCTGCCACGGCGCGGGTCGGCGTCTGCTTCAGCACGCCGCTAAAGCCGCCCACCGGATCAACGATCGTTTGCGCACTGATGTCGAGACTGAAATCCCATGCCGCCAGCTGACCCTCGCTACTGGCCAACACCGGGGCTTCCAGGCGGCCGTTGAAATGCGCTTCGCCAGGCGCAGAGGCGGCCAGATACCAGTCCCCTGCCGGTAGGCTCACAGCCATGTCTGTCATGGCTTCGGCCGTCACGGCTTGCTCAGCCAGCCCCGCTGCCTGACAGACGGCGGACAGGGAAACCGCCGTACCAAAAGTGAACGTCACCCGATGCCAACGCCGCAACGGCACGGACATCGCCAGCTCCAAGGTACCTGTCGCCGCAGCCACCTGGAAACCAGCGCTGCTGACTTGTAAACACACCCCCGCCATGTTGATGACGGTTTGCGGTGTGTCGCGTAACAAGGTAGGAAATACCCATATCTCCAGGCTGCCGCTCGCTACTGCGGGCACACCCTGGATATAGGCGTATGAGCCAGGCCGCAGCGGCTGGTGGTTAAGCTCCAGGGTGTCGGCAAGGTCCGTTTCGACGGCACGTTCAATTAATCCGGTGCCATGGGGCCGGTCATCGCCACTGATCAACTCCACCACGGACACTTGCGCAGTGCCGGGGGTATAGCTGCTCAACATAAAGTCGATGCGCTCGCCGGCGCGTACGGACAACGGATTGCAGTAACCGACTACATCCTTAACAAACCCAGCGGGCAGTTCGCGGCGCATCGGGATTAAGCAGCGATGGGTTCACCCTCCAGGGTGATCCGGTGCATGAGCCGGCGCTCACCCTGGTAGTCGTTAATCGCCCAATGCCAGGTGGCGCGGTTGTCCCAAAACGCCAACGTGCCAGGCGCCCATTGCAGCCGGTAACAAAACTCCGGCCGACCGATGTGCTGGTATAAATAGCTCAACAGCGCCTGCGACTCCGGGGCGGTCCAACCCTCAAAGTGCAGCGTAAACGCCGGGTTTACGTACAGCGACTTTCGTCCTGACAGGGGGTGGGTAATCACAACCGGATGTACAGCGTCTTGTGTGGCCGCCTCGGTGTTGCCCAAACGATCAGACAAATCACCGCGGTCCACGCCGGCGCCAAATACGTGCCGCGAAGAGTGTACCGCCTTTAAGCCTTGCAAAGTTTCCTGCAAGCCGTCCGACAAAGCGTCGTACGCAGCACAGGTACTGGCGAACAGGGTGTCGCCGCCGCGGGTGGGCGTTTGCCTGGCGTACAACATGGAGCCCAACGCAGGTATTTGATCGTAGGAGTGGTCGGTATGCCAACCGCCGCCGATATTGTTGACCTGATCCGGTTCTTTCGCCACTTGAGCAATCTGCGGGTAACCCTCCACATGGGCAAAAAAACGATTTACGTTGATATCCCCCCAACGTTCTGCCAGGCCAATGTGCTGTTGCTCGGTGAGCTCTTGATCGCGAAAAAAAAGAATCGAGTGATCTGCAAACGCCTTGCGCAGCTCCGCTAAGCTCGGCTCATCCACGTCTGCCAAATTGACACCATCAACAAAGGCGCCCACGCCGGCATTCGGCGCCACTTGTATGTGCTCATAACTCATGACCCATCACCCCTCCTGTTGTGCTAACCCGGACATACCCGGACGCTACACTTCCACACTCTCCGTGGAAGACACCACACCCGCACTGTCCTCGGCTTTGAGCTTACTCTTACGCCGCGGCGGCGGGGCCAAGAATATTAACACGCCGGACAGCACATTGAGGCCTGCCACCACCAGTAAAGCGCCGTCGTAGTGACCAACCTGGTCGTGATACAGCGACGTCAGCCAAGGCGCTATGGCACCAAGAGTGAGCGCAAACGGCATGCCGGCACCACGAATGGCGCCAATGTGTTTGCGGCCGAAAAAGGATGCCCAGATGACTTCCTGCATGGGGATCATGCCGCCCCAGCCCAAACCCAACACCGCATAGGCCGCACATACCCAAAACAGTTGCTGCCCGCCGACGCTAAACACAATGAGAAACAACGCAATCCCGGTGACACTGGCGGATAAAGCCGCCAACGGTTGTGCCGGACTGCGGTCGATTAAATGCCCCCACACCGGTTTCGACAGCATGGCAGGGATAGACGCCACCAACATGGCAAATGCCGCTTCCGCACGCGAAAAGCCATGGTCCGTGAGATAAGGGACGGTCTGTAGCAACATCACCACAATGTTGATAGAGAAGAAACCAAACGCCACCACCAGGGCATAGAAAGAAAAAGTACGCAGCGCCTCAGAGCGCGTGTAAGCATTGGCGTCTTCTGCTTGGGCGCGGCTGGCGCCACCGTCGGCAACCTGCGCAGCGCTGAGCCCGTCGGGGTGCAAATCATGATCCTCCGGCGCGCGGCGCATAAACAACGCCACCGGATACAAGATCATCGCCGCACCCACCCCAAGCCATATCCAGGCCGGCCGCCAGCCGATCGTGTCAATCAACCAAGTCGCTAACGGCGTGATGATCACCCCGCCAAGAGATACCCCCATGGCGGCAAACGCGATGGCTTTGCCGCGGTTTAACACAAACCACTTGGATAACGTGACGTTCACCACCAGGTTACCGACCATGGCGCAGCCCACGGTTAACAAAACGCCATTAACCAACCACCAGATCCACAGCGACTCGACCACACTGTGCACCACCATGGCGGCCACCAACACCGTGGTGCCCAGCAACATGATCGGCCGCCCACCGAAACGATCCACTCGAGCGCCGATGAAGACGCCGACAAAGGCCATCACCAGTTGCCCAATAGTGCGCGTCAGCGTGAAATCAGCACGGCTCCAACCGAGATCTTCCACCATGGGTGTCATAAACGAGCCCAGCACATAGCTGTACATGCCGATGGCCACAAACTGAGCTAAAAACGCAGCCCCCACCAGGTAGTAGCCAAAGAAGATTCGCTTGTCAGCTTCGCTCGTCATCACGCACCATTAGAGCACGTTTCACACTCGCCCAGATTGGACATTTGCGCAGATGTTGACCTTGTATTGTGCAGTCTTTGAAGCGACCTAGGGATCCTCTGAGTAAGTCTCAAAAGCTCAGAGGCTCCCTAGGCGGCAGGTTGACTGGCGCGCGCCGCCAACGCTGCGCGTATCTCCGCATGACGGTCTTCCGTGATGGGGTAACGCCATACGATGGCGGCTGCAATCAAGAAAAACACCGAAGGAAAGGTGGAAAACAGGAAACGTAAACCAAACATTTCACTTTCGCCGTTGATCGCACCCGGAGCCGCGTCAAAACCCCACAGCGCCAGGCCAAACATGGCGATGGCACCCCCTATGGAAGCAGTGGCCTTTTGCGCAAACGACCAGGCCGAGAAAAACAACGCCGCACGGTTTTCGCCACTCTCCAAGGTATCCAGATCAATCACGTCTGCTTTCATGGAATTGGGAATGGCTTGAGAGAAACCCGCAGCGGCAAACCCAGTGACAATGGTGACCGGCAGCATCCACCAAAAGTCGCCCTCGCCCAACAACAGATAAAAGGGATGCGCACAGGCGATGACAATAAAGGACAACAAGTAGGCGCGATGTTTACCAATTTGGCCAGACAACCACACCCAGAACGGTATCGTGAGCAGATTGGTGATGTAAAAACAGCTCAGCATGTAGATGGATTGGTCTTCCGCGCCTAAAACATCCGCCACAAAAAAGATGTACAACGGCGTGGTGATGTTGAGCCCAATCGAGCCGATCATAAAAGCCATGACCAAGCGCAAAAACGGTCCGTTGGTGAACATCAACTTGACGCCTTTCATCACCGGCACTACAGAGGAGATGCGCTGTTCCGGTTCGGGGGTTTTGGCCAGGGTCAACATCACACACACAGGCATGGTGACCAGCATGGCAATCCCCACCAACTCCAGCACCGTCGCGCTACCACCCAAACCGAAAAACAGCAGCGCCATGGCCGGCACCAACTGTGCCGTGAGTTGACCCACCACACCCGCACCCGCGCGCCAACCGGTGACTTTCGAGCGCTCGTTGTAGTCGGTGGATAGCTCAGCACCCCAGGCGTAGTAGGGAATCAGCATCATGGTGGTGGCCACCGACAGCGCCACCATCCAAACAAACATATACACGCCATCGGCATCCGCCGGCGGCATAAACAGCTTGTAGATGGCCAGCATCATGATCGGGGTCGCCAATGCCACCCACGGCCGGCGCCGGCCGAAACGTGTCCGGGTGTGATCGCTGATGTAGCCCATCAGAGGGTCGGTAAACACATCCATCACCCGCGTGACGAAGATGTAGGTGCCTACCACTGCCAGCGGCACGCCAACATCGCTGGCATAAAACCGCGGGATAAACACCATCACCGGAAAGATCGACATCATCACCGGCATATCGGTCAGACTGTAATAAAACAGCGTGGAGGATTTTAGTTTTTGTAACTTTTGTAACGTCTGCAACTTCGGCTACTTATCGCACGGTCGCTATTAGCTGGCGCGCGAACCATCTACCGTTTCCCTGTTTAAACTTATTGCAGTGCTAGGGAGCCTCTGCATAAGTCTCAAAAGCTCAGAGGCTCCCTAGCTTCGTAGCGCTGCAATCACTTGCTCCACAACTTCGTCCCCTTTGGCGCGCATTTCATCGTCCGTGGCGTCCTGGATCGGGTGGGCCACAAAGACCCGCTGCGCATCCAGCATACCGAGCGCTTGCGCCTGAGTTTGGGCGGCATCAACAAATTCCGTGGATGCAATGGAGACCGCCGGGGTACCCTGAATCTCAAACCATACCGTGTCATGCAAACTGCACGTGGTACAGGAGCCTCAGTCAGCCAGCGCCTCTATGACAAAGTCGTTTTCCGCGTTTATTTGCTGGCGCAATTCATCCGGCGCCGGCTTAGTAAACGTGGGTTTGGCGTAACGATTAAACGTGACTTCCGGCAAGCGCTCACTGAGCAACTCTTGCAGGCGGTCAATCAAAACGTTGCCGCGAGGTTTGGAAATGTCCAGAAATGCCACGTTGCCGGTAATGGCAGCGGGCCGCGGGGTGATGGTCCGCGCCACCGGCACCCGCTCGTTAGTTGGATCCAAGATTGTGGTCATAAGCACTCCTGCTAACTTTAACCGTTACCCTAAAAATACTCGTTATAGCTCTTCGATTCTACGTGAAACGGAGATCGAGCCAATCTCCCCCGTCGCCCAACCATGGAAGGCACCGGAAAACTTACCCGCTTCAGAACCCGCCACCACGATGTGAATGTCCTCCTCGGACTTAAACTTCGGCAGCTTCTTATCCAGCTGTTCCGCCGTCATAGAGGCTGCCATTTCACGTTTGAAACCGGTGCCGGAGATGTCATTCGCCACCAGATCACGGATGGGTCGAGCAGTCACCTCTTGTATGCGCGCGCGCAGATCCGCTTTGCTGTAGCCGTCGCGCAACAGCGTATCGATGTGTTCCGGCACCACCACCAACAGACAATCGGTGGCGTAGTGTGCCTTGGGGTTAAACGCGGATTCCAGACACAACCCCATGGTCCCGGCCAATTCCGCCGCACTGCGCGAATCCTGATCGACAATCAGCGTCGGCCCGCTGGACATGGTGAACACCGTGACCACGGAATCTTCTGGGTTGTAGCCACGCTCAACGTGCAACGGCTGCCACGGATTACGCTCTTCCCACTCGGCAAAACACATGGTGAATTTCATCGGGTTGCCTAACGTCGAACGCTCTGTGCCGCCGGGTTCGGCGCCGCCGACATTACGGATCAATAGCCGCACCGCGCGACCGATGGTGGCGTTGGCGCGATTACCCTGCCCCAGCGCACCCAACTTCATATTCATGCCGATACGTTCACGGATGGGACCGTTCACCACGATGACGGGGCTTGCGCCCATGGTGGTGGCCATCACGCCGTGGATGTTGTACTCGTCGGTACAAATGGCTTGCACCACGGTGTTAATGACCGGCATGTATTCGGGTTTACAGCCCGCCATCACTGCGTTGATCGCAACCTTTTCGACCGTAACTTCCCCCATGTTGGGCGGCATCACCGCCAGTACCTCTTGAGGATCGCGCTGGGTCCCGCTGAGCATACGCAGCACGCGCTCCGGGGTGGGCGGCACCAACGGCAAACCATCGGAAAAGCCTTGATCAAACATAAACTCGACTTCGTCGTCGGCGCCGCCGATTTCGATCCGCCGCGCGCGTAACGGGCTGTTCTCAGACTCGGCACGCAAGCGGTCTGCAATCAACGGGTCCACCGATAAAGAACCACAGCCAGGTCGCCATTCTGGCAATTCATCCCAATCTAGCGCCGGTGTAGCGCTGTCCAACTGCGCAGACAGCTGCTGCGCTAAAGCCTGCCATTCGCTGCGTACAAAACCGATCAGGGTATGCACCGGTGTACCGTCGGCGCCGTTAACAAACAAAGTCGGCACCGTGTCGATGTCGGCAGCGAAGGACACTTTGAGGGTTGAATCGTCCAACAGGGAAAAGGGCGGAGCAAACGTCTTATCCAGCTGCGCATTGCCGCTATCGGTCTGCCCAATGACATGAAATTCCATATTTGGGGCAAACGCCGCATGAAACGCCGCCAGCACCGGCATCACTTCCCGACAGGTCGGGCAATCTTCCTTCACAAAACACACCAGGCTCGGGCCGTCCGCCGCAAAACTGACGTCCTCACCGGCTAAATTGCTGAGTGAAAATGGCCCCACCGCCATGCTCATAGGTGTTCTCCCCAACTTGAGTTTCATACTATACCTAGTACCCTTTTGGGTTCGCATTATTTTTTAGGAAGAGCGTTGTCAGAGTTACAAGAATTTCGCGCCGAAGTCGCCGGCTGGCTGCAGGAGAACTGCCCGGTAGGAGCGCGTGGTCCGGGTCAGATTGCAGTAGGTTCCAGCAAGATTGTGTTAGAGCCGGACGTGGCCCTGTGGCTAGAACGTATGGCTGAGAAAGGCTGGACTGCCCCTACCTGGCCAACCGAATACGGCGGTGGCGGCCTGTCGCCCGCAGAAGCAAAAGTACTCTACGAAGAGATGGCCAACATCAAAGCCCGTTCACCGCTGATGGGCATGGGCACGTCAATGATTGGGCCGACGCTGCTTGAGTATGGCACCGAAGAGCAAAAACAACGTCATGTTCCAAAAATTGCACGCGGTGAGGTGCAATGGTGTCAGGGCTACTCAGAACCGAATGCCGGCTCTGATTTGGCGGCGTTATCCACCCGCGCCGAAGACCGCGGTGACCACTTTGTCATCAACGGCCAAAAAATCTGGACCTCGGGTGCAGCCACCGCCGATTGGATGTTTATCCTGGTGCGCACCGACCCGGATGCCCCCAAACACGAAGGCATCAGCTTCATGCTGCTGACCATGGATCAGCCGGGTGTCACCACCCGTCCCATTCGCCTCATTTCCGGCTCTTCGCCCTTTTGTGAGACCTTTTTCGACGATGCCGTCGCGCAGAAGGAAGACCTCGTGGGTGAACTGAATAAAGGCTGGACCGTCGGTAAACGCCTGCTGCAGTTTGAACGCTCCGGCATCGGCGGCCTAAGCGGCGGTGCCAGGGCTGCGGACCCCAGCAAAACGCTGGTGCGCGTGGCGAAAGAATACATCGGCGAGACTGATCAAGGCCGCATCGAAGACGATGCCTTACGTGAAGACATTCTCAATATGAACATGACCCGCGCAGCCTTTAATCTTACCGCGCAGCGCGTTAATGAGGAGAACAAATCCGGTATTCCAGGTGCCGCCACCTCGATATTCAAATTGGTTGGGGCCGGTCTGCAGCGCGATACCGCCGACCTGAAACGCGAACTGATGGGTTTTCGCGGCTTGGGTGCGCACGAGGAGGTAGGCTTCACCGCCGATGAGCTAAAAGCCACCGAGGAGTTTTTACATCTGCGCACCACAACCATTTATGGCGGCAGCAATGAGGTGCAAGCCAACATTATTGCCAAACGGGTGCTGGGGTTGCCGGAATAGGCGTCCTTAAGCCTTAAAATCACCACGGGGAGTCACCCATAGGGGGAAACGATGACGCAAGTTCACGATTATCAGACCATTGCAGTGGATTCGATCACACCGCACATAGGGGCCGAGGTTCACGGCGTCGACTTATCCAAGCCGTTGTCGAATGAACAGTTCAGCGAGATCTACCAAGCCTGGCTGGATTGGAAGGTGCTGGTGTTTCGCGATCAGCACATCGACCGCGAAGCGCACAAAGCATTTGGGCGTAAGTTTGGCACCCTGCATGTACACCCGATGCAACACAGCTACGGTGGTGACCCGGAAATCTTGCGCGTCAAAACCACCAAAGATTCAGCCTACACCGCGGGCAACGGCTGGCATACCGACGTGACCTGCGACGAAATTCCACCGCTGGGTTCCATGTTGTATGTCACTGAAACTCCGGAATGCGGTGGCGGCGACACCCTATTTGCGGACATGTATCTGGCCTACGATCTGCTCAGCGACAAGATGAAAGACATGTTGGACGGCTTGGTGGCGGTGCACGATGGCGCCATGCCTTATCTGTCAGGCTACAAAGTGGCGCCACCGGACGGCAGCCAATATCCGCGTAACGAACACCCGGTGGTCACCACCCATCCGGAAACCGGCAAAAAAATCCTCTACGTTAACAGTGGTTTCACCCATCACATCAAAGATCTAGCTTCATGGGAAAGCCGCATGCTGCTGGATGGTCTGTTTAAACACATCGCAGAGACCCAGCGTCTGTATTGTCGGGTGAACTGGGAACCCAACACGTTAACGTTCTGGGACAACCGTTGCACCCAGCACCACGCGGTGTGGGACTACTGGCCACATTCTCGATACGGTGAACGGGTTTCCATCGTTGGCGCCCAACGACCCGCAGCCTGACGACGGCATCCGCATCCGCCGCCTCACCGCGGCGGATGCGCCCCTCATCACCAACTGTTTTCGGCGTGTTTACGGTGACAGCTACGCGAATGAGTTGTTTTACCGACCACAACAACTAGCCGCACGCATCGAACAACAGCAACTGCTTGCCGTCGGCGCCGACAAAAACGGCGAACTCGTCGGTCATATGGCCATGACCATTCCCCACATCAAGAGCCGCAGCGCTGAGCTTGGCAACACGGTGGTCGACCCAAGCGCTCGTGGCGGCGGTATTGCGTGGCGGGTGGGTGACGCGCTGATCAGCTGGTGCCGGGAACGCGGCTATAGCGGTTTCCTCCACTACCCCACCACCGATCATCACATCATGCAGCGCCAATCCGTCAAGGCAGGGTTCGAAACCGGCCTAATGCTGGGTTACATCCCGGCGGAAACAGATGGTCAGGTACACGCGGATCAGGTGACTCTGCGCCAAGCCGCAACGGTAGTGTATCAACCGCTGGCGCCCTCACCCCCACAGACCTTGTATTGCCCCAAAGCATACACAGAGCTGTTGCGGGAACTGGCCGCACCCACTGGGCTCACACGCGACTGGCAAACAGCACCTAACGGAACCGCGGACCCGCTCGCATACCCGCAGTCCCCTGTGCTGCAACAATTTAGCAAACGCAAACTCGAACGCTTCACGCTGACACATTTCAGTTCAACTGCGGCACTGGCGGTAGATGCATTCTTAACCAACGCCACGTGCGAGGACGGCAAACCGCGCGCACCCTGCCAACAGTTGGATCTGGCCATGAACGACCCCAACATCGGTTATGTGCACCAACTGGCAGAGCGAGCGGGTTTTCACTTTTGTGCCTGGTTGCCCGGGTTTACCGATACGGACATCCTGCGCTTACAACGGTGTGATGCCGAGGTTACCGACCTAGGGCCTCAAGTAGTGAACCTCACTGCACAGAAAATACTCGCGCGCATACAAGCTGGCGACCCAGCATGAATTTCTCCTTACCCGAGCCGCTCGGGGGAACTACAGGAACCGCCCATGTCACACGCCATTGGCGAATGGCCACACCATGAACACCAGCACAGTTTGTGCAATCTACTCCTTTACCAAGACGGTGACCGCAGCGGCCGTGATGCAGTTAGTAGAGCAAGGCAAACTCGATTTGCATACCCCGGCCGGTGAAGTCTACCCGTATCTGGGCGGCATAAAGGTGTTCATGGGTTACGGCAATAACGGTGAGCCGCGCAGCCCGCACCGCCGTAGATGCCGATGCTCTGGTCACCTGGCGCATGCAGGGCATAGCGCTTGGTTTCATCGAAGCCGAAGCCCGCGCCCTGACCGCCGATGATGCCGGCGCGCTTGAGGTCCGCAGCTGTCGCGGGACCGGCGCTGCAGTAACGGTCATTTTGATAGTCCATGTGGATCTCCAAAAAAAGGCCGCGGGGGGAGCCCAACCACTGCCGAAATCCGCGCGACGAAATAGACGACCATCGTCCCGGCTCCGCAGAAGACACGCGCCCGATCAAAGACAAGATCGCGGCTTTAGAAGAGGAGATGGACCGGCTAAAAAAGCTCGAAGTCCGGATGCTTGAGGCTTCGG
>JANQKS010000014.1 GCA_028281005.1 Pseudomonadales bacterium
ATTGCTCGTCGCAATATCCGGATATTACTCCTCACGCTTCCTTGCCAGCCCAAAGCTGGCGAACTCTGATCCTAAGTTTTCAAGTGGTTTGAGCACTAGGAGTTCGGATTGTGGAAATTCGCCAAAGCAGAAACTTCTAGAGGATGTGTCCGTCGCAATTGCGTGTGCCGATATTGGATCACTTCAGGCGTTGACCTTATCGGAAGTAGTTTGAGAGAAAGTCGGTAGAAAGCCGTTGAACGGTCTGGATGCTGTGGTCTCTGGTATCAGACGCGATGGATCGGCCTCTGAAGTTACTATTAAGCGGGTTGTCTCTCACGGCCGGGCTGGAGCGGTCAACGGTATCTTATCTCGTGGCGAGAAACGAACCGCTTTCTGCCACATGTTCGAATTCAACAACACGAAATGTACGCACGTGAAGTCCATCTCCACATATGCTGTGGGACTCCGATAGGTCCGCTTCTAGTCCAGGCTGCCGCTTACCGTCCTTGTTACAACAACGGTAGCGGATGTCGCATGGCGTGGAGCAATGCCGAAGTGCCCAGTGTCAATTGCGTTGTTACGTACTCCGTGATCGCAAGTAGTCGGTAATAGCCATCACCTCGTCTACCACCCTCAATACTTGCTTGAGCAGGTCACCATGGCCACCTGCTGCTGCCCATTGATTCAGTGCATCTCGGTTGCCGCTCCACAGCATACCCGCGATGAACATCGGCAGACGGTCTCGATAGCGATCGAGCCCAAGGTCTTCCGCTATCCCGCGTGCCAGCAGATCCAAATACGCGTCGCCAATCTCGACCCAGGCGGCGGACAGACTGGGGTCGCTATAGCGGTAGCTAAGAAAATTAAGAAGATTTTCGTTGCCTTGGGCTGCGCTGATAGCCTCTAGCGTTGAACGTTCGACAAAGTCTCGCCAAAATTCGAGCGTTGTGCCTTTTTTACGTGCAAAAGCGGATTGCAGTCGGTCAACCTCTATCGCCTTCGCCAATGTGATTTTGTTTGGGAAGTGACGATACAAAGTTTGTACGTGTAATTCGGCGTGGTCTGCAATCTGCTGCATCGTCGTTCGCTGATAGCCACTCTTTTCAAAGAGATCTTTGGCCGACTGAAAGAAAATCTCCCGACTCGAAGCGCTTCTGGGTTGTACGTCTTTCGCGGTGGTCATGTGAACGCCGTGTCTCCTATCCCATGATGATTCAGATGGTGAGGAATGATTATTGCGGAGACACGCGATATTGTATATGTATAGAGTATACATATATGCTCTCATGGTGGGGCAGCGGAGAAGCAGTGAATCATGCGTATTGATGAATACAAGGGTTTCGACGGTATCGGGTTGGGTGAAATCATCGCCACAGGCGAGGTGACGCGCGCCGAGGTTTCTGCCGCCGCCCGCAAGATCATTGACGAGAAAAATCCAAGCGTTAACGCGGTTGTTAGTATTTTTGCTGTCGATGCGCCCGAAGCGGGGCGCGCCATTCAGAAAGGTAGCAAAACAGGAGGCCCTTTTGATGGTGTCCCCTTTTTACTGAAAGACTATGGCCAGTATTTAGCCAACGTCCCAACCACTGGCGGCAGCCGCCTCTTTGTTGATGACGTGCGGTCGGAGGATTCCACGCTGGTCAAACGCTATCGAAACGCAGGATTGGTGTTTCACGGCAAGACCAACACACCGGAGCTAGCGCTTTGCGCAACGACGGAACCCGTCCTGTTTGGGCCAACGCGCAACCCCGTTAAACTCTCACACAGTGCGGGTGGGTCAAGTGGTGGCGCGGCGGCGGCAGTGGCGTCCGGCATGACACCGATTGCACATGCTTCCGATGGCGGCGGTTCGATCCGCATTCCCGCGAGTTGTTGTGGGCTCGTCGGCTTGAAACCTTCCCGCGGTCGGGTGCCATGCGGTCCACAGCCGCTGGAGGGATGGGGAGGGCTTTCGACCATCCATGCAGTGACTCGGACTGTGCGGGACACTGCAGCATTGTTGGATATTTCAAGCGGCCCAGAGTTGGGATCACCATACTATGCCCCAACCGTGGATAGGAGCTTTTTGGAGGCGTCATACCGCGATCCGTCACCGCTTAAGCTTGCGCTTCGAATAGACTCTTTTTCGGGTGGGCCAGTTGATCCGGAGGTAGCCACATTGGCACAACACGCGTTGGCTGCGTGTTCCGATTTGGGGCACCACGTCGTCGATCATGTACTCGATGTTGATCCCGAAGTCATCGTGGAATCTCACAGCGCAGTCGCCTTGAGCCACATCGCCGCAAACATTGATGCCAGGTTGGAAAAATTGGGTCGCGAACTGCGAAAGGATGATGTTGAGGCTTCGACTTGGCGCAGCTACCAACTCGGTGGTTCGATTTCCGGTAAGCGCTACGCTCACGCGATACAATCGCTGCACCAACAGGCACGACAGCTGGCGGCTTTCTTTGCGAGCGGCATAGATATACTGGTGACGCCAACACTCGCGGGCCTACCGCTACCGCTTGGTAAACTCGACATGATGAGCGACGACGTCGAGACTTTTTCCCGACTGTTTGACTCAATGATTGGATTTACTGCCTTTCTCAACGATGCGGGCGTACCCGCGATCAGCTTGCCGTTAGGTTGGTCGAGTCAAGGCCTACCCGTTGGGGTTCAATTTATTGGCGCTTACGGAGAAGAAGCCTTGTTGTTGTCGCTCGCAGGCCAGTTGGAAAGAGCAGGACTGTTCATGCAGCAGATCGGCTAAGAGGTAATCCATTTATCGTTTGCAGGCCCACTGGGTAGTATATATAGTAACTATACATATCATATATAAATGACCGCTAACGATTTCGTCATTTGGGGAGAACGCTTATGAAATCAGGTTTGAAAACGCCCACTTCGTTTACCGGATTGTGCGTATGCGCTGTTCTCACATCAGTCGCCGCAACAGCGGTTGCTCAGGTGTCAGGGGATGCCGAAGGTTACATCGAAGAAATTGTGGTAACGGCCACTTACCGGGAAACTAGTCTCATGGATACGCCGCTGTCTGTTAGCGCGGTAGACAGTGACCTTATTGAACAACTGGGCGCAACAGATATCGCAGGGGTGTTTCGTTCCATCCCGGGGTTAAACGTAGCTGCGCTGGGCACCGGCAACAACCGGTTCGTTATCCGCGGGATATCGTCACAGACCGGTACACAGTCGTTCCAGCAAACCTTTTCAAGCGTGGCGACTTACATCGACGACACTCCGATGACGTCGGCCAATGGTCCCGCTCGACAGCTCGCCGGGTCGCTGTTTGACGTCAAGCGGGTTGAAGTTTTGAAAGGTCCCCAGGGGACATTGTTTGGAGAGGGTTCCCAAGGAGGCACCATCCGCTTCATCTACAACGAACCAGATCCTTCCGCGGTGGATTACAAAATCAAAGCGGGCTTTTCTACTTTGGATGAATCGGATGACAACGGCTTTCGCATTGACGGTATGTTCAACCTGCCATTGAGTGAGACGATTGCTGTGCGCTTGTCTGCTTTTAGTGAAGAGCGGGCTGGGTGGATGGACAAAACCAATTTGTCGCCCATTGAAGAGGATATAAATACTCTGGAATCGACAGGTGGGCGCTTCTCTCTGAAGTGGGATGTTTCTGAAGCCCTTTCCGCCAAAGTATCGGTGTTTCATACCGATACAGAGACGCAAGGAGCCGATACCGGTCAGAGACCATTTATTGAAAATCAGAACGGACGCATTCCGGGTATGCCTGCCATGTCAGAGGACGAATTTACGCTCTACAACCTGAGATTCGACTACGAACTGGCTGGCGCCACACTGACCTCCACTACCTCTTATTTCGAGCGCGATACCAATGCAATGTCCGAATTTGCCAGCTCTGTGGCTACGTTTTTTGACTTGTTTGTCGGTTTAAACGTTAATTTGGCGGCGATCAGTGCGGGCGGTACACCGTTAATTCCTTGTAATCCCGGTCCACAAGATCCGCTGTTGAGTAACCAAGCGGCTTGCCCGTGGGGTGATGGTCTCAGCCTCAGCGCTTTTAATAGCGACAGCACTTCTGAGAGTGAGCGTTTTGTGCAGGAATTTCGTCTGGTGTCCGACGGAGAGGGCCCATGGTTGTGGACGCTGGGTGCGTTTTACAAAACCAGCGAAGACTTTCGAGAGGACTTCCAACCTTTCTTAATGAACCCCGGTCGCGAGGCGTTTGCACCCTTCTTCGCGCCTTTGTTTAGCGACCCTTCCAATCGGCACACAGATGAGCTGGACGAAATCTCGGTGTTCGGCGAGGCCACCTATCAGCTTAATGAACAATGGGAGTTGACCGTCGGCGCACGTTTTTCCGATCTTGAGCAGGAATTCGAAAATACGACCACGGGAACGGATGATCGTCCCATATCCCCCAAAGCCGTGGTTTCGTTCCGACCGTCCGATGATCAACTTTACTATTTCAATTATTCAAACGGCTTCAGGCCAGGCAATGTCAACAACGGTCAGGAGTTTAACGTCCGGCAGTTTACTGCGGGCGGTTTACCGCAGCAGTTTATCGATCAGGCGGCGTCTCGAATCACTTATGAGGGGGACGAAGTCGACAGTTATGAGCTGGGTGCTAAGTTAACGTTCGCAAATGGGCGCGCTCAGCTGTCAGCGGCAGCCTATTACCTGGATTGGACGGATACCATCATGTTGTTCACTGACCCGACTATTCCCGGCGCTAACAATACGTTCAATCAAAATGCAGGTGCCGCTCACTCCCAAGGCGTCGAACTGGAGTTTTCCTGGATGCCGGTCGACAGCTTTGACATCCGCTTGGCAGCAGATTTTAACGAGGCTGAAACAGATGAAGATAACCTCGCTGCGAATGTGCCTGAAGGTAACAAACTTATATACGCTCCCGAGTGGTCAACCTCACTTAGCGTTGACTATGTTTTTGATGTTGGCCAACTGCAGGCACGACTGCGCGCTGATCACCAGCGTGTCGACGAGCAGTTCGCTACGCCGGACAACTCTTTGAAGATCGACGCATACGACGTCACAAATATGCGGCTTACCCTGACACCCCCGGACAATCGTTGGAGCGCGGCGTTGTTCGCAAACAACGTCACCGGCGAAGACGCCATTCTTAACGCTTTTGCTTTTCTAGGTACGCTCAGTAATGTCTATCTACAGCCGCGCGTTGTGGGTTTGGAATTCACGTGGCAGGCCCGCTAAGAATTTGAATAGAAATGAGTAGTGGTGAGAAAGCGGCAATGAGTCTTGCCAGGCATAAAGCTTACCCTGATGTTGACAGACTGATGGGCCAAATGGAGGAATTCGATTTACTTCTCCACGTGGTTGAACTTGAAGCCTATGGGATGACTGTTGTGCCACCGGAAAAACTCGCGTTGGCACCCGGGTTTGTTGAGCGCTTGCGCGATGCGATCATCGCTGCTAGTGAAAAGCGCAACAACATAGAGTTGGGAAATTACAAAACAGCAACTGCGATGCCCAACGATGCCAACGGCAGCAATTGGGACCTATTGGAAGAGGACGAAGTCTTCGTGGAAGCAGCCACCAACCCGATTTGCCTGACGCTGGTGCGCTGGTTGCTGGGACAAAGTGCCATATTTACTGGACAGACCTGGATCATCAAAGGCCAAGGCGTTGAGGGAATTCCATTGCACAGTGATGCCCATGGTCTGCCGCCTGGCTCCGGCTCTATCGCCCATATGTGTAACACCTCATGGATCTGTACCGATTACACAAGTGCTGCTGATGGTCCCACAGTGTTCGTGCCTGGGAGTCACCGCTACGGGAGGGCAACATTGCCGCATGAAGCAGACCTCGCAGATACGCCTTATAGTTTTCTGCCGTTGATTGCCGAGGCAGGATCGCTCGCAGTATGGAACGGCGCAACCTGGCATGCTTCGGAACGGCGTACGAACCCAGGCTTCCGGGTAACACTGGTCCAAAACTACATGCGCAGTTATATGCGTCCGCAAATTGATTATTCGGTTTGTTGTCCCACCGATCTGATGGAAAAGAACTCAGAATTGGAACGCCTTGCTGGAAAGCCTCTATATCCGTATGCGGACCGCCGTAATCCTGACCCTGAGCGGATCAAGCCGTTCATACACGCAGGAACCGATCCCTTTGCGTAAGGGAAAATCGATGCAGCCAGAAAAAGTAGTATTTGCGAGTCCCGCCTGGATCCAGCTTGCACAAACCACCCTCACTGACCTAGTTAGCGCATACGGGAACCCGGATGATGAGTTCTCCGTCTGCGAGGTCTTCCTAAACGTTCCGGCAGATGTGAATGCAGAAAGCACGGTAGCTTGGCACTTTTTCATAAAAGGCACCGATTTAAAATCAGGCGTTGGTGAGGCGGACGAGGTTGAGGTGCGGATAGCGGTGGAGTACGAAGACGCGCTGGCCGCTGCGAGGCGTGTGTACGCGCCGGACGATGTTGCTCTGGCACAGCCGCGGCACTCACTCGGCTCAGCGCAACCACCAAGGTACCTAGTTGAACTGCATAATCGCCTGGCCTTACTGACTGCATGACTTAATGGACGGTGGATTACACCCACGCCGGCGGATGATTAGTCGGCGCGCGAAACTGGCCTTTTCGATTGGATCCCTGGAAGACGCGATGAGCCAGGCGGCATCCATCGCAACCATGCTGTTCTATAATCAAGTGCTCGGAGTATCTGCCGCCCTCTGTGGGATTGCATTCCTAATCGCAAGCATCGTTGATGCAATGTCAGACCCCTTAGTAGGCGCGTGGTCGGATCGCGTTCAAACTCGATGGGGACGACGTCACCCTTTCATGATCTGCTCGGCGCTGCCGATCGGTGTGTTCTTCTACCTGCTATACCAACCTCCTGATCTTTCTGAACAGGGCCTATTTCTGTGGTTGATGTGTGTCCTGGTGGCGGCTCGATTGGCAAAGACTTGTTTCTCTGTACCGCACAGTGCGCTGGGTGCCGAGTTAACTGACGATTACCATGAGCGGACGTCTGTGTTTGGCTGGGATTGGATGGTTCGGCTAGGAGGTGGCGTCGCTCTTGGCGTCATAGTGCTACTTTTCATTTTCCCGAGTACACCGGCGTACGAAAACGGTCTGCTGAATCCTGATCGATATGCGCACCTCGCCATCATCGGGGCGATTCTCTCTGGCTGTGCAGTTTTAGTCTGTTCGTTAGCAACCCGAGATCAGATCCCCTATCTGCACCGGCAACAAACGGACGCTACCTCTAGGGGTAGTTATCAAGGCGCCTTGCAACTTTGGCGCAATTTATCCACGTTACTAAGAAATCCCTCCTATATTGCGGTCTGCCTCAGCTGGCTGATTCTGGCCATCTCCGGCGGAGTGATCGCGGTAGTGGCGACCTACACCTTTATCTTTGCCTTTGAGTTCAGTACGGAGCAAATGGCGGCTCGCGACGTGATACGTCTACCGGGTATTTTTCTAGCACTATTGTTGGCAGCGTACCTCACGCGGTTGTTGGACAAAAAGTACACCGTTATCGTCACGATCGCCTGGTCTGCATTCTTGGTTGGTCTACCTTATTGTCTGCGACTGTTGGGTTGGTTACCGGAGAACGGTACGACCGCCTTGTTTGTTGCATTTTTTGGCCTCTGGTTGATGGGTTTCTTAACCTTACCGGTGGTGCCGATGGTGATTGATTCGCAACTGGTCGATGTCGCCGACGAGCATGAATTGCAGACCGGAAACCGCGCTGAAGGTTTGATATTTTCAGTTCGTACGTTTGCGCTAAAACTCACGGGAGGGGTCGGCAGTCTCATCGCCGGAGTGGGCCTTGAGTTGATTGGATTTCCGGAAAACGCGAGTCCAGATCAGATAACCGAGTCGATGGTAGATGGGCTGCTCTACATGATGGGACCGCTCTATTACGTCATCGTTTTGTGTGGCTTAGTGTTTGCGCTCCTGTATCGCATCGACAAGCAGCGTCATGAAGAAATACTTAGTCAGCTGGAGGAGCGCCGCGCCTTGGCGGATTCCCAACAAAAATGATGAGGTGAGCCCGCTGGCCAGGAAAATCAGGATGTCGGCAAGGTTTCGACAGTACCTTAAACTGAATTATCCGATGACAACTGGTTACCCAACAAGGGAAAGGCCATAGAAACCGCCGGAATCTCTAGCTATGAACTGTCCTTGTAATCCCCCATTTTTAGCTGTGTTCAGAAGTAGGGTTATGCGGGCTTGACCTTGACCCATGGCGAGTTTATGTCGTTCGCTGTACCCTTGATTCGCGAGGTGATGATTGAAGATCGACAGGAAGGCATTGATGCATCTCTCGAAAAACGAGGACCCCGATTTTCCGGCCAGTGACAGCCGCGCAACCAATGGCTATTTAACCTCACCGTCGATGGGGACAGGATGGACCTTCTTGTGAGCCAGAATACTTTGACGACCGAGTATGTCATTCACGGCGCGCCCTTGAGCTTGTTCACCCGTAAACTGGAAGCAGCGTTCGACTTTTATGGTGCGGCCTACAGGCAAGCACGCAAGGGCACACGCGACGGCAGCGAACTGGAAGCAAGGGCAGGGTCGCACCAGATCCCTATATTGCTCACCCCGGAAAACTGGGCTTTGGCGGATACCACACCAATTCTCGGTGTAATGGACGAACGTTACCCACGGCGTCGAATGATACCCACGGGATTGCCAGGGTTACTGGTACATGTGGTCGAGGAAATCCTCGATGAGTGGGTCGCGCGGGTCATGGTCCACTACCGCTGGCACTATCCGGAAAACATCCGGGATGTTCTGGCCACAGGTTTTGGCGTCGATCTCGGCTTAGAAGAGGCGGTTAAACATCCGGTGGCACACTGGGGGCCGCGGGCTTGCCGGGCAACCGGCACCGAATTGGTTGAGCATCAGCAAGCGGCTGAGAACGAATACATCGCTGTGCTCGAAGCTCTGGAAACGCAACTCGGCGAGACGCCTTATGCCCTTGGTGGCCGGCCCTGCGCGGTCGACTGCATGCTGCTCGGCGGCTTACGCGCGCACACGAACCGGGACCCGATCCCCGATCTTTCCCGTTTCACCGGGGTGCTCGATTGGAATGCACAACCGGGCTCCGCCTGGGACGGTGAGGGCGCGCCGGCGCTCTTTCCGGACAGTACGCCATTTGCGCAGTTTGTTCTTGCGCTAGGGCGTGATCATTACGCACCGTTTTTGCTCGGCAACGCCCGGGCCCTGGCGAAGGGGCGCAAGGCCTTTATCATCGACACCTACGGCACACCCTGCAGCTATCTGGCGCGACCGTACCCGGAGCAATCGCGTCAGATGATTTTTGACCGCATCCGCCACGGCCTTAATGCAGACGAACGCGCGCAAGCAAAAGCCTGGCTACAAGACACGGGCCTCGCGGAATGTTTCTGGCCCCCGGAGTTATGAGTCGGGCCGGGGTCCCGCCTGGCAGACAAGCGCCATCTGGCGTTTCAAGACTAACAAGCGGTCACTGACATCTACGCCCTCAATTTCATTACACTAGCGCATTTATCATACGGAGAAACCGAACTTGGAATTTGATGATGTCCTTCTCGGGCGCCGTAGCATCCGAGGCTACAAGCCCGATCCGGTCCCTACAGCGCTGATTAAAGAAATCTTGGCGATTGCCATGCGATCACCTTCGTCGATGAACACCCAGCCATGGAACTTCACCGTCGTCTCCGGTGAGGTGTTGGACCGTATTCGAGCCGGGAACACGGAGCGAAATCTTGCTGGTATCCCGCATTCACGGGAGTTCCGGATTGGGCAGCCATTTGCGGGCGAACATCGCAATCGCCAAGTAGGGGTAGCCAAGCAGTTGTTCGCTGCCATGGGTATTGCTCGGGAAGATAAAGAGGGGCGCCAAGATTGGGTGTTACGCGGCTTTCGCCAGTTTGATGCGCCGGTGTGCGTGATCATCACTTACGATCGCGTGCTGGCAGACAGCGACGATACAGCGTTCGATTGTGGCGCGGTCACCACAGCGCTGGTGAATGCGGCCTGGTCTCGGGGTTTGGGTGCGGTCATTAACAGTCAGGGGATTATGCAGTCGCCGGTGGTCCGCGAACACGCGCAGATCCCCGAAGACCAGGTGATCATGAAAGCGGTTGCCCTCGGCTGGCCCGATGAGACTTTTCCAGCTAACGCGGTCGTCTCGGAACGTAAAAGCGTGGAAGAAGCGGCTCGGTTTCTAGGATTTGACGACTAGGCGACTGGGGGCGCAACAGATACCAGACTCCAATTACGTTAACGTCTACGGCCAACTCTCGACATTCGACTATGGACAGATGTCAGATCAGGAATTACCCGCGTATTGGCATGAACGCGGAAGAACTTGAGTACAACGAGAACCTCTCCGACTGGTGCGTCCATAATCTAAATACGCATTCTGATCTACCTTATCCGGACGCATGCTTTGACCGGATATTGCTGGCGGTCTCGATTCAGTACTTAATCCAACCGATAGCAGCATTTCAATATATGGCACCGCAGGATCGAATTAAGCGGGTTATGGCTTACTTATCAGCGGCTGGCTTTGCCGACGTCGAATTTGTCGACCGCTCCCCGCCGAATGCGGGTCCGTTGTGGCTCGTGGTGGGGCGTAGTCCGGCGACAAGTTAAGGCGCGTCAACCGCGCCGACCCGGCGTGCTTCCCAGGCAAGAACTTGAGCCGGGGTTTGGCTGCGAGCATGCGCTGTGTCATCCGGTTCCCAATCTCCCATGTGGAAACTGTTGGAGAAAACCCGAGTCCCCGGCTGTAATTCCGCCAGGAGTTTCGGTCGCAATTGAATGTTTGCATCGGGGAACAGGTAGAGCGTGACCACCGATGCAGCGCGGATGTTTGCTGCAAAGATGTCCTCTTGGAGGAACGCTACGCGCTCAGTCACGCCAGCTTTAACAGCACTCTCTCTGGCCAGCGCAACCAAGTCCGGATTCAGTTCCACACCGTGTGCCATGGCACCGCGTCTACCCGCGGCAATGACAAAACGCCCGTCGCCGGACCCAAGGTCGATCAGGTAATCATCCGGACCCACCTCCGCCAAATCTAAAATCAGCTCTACATCCTCCGCCACAGTTTGCACGTAGGGGGCAACAAACTCAGCCGCGTGCGCACGGGATAACATGAAGAGGATTAATAGGGTGAAGAGGAGGGTGAAGATCGCCAATAACGCCCCACGTATTACCCCATGCATGCATCGGAGCGAGTTAGACGTGGCGGGTGTCGGGGCGACTCGCAATCGTTACTTGGTCTTCGGTAAACCCAGCACCCGTTCGCCGAGGATATTGCGCTGGATCTCATTGGTGCCACCGGCGATGGTGAGACCAAAGGTGTTCATATAAGCCTGGGGCCATTGGCCGGCGTCCGGTGCTTGCGGATCGCTAATGGCCAGCGTGCTGTTGGGGCCCATGATCTCGTAGGCGAGGGCCGTCGTGTCCTGCTCAATTTCGGTAATCACCGCCTTGGTTTGCAGTGGGATGCGTTGCGCGTGATCGCGCAATTCCGGTACCCGAGTCCGGCGCCGGTTCTGGCGGAACGCCTCGTAGCGGATGATCAGTTTCATGATCGCATCGCGAATCACCGGGTCTTCGATGGCGGGTGCGCCGTTGCGCATCTGGGTGCGGGCCAGTTCAATTAGTGAGCTTGGATCGCGGGTGGAAAGGTCGTTGTTTTCATCGACAGACATGCCGCCCATTGCGGGGGTAATCATTTCCCCGGCATTGCGCTCGTGGGCCAAAGTGGTCATCGCCACTTTCCAACCGGCGCCGACTTCGTCCAGGCGGTAGATGTCGGGAATCACCAGATCATCGAACAGCACCTCATTAAAACCGGTTTCACCAGTCATTTTGATCAGTGGCCGCACGGTCACGCCTTTACCCAGGGCTTCTTTGATAGGGACAACAAAGTAGGACAGGCCGTTGTACCTGTCTTCTTTATCGGTTCTGCACAGTAGGATCATCCAGCTGGCGAAGTGCGCCAGCGTTGTCCACACCTTGTGGCCATTGATGACCCAGTTATCGCCGTCACGGCGGGCGAAGGTCTGCTGATTGGAAAGGTCGGAACCGGCGCCGGGTTCGCTGAAGCCCTGGCACCAGATTTCTTCACCGCTGAACAGTTTCGGCAGCAGCGCTTGTTTGATTTCGTCGCGGGCATGGAAATAGACCGTGGGTGCACCCATACCCAGGCCAATCACGTTGACCAGATAGGGGGTTTTGGCCGCAAAAGCCTCCTGGTTCGCGATGGTCTGGCAATTGGTGCGGCCGCTGCCGCCCACTTCGGTGGGGTAGTCGCAGCCGATCAGACCAGCTTCATAGGCAGCCCGCTGCCACTGCTGCAGCCAGGCTAACGCATCGGGGTCGCTGACCTCTAGCGCCCCTTGGGGCAGGCGCATCGGCGGTTGGCCTGGGTGATGGTCACGCAACCATTGGCGGCAATACGCGCGGAATTCGGCCTGTTCGGGGGTGTCGTTGTCGGTAGCCTGAGTGCTCATGATGTTCGTAGCCGCGATAAGTCGCCGACTGCTTCGGTATTTCCAAGTGAATCGAGCACAATTCTACACGTACCATTTGCCTGATTGGAGTGAACTGCTTGCAATTGGAGCCTGCAGCCAATTAACGGTATAAGATCCGGTATCGACAAGCACGACGGATTGGGGAGATCTGATGGCTTCTGAAGAATCGGCTTTGAACATCAGCTGGGAAGAACGCTTGGCGGCGGCTCGCGAGACATACTCACGCTTCGTCCCAGATGCGGAGCCCGAGCGGGTGCTGGCTTCCATGGAGCGGCGCCTGGGTGCGCTGGGCACCTTTGCGTTCAGCGCCGTCGGCGAAATGTGGAGCCGTCCTCAGCTTAACCGCCGTGACCGCAGCCTCATGATCATCTCCGTCCTGGCCGCCCAGAGTAGGGATGAGGAACTGGAGCTACATACCACCATAGGTTTGCAACACGGCCTCACCCGCACTGAAATTGAAGAACTCAATCTGCACATTGCCGCTTACGCAGGGTTTCCTGCCGCGATGGCTGCCAGTAGGCGTATGGATGCAGCCTTCTGTCAGGCTGAAGGGGTAGCGCGTATCGAGGGCCGTGAAGCCGCCGAACACTTAGGTGATGAAGAGCGCTTAAGCCGCGCGGCAGACGTTCGCGCAACGCTCACGGCGGGAAGCGCCGCGCAAGACCCCCAGGAAGACCTTGAGGTATTGCGCGAACATCTCGGCGATCTCGGTGATTGGGCCATGAAATGGGCGTTTGGCGAGATCTGGTCTCGCCCGCAATTGTCGCGTCGTGACCGGTCCCTGGTGGTGATCGCCATTCTGACCGCGCTTGGGCAGGAAGCGGAATTGGCCTTTCACGTACCCGCGGGCTTAAACCATGGGCTCACCCGGGCAGAAATAGAAGAGATCATGACGCATTTGTGCCTCTACGCCGGATTCCCTCGGGCGGTAGACGGCATGCGTGCGGCACGACAGGCATTCGCGAGAGTCGACGAGTGAGAATCGACGAGAGTAAATAAGGTTCGCGCTGCAGACCGGTAGAGTAGATCAATACAGAAATAAGGCGGTTAATCCGCCGCTAGGAGGAAGCACATGAAATTCGGCATTTTTTATGAACACCAGCTGCCGCGACCCTGGCAGGAAGGTGACGAACAGAGACTGTTCAATGAAGCGCTGGATCAGGTGCAGCTGGCTGATGAATTGGGTATCGATTTTGCCTGGGAGGTGGAGCACCATTTTCTCGAGGAGTATTCGCACTCTTCGGCACCGGAAGTTTTTCTGGCCGCCTGTTCTCAGCGCACAAAAAACATCCGTCTCGGCCAAGGCATCCGCCAGGTGATCCCACAATACAATCATCCGGCGCGGACCGCAGAGGTCATCGCCACGCTGGATCTGGTCAGTAACGGCAGGGTGGAGTTTGGCACTGGTGAGTCATCAGCGGAGCTTGAACTTGGCGGATTTGGTATTCCCGTCGAGAAGAAGCGCGAGATTTACCTCGAAGCCACCGAGCAGATCGCCAACATCCTCGCCATGGACCCGTATCCCGGCTACGAAGGAAAGTACTTCTCCATGCCGTGCCGCAATCTGGTGCCCAAGTCCGTACAGAAACCGCATCCGCCCTTGTGGGTGGCCTGTTCCCAGCGGGAGACCATCCGTATGGCGGCACGGCTCGGTATCGGTGCGCTGACCTTTGCGTTTGTTGACCCGTTAGAAGCCAAATCATGGGTGGATGAGTACTACAGCATCATTAAAAGTGACGAGTGTGTGCCGATTGGTCACGCGGTAAATGCAAACATATGTATGGTGTCGAGCTTCTCCTGTCACGAAGACCGTGAGCTGGCCATACGCAACGGATTAGAAGGTTTCGAGTTTTTCGGCTATGCCTTAGGCAGCCTGTACGGGTTTGGCGAACATAAACCCGGCCGCACCAATTTATGGGAGAACTTCCAGAAAGCGCAAGCTGCGAAGCGGGCCACGGAAGAGACCGACTACAACAACGCGCTCAGTGGTAGCGCTGGTGGGATCGGCACACCGGACGACTTACGTGAACACATGCGTAAGTTTGCTGACGTAGGCGTAGATCAGGTGACGTTCATACAACAGGCGGGGAACAACCGCCACGACGACATCTGCCATTCTTTGGAACTGTTTGCCCGCGAGGTCATGCCTGAGTTTAAGGCCGGCGAGGGGGAGCGAGAGGCACGCAAGGCTGAGGAGCTTGCGCCCTATATCGAGGCAGCGCTGCAACGTAAGCAGTTTATGCCCACACCGGCGGATACGGACATTCCCGTTTTCCCAGCACTCGGACGAAAGATCACCGAAGAGAACGCGGCTGAACCCTCGATTTACGACGAGCCTTCAGCAGGCTAGTGCTGAGCGACGCCTTTACGGTTTTAAGGTAACGAGCAGCACAATCAGTGTCACGAGCGCCAATCCGAACAATCCGATCCATCCGACCCATTCGAAAGGTAACAACGAATGCCCGCTTGGCTGCAGGCCGCTGATGCCTGATGTTGAGCGCCGCAACTTGCCCGCTAAAACACCGTGTAAGCCGGAGAGTATCAATACCAACAGGATCTTCAGTGCCAGCCAAGAATGCATAAACCAGGCTCCTTGAGCTGCCAATAGGATGCCGAAGCCCCACGCAGCCAACATGGCAGGAGTCGTGACGGCCCGGTCATAGGCCTTAATCTTGTCCAAAAACGCCTGGGCGGGATAACGCAACGACAAGGTCACAGCCACCATGCCGCCGATCCAAATGAATAACGAGATCAGGTGTAGCGCCTTGGTGAGGGTGTACATCATTGCTATTAGGATGCCCCTGTATGCTGTCGGCGCAGCCAACGTTCGTTGACAAATCCCCCCACGGGGATCAGTGCGCCGACAAATAGTCGCAACGCGCCCATGCCGTTGATGATTCCTTCCGCCCACGACCGCACAACAAACCAAAGGAACACCATAAACATCAGTCCGTGCACCGGCCCCACAACGGAGACCGCGCGCGGATCTCCGACGATGTACTTGATTGGCATCGCGACACAGAACAGCGCTAACAACGTGAGCGCCTCAGCGATCGCTGCGCGGCGAAGGCCCGTCATACCAAGGTGCTGAGGTTAAATTTTAACATCGATCCCAACACTTCTAGTTCGTGACCGGCAGGTATTGCCCGATGTCTCGCGCTGCAGCTGCACACATGGGGGCCAAAACGTCGTCCATGGAACCGAGCGTTTGTTGCATTTTGGCCATAATTTCAGGCCCCGCTTTCGCCGGTGTGCCTGCGTCAAAAGGGGATGCGGGATCGTACTCCAGCATGAGTTGGGTCATTTTCGCTACGTCTTCGCCAAGCAATTCTGCAAGTAGCACGAGGCCAAAATCGATACCGGCAGTGACCCCGCCGCCTGATATGCGGTTACGATCGCGTACCACTCTGGCCTCCACTGGTGTGGCGCCAAACAGCGAGAGTTTATCGAGTGCTGTCCAATGCGACGTAGCTTCATAACCTTGTAAAAGCCCTGCGGCCCCCAACACAATAGAGCCGCCGCAAACACTCGTGACATAGCGCGCGCGGGATCCACGGTCAGCGAGAAAGCGGAGCACCTCGTCGTCCCGCATGATGCTGAACTCACCGCCAGGCACAAACAAGACGTCAAGGTTGTTGGAGCATTCTTCCAGCGTGGAAGTTGCCTTCATTACGATGCCGCTGTCAGTCTCCAACAGATCGGTGTTCTTCCAAACCACATGGACTTTGCAATTTGAGGCCAAAACGGTGTGCGGCCCGATCAGATCGAGCAGCGTTACGCCCGGATAAAGCAGCATGGCTACCTCAGGCTTTCTTCGTTTGTGCATAGGCGGTAACTTAGTTTTTGATGCTTGTAGCGGATTGCTTGCATTAACCCGACCCGACCCTCCGGTGAGGACGGCGCCCGACGCTAAGGCGGCAGCAGATACAAATTGTCTTCTATTAGGGTTGGTGCCAGTTTCTTCCATCGCGTACCTCGCTCGGTTAGTGGTTGGGATGGGCGAGCTTTGCTCAATACTGTTTGAAATAGTGCTCGACATCGGCGGTGGCGTAAATGACAATGTTCCGACAATATCGGCCAACCTCACCAAAGAGAATGCGCGCGAGGACAAACAGAGAATCAGGACGTCATGTAACGCACGGCAAGGCGCGGCGGATTGTTTTCGTCGCGTTTCCGGAAGTTGTCCTATTGGATCTCATTGGGCCGTGGGAGGTGTTTAGCCTCGCTAACCAACTCGCCGGTCAAACATCGGCTCCGTATGAATTGGCGCTGGTCAGTGGTGACAACCGAGCCACTGTTACCTCAGCTGGAGGCATCTCTATGGACAGTCACCAAGCCGTGCAGGACTGCCGGGGAGAGATCGACACGCTGGTTGTTCCAGCAACGCAGCTCGCCTGGGCGGCAGAGGCGCCACAGTTCTCTAGAGATCTACAACGGCTAGCGCGTCGGTCCAGCCGTATCGTATCGATTTGCGGCGGCGCTTTTCTCTTAGCCGAAGCTGGATTGTTGGACGGTAAAAAGGCAACGACCCATTGGCGCGGTGCAGAAGCATTGGCAAAGCGCTTTCCCAATGTTGACGTGCAAGCCGACTCAATTTTTGTAAAGGATGGCAATGTTTATACGTCTGCCGGAGTTACTGCGGGAATTGATCTTGCCTTAGCGCTTGTCGAAGAAGATCTTGGACAAGCCACGGCTCTAGAATGCGCCCGTAACCTAGTCATGTTCATGCGTCGCCCGGGCGGGCAGTCCCAATTCAGTACCACGTTAGAATCGCAATGCGCCGAACGGGATGTCATCAATGAATTGTTGGCGTGGGCTGCTGAAAACATCGCGCATGACCTTTCGGTGCAAACGCTTGCTGAACGTGCACACATGAGTGTGAGAAATTTTTCTCGTGTTTTTCGCAGTGAAGTGGGCCAAACCCCTGCTGCATTTGTCGAAAAGCTACGCGTCGACGCGACGCGCCAACGCCTGGAAGAGACGGACGAACCGATCGACAAAATAGCCAAGCATTGCGGCTTTCGCAGCGCAGACTCGATGAGGCGTTCATTTCAGCGGGTCGTAAAAGTAACACCCAGTGACTACCGAAAACGTTTTCGCCGGCTTTGAGCTGCCTTAGTTGAATGGAATGGATTTAAGGGGCCGGCCGATCTATCTTGTTTCAACAAATCGATCCACGTAAGAAGTTAAACAATGCGCCTACACCTTTCGACCTGGCAGGAAGTGGAAACCTACCTGCAGACCAGTACTGCGATCCTTATCCCCATCGGCTCAACCGAACAACATGGCCCCAACGGTTTGATTGGAACGGATGCGTTGTGCCCCGAGATCATTGGCGGAATGGCCGCTGAAAGCGGCCTGTTGATGGCACCTACCTTCAACATCGGTGTTGCGCAGCATCACATGGAGTTTCCGGGTTCGATGACGCTGCGACCCTCCACGTTTATTGCCAATATGGTGGACTGGGTCGATTCCCTGGCGAAACACGGCTTCACCCATTTCTTCTGGCTAAACGGCCACGGTGGCAACATCGCCGCGATCAACGCCGGGTTTTCCGAAATCTACACCAGCCGCTCGCTGGACGTGGGTAATGGCCGGTCGCCAGTGAAGTGTAAGCTGCGGAACTGGTGGGAGGGCAAAGAGACGTTTCAGAAGTGCAAGGATCTCTATGGAAAGGCGCACGGCTCACATGCGACCCCTTCCGAAGTGGCGGTGACTCAGTACGCATACCCTGATCACATCAAGACCGCCACGCTTTCGCCGGAAATTGCGCCCAACGGCGGGTTCACAGATGCGAAAGACTATCGGAGCCGCTACCCGGATGGTCGGATTGGTTCCAATCCTGGGTTAGCAACGCCTGAAGACGGGGAGGTGCTTGCCAAACTTGCGGCCAAAGAAATCATCGAAGATTTTGAGCGTTTTGCAGCCCAGTGTTAACAATTACGTTCAGGACTTTGGTCGGCTCAAGTAGGCTTGATATGGTGATCAAACTGTTGGAGTAAAACCGCTTGCCAATCCAAGGATGATCCAAAAGTCTTCGAGATCTGCTCGGATCTGATGCAATCTACGAGCGGCGTAGGTTGTCGTGCGCATGGTCCACCGATGTGACCCTATGAAATATCGGATTCAACTATCTAAATGTTCCAGATAGTCTGCTCACTACCCCGGTGGTGTATCGTCGCATCGAAACCGGTGTGTGGCCGTATAGCGGAGGCAAACAGAGAGAGTTCTAAAAATCGAGGAGATAGGTATGTTCGCTGCAGTGGTGAGAGAACACGGTGAATTAGGCAACATTATGCTCGAGCATGACTTTCCCGAGCCGCAAGTCGAAGCGGGGTGGGTGAAGATTGCCGTCAGCGCGTGCTCCATTAACTATCATGACATCTTCAGTCGAAGAGGAATGCCCGGGATTAGGCTGCCACTGCCCTTGGTCATCGGTTCGGATATCGCGGGAACGGTTGCAGAGTTAGGGGAAGGCGTTGAGGGGTTCGACGTTGGTGACAGAGTGCTGGTCGACCCTATTTATCACGCCAAAGGTATGATCGGAGAACGGTGGGATGGCGGACGCGCCGAATACTGTCTGGCGCATGCGTCTCAGCTGGTGCCGATTCCCGATGGCGTAAGCGACGAAGTGGCTGCAAGTATTCCGTTGGCGTACGCCACAGCGCATCGCATGATGGTCACGCGCGGGCGAGTGAGTAGTGACGACACGGTATTTGTGATGGGTGCAAGTGGTGGGGTTGGAACAGCTTGTGTGTTGTTGGCCAAGCGCGTGGGTGCAACTGTAATCTCATGTGCGTCTAGTGATCAAAAAATACAAAGACTAACGGAGCTGGGCTCGGATCACTGCATTAATTATGTCGAGTCGGATATGCGTGAAGCTGCCTGGGATATGATGGGTAAACCGAAGATCTCCGGTCAAGGTGGTGTGGATCTGTTTGTTAACTGTACGGGTGGCGGTAGCTGGGCGGACTCCATTCGATGTATGAAAGTCGGTGGTCGACTAGTCACCTGCGGCGCCACTGCAGGTTTTGAAGAAGCCATCGATGTGCGTTATGTATGGACATTTGAGCATACCCTGCTGGGATCGAACGGCTGGCGAAGGAGTGACATAACAAAGCTGTTGGGTTATGCCGAAGAAGGCTCCTTAGTGCCTGTGGTGGATAAAGTCATGCCTCTTGCGGAAGTTCATGAAGCGGAGAGGTTGATGGAAGATAGGGCTGTATTCGGCAAAATTGTGCTGAAGCCGGACGCCTAAGAATATTGGGAATCTCAAATGACTCAAGCATCTCTCGCTCAGATACAACAAATGCTGGATAACTCTCCGTTCATTGCGAGTTGTCGCATGCAGGTTGTTAGCGTGAATACGGAAGAGCAAACGTTATCTCTAAAGATGCCGCTTAAACCAGAATTTGAACGCATGTCTGGTACCGGCCAGTTTCATGGTGGGCCCATTGCCTCGTTGATCGATACTGCGGGTTGTTTTGCGCTTGTTGTTTTGCTTAACAAGGTAATTCCAACGATCAACTTTCGCACTGACTATCTTCGCCCGGCAATAAACACAGATCTTGTTGCAAACGCTACGGTCAGAAGGGCAGGCAAAACTGTGGGTGTCGTCGACATAGACGTTTATGACGATGACTTACGTCTCGTTGCCGTTGGCCGCGGCACATTTGGTGTGTAAGGGCAGCGGCCTGACGGCAATTTTCACTTAAGACACACGCTCCGATTGCACTTCCCTCACGCGCGTTAAAGACTGAGTGCTGGCTTCGTAACCTTCTCTGCTGAATTTTTCCAAAGCATTTTTCCGAAGCATTTTTCCGAAGCATTTGCCCACAGGACTTGCGAGCAAACTGCTCCGAGAAAGCTGCTTTCCTATCTCCTCTTGAGCTCGCGCTCATTACCCATCCATCTAAGTGGATTCTATCCGTATGCGAAAACGGTATATAAAAATAAAGATAAAAAATTATATAAAATGTATATAGTGTCGCCATCTAAACGCTTCGAGAGAGGGGAGCCGGTTGAGTACCCGCAAACACGAGTTCTGCAGTGCTGGGTGGATTGAGCAAGCTAGGTCCTATTTGGAAGAAGCCGCCCACGGGCAGGATCTAAGTGGAATCGAACTGACTTTCAGCGAAGTCTTCACCGATGCACCGGCTTACCTAAACCCGGATGTCGAAGGTCGGCTGGGCTGGTACATGCAGATACGTGAGCAAGAGCTGAAGGTCATCGAGGGAATTCCAGAGTCCGCGGACGTTCGCATCACGGTGGACTACCAAACCATTTTGCCGGTCACACGCCTCGTCTTTGAAGGAAACCCCGAAGCTATGCAGGAAGCAGGCCGGATCGTCACCCAAGCCATCGCAGCTGGGCAAATGAAGCGCGAAGGGGATGAGAACGAAATGGCCAACGTTCCTTGGTTTATGGGCTTACATGACGCCATGGCCGTGCAGACGGCATGACCTGGTTTGTAGTTAGGTTGATTAGGGAGAAAACATGAGTGAGGTAGCTTCTTTGGATGGCGCGAACAACAACGCAGCTAATGATCCGGCGCTTGATCGAGTATTGCGCGAAATAGACAGGCTAGGGCTCAACGCTGAGCTGCTCAAGCTGGAAGCGGACGGCTATACCGTCTTACGAGGCGTGCTTTCGGGCCAGCAGATCGAGCGAGCAACGGCGGCGATTCAAAGGCGCGTCGAACGTGACATAGGTCGCTCGTTAGATCTGCAAACAGCGACCGCTGAAGACTTCGAGAACATGACCTACGTGCCGTACATGCTGTACGACGATGAGGTATTTGAAGAAATCCTCATGCTCGAGAAGCCGCTGGCTTTGATGACGTACCTGCTCGGTGAAAGTTGCTTGTTATCCAGTATGGGTTGCCACTTTAAAGGCATGGGCGAGATGGGCGTGTTGCCGCTTCACTCCGATAACGGCAATGGCATCCCGCAGCCTTTCCCGGTGCATTCTTTGTGCGCAAACCTTAACTACGCGCTCACACCTTACAGCAAAGAAGCGGGGGCCCTGGCGGTCGTCCCCGGTAGTCATAGACTGGCGCGCAGTCCCACGCCTGCGGAAATGGGCTTGTCGGGAGAGTTAGCAAATCCCGAAGCGATCCCCATGGATTTAGAACCGGGCGATGCGGTGATTTGGCATGGCAACACTTGGCATGGATCGTTTCCACGGCAGATACCCGGAATACGAGTAAATCTGGCGCTCTTCTTTGCTCGGCAGTACATCGTTACTCAGGAGCAGCACAAAGGTGTTGTCCCGCAAGAGGTGCTCGAGCGACACACTGACGATGAGAGATTTCTTAACTTGGTGGCGGGCAAGCAGCCATACGGTTGGCAGAAGGAAGGGCCGGACTATGCAGTAATGGCTAAGGCCCCGCGAGGTCTGTTTGATTGAAACGAACGTGATTGTGTAGAGGAACTAAAACTTAGCAGTGGGAGGCAGGATGAGCAGGATAAGCAGGATGAATAGTGCGAAAAAGGGGCTGTCCTGGTTCATTACATATAAGACTGGCTCAGGCAGCCGCGAGTGATTGAACGTACTCATTTGGGGTCATCAAGTCCAGTGACGGGTGTGGCCGATAATCGTTGTAGAGGTGTTGATAGTCTAAGAGCGCTTGGTTCATCGCCTCGATGGTAAATGCACCTTGGTAGAAGGGATAAAACTCACTGCGTGAGGTTTGGTTGGCGCGTTCCACGCAGCCATTGTATTGAGGTCGTTTCGGGGGCAATACGTAGAGCGGGATTTTGAGTCGCTCACACTCTGCTTCGAACTCGGCCATGAACTCACTGCCACCATCGACTTGGATCGAGATCACGTTGAAGGGCAGATCGTTGATGAGTGCACGCAGGAAGCGACGTGCATTGTTAGCCGTTGCATGG
>JANQKS010000060.1 GCA_028281005.1 Pseudomonadales bacterium
TAAAACTCACTGCGTGAGGTTTGGTTGGCGCGTTCCACGCAGCCATTGTATTGAGGCCGTTTCGGGGGCAATACGTAGAGCGGGATTTTGAGTCGCTCAGATTCGCGGCGAAATCAGCCGCCCTGATTGATTCTACTGATCCGTCTACTAACACAATGATACGGGTGTATTGATCCATCGAATATTCTCGGCCAAACCACAATTCGCGTAGCGCATTGCCGGCAAAAGTAACGGTACAGACTTGGGCTGAACTGATCACTTTGCTATCGCACTGAGGTACCCCTACACAGCACACGTTTTCAGGAGAAAGCCAGCTTGTACAACCCGGGCAACTATTCAATATTGGTCATTAAACGTTTGCAGTAGTATATTGGCGTTCTGCAATGGGATCCGCGTTCCGAGCAGCCTTCACTTGCCGTCAATCCCGAGCGCTGCGGCTAAGAAGAGCCGCGGCTGAGAAGAAGTGGGGGGAAGATGGAAGCTTTTGCGCATCAGTGATTAGTCATCGTAACCGCCGGTATTCGCTTAGCCCAACGCTGCTGGTTGCGTGGATCCTGACAGCCTGCACCCAACAAGTCCCGCTGGACGACCCGCAAGCTGTGTGGGATCCGCACGCCACCGCCACTTTTTCTCTAGCCTCCGGCGTCACACGTTTTGATCCCCATCGTGCCACCTCCAGCTACGATAACACGTGGCTGTTCCCGGTCTACGACCGTCTTGTACACATGAGCCCATCCGGCACTGCGGTTCCGGGGCTTGCCCGATCATGGCAGTTCGGCGCGCAGGGTATGTGGTTAGATCTCGACTTACGGCCGGATGTCAAATTCCACGACGGGCAACCTTTTAACGCACAAGCTGTGGCCGCCAACATCCAGCGTGCCAAGACTGTGCTCGGCAGCTCTGTGAAAGCCGAACTCAAACACATTGAGCGCGTCGAGGTACTGGATGACCTTCGTGTGCGTCTGCATCTGAATGCACCGGACGCGGCACTGCCGCTGATACTGTCTGATCGTGCGGGAATGATGGTAAGTCCCCGCGCACTGCAAGCCGGTGGGCTTGATCTTAAAGGAGTGGGTGCCGGACCATATCGCCATATCGAATTCCTGCTCGGCAACCGCTCCGTTTACGAACGCTTTGAAGATTACTGGGCTCCACAGGATGCCGGTGTACGGCGTCTGCAATTGGTTCTTATCCCGGATACCACAACCCGATTGAACGCCGTGCGCTCCGGACAGGTCGACGGCACAACCATCAGCACTCTGCAAATCGAACAGGCACGACGCTATGGCCTCAAGGTACGCAGCGGCGTAGGACTTGAGGTCCTACACATGCAACTAAACCGGGCGCGCTCCGAGTTCGCAGATGAACGCGTCCGCCAGGCGCTGAACTACGCCATCGACCGCAAAGCCATCGTACGCGCACTGAACTTCGGCTATGGTGAAGCCTCGGCCCAACACTTTCCCACCGGTTACATCGCCCACGACGGCAACATCGGCACGGATTATTACTCTTACGACCCCGATCGCGCTCGTGCGCTGCTGGCAGAAGCAGGTTTGGCTGGTGGTTTCAGTTTCGAACTGATCGTGCCGAATATACCCAGCTATGTGCCCCTGTTCGAGGTGCTGCAATATCAGTTTGCCCAAGTGGGCATCAGCGCCCAGCCTTGGGTATTGGAAGGCGCTCAGATCAGCGAACGGTTCTATGGCGCTTCCGAAGGTGACGCTGCGCTGGTCACTTGGGGTGGCCGCCCTGACCCCTCCCAAACCATCGATCTGCTGTTCACACCAGGGTCGCTTCCCAACCCCGGCGGTCATACCACTCCCGAGGTTATGCGCCTGGCCCGGCTCGCAAGGCAGGAGACGGATGCCGTTGCGCGCCCTGCAAAGCTGCAGGCGGCGGCTGCGGAAATCACCCGCCAGGCGCTGGGGCTGGTGCTGTTTTTACCCTCCTCGACGTTTGCACTACGCCCCAACGTTGAGGGTATGCAGGTGTGGGCATCAGGTAACAAGCCTGAATTTCGCGGCGTCCGGGTGCGTCGCTGATGCTGCGCTTCGTCCTCGAGCGCCTGCTTGCCATGATCCCGCTGCTGCTGGTGGTGTCGCTGCTGGTGTTCTCCATGGTGCTGCTGATACCCGGCGATCCCGCCTATCTGCTGGCCGGTGAGGATGCTTCACCAGAGACTGTTGAACGCATCCGCGAGGAACTGGGTCTAAACGAGCCTGTCCTGGTGCGCTACGGCCACTGGCTGTGGGCTCTCCTGCAGGGCGATCTGGGCACTTCGCTGTTTTCAGATCAATCCGTGGCGGATGTGCTGTTGCAACGCCTGCCGGTTACGCTTTCGCTGGCGCTGATGGCCATTGCGATTGCCCTTGCGATCAGCGTACCCGCGGGAATTCTGGCTGGTATACGCCCTGGCAGTGTCATTGACAGAGTCGTTACTGTCGGTGCTTCCGCCGGTCTGGCCATTCCCAACTTCTGGCTGGGGCTGATGCTGGCTTTGGTGCTTGCAATCCGTCAGCCATGGTTTCCAGCCACCGGCTACGTGCCGATGGCGGCGGGTCTGGGTCAGTGGTGGTCTCACATCCTACTGCCTGCATTCACCCTGGGTTTCGCCGCGGCGGCAATTCTCACACGGCAGTTGCGGGGTGCTATGGTGGACGTGATGGATCAGGATTTTGTCCGCACCGCACGCGCCAAAGGCTTGCCGCACAGAAAAGTTGTTGTCAAACACGCCTTCAAGAATGCCGCCATTCCCATGGTGACCATACTCGGTGTGCAGGCAAACTCGCTGCTGGGCGGCACCATCATTGTTGAGCAGGTGTTCGGCATGCCGGGTATCGGTCAATTAGCGGTGGCGTCAGTGTTTACCCGTGATTTACCGATGATCCAGGGGGTGGTCATTATGGCGGTGTTTGTTGCGGTGCTCATCAATTTGCTAGTCGACATATCCTACGGTTACTTCAACCCCAAGGTGCGCCCGCAATGACAGCACACGCTTCTCCAAGCGCATTGCGGCGCTTCCTCAGGCGCTTCGCACGACAGCGATTGAGTCTGGCGGGGTTGGGGTTTGTCGCATTTCTGTCAGCGGCAGCCGTAGCGGCACCCTTGATTGCGCCCTATGACCCGATGGCTATCAACCTGGACCGTGTGTTGCAGGGACCGAGTTCGAGCCACTGGTTCGGCACCGACGAACTCGGCCGCGATGTGTTCAGTCGTATGTTATTCGCGGCTCGCATATCGCTGCTGGCGGCGTTGCAGGCAGTAGTGATTGCGCTGCTGATCGGTGTGCCGCCGGGCCTTATCGCAGGCCTGGCCGGGGGATACGCTGATAGTTTCACCATGCGCGCTACAGATGCGCTGATGGCCTTTCCGCCGCTCATTCTTGCCGTCGCCATTATTGCCGTGCTCGGGCCGAGTCTTACTAATGCCATGATAGCGGTAGGTGTGTTGCTGTCGCCGACATTCTTGCGACTCATGCGCGCCACCACTATGAGCGTGGCTTCGGAAACTTACGTCGAAGCCGCCCGTAGCATTGGGTGCAGCGAAGCCTGGATCATAACCAGACATATCCTGCCGAACGTCATCTCACCCCTGTTTGTGCAGATCTCGGTCTTTGCCGGTGTGGCCATGCTGGCCGAAGCAGGCTTGAGCTTCCTTGGTCTCGGCACCCAACCACCGGACTCTAGCTGGGGCGCAATGGTCGGCCGCGGATTCAGGTACATCGACCACGCCCCTTCACTGATTTTATTCCCGGGTCTTGCCATTGCGATTACGGTACTCGCCTTGTACACGATTGGCGACGGCCTGCGCGACGCGCTCGGCCGCGAAGTGCGAACGGACACCTGATGCTGCTGACGGTAGACAACCTCAACGTTGAGTTCCTCACCGAACACGGTTGGGTCAGGGTGGTCGATGACGTGAATTTCGACATCGCCCCCGGGGAGACGCTGGGATTGGTGGGTGAGTCTGGATCAGGTAAGACAGTAAGCGCGATGTCCATCATGCAACTGATCCCCAACCCTCCCGGCCGCATCAGTCAGGGTGGGATTTTTCTGGATGGGGAGAACCTACTCAGCCTGCCCGATGAACAACTTCGACAACGCCGCGGCCGCGATATCGGCATGGTATTTCAGGAGTCCATGACCAGTCTCAATCCCGCCTTCACTATAGGTGAGCAGATAGCGGAAACCGTGCGGACTCACCTGGGTTTGAGCAGGCGCGCGGCTATGGCGCGGGCGGTGGAAGCATTGGACCTGGTGCGCATTCCCGACCCCCACCAGCGTGCCAGGGCCTATCCACATGAATTCTCCGGCGGCATGCGGCAGCGCGCGGCCATTGCCATGGCGCTGGCTTGTGAGCCAAAGCTGCTTATTGCGGATGAACCGACCACTGCGCTGGATGTCACGGTACAGGCCCAGATCTTAGAGTTATTGCGCCAACTGCAAAACCGTTTCGATATGGGGGTGCTGTTTGTCACCCACAATCTCGGCGTGGTCGCGGACATCTGTGACCGCGTTGCGGTGATGTACGCCGGTCAAATCGTCGAGACAGCCCCGGTGGAAGAACTGTTCAGACACCCTCAGCATCCATACACCGAAGGGTTGCTGCGTGCCATGCCCCAACTCGGCCAAGCAGGACAGCGCCTGCAGGTTATCCGGGGCGCCCCGCCGGTACCTTGGGATATGCCCCCGGGGTGCCGTTTTGCACCACGCTGTCCATATGCAAAACCCATTTGCGAGCAACACCCCCCTAACCTGGAGGGCGATCACCTGCATGGCAGCCGTTGCCCATTACATGCGAAGCTAAGCCTCCGGGGTACGACTCATGCTTGAAGTACGCGGGTTGTCCGTGACCTTCAAGATAGGGAGTGGGATGCTGACGCGACGGCGTTCGCTGCGGGCAGTTCGAGAGGTGGACTTGACCGTAGCGGCTGGCGAAACATTGGCAGTTGTCGGTGAGTCCGGTTCCGGTAAATCTACGCTGGCACGCGCCGTCATGCGGCTGCTACCCATCAGCAGCGGCCGGATCATCCTTGACGGTGACGACCTTACCGCCTTAACAAACACGGCACTACGGCAAGTGCGACCCAAGCTACAGATGGTCTTTCAAGACCCGTACGCCTCTTTGAACCCATCCAAACTCATCCACAATATCGTCGCAGAACCCCTGCTTGTGCACGGACATGCACGGGGACCGGCGTTGGACGCTGAAGTCCTGAGGCTGTTGACACTGGTCGGACTGGATTCGCATCACTTAAACCGCTATCCGTATGAATTCTCAGGCGGACAGCGCCAGCGCATCGCCATAGCACGCGCCATCGCGCTGAAGCCAAAACTGCTGGTTCTGGACGAAGCGGTCAGTGCTTTGGACGTATCCACCCAGAACCAGATCCTTAACCTGCTCGAAGACCTGCAGGCAGAATTCGGCATGGCGTACCTGTTTATTTCTCACGACTTGGGTGTTGTGAGGCACATCGCCGATCGGGTTGCGGTCACCTATCTGGGCCGCATCGTGGAACAAGGCCCGGTTGAGGGCATTTTTGACGCGCCTGCACACCCTTACACCCGCGCGCTATTGGCCGCCGTACCCATCCCGGATCCGGTCCGCCAGCGCGCGCGCCGAGCACCGCCATTGGCCGGTGAGATTCCCAGCCCGCTGGATCCACCACCGGGATGTGCGTTCCATGGCCGCTGCCCGTTCGCCCAGCCCGTTTGCAGTGAACGTATGCCGGAGCATGAAGGGGTAACGCATGGCGGCAGTGTTGCCTGCCACGTCAAGCCGGCGTAACGGTTTTGATCACTCAAGCCGGCGCACCTTAAACGAACGCGAACCCCCTCCCGTTTCGCGCATTGTCCACGAACCCATGAACGATTCAGTGATGTCAACACGATCGTCAATCCGCAAATCCATGGTCCTAGGTTCCGTCTGCTCCCATAACTCGCCGTTGTCCAATCGAAAACGGTACCGTCCAGTGGGTGTCTGGGTTATCTCGGTGATAACCTCACCCTTCAAATCCGCACTACCGCGCGGTGGTGGTTTACGCCTTGGCGGAGGTCGCTGAGGCTCATTCGGCTCGACCGCACCAGTCGACAAACTTGTTGACTGCTCGGCTTGATCAGCGCGTTGTGTGCTGTCCGGGGCAGCGGGCTCGGTCTCACCACCAATGTCAATGCGGTCGTAGCATGCCAGCCGATCGCGGGTATCGCTGAGTTCGCGGCAGGAATTAATCTCCGCATCCACAGCTGCCGCGTTGGCGACGGGCCATATCCCCAGCACCAATATCGCCCTAAGACAATATCGAACGACCCGCATCAACAAAAAGTGTGCCGAGGTAGTCGTCGGCTCCGCCGATTGATCGATCCGAAATTCAGATATTGACGTTGGAAGCATGATCAATATTATACGGCTGTTCGTCGCGACATGGGAGATTGAGGCTGCGGTAACGTGAGCCATCCGTGGCGGATGTTACAAACCATTTGGAGAGGAAAACATGAAACACTTTTTTGTGGTGGCGATGACCCTTGCATTCGCGGGTGCATCGCTCGTCCCAGCCTCGGTGTGGGCCGAGGAAGGCGTGATTGAAGAGATCGTCGTCACCGGATCCTACATCAAGCGATCCAGCTTCGACTCACCATCACCCCTCGACCTGATCGGCCAGGAAGACTTTGAAAAATCCGGTGCGGTTTCCGTTGCACAACTGATGCAAAACCTGCCCTACAACCTCGGATCCGAGAACTGGCCGGACACAGCACGTTCCGGTGCGACTACAGGTATGGAGAGCATCAACCTGCGAGGTCTTGGTATCAACTCAACCTTAGTGTTGGTTAACGGGCGCCGTCAGGCTGAGGCACCCCAACTCAACAACGACGGTGTTGCGTTCGTGGATACCGCATCGATCATCCCAACCATCGCGATCGAGCGCTTGGAAGTGCTGAAGGATGGGGCGGCCGCCTTGTATGGTTCTGACGCCATTTCCGGTGTTGTCAACTTTATTACTCGCAACGACTTCGAAGGCTTCGAACTTTCCTATGACTACCAGTCCATCACGGAATACGATGCTACGGATGGCGGAACCCCCACAGACAAAGTGCTGCAGGGAATTTTCGGTGTCAGCAACGATCGCGGCAACATCGTCGTTGCCGCCAGTTGGATGGAACGGGACCAGATTCCTTTCCTGGAGGCAGATTTCGCCACCGGTACCGGCATCTCTAGCTTTGGTGGACCGGGCACGTTCCGTCCGACACAGGCCGCCGGTGAAGCAGATGCAGATTTCGCGGCTCGGGCAGCGGCTTGGCAGGCGACAACGTTTGATCCTACCTCACTGCAGGGCGCAGACCTCGACTGTCAGAATGTACCGCACGCAAGCGGCTCAACGCCGGTTAGTTTCCTGCGTTTCCCAGGTGCGCAGTTCAACGGATCAGAAGCGTGCATCTTCGACTTTTTCCCTTATCAATCCTTGCTCGATGAAGAACGCCGCGTAAACCTGTGGGCCCACTTCAACTATCTGCTTGATCCCGACACCAATCTGGAAGTTTATGGCGAGTTCCAAACCGCTTCGAATACTATTAATCGAGGAAACTCACCAGCGTATGGCTTTGTTGTGCAACCGGTTGTGCCGATTTCAAATCCAGGCCTGCGCAACGATGCCATTCGTCGCGGGTTGGGCGGACAGGAACTGATCGACGATGCAGCGGCACAGGCCTTAGGGTTTGCTGACGCCATTGCCGCAGCCGAAGCCAACCCGCTGGTCGGGCCGCTATTCAACCAAGGCAGACCGTACACCGACGTTCCGGAACAGGTTGTGCAGCGTAAAGGTCGCTACAGCAATATCGGCAAGATGAACCGCGACAAGACGCACTTCGTTGCTGGGCTGCGCGGCGATCTACCGTTTGGCAACTGGACGTTCGACGTAACCTCCACCTGGAGTGAACATAAGTTCGACGGATTCGCCGCCCGGGACACCAACGACCCCAACATGCGCCTCGCGCTAGCAGGGCTCGGCGGCCGGGACTGCGATGCCGAATCAGGTGTGCCGGGGATTGCGCCGTGTTTCTTCTACAATCCCTTTGGCAGCGCCTATCTGGCTGATCCAGCGGATATCGGTCCAAACGGCTTATACAATGCCGATCAAATTTTTGACGACATTTTTGACCCTATCCTAGGTAACGCGCAGCAGGAAGTTTGGGTACTGGATGCCGTGGCAACCGGCGACATTTTCGAGTTGCCGGCAGGCAACGTCGGCCTGGCGGTGGGTTATCAGCGCCGGGATCAGACCTTTCAGGCAGAGACTTCCGGTACAGCGGCAAACTTCGATTTTTCCTTTGTTGTGGGGGGTGAGCCCTTCAAGGTCACCCGGGATGTTTCTGCATTCTTTGCAGAAGTAAACGTACCCATTGCAGACCCGGACTCCGCCATTGGCGCTATGGAACTATCCGCTGCCGTGCGTTACGAAGATTACGACGGTGATACCGGCAGCACCACCGATCCCAAGTTCTCACTGTTGTGGATGCCGGTGAACTCGCTGGCTTTGCGCAGCACTTTCCAGACCTCTTTCAAGGCACCCGGACTGGCCCAGCTAGGCGGTTCGAGCACTTCGTTAAACAACGTACAGTCAGACCCGTTCGATCCGGGTTCCGCGCGGGTGTTCATTCCGGGTATTGCGACCGGCAACCCGAACCTGGAACCTGAGGAAGCGGACGTCTTCAACGTCGGCTTCACATGGGAGCCTGTGGAAGGTGTGTTGGACGGCCTGTCAGTCAGCGTAGACTACTGGTCCTTCGAGTTCGAAAATGCCATCCGCAAAGAGTCCAACGTATCAGTCATCGACGCATATGTGACCGAGATCAATGCGGGCATCGTAGGTGGACCGGCGTCTCAGAAACTCACCTTGAATCCGGATGGCACCATTGCCGTGATTCGGTCTCAATTCATCAACGCGGCCAGTGTTGATACCAACGGCATCGACCTAGCGCTTCGCTACGATATCGAAACGGACAGTTTGGGCTTGTTCACCCCGTTCTGGAAGTCCAGCCATATCGAAGAGTACGAGTTCCAGGAATCTCCCGGCAGCGCGAAAGTTGATGGCCTAGGCAAACGCAACTTCCAAACGATTGGTGCCCCGGCTCCCGAATGGCGGGCCAGCTTCGGTCTCGACTGGCTGCTAGGCAATCACAGTGCCAACTTGACCGTTCGGCACACCGACAGCTACAAGATGAGCCGTACGCCCTCAGCGATTATCGCGCAGTTGAACAACCGCCGACCGTCGCCCAACATCGATGACCATACCACTATCGATGTGCAGTATAGCTATCAGTTCCAGGAACTGTTTGGCGCCGTGGGGCCGACCGTTACGGTAGGCATTATCAACCTGACCAACGAAGAGCCTCCGTCAATTGATGACGGCCCTGGATATGATTCCAAGATTCATGACCCGAGGGGCATGGTCTGGTATGCCAGATTCAAGGCCTCTATGTAGAGAGACGCAACCCCACGCCTTAAGCGGCGCCTTTAGGCGCCGCTTAAGATTGCTGACGGACCCTCGCTGAGAAGCGGGGGTTTTTTTGTCCGACTGAGTGAGAAAGGTAGCAATTTGCCTCGTGAAAGACCAGTCGCTTAGCCGCGCCAGCGCCTCCCAGCGGGCGCGCCATACGGCGCCTGTGGACTTCGTTGCGCCCCTTGGCAAGGTTCCTACATTGCCGGCGGAACGCGCCTTGCCACAGACGCCGTATGACACGCTGAGCACATGAGACTTATTCAGATGGAATGGACACCGCCCTCTTTGAATCGGCATCGATGTGCCATAGTTGAGATATTCAAACATCAACCAGAGAGGACGGTATTCATGAATAAGATTAGCGTGATCGGACTGGACTTGGCAAAGAACGTATTTCAGGTACACGCGGTAGATGAGCAAGGCAAAGTGATCCTGCGAAAACAACTCAGGCGTAACCAGATGCATTTGTTTTTCGCCAGATTGTCTCCTTGTCTGATTGGTATGGAAGCTTGCAGCGGCGCCCATTACTGGTACCGCACATTATCGCAACATGGCCACGACGTACGCATGATGGCACCCGCGTTCGTCAAGCCTTATCTGAAGTCAAACAAGAATGATCGCAACGATGCGGAAGCGATCTGCGAAGCGGTACAAAGGCCCGGGATGCGTTTTGTAAGCCCCAAATCACCGGAACAGCAGGCCGTTCTGCATCTGCACCATGCGCGTCAGCAGTTGGTACGCCAAAGGGTGGCGTTGAGCAATCACATGCGCTCAGTTCTGGCGGAGTACGGTCTGTGTTTGCCGCAGGGTGTCAAAGTGGTATCTCAGCGATTGCCGGAACTGTTGGAGGATGCGGAGAATGGCTTGCCTGTGTTAACGCGGCATCTGCTGGCGGAGCTTAAGGCAGAACACGATCAACTGATGGAACGCGCCAAGCGACTGGAGGCTCAGCTACAAGCCTGGCATTCAAGCAGTGCCGAGAGCCAACGTCTGGAAGAGATACCGGGGATTGGCTTGTTGACGGCTACAGCACTAGTAGGCGGCGCTTGAAAGGCGGTTTAGCAGGGGGAAATCCTTGGGTAGAACAACTGCTGCAGCGCTGTCATGTCAATGAGGTGGCCGTGGCACTGGCCAACAAGATGGCGCGAGTGGCCTGGGTGATACTGGCACGCAACGAACACTACGAGCGGGTTCACACGGCGTGAAATCACTCACGTCGCTCAAAATAGTTTAGAGAAAACGGGAGGTCATTCCACGATTGCACAGGTGAAATCATGGCGATACAGGTCGAACCACGGCGGGTCAAACCCGAGGAGCCTCTTGAGCGATCAAGCTCGATGTTCAGATAGGGCCCCGTCGGCGAAGTCCATAGAGGCCAGGAGATCAGACTCCACAAACAGGCCGGATGTAAGACTGCAATCGTTTAGGTTTGTTAGCTTTCTGCGCGTACTGGATTCCCTGCGTGCTGGGTGCGCGGTTAAGCGCAGAAGGCTAACAAACCTAAACGGAATTACGCGTTGGTCGTTGACCTTTCAATGACTGCTCTGGAGAAAGCTGTCATTCAAAGCTCAATCACACAGTGGGTGCTGTTTAAGCAGTGTTGCTAAATTTGCCTAACAACACTCGGGCTCGCTACAACATTCCTCAGTAAGAAAGCTAACCAAGGCGGTCATGACGGCGAAATTTGCCGTACACCGCAGCACACGACCCTCCCGCGTCTGCATCACCAAATGCCGTTGCACCAGATGTTGGATATGGTGGGAGAGGGTAGAGCCTGGAATACTCAAGCGCTGCTGCAGCTCGCCGACCGCTAGACCGCCAGGCCCGGCGCGTACCAGATGTCGATAGAGTTCCAAGCGCTTGGCGTTACCCAGGCTTTCCATGCAGGCGGCAGCTTCTTCGGTGCCCATGTGTGTTTCCGTCGAAACGAACGAAGTCAGCATTATCACCCATGATGTAACCTTTTTTCATTTCCAAATATCTAGAAATAGCGAAATGTTATTGGCGCTGCATGACACACGCCCGTACAGTTGTGCGTATATTTCGAAAATATTAGAAATAATATAAAGGAGAAACCCATGCGCCTACAACTGGCCCTGAACGTAACCGATCTGCAAGCTTCGATTGATTACTACCAACGTTTATTTGGCGTAGACGTTGCCAAACGTAAACCGGGTTATGCGAACTTTGAGGTCGCCGAACCGCCACTAAAACTGGTGCTGTTCGAAACTACAGATGCCGCCGACCGGTTGAATCACCTGGGGGTAGAGACCTTCAGCGATGCGGATGTGTTAGCAGCAGCCGAAAAGCAGCGCGAGGCCGGCTTGGACGTTGATTTACAGCTTAAAGAAGACTGTTGTTTTGCCCAGCAAAACAAAGCGGTAACCCATGCGCCGGACGGCACCATGTGGGAGTGGTATCACAAGTTGGAAGACCTAGATAACTTTGCCGGCACCGCAAAACCCCGCTGCTGCTAGAGGTCAGATGGGTTGAGCACCAGGCGCCAACCGGCCAGATTAGTAATCGGCCAGCGCTATGAATTGCCGCACTGCCTGCAGTTCATAGCCGGCGTGGAGCTTACGTTCGCTTTCGAGTTGTTGCAGTTCCTGCAGAGTAAACCAACGCAAGTCTAACAACTCGCTATCGTCGTAGGTTTGGATGAGACGGTCGGCCTCAGCGCCGAATACCATATGGTCGTTGCCTTTATAAAAGTAGGCGCCAAGCTCAGTGAGGTGGGAAAGGTACAATTCGAGTTCTTCTTCGAGTTCACGAATCACCGCGTTTAGCGGCGCCTCGCCGCGTTCGATGTTGCCGCCGGGTAACCCCCAACGTTTTTCTTTGCGTGCCCAAAAACTCGAATGTATGGCAAGCAGAAAACGATCCTCAAAGCGCAAGACGGCGCGGGCTGTCCGATAACGTTGTCTCAAACCGATCTGCCTTGCGAGCCTTATGTGGTGGCCGGTGTCGGCGGAGTGCCACCGGTCACAATTAACACCAAGGTGATCCAGGCAAAAGTCAAAACCAGCGACGCCACCACGCCCACCAATACAGCACGGCGCATCGGGTGGTAGGTACCACCCATTTCCTCGAAGCTTTTAAACATCGGCCCTTGCAGCTTGTTGGCAATGGCCAACACGATCAGCACCTGTGCAATCATTAGAATAATGGCGGTGGTGATGTTGGCGGCAAATTGGGTGGGCAGGAAGATAAACGCCAGCACCACCAAAATGCTGCCACCCAGGGCGTACTGCCCCGTACGCTTTTGCCCCAATGCCGCATAGTTGGCTGACAGCATATACCCCGCCGCCAGAGCCGATCCTAAGAAGGTGGCGATGCCAATCGCCGTAAGGGAGTACATGTTGGGAAGTTGCTGCTGGTTCATGTCTTGTTAGAGGGCTTGTTAGGGTATTTGCTGTTCATCTGTCGTAGTTCATGTGTCTTTGTTCATGGATCGCAGAGCCAAGGTCAAACAGCGCAGCATCAAATGCGCCACCATACTCGGACACCTCGTAAGCTTCCGCGTATTTTACCCCGTCTGCGGCCATTTCTGTGGCAAATCGTTTGGCGACGTGGCGGGGACGTGCGGCGTACCACTCTTTTAACCAGCTTATGCGCTCAGCGGTAGGCGCAGAGTCCCCCTGAGTATGCGGCAACCACTCATACACCTGGCTGGCGTGGCAATTCAACAACGCCACCACATCGTCAAGCACAGAGGTAGTATCAATAACCCAGTCGGCGCGAAACAGCCGCGGGTAAGTAAAGCGATCCCACGCCAACAACACCGGTGGGAGCTTGGTGAGCGGGGGAATGTCCGGCACGATGTTTGGGACCTGCAGCAGGTAGCACGCATCCTGGACCAATTGAGCCGTTGCCCGGTGATCCGGGTGATAGTCGGCTGGTCGGTGGGTGACAATTAGGTCCGGTGCAAACGTGCGTATCTCCGCGATGAGTTTTTCACGCAAGGCAAGGCTTGCTTGCAGGCGCCCGTCCGCCTCTTGCCACACGGTGATGCTGGCGCCCAAGCGCTTTGCCGCCGCTTCGGCTTCATCCTGGCGGATGTTAGCCAGTTGTTCAGGCGCGTGCTGATGATGACCCGCGGAGCCGTCGGTGAGGCACATAATTTTGAGTTGATGGCCGGCGTTTGCCCACAGCGTCATCAAGCCCCCGGCATGGAATTCGGCGTCATCCGGATGGGCGCCGATGACCAACAAACGTTGCGGGTTTTGTGGCGGCATGCTTGTTAAGCCGCGCAAATGGCAGGCTTCTGGCGATGGTATGCGGTGGCTTGTTCAAAGGCGTGGGCCAGTTTCAACAGCTCGAGATCTCCCCTGGGTTTACCCACTATTTGCAGGCCGACTGGCAACCCCTCAGGCGTAAAACCCGCAGGTACGGATATCGCCGGTAAGCTGGTTACGGTGATGGCGCAACAAATGGTCATCCAGTCGATGTAGGTGTGCATGGGCTGGCCGTTGATTTCGCGTATCCAATCGATCGAAGTCTCGAACGGTGCGACTTGCGCCGCAGGCAGCAGCAAGGCGTCGTATTCACCAAAAAACTCGGCCACGTGGGCGTAGATATGGCTGCGCACCAACTCGGAGTGTAATAAGTCAGCGCTGCTTAATGACTTACCTTTGTCGATGTTCCAGATGGCGGTGTCTTTAGCATGTTCGCGCCAGTCGGGCACCGCTTGGTCGAGGGTATTCCCCAGGTTAGCCAGCCCTGCCGCGCGTTGCACTTGGAAGACGTCCATGGCGCGGCTGAGATCCGGTGCGGTTTCCACCACCTCGGCGCCAAGGTTGCTGACCACATCAGCTGCGTTGGCAATAACGGCTGCAACCTCTGGTGCAATGGGTAATCCATGTAAATCTGGGCTATAGGCGATTTTGTAGCCGTCCAGGTTATCGGGCGCGACCAGTGCATCGAGAAAGGTGTCGCCGGGTTCGGGCAGGCTCAGGGGGTCGCTTGCGTCCGGACCGGCCTGGACCGAAAACAACAGCGCGGTGTCGGCCACGGTTTTGGCCATGGGGCCGGTGGTCACCAGTCTCGCAAACCAGGCCATCCCTCTGGACATCGGCATACGACCAATGGACGGGCGAAACCCTACCACGTTGCAGTAGCTTGCCGGGTTGCGTAGCGAGCCGCCCATATCGCTGCCGTCCGCCACGGGCAACATCTCCGTGGCCAGTGCAACAGCTGCACCGCCGCTGCTGCCACCCGGGGTTTTGCTGGTGTCGTATGGGTTTAAGGTTTGCCCAAACAAGCTGTTGAACGTGTGTGAACCGAGCCCAAACTCGGGCATATTACTGCGGCCGATAAAAATGCCGCCAGCCGCTCTTAAGCGTGCCGCTTGGGTGTCATCTTCGCGCACGATGTTGTTGGCGTAAGGCGCAAACCCCCAGGTGGTGGCGAAGCCAGCCACGTCTACCGCGTCCTTGGGTGCCATGGGTAAACCATGCAGCGGTCCGCGCTGCGCGATAGGGACTTCATCAGCCTGTGTTGCTAAGCGCAGCGCTTCTTCTTCGGGCAGCAGGTTCACCAGCGCGTTCACCTCGGGGTTGACTCGTTGAATGCGTTGATACGTTTCCCGCATCAAGTCCACCGCGCTGATGCTGCCACGCTGCAGATCTCTGCAAACCTGTAAGGCGCTCTCCCATTGCATACGCGTCTCCTAAGTTAAGCTTGTTCCATACGCCACAGTGGTACGGACAATGGTTTGCGCAAGAATAGTCCGCCGCCTACGGCGGTGAAATTAGTCTGCAAACGTTTTGCATACCACTGGTGTGCGCGCGCATGTTGCTGCATGTCGGTGTGGTCCGGATCGCAGATTTCCAGGTCTTCAGCGGTAATTACGCTTAAATAAAGCGCGCCTTCACACAGCTCTGTGAGGTTTTTTAGCGCCTTGGCGCAGTCTTTGTTGTTCAGATACCCCAGCACGTCGCTGCAGATCACCACATCAAACGGGTTATCGTGATAATCCACCACCGACCCGCGCTGCCAAGCGTAGGTGTCACACAGGTAAGCGCTGAGCTCAACGCCGACACACTCTGCATCTGGGAAGTGTTCGCCGACTGCCTTCAGCAACGTGCCCAAACCACAACCTACATCGAGGATGCGCGTCACTGGAAGCTGCAAATACTTAATATAGCTGGCAATAAACGCAGCCTGGCGCTGCTGTTCCACGGGTGACGCCGCGCGCGTGTTCGGATCCAGATAAAAACGTTGGTAGTACGCGGCGTCGAATTGATCTGCGGATGCTGACATAGAGCTGCGGAATGGCCGAAAACACCACAGTGTAGGCCTTCCGCGGCAAGAAGTGCAGCGCGCGGCTGATTG
>JANQKS010000065.1 GCA_028281005.1 Pseudomonadales bacterium
TCGTTCCGCTTCTCTTATTGTTTCTTTGGATGCTGGTGACCCGACCTCAAACGAATTCATGTGTGCTTGCACGCAGGACTTCAGCTTCTCGTAACTCGAACACACAGTCAGAATCCTTCCGCTCTCTCTTGCCAGCACTTGTAGCTCCAACGCCTGTATGCAAAAAAGTGTTTCCGTACACATCGCACATGTCGTTCACCCCACTCAGATTCGCCCAAACCGAACCATTACCGACTGTTCGCTTTGCTTGACCATGCTGATTACTGCATTACATCGGTCACGCCTTGGTTTGGGTTAGGATGGAGCACGCGATCGCCGTGATGGGACTGAGGAAGAACTTCATGTAGCGCGCCGCCGGGCATTTGCCCTCCGTGGTGAATATCCGGGCTACCAAGGCCGCCGCCAACCGCCGCAAGCACAGCGTCAGTTTCGAGCGCGCCGCGACCGTGTTCCGCGACCCGCTGGCCGTTTCGGTCTATGATCGGGAGCATAGCCAGACCGAGGAGCGCTGGATCACCCTCGGACAGGCTGAGAACGGCACGCTCCTCGTCGTGGTCCATACCTTCGAGGAGGCCGGCGAGAACGCCGCCAAGCTGCGGCTGATTTCCGCCCGTAAAGCCACCAGCAAGGAACAACGACAGTACCAGAGCAACTAAACAACCATGCGATCCGAATACGACTTTTCCAACGGCGAGCGCGGCAAGTTCTTCCGCAAAAACGCCCAGCTGCATCTGCCGGTCTATCTCGATGACGACGTGCTGGCTTACCTGCAGGCACGCGCCCAGGCCAAAGGCGTCGAACTCAATGAACTCGTCAACGCGCTGCTAAAACAGGATATCGCGCTCATCGAGGCCGCCGAGTAACCGCAACACGCCCCGGCTACCCCACCCACACCCGCGTATACGGCGGTCGACAAGACAATCAAGCGCTTGCAGCGTCACGTCCCGCGTTCGGCCAAACAACGGTATACGCTTTTTCCCCAACGCTTCAACAAACTGCACCGTCAGCGTAAGCTGCGTAGGGTGTGACACAAAAACGGCGAGCCTGCGAGCTAAGGTGTTGCCTGATTGGGCAGCAAAAATACGCTCGGGCCGACAATAGTCCAACTGTCGCCAGACCAGTAACCTACTTTCCTGAACTCCCATTGCAGACGGCCTCGCGCGCCTTCTCTAGCAACTCATGGTAGTTCGATTCGAATGGTGCGGTGAGTCGCGATTCTAATTGCGATTCCAAATCGAAAAGAACTTGCTGCTCAGCTTGACCAAGCAAATCGCCGCTCTCTTTTTCGTTGAACTTCGCGAGCCACTCAAACAACACAAGTGCCTGATGCTCGTCCAACTTGAGACCGACACCCCCGTTATCAACTGACGCTGATGTACTCATCACAGACTCCCACGACCAAGCACATTTTCCAGTTGCTCAGCACCTAATTTCCAGCCAGACAAAAACGCCCCATCCGCATCGCGGATCACATTTAGACCAGTGTTTGGATCGACGAAATGTGTAACGTCCTGGCCACGATACGTGCCCTGAATCACCAGCGTCGAATCCGCTCCAGTGTGTGCGTTTATCGCGTCTCTAAAGCGCGCTGCGTTGGCATTATTGAAATTCCCATCGACTCCAAAATCGCCCGCGTGCTTGAACTTCCTTTGAAGCTGCCTTTGGGATATTTCAACAGTGCGATTTACAGCGGCGCCTGCAGACCGAAGGATCGGCGCTCCTACGTTTGGGACACCTTGACCCGCCTTCTTACCGGCAGCCCCGCCTCCGGCTTTTCGAACGATCCAACCTCCGATTCTACTCAACGGGCGGGCCGCCGAAAACACAATA
>JANQKS010000077.1 GCA_028281005.1 Pseudomonadales bacterium
AGCAATGACGCAGTTAGCGTAAAGCTGGCGATCTCCCACAGGGCGGGTCTGTGGGGTCCTTGGGCGTTGTTGGCGCACCTTGATGGGGCCCAACCCCACGGGCGGTACGCCGTCTAGCCCAAGAACCCCACAAACCCGCTGATCCTAAGTTTTCAAGGGGTTTGAACACTAGACTTACTGCGATGGTCAATGTTCGATGCAGATCGCACCCAAACCGTTCCTGCCTGGTACAATTTGCAGCATGACCTCAGACACAACAAACAGCCGGCGAAGCGGCACCAAGTTCACCACTGATACCGGCGTGGTTGCCATCAAGGATGGCATTAAAACCAATGCCAACGCTGATGTGGCCAGCGGGCGCAAGCCGCCGTGGTTGCGTGTGCGCCTGGGCGGCGGCGCGCGTTTTAAAGCCGTGCAAAAAACTGTACACGAACACCGTCTAGCCACGGTGTGTGAAGAATCGCACTGCCCCAATATTGGCGAATGCTGGAGCCATGGCACCGCTACCATCATGTTGATGGGCGCGGTGTGTACGCGCGCCTGTAAATTCTGCGCGGTGGACACGGGTAACCCACAGGGCTGGCTGGATCCGGCAGAGCCCGCAAATGCCGCTCGTTCCGTAAGCCTGATGGGCCTTAAATACGTGGTCCTCACTTCGGTAGACAGGGATGATCTGGCAGACGGTGGTGCGGCGCACTACGCGGCGTGTGTCAGGGCCATCAAAGCCGCCAATCCCAACACTGCGGTGGAGGCGCTGACGCCGGATTTCAGCGGCGACACGGCTGCGGTGGCTACCGTGGTCAATTCCGGTCTTGAAGTGTTTGCGCAGAACGTCGAAACCGTGGAACGGCTAACCCACGTCGTGCGGGACCCACGGGCCGGCTACCAACAAACCCTAGACGTGCTGGCCTATGCCAAACAAGCCAATGCAAACGTGTTGACCAAATCGAGTCTGATGGTGGGCATCGGCGAACGTGACGATGAAATTCGCGCTACCCTGCAGGCGCTGCGGGCACATCAGGTTGATATCGTCACGCTGGGACAATACCTGCGTCCGACACCCAACCACCTGCCGGTGGACCGTTGGGTCACACCGGAACAATTTGCCGCCTATCGGGAATGGGGATTGGACATGGGTTTTACCGAAGTGGCTTCGGGCCCGCTGGTGCGCTCGAGCTATCGGGCAGACCGGGTGTTTGAGAAAAACAACTTGGGTCTCGAGGCCATTCCGGTCAAACAGCTTTAACACAACCCGCCTCAACATGAACAACGAACCAGACAATAGCGAAGACACCATTGCCGGCACCTGCTTTATCACCGAATCCGACCAGGCCACCCCCGTACGTTTGGTCGCCGCGGACAGCGACGAGTCCTGGCGCTTGGATTTTTCAGAAGCACAGCTGGCCTGGCTGAGTCGACAGAGTTTTAACGCCAAACCCGGTCAGATCGCCTGGATTGAAGAGACTCAGGATGCCGTTGTATTAGTCGGCTGGGACGGCAAAGACAACCTCGCAAGCCTTGGTCACCTGCCGCTACAACTGCCCGAAGGGGACTACGTCCTGGATAACCAAGTCACCAACTTACAGCTGATTGGCTGGGGGCTCGGCGGCTATCAATTTACCCGGTACAAAAACGCCAAACGCCAACCGGCACGCCTGGTGTTGCCCGAGGCCAACGACGGAGACCTGATCGTCAACAGCACCGTTGCCGTGGCACTGACCCGCGACCTGATCAACACCGGTGCCCAAGACATGGCGCCCTCACACTTGCAAGCTGAGGTACAGGCACTGGCCGATACCTTTGAAGCCAGCTGCCAAATTACCGTGGGTGACGCCCTGCTCGACAACAACTGCGGCGCCATCCACGCCGTCGGTCGAGCAGCTGAAGACCCACCCTGCCTAATTGACCTGCAATGGGGTGACGAGACGCACCCCAAGGTCACCTTGGTCGGTAAAGGTGTGACCTTCGACAGCGGCGGCTTGGACATCAAACCCGCCAACGCCATGCGTTTGATGAAAAAAGACATGGGCGGAGCCGCCACGGTGATTGGTTTGGCGTATTTGATCATGGCGCAAAACTTACCCGTGCGCTTACGTCTGTTGGTCCCCGCCGCGGAAAATGCCATCGCCGGAAACGCGTTCCGGCCCGGTGACGTTCTGCACACCCACAAGGGCCTGACTGTGGAGATTGACAATACCGACGCCGAAGGCCGCTTGCTGTTGTGTGACGCCCTGTCAATTGCGTGCGAAGACAAGCCACAGTTAATCTTTGACTACGCCACGCTCACCGGTTCGGCACGCTCCGCGGTAGGCGCGGAAATCGCCGCGATGTTCTGTAACGACGACGACCTCGCCAATGCCGTGAGTCGCCATGGCAACAGCCACGACGATCCTGTGTGGCGCATGCCGCTGCACGGTGGCTACAACCACATGCTTGATTCCAAAGTGGCGGACGTGGTGAATTCCGCGGCGTCCCCCTATGCCGGCGCCATCACCGCCGCTTTGTTCTTGCAAAAGTTTGTCAGCGACACGCGTTGGATGCATTTTGACATCATGGCGTTTAACACCCGCAACCGTGCAGGCCGCCCCGAGGGTGGAGAAGCCATGGCGCTGCGCGCGGTTTATGGCTTCTTACAGGAAACGTTTGCGGAGCCGAACAGTGACACTGCTTAAGGGCCTTGAAGGCGCCGACCTGGGCCAACGCACCCCCTTAGCAGAAGTGCTGGACGCGTTACCCTACAACCAGCAAGGCCTGATCGCTGCTATTGCTCAGGATGCAGTCAGTAAAGACGTCTTGATGTTGGGCTGGATGGATCGTACTGCCATCGAGCGTACCCTTGAGGAAGGCCAAGTCTGGTACTACTCCCGCAGCCGGCAAACCTATTGGCGTAAAGGCGAAACATCCGGGCATACCCAGTCGCTGGTCGACATGCGTTTTGACTGTGACGGCGATGCGCTACTGGTAACGGTGCAACAAACCGGACCGGCGTGCCACACCAACCGCCCCAATTGCTTCTATCTACTGGTAGATGGGGACGAGGTAGTCGTATACTCCGCGCCCGACGCATAGACCGGCAAAATTTGTCATGCCTGAGCTGCAGCTGCACAACACTGCCAGCGGTGAAAAAGAAATTTTCACCCCGTTGAACCCGGAACGGGTGACCATGTATGTGTGTGGCCCCACGGTGTACAACCTGGTGCATATTGGCAACGGCCGACCTGCCGTCGTGTTCGACGTGTTAACGCGCCTGTTGCGCAGTATGTATCCGGAAGTGTGCTACGCCCGCAATATCACTGACATTGATGACAAGATTAACGCCGCCGCGCTCGAAAACGGCGAACCCATACAGGCGTTAGCCGACCGCTTCAGTGAAGCCTATGAAGCCGACATGGCCACGCTGGGTGTGATTGAACCGGATGTGGCACCGCGAGCCACCCATCACATCAATGAAATCATTCAAATGATTGACGAATTGATCAGCAGCGGGCACGCCTACGAAAACGACGGTCATGTGTTGTTCCACGTACCGTCCGACCCGGAGTACGGCAGCCTGTCCAAACGTTCGCTCGAAGACATGATCGACGGCGCGCGTGTCGAAGTGGCGCCTTATAAAAAAGACCCGAAAGATTTTGTCCTGTGGAAACCGTCGTCGGCAGAGCAACCGGGATGGGACAGCCCGTGGGGGCTCGGACGTCCGGGTTGGCATATCGAATGTTCCGCCATGATCCGCAAACACCTGGGGCAAACCATCGACATCCACGGTGGAGGTTCGGATCTCACTTTTCCGCACCATGAAAACGAAGCGGCGCAAAGCCGCTGCGCAAATCAGTGTAATGACTACGTGCGCTATTGGTTACACAACAACATGTTAACCATGGGCACGGAGAAAATGTCCAAATCCCTGGGCAATGTGCGCACGGTGCACGAACTGGCGCAACTGTACTCCGGTGAAGTGCTGCGTTACGCGCTGCTGTCCGGGCAATACCGTTCGCTGTTGGCCTGGTCCGACGACCTGGTGCACCAGGCTCAAGCCAGCCTCGATACTCTGTACCAGGCTCTACGTGACAAACCTGGCGCCTACGGCAGTATCGATGAGTTCAGCGAGGCAGCGGTTGATGACTTTCCGACATCCGTCGTAGCAGCGCTGTGTGACGACCTAAACACCCCGCTGGCGCTGGCTGCGATGCATGAACTGGCCTCCGAGCTACAGAAGGCTGAGAAACAAAGCGACATTGACGCCTTGCGGCGCGCCCTGTTGGGTGGCGGCTGGCTGTTAGGGATCCTCGTGGAAGATCCCGAAAGCCATTTTACCAAGGGAGGCAGCGATGGCATGTCTAACGAGGACATAGATGCGTTGATTGCCGAACGTGACTCCGCCAGAGCGGCCAAAGATTTTGCCAAAGCCGATCAAATCCGCGATCAGTTGGCGGCTGCGGGTATAGAGCTTGAAGATCTGCGCGAAGGAACTCGCTGGCGCCGCACCTGATGTATCCCCTCGCGGTAGTCGGTGACAATGCCACGGCGCGCGCCGCCATTGCCGCCTGCCGCAAAGCCGGGTTCCATGACATCAGCTGGCATCTGAGTAACGAGCCCACCGGCACAAGCTGGACCACCGCTGCCGCCACCCTGTCCGCCAACATCACCCGTGTACTGTCCGCATTGGATGGCGCTGCTACCCTGGAGGATATTGGCCACATACCCGACCGCCAGCAGGTGCGTCTGGCGCGCAGTGGTTTTTTAGTCTCCGAGCTGCCGCTGGGTAACTTCAGCCGCAACCGTTACAACGCTCCGCACGTAAACATAGACGCTGACGCCTGGCCACAGCTGCTGCCTTCGGACACACCCGGCCCGGCAGAATGTCTACCTTTAGCCGACCTTGAGCGCACCCACAGCGCCGTACTGATGTGTGATGCCAACGCCTATGGCGAGACATTGGCACCCACTCATACCCTTTGGCACGCCGTTTTACCCCAAGACGCAGCCACAGCCCGAGCCAACATCACCTGGCTGGGTCAACAGCAAAACGCCTGGCAGTTCAGCAGTAAAGCCAACCAACACATTGTGTTTAGCGCGCCGCTCGATCGACCTCTGCAACAGGCCGATTGGCATCCGATGCTGCACAGCGCCCTAGAGGCAGCCGAGCAGACCACTGCCTTCCACGCTTTTGAAGCGCAAGTCCGCGAACATTGGCATGCCGGGTCTGTTGTCTACTTGGGTCCTGCCTGTAGCCCGGGCAACCCCTACCTGCGTGAAACCCAAGCTTTGGGAGTTGAGGACGCCTGGGTGTTGAGCCGCATGTTGGAAAACTATGAAGAGGACATACAAGACGGATTTAGCGAATATGAAAAGTATCGGCGCGCACGTACGCGCCGAGTTGCCCAAGCCGCCGCAAAGCTCGCCACACAAATGAACCACGCCGGTTCCTCGGCACGGTTTTTACAACACGTAAACGTTGCACTGTCGAGCCGTTTCCTACCGGAAATTGCCATGCAACGCATCGATTGGCTGTACGGTTATGACTGCATCAGAGGGTTTCGCTGACGCGCCTGCCGCTCTAAGGCTAGTGCAACAGGCGTGAGTTGGACTTAAAACTCTTGCGTAAAAAGTCCATTTGGTCACCCAAAATCCGCCCTGAATTGGTCAGCGCCAGATACTCGGCGAAGTTAGGCACATAAGGCAGCGCCAGCAACTCCAAACCGCATTCTTCCAGCAAGCGGTTGCCTTTAAAGTGATTACAACGTTTGCACGCGGCCACTACATTGTCCCAGGTGTCATGACCACCGCGGGAAACCGGGTGCACGTGGTCCCGAGTCAGATCGCTGTCGGAAAACTGGTTACCACAATACAGACAGGTGCCACGGTCGCGCACAAACAGCGCCTGATTGGTGAGTGGCGGTGTGATGTCATTCTTGGGCACCACACGGCCGTCACAGGCAATGATGCCGTGAATCTCTACCGTGGAGGTGGTGCTGTCGAGGCGCGAATGGCCACCGCGAATCTGCAGCACCGGATCGCCGATGGTCCAGACCACAATGTCTCTTGCATACAGACACACTGCGTCTTGCCAGCTCACCCAGTCTACCGGTTGCCCCGCAATGTTTAGACGTAGAATACGCGGGATGCGCTCAAAGTCGTTCAGTGTTGCAATGTCCAAATCTACTACCTACTGCTGCTACGACAATTAACTCACTTTATTGTGACGATTGTTGTGACGTTTTCGTTAACACGCTCAAATCTGATCAGCGCGTCAACACGCGCCAAGAACCTATGCTAATTCGAACGCGTAAGCAAGAAAGGTTTTTTTGTTAGACTGTTCGGCCCCATGACCGGTTCCATACTCGCATTGATCCCTGCATCGATCCCTGCATCGATCCCTGCATCGCCTTCATTGCCGCTGCCGCGCACGGCCGCTTTGTTAGTGACCTGTGTAGCTAGCCTGTTGATCAGCGCGTGCGGTAGCCAAGCACCAAATAGCGGTGCTGCGGTAGAAGCTACCTCAGCAACCGCACGCGAACGACGCGAAGGTTGGTTCTGCCAGGTCGGCGACAACAATGACGAGTGGGATTGTGTGAAGGACAGCGCACGCCAAGCACCCACCCGGTTACCCGAGCCGCGAACCCGCAGCACCAGCGCTGCCACGCAAGCACCTACACCAGCGCAGCCATCATCGCTGGTCCCACCTCCAGCATCCCCAGCGCCTGACGCAGCCGCTGCGCCAACGCCGCCGCCATCGGCAGCACCAACTAGAGAAAGCAGCCAAGCCGTGCAGTTGCCGCGCCATGTTGAGTTGTCTTACCGGCCTGACAAACCCGTGGCGATCCTCGATTTGCCCGAGGACTTCTACGCCGTACAACTGGTGGCGGTGTCCAGCAAAGAAGCGTTGGAAAAGTACGCGCGGGAACGTAAGCTCAGCGGTATGTCCGCCGCGCGCATCTACGCCGCGGAACAGATGTACTACATCTTATTGCTCGGTATCTATGAAACCCAGGAAAACGCTGAGCTTGCCATTGCCTCCCTCAGCGGCCCACTGGCGGAACTTAGCCCATGGATACGCTCCGTTGGATCGCTACAACGCGCCATGTTGGAAGCCGACCGGGTGAGCGGCAGCGAAGATTACTGAAGCTGCACCGCTTCGTGAGCGCGGCGGTGGTGGATGACACCCTCTACCGAATAAATGATTAAACCCACCCATATCAGAACAAAACTGTTCCAGCGCGCTGCGCTGACCGGCTCGTGATACACGAGGATGGCCAACAACAAGGAAATGGTCGGCGCGATGTATTGGAAAAATCCGAGGGTCGATAACGGCAGCCGTATTGCAGCTGACGCAAACCAAATTAACGGCGTCACCGTCACCGCACCTCCCAAACCGAGCATCAAGATCTGTTGCAGGGTGCGCGGTTCCAACGTCGTCGACATACCGCTGTAGAGCAGATAACCCACCGCCAACGGAGCAACAATACTTGCCTCCACGCCTAAACCCACCGAGGACGGGATGGCCAGTTTGCGTCGCAACAAACCGTAGACACCAAAGCTTGCTGCCAACAACAAACCCAGCCACGGCAGCTCACTTTGTGTAAACAGTTCCGCCACCACACCGGAGGCTGCGGTCAACGCCGCCACCCATTGCCACAAGCGCAAACGCTCGCGCAAAAACAACCAGCCCAACACAACGCTGAGCAACGGGTTGATAAAGTAACCCAGCGCGGTTTCGGCAATGCGGCCGATTTGTATGGCATAAACAAAGGTCAACCAATTGACACTCAGCAGCAGTGAGCACAACGCCAGGGTCGCCAACTGCCGGCGACCCAACGCCAGTAGGGTTGGCCATTGCCGGGCCAAGGTAATGAGTATGGCCAATAGCGGCAGTGACCAAACGATACGGTGGGCCAGCACTTCAAGCGGCGTGGCAAACGCCACCCACACGAAATAGACCGGCGCCACACCCCAGAACAAATACGCAGCTAACGCGTAAGCCGCCCCGCTGTAGGCGGTGTTCGAGCCGGACGGAAGGTTAGAAATGATCTTTGCGCTTGCGGGTTTCCGCAAATACCGCCACCGGGTCTGCACCTACCAAGCCGATAGTAGCTTGCAGGTCTTCACTTTGCGGGCGCACAAACGGGTTCGTGGCACGCTCCAGCCCGATGGTAGTCGGCACCGTCGGCTTACCCTCAGCGCGCAATTGGTCTATCTGCGCTGCGCGATCTTGCAGGGCTTGGTTCTGTGGCTCCACGCTCAGCGCAAAAGCAGCGTTGGCTTGGGTATATTCGTGCGCGCAATACACCACAGTGTCGTCCGGTAACGCCATCAATTTCTGCAAACTGTTCCACATTTGATCCGGGGTGCCTTCAAACAGACGCCCGCAACCGAGCGCAAACAAGGTATCGCCAACAAAGGCGGCGCCGTCGGCGGCAAAGTAATATGCAATATGGCCGGTGGTATGACCGGGTACTTCAAACACCTTGGCGACGCTGTTGCCTAATTGAAATTCTTCGCCGTCATGAACGCGGACATCGATGCCCGGGATGCGCTCGGCATCGTTCGCAGCCCCTACCACGGTGCACCCCCACTGCTCCTTCAGTGCTTCGTTGCCACCGGCATGATCAAAGTGATGGTGTGTGTTGAGGATGTGCGTCAGCGCCCAACCTTTGTCCTTTAAGGCGGCGTTGATGGGCGCAACTTCCGGCGTGTCGATGGTGGCCGTGGCACCCGTGTCCGTGTCGTGGATCAAATACCCGTAGTTGTCGTTTAAGCACGGAAACTGATGAACAAGCAGTGCCATGGTGCGCTCCTCTTTAGTTGAATCAGACCTTAAGACATTGTGCCAAAAAGCAATTCATGCTGACATTGGCATCTTATCGCTTAAAGCAGTTTATGAATCCGGTACTTCAAGAAATCCTCGACATTTTGAATGTCGAGGCCATAGAACAAAACCTCTATCGCGGGCAAAACCACAATACCGAACACGTCTTCGGCGGACAGGTGTTGGCACAAGCCATTGCTTCCGCCTACCGTACCATTGAGGTGCCACACCAGCTGCACTCCATGCACGCCTACTTCTTGCGCGCGGGTGATTGGCAACGCCCCATTCTTTACGAAGTAGACCGCATCCGCGATGGGCGTTCCTTCAGCACGCGCCGCGTGGCCGCCATTCAGCACGGCAAGGCGATATTTACGCTGTCTTGCTCCTGGCACAAATCCGAACAAGGTCTGCTGCACTCGCAACCCATGCCGGATGTCCCACCGCCGGAATCTTTACGCAGCGATCGTGAGGCTTATCGAGCACTGGCTAAGGACATGCCGGACATTGCAAGATTTGCGTTTCGCTTTGAAGCCATTGATTCCCGCCAGGTAGAGCGAATCTTGATGACAGATACAGCGGAGCATCCACCGTTTAAACATACGTGGCTAAAAGCCCGCGACCCACTACCGGACAACCCCGAAGTACACATCGCGTTGTTGGCCTATATGTCCGATCTGGACTTTATGTCGACGTCCATGTTGCCGCATGGCCGCAACGCCATCCGCCAACACGTCCGTGGTGCCAGTCTCGATCACAGCATCTGGTTTCACCGGCCGTTTCGTGCGGATGAATGGCTGTTGTTTGCCAAAGAGTCACCCAACGCCAACGGCGCCAGAGGATTTGTGCGCGGACACTTTTTTACCCGGGAAGGGGAACTGGTGGCGACCGCAGCCCAAGAAGCGCTCATTCGCCCTATCGGCGAGGTCCGCGAAGCGTTGTTGACCCAGACGTAGAAATAGACATAGACGCGCAGTGGTTTGATAGCAGTCGCAATCACGTGGCCCGTTAGCGGTCCACCCACTTACATAGGGAGCCTCTGAATAAGTCTCAAAAGCTCAGAGGCTCCCTGGGTTAGGTATCTCCTGGGCCAACAAGGCATCCACCAGGGCCGCCGGATTTTCATCCATCAGCAACATGCCGCGGTGTTCACTTTTCAAAAACCCCTCGGCCACCACATGATCGAGAAAACCCAACAACTGATCGTAGTAGCCGTTGACGTTCAGCAAGCCAATGGACTTTTGGTGGATCCCCAGCTGTGACCATGTCCAAATTTCAAAACACTCTTCCAAACTGCCAATACCGCCGGGTAACACCACAAAGGCGTCTGCGAGATCTGCCATTTGCGCTTTGCGTTCGTGCATGGAATCGACGATGCGCAACTCGGTCAGCTGGTTGTGGGCCACTTCCCAATCGGCCAACCATTCGGGTAAGACGCCGATGACCCTGCCCCCTTCGGACAACGCGCCATCAGCGGCCGCACCCATCAAACCCACCTCGGCCCCACCATACACCAGGCCATAACCTTGGCTCGCGATCACCTCTCCCAGTTGACGCGCCGCTTCCATATACATCGCTGCACGGCCGGCGCTGGAACCGGCAAAGACACAGATGTATGGCTGCACATTCTTCAACGCATGGCTCCCGGCATGCCGCCGTCCACCACCATGGTTTGTCCGGAGATGGATGTGCTGGTGACAAAGGTCAGCACCTGTGCGGCGATGTCTTGCGCCTGGCCCACCCGTCCCAGCACCGCCTGACGTCGGGCACCCTCCGCCATAGCATCCGGCAAACGTTTGGCCATGCGGGTTTCTTCCACCAATCCGGGGGCCACACAATTCACCGCCACCTCCGGCGCCATGGCCACCGCCAGACACCGGGTGAGGTGATTCAACCCGGCCTTACTGGACGAGTAGGCGATGCTACTGCTGCCCGGACTGATGCCACCGGCGGATGAGATATTGACGATGTGACCACCGCCGTCTGCTTTTAACAAAGGTGCCGCGGCCCGGGCCAGCAAAAAGGGCGCGCGCAAATTAGTTTCTAAGACGCGGTCCCAAATGTCCGGCGTCAGCGCTTGCAAATCTGGAAACGGAATGCCGATATTCCAAGCCGCATTATTGACCACGATGTCCAGGCGCCCGTGAGTGGATTCAATCGACTCGATGACCACCTCGATGGCTTCAGGATCACGTTGGTCAAGCTGCTGACAACTGGCGCTGCCACCCGCGGCCACAATGTCAGCTTGAGTTTGCTGCGCCGCCTCTAGGGCACTTACGTAGCTGACGACCACATGTGCACCTTGTTCCCCCAGCACGCGGGCAATGGCACCGCCAATGTCCCCGGAGCCACCCGTGACTAAGGCTACTTTTGATGTGAGTTGCATGTTTATTTCCTATATCACTGATTTTTATCGATTTTTTAAAAGAGCTGATCAGCCCCTCTTTCCAAGATAGCCGCACCAACCCAGGCCATTGCGAGCCGCAGCGACCACTCCAACACCAGCATTTGCAGCGTGCCGTCGGTGTCGATCGACATATCGACAGCACCGTAGAGTAGCCCTATGCCGCCGCCCACCAAAAGCACGGGTATGCTCACCAGTTTGTCTGGCATGGCTGCAGCACCAGCCGGCAGCAGTTCGCGCACGCTTACGTAGGCACGATAGGTACTGTTCTGTATGAGCTGGCTCATGGCAATGAAGTAGCCGGGCATAATGGCGTAGAGCAACGTCAAGTCGCCATAACGCGCCATAAGGAAATTGTCATCATCCGCGCCCGGCCAGACATTTAACAAGCGGTAGATGAGCAACAACGTTGTTGTTGCTACAAACGCTAACAGAACACGTTTCATTGACAGGCGCCATCGGCGGCAACAAAGCCGCCGACGGCGTGTAGATCGGACAGGTTAAAGCGCTTCGAGAATCGTTTCTGCAGCGCTCACTTCAAATTGACCTGGGTCTTCCACCGCAAGTTTGGTGACGGTGCCGTCATCGACAATCATAGCGTAACGCTGGGAGCGTGTGCCCAGCCCAAAACCGCTGCCGTCCATTTCCAAACCAAGGGCCTTGGTGAAATCGCCGTTACCGTCACCGGCCATGACCAGCGCTTCCGCGTTGGCACTGTCGCCCCACGCGCCCATCACAAAGGCATCGTTAACGGATAAACACACAATGTCGTCTACCCCTTTGGCTTTGATGGCGTCAGCGTTGACCACATAACCCGGCAGATGCGCTTGTGAGCAGGTTGGCGTGAACGCACCCGGTACAGCAAATAGCACGACTTTTTTACCGCCGAACAGGTCCGCCGTGGTGACCGGATTGGGTCGTCCATCTGCCATCACGTGCAGCGTTGCCTCGGGTAACTTTTCTCCTTCTTGGATAGCCATATTTGGTTTCCTCTGATTGGTTGAGTTGCAATATTTAACGCAAGCGAGATTGTGGAGATTGGGTTGCGACCGGTCAACGTTTTCGCAACCCAAGCGAGCTAGGGAGCCTCTGCATAAGTCTCAAAAGCTCAGAGGCACTGGCGCGTGGACTGGCAAGGCGGCGCTCGCAGGAAATGTAGGCACCTTTTCAAGAGCGCCAACGCAGTCCAGCGCACGCGCCACTGCCTCCCAGCGGGCGCGCCATACGGCGCCTGTGGACTTCGTTGCGCCCCTTGGCAAGGTGCCTACATTGCCGGCGGAACGCGCCTTGCCACAGACGCCGTATGACACGCTGAGCACATGAGACTTATGCAGAGGCTCCCTAGTTTTGCGCATGTCTTGTCACCTCCGCCCCACACAAGAAAAGGAAAAAAACAAAAATAGACGAAAAAGTGGAAGATAAAGGATAGCTTCACAGCACGTTCACACCCCTTCACCTTGAATAGCCAACGTCGAAAGGCGCCGGGAGGTCCAGTTTCTCCCCAGGGGAATCCCCTCTCCCCTACCCCTCTCCCCACTAGGCTTCCCGGCGGCCTTCTTCCTCTAGCTTTAGAGCCACTACAGCCACGGGCTACTCCCCGTCTCTCGCTTTATCTAACACTTCACGCAGATTGCGCAATCCTGGCAGCGTCTCATCCACCCAGGCTGGATCAAGCAAATTCCCAACCGTAGCGAGCTCGACGTTGGCCGCTTCTATGGCCCTCTCACGCAACGCCAAGCCCGCCTCTGTAATTGCCACAATTTTACTGCGCGCATCCGCCGGGTCTGGCGTGATAGAGATGCAGCCGCGCTGGTCAAGCCGCTTTAAGGTGTTGGTCATGGCGCCCTTTGTAACCTGAAAGGCTTTGGCCAGTTGCGCCGGTGTACGGGTACCGCCAAGCCGCGCAAAGTTATTCAGCACACTAAATTGCGACAGGGTCAGGCCATCGGGCAATGCCCTTTGAAAACGTGTGCTCGCCAGCTGATTGATGATGCCAATTTCGTTAAACAGCTCAAATAACTGCCGGCCTTGGTGAGGATCAGAATTTGATGTAGCCATAGACAGAGTTTATCTAATAGTTGAAAGTTAAACTATTATTGTTTAATTTTAAACCAAATAGTCCTACTCGTGAGTACAAAATGCCACTATCCATTGCCCGCACCTGCGCTTGTTTGCTCCTCACCGCGTTTTTGTTAAGCGCTTGTTCCGGACCTTTCATGTGGTTACCCGGCGGCAAGCTGGAAGGTGAAGAAACACCTTTTACGCCGGCCGCAGCCCCACAAGACAATCAGGTACTACAGTTGGAAACAAATCCAGCAAGGCCTTACTCGGTTAATATTGGCTATCAGATGATTGAAGGACGCGTATTCATCGACCCTGCCGCAGAGCGCACTTGGTATCAACATATCGCAGATAACCCAAGCGTACGCATTCGATTTGCGGGCCACGACGAGGTCCATCCTGCCCAAGCCGTCGACGTCACAGACGAAACGCTGCTCGGCCAATTTGACCCGAGCCGTATCGTCCTGGAGTTGGTGCCGCGGCAGGGTTGAGCGGCTAGAGAGGTTGCTCCCCGACGAGGTTGCTGAACATCAGGCGTATCGAGTCTTCCACATCGGCTCGCACCATGCGCAGCGCCTTCATGGCTTCAGACTTGCTGGCGTGTTGTTTGCTTCCCATGTTGAGCTGCAGCGACGCAATACCATGGACTCCGGCCCAAACCACACCGGCTAGACGCTTTTCGTCTAACTCCAGGCCGCGAGCTTCGATCAATTCATGCTGTATCTGCGTTACCGTGGCAAAACACTCCGCAGAAGCAGTACGCAACATCTCATAATCGGAAAAATCACCCAGCACGGCGCCAAACATGAGGTGATAGTGGGTGGGATGGGTCAGCGCAAACTCGACATACGCCACACCCATGAAAACAAAACGCTCCTCAACCGTGTGCTGTTTGGCGATGGCGGTCAACATGCGTTCATGCAGGATACCAAAGCCCTGGGTCGCCACCGCAGCCAGCAAACAACGTTTGGTGGGGAAGTGGCGATACGGTGCCGTCTGCGACACCCCGGCCTCACGTGCCAAAGCCCGTAAGCTCAGTTTTTCGGTGCCCTCTGCGGCAATGTGTAGCACCGCCAAACGCATCAATTCGTCGGGCAAATCCCCATGGTGGTAGCTGGAATTGGAAGCTTCAGCGCTCATGGCGTAAAAGCCTACTGGATCCGTGCGCAACACGCCAATCGGCGCAAACTGGCCCAATGCCAACGCTCAAACCACTCGCTAATCTACGCTCAGAGTTCGAGCACTCAACAATTCTGCAACCCTGGGTTGCAAAAATACTCACCGATTTCACCTCTGTTTCACTCCAGCTATGTTGACATTGAACACATACGCGGTAGCATCGTGGTCAATGTGTTCATTGTCAACATTATGCAGCTCCAAGGCTGTGAAACGACAGCAACGGGCACACCAGGTGTGTTAAGCGCGGTCTTAGAGGCAACTTTAAGCCGCAAAAGGCGAGCGACAGGAGGCAATATGCGAGCTCGGGTTATACAAAGACATCTGGGGAGGGATTTAGGCAAGAGATGGTGGCGTTGGGCAGTGCTGTTCGCCTGGGTGCTGGTCATACAGGTCATCGCGTTAGCCTGGGGGAAACAGGCACATGCGCAGATCACGGTGCCTTTTTTCACCATACAGGCGCAAGAAGCTTATGCATCAGCGCGGCGCTATGCTGGCGTCACAACCGCTGCACGCTCGGCGCAGTTAGGTTTTCGACGCAGCGGTGAGCTGGCTGAGGTATTGGTTGATCAAGGTGCCGTGGTGCAGCGCGGCCAACCCCTGGCCCACCTCGATGCAGCGCTGTTGCGTGCTGAATTACAGCAAGCCAAGGCCAATGTTGCACACGCCCAAGCCAGCCTCACTGCCGCACGTGCCGCGGCCCAATTGGCCCTAAACACCGAACAACGTTTACGCCAACTGCGCAGCACCGGCCACGCCTCCAAACAAACCTACGACGAAGTCCATCTGGATCTACAAGCCAAATTGGCGCAGGTTGAAGTGGCTCAAGCCAATCGTTTGCGCGCGCAAGCCGCACAGCAGGCTGCCAGCGTGGCCCTCGATGAAGCCACCATCAACGCACCATTTGACGGCGTGGTGCAGACTCGCTTCTTTGATGAAGGCAGTCAGGTGAACCCGGGGCAAGCGGTGCTCAAAGTCATTGAAAACCATGTCATCGAAGCACACATCGGCGTGCCCAGCTCAGTGTCGAACGCGCTCCAACCCGGCAACACCTATGCGTTGTACATCAACGGCGAGCAACACAGCGGTCGCCTGACCACAGTTCTACCTGAAGTAGACCGGGATTCCCGCACCGTCAATGCCATCTTTTCTCTGCCGGTAGAGCAACTGGCGTTGGGCGCGGTGGTGGAGTTGGAGTTTTCCCAGCAGGTGGTCGGCAATGGTTTCTGGCTGCCGATGAGCGCACTCACCGCCGCGGATCGGGGACTTTGGTCGGTATATGTCATCAATACCGACAACATCATTGAACGCCGCTTGCTGGAAGTGGTTCACAGCGAGGCGGAGCGAGTGTTTGCCCGCGGCACGTTGAGCCATGCAGATCGAGTGGTCTACACCGGAGTACAGCGCATTGTTCCCGGACAGATAGTTGAGCCCGTTCCGGCACTGCAAGCCAGCATAGCCGCCCAGTAAGTGCCCTTCACGTAAACCTACCCTTTACGTTAGCCACGCACTCCGCCGTCCAAACCGCCTAAGGAACACCGTTATGCGCTGGAACGCCTTCTACACCAACCCCCGTCTCACGGCCTTGTTTGTGCTGTTTGTGGTGATCATGGGCAGCATGGCCTTTATGGGTTTGGCGCGTCAGGAAGACCCGACCATGACAGAACGCTGGGCGAGGGTGAATACTTTCCTACCCGGCGCCACAGCCTTGCGCATGGAATCTTTGGTCAGCGAACCGATCGAAACCGCCCTGCGCGAGATACCCGAAGTTAAGCAATTAAGTTCAACCTCAAAATCCGGTCTGTCCGTGGTCAGCGTTGAGCTATACGACAGTGTCGGACCGGGGCAGGTTGATGCCATTTGGTCGGAAATCCGCGACGAATTGGGTGACGTGGCGGCAAGCCTCCCAAGCGGCGCATCCGAGCCGGAGTTGCTTCTCAACAAGCCGCTCGCCTCAACGCTGATCGTAAAGCTGAGCTGGGCACAAGACGGCAGCCCCGAATTAAACTTGTTGTCGCGGGTGGCGGAAACCTTGCGCCTTAAACTCGCTAACCTTTCGGGTACGGAGATTGCGGAAACCTGGGGTGAAGCCGACGAAGAGATATTGGTGGCGCTGGATCCTTATCGACTGGCTGATGCGCAACTCACGACGGCCGAGGTGGCCGCGCGCATACGCGCCGCCGACACCAAGATCCCATCCGGCCGCCTCAACGCCAGCGGCTCTGACTTGCTGGTTGAAGTAGAGGCAGAACTAGACTCTCCCGAGCGCATCGCGCGTATCCCTTTACGCAACGGTGCCGATGGGGCTGTGCTACGCGTCTCGGACATCGCTGCGGTCAGCAAACATCGCATTGAACCGCCGCGATCTATGGCGATTCACGACGGCCAGGCTGTCATCCTAGTGAACGCCAAGATGCAACCCGGCTTACAAATTGAAGAATGGTCCGAGCGGGCGCTGACGTTGGTCAATACCTACGCTGCCGATCTGCCCCGGGGCATTCAGCTGGATGTGGTATACAACCAAAACGAATACACCGCAGCACGCATGTCGAGCCTGGGGCAAAACCTGGTGTTTGCGCTGATCATCGTGTTGTTGGTGTTGATCTGGTTTATGGGTGTACGCTCAGCGTTCACCGTGGGTATCGCGCTGCCATTGTCTGCAGCAATGGTGCTGGTCGGCATGCAAACCCTCGGCGTACCGCTGCATCAAATGTCGGTGACAGGTTTAATCATCTCCTTGGGGCTGCTCATCGATAACGCCATTGTGGTGGTGGAAGACTACAAACTGCGCCGCAGCCGCGCCCAACAGATCCCCACGGCCATAAAAGGTGCGATTTCCCACTTATTTGTACCGTTAGGCGCATCAACAGCCACCACCGTATTTGCCTTTATGCCGATCGCGTTTTCACCCGGTGGCGTGGGCGACTTCACCGGCACCATCGGCATGACCGTAGCGCTGGCTGTGCTGAGTTCATTCATCTTGGCCATGACCGTGGTCCCGGCCATTGCCGGTTTCTTAGAACGCCGCTGGCCTAGTGGTGCCGGTCGGCGTTGGTGGCAGTCCGGCTACTCCAACGCCAAGCTCACCGCAGCCTACCGCCGCTCCATTGTGTTGGTCATCAATCGACCCTGGACCGGTGTAGCCATCGCCGTCACCTTACCCGTCATCGGTTTTGCGTTGGCCCCGACCCTTACCCAACAGTTTTTCCCGCCGGTCGATCGCAACCAGTTTCAAGTGCAGCTTTCACTCCCGGCGCACAGCAGCATCTATGACACTAAGGCAGCGGTGCTGCGCGCAGATGCTGTGCTGCGCGACAACAAGGACGTCTTGGATACCTTCTGGAGCCTGGGTGAAGGCGCACCACGGGTGTTTTACAACGTCGTCTCATTGAACGAACGCGTCGCCAGTTTTGCGTCCGCCTGGGTGAACACCAGTTCTGCTGAAGCCACCCAACGTATTCTGCCGGAGTTGCAGCGCCAACTGTCCCAAGCGCTTCCAGAGGCGGAAGTTTTGGCCATCCCCTTCGAACAAGGCCCACCCACGGATGCTCCCATTGAAGTCCGCGTAGTCGGCCCGGATCTGGAAGTTTTGCGCGAACAAGCGCAACAGTTGCGGCGCATCTTGGCGCAGGTGCCAAAGGTCACCTATACCCGCGCAACGCTTTCTGCCGCTGAACCGAAACTGACCTTCATACCGTCGGAGAACGCTGCGGCACGCGCGGGCTTGGCCACCGGTGATCTCTCCCGCCGCTTAGGTGAAGCTCTGTCCGGCCAAGTTGCCGGTACCGTGCAGGAAGGCAACGCGGAACTCGACATACGCGTCCGCCTCGACCATACCCACCGCGACGATGTGTCTGATCTTGCCACCTTACCGATGTTAAGCGCTGCCGGCCGCGGTGTGCCCCTCGATGAATTGGGTCATTGGCAAGTGGTGCCCACCACTGCCGCCATTGACCGCTATCAAGGCTCCCGCGTCACCACCGTGCAGGGTTACTTGGTGCCATTTACGCTGCCTGGCAGTGTACTGGCAGAATACCGCCAGCGTATTGCGGACGAAGGGTTTACGCTGCCCGCAGGCTACACCCTGCAAATTGGCGGTGAGGCGGAGCAAAGCGCCGAATCCATGGGCAACCTAATGTCGATGTTTGTGTTTTTTGCCTTGGCCATGGCGGTAGTGGTCATACTTTCGCTGAATTCCTTTAAGCAAGCAGGCCTCATCGGCTGCGTGGCGATACTCAGCTTTGGCCTGGCGCTGTTCGGCGTAAGATTGTTTGGATATCCATTCGGCTATATGGCGTTGATTGGCGCCTTGGGCATGATGGGTCTGGCCATCAACGGCGCCATCATTGTGCTGTCCGCACTGAAAGCCAATCAGTCCGCTGTGCAGGGTGACAAGCAAGCCATGGCGGATGTTGTGGTCGACGCCACTCGTCACATCGTCTCCACAACCGCCACCACCATCGGCGGCTTTATCCCGCTGATTGTAGACGGCGGCACCTTCTGGCCACCGCTGGCGACCGCCATCGCCGGAGGTGTGGGCGGATCTGCGCTGATTGCTCTGTATTTGATTCCGGCGATGTTCAGCCGCATGCACCGCCCCGCTCAACCTCGGGTTGTGACGCAACAAGATCTGTATCTTGTGCAACCCGACGCCGCGGTGTCCGGCGGCTAACCTTAACGCGCCTGGTCGCTTCGACTGCTTCACGCCAAACCTTAGGCCAAGCTTTTGGGACACCTTCTGGCCCACCGTTTGGCAATGCTTCTGGCAATGATGCATTAACCGCCGCTTCGGGCTAATCTGAAGGTTGCTTCCACAGGCTTTCGAGGACAGTTTTGGCCACCTCAGCATCCGCAACTACCTTGCCGCTGCGCACCACCTCCGCTTGGGATGCAACCCAGGTCATCCAATTTTTGCAGTCTGCGGAGCAGCCCTTAAGGTTAGCGGTGACCTCTGGTGACGCGCCCTTAGAAGCTCCCTTAGTAGTGCCACTGTGGTATCAATTTGTTGACGGCGTGTTCTACTGTGCGTGCCCAAAACACGCCAAACTAATCGACTTAGTCCAACGCTCACCGCAGTGTGGCTTCGATGTGTCGACCAACCGTATGCCGTATAAAGGGGTGCGGGGGCAGGGAGAAGCCCAACTGTTGCAGGAACAAGGGGCGGCAACCCTAGAAAGGTTAATTGAGCGGTACTTAAAAAGTGATGACTCTACGTTCGCTCAGTGGCTGCTTTCACGCGCTGCAGATGAGGTTGCTATCGCGCTGCAGCCGCGTTGGCTCACCGCGTGGGACTTCAGCGCGCGTATGACCCCTTCCTAAGGAAGAAATTAACGCCCGCTAGTCCTATTCAGAGGCGACCTAGTGCTCAAACCACTTGAAAACTTAGGATCAGAGTTCGCCAGCTTTGGGCTGGCAGGGAAGAGTGAGGCGTAATATCCGGATATTGCGACGAGCAATGACGCAGTTAGCGTAAAGCTGGCGATCTCCCACAGGGCGGGTTTGTGGGGTCCTTGGGCGTTGTTGGCGCACCTTGAT
>JANQKS010000027.1 GCA_028281005.1 Pseudomonadales bacterium
TCATATCCGGATATTGCGACGAGCAATGACGCCGCAGTTAGCGTAAAGCTGGCGATCTCCCACAGGGCGGGTCTGTGGGGTCCTTGGGCGTTGTTGGCGCACCTTGATGGAGTCCAACCCCACCGGCGGTACGCCGTCTAGCCCAAAAACCCCACAAACCCGCTGATCCTAAGTTTTCAAGTGGTTTGAGCACTAGATGTTGGTAGAGCCCCGCTGTGTCAGCTGTTGGTCAACCACTCCCGGGCCTCAGCCACGTCGGAGAACACCTTCACCACCGAACCGTGGTTTTTCGCCACCATCTCTTTAGGCGATCCCTTGCCGTCTCACGGTTGTATCACCACCGAGGCCAAACCTTTGCACGAAGGCGCATGTTCTATGGCCTCATTCACCTGCGCTAGCGAAAACACCTGGGTATCGATACAAGACAAGTCCAACACACCCGCTTCGATCATTTGCACCAAGGTGGCAGGGCAAGCAGGCTCGTACATGTAGGAACCTCTGATCGTGATTTCTTTGATCAACACAACACCGTAAGCCACCGGAACCGCACCCTGTACACCCCCGACCCATACCGCGGTGCCTCCAAAGCGCAGGCTACCAAGTGCCACTTCGGTGGAAGCCGTATCCGGTGCCGCTGACGCATCGATACACAGATCTACGCGTGCGTGCATTTGTGCAACAGCTTCCGCGTCTGCGGTGGTATCACCGGTCAAAGCCACACAACGCATCCGCGCATCTAACTGTTCCAGGGTTGTTAGCACTTCCTGGTCACGGCCAAGGCCAATGACCTGCTTAGCCCCCAAGGCTAAGGCTAAAAGCGCGGTGCTGGCGCCAATATTGCCGGTGACGCCATTAATCAGCAGTGTCTGCCCGGGTTGCCAATCCCCTTTGAGCAGGGCCCCGTAAGCCACCGTTAGAATGTTCAGGTGGGCCAACTGCGCGTGTTGATCATGCAACCCAGGGTCTAGTTTGGTGACACACCGCGCCGGGTAACCAGCAAATTCCGCAAACGAGCCGTTTTTCCATTTCTCCAGCAGCGGACCCGCGCCCGGTGTGATGCCGAACCAGCCGATCAAGATCATTTCTGGATCGCGGCCGGGGGCCGCATCGACCACGTGAGGGTTACAAAACACCAGGTCGCCGAGCGCAAAATCTGACACGTCTGAGCCGATCTCTTCTACCACGCCTACCGCCGACAAACCCGGCGTGAAAGGCACCGGGGGTGACAACCTGCCTTCGTCGCCGCGGAAGACCTCATTGGTGTAGGACATCATGTGTGAACTCAACACCCGCACTACCACACCGTTCGCCCGCACCATCGGTCTCGGCACGTCTTCGATAGAAAGGGGTTCACCCAAAGTGTTAAGTCTGGCTGCCTTCACACACGCTCCCTGTAGGCTGGCTTGGAATCATTCCTGTTCCGATCGTACACTAAATAACTCAATAACAGATTGGCGGTTCGCCATCCCACTCTAACGGACGTTCTAACGGAGGATTCATGGCTGAGTGCCCCGCTGACTTCAACCTGCTCGATGATGCGGTGCGGGAATGCCCGTTTCGTTACTTTCAGACAATTCGGGAGCAGTCGCCGGTGTATTTCATGCCGGAGTTGCAAGCTTACTACGTGTCCCGCTACGAAGACCTGCGCTACGTCAAGAAACACCCGGAGCTCTTCTCCAACGACATTTACACCTACGGTAACCGCGGTGGCTCTGCACGTAACATTGCGGAGAAGTATCGCAGCGAACATGGCTGGCGCCGCGTTTCCACGCTGCAACGCACAGACCCGCCGGTGCACACCCACTATCGCAAACTCATTAATGATGCTTTTACGGTCGCGCGCGTGCGCAAAATGACCGACTACATCGAGACCACGGTGAACGATTTGATTGACCAGTTCATCGGTCAAGGTCGTTGCGAGTTTATGTCCGAGTACGCGATCCCGCTGCCTTGCACCATCATCGCCGATCAACTCGGCGTACCGCGTTCCATGATAGATGATCTGAAACAGTGGTCAGACGCCATGCTGGCACCGGGCGGAGGATTTGTGGACGACGCCCAAGCCCTCGAATGCGGCAAACTGGTGGTCGAGGCCCAGCACTTTTTTGCCAGCGTCATCGAGGCACGCCGGGAGCAGCCCGAAGACGACATCATCTCCGATTTGGTCCACACGCGCATGCAAGACGCCGTGACCGGAGAGCAGCGGCTGCTCGATATGTACGAACTTATGGATTTGCTCGATCAGTTACTCACCGGCGGCAATGAAACCACCACCAACGCCATCGGCTCGGGATTGATGTTGCTGCTACAACGGCCACAGACCCTGGCGCAGTTACACGCGCATCCTGACCAAATTCGGGGCTTTATCGAAGAATCTCTGCGCTTTGAAACGCCAGTTCTACATCTGTGGCGGGCTGCCACCCAGGATGCGCGCATCGGAGAAATGGATATCCCCAAAGGCAGTCTAATCGCGCTGGGGTATGCATCCGCTAATCGCGACGAGGTGGTTTTTAGCGATGGCGAGACATTTGACGCCGCGCGCCAAAAGGCCGGCGCACATTTGGCCTTTGGTTCCGGACCTCACCATTGCCCCGGCTCAGCGCTGGCGCGCCAGGAAATGTTCAGCACGTTTCACATACTGTTACAGCGTTTGGCGAACATCAGGCTAGCAGACCCCCAAGATCCGTTTGCACATGTGCCAAGTAATTTTTTGCGTGGCCTAAAAAGCCTGAATATTCAGTTTGATGTCGCGCAACGGGAGCGCTATTTACCAGGATTGTCGGTGTTCTAGACGCTCCAAATCGCTGGCTTATCTCACCTAGATGGGTAGATCCGCCACCGCGGCCCGCAGCCGCGGGATGTGCTCATGCACCGCAATGTCGCCGCCCAAGGTGCGCAAACACAGATGCGTGAGTCCAGTGTCGTGCCAGTTTTTGACCCGGTCCCGCCATTCCGCTTCACGCGGGCCCACCACCGCCACGCCAGCCTCGGTGCCGATGTCAGCCGGCTCTCGACCGGCAGCGATCGCGGCGGCGTCAATGCGGGCTTTCAAATCCGGGTAGTCTTCCGGGGTTGCCAACACAAACCAGCCATCTGCAAAGCGGCCGATACGGCGCACCACAGCATCTCCCGGTACAGAAGCCGCACCCACCCAGATGGGAATGGGGCGCTGCACCGGCAACGGGTTGATGCCATTGTCGACGATTTTGTGGAAGCGGCCTTCAAAATTAACCGTCTCCTGAGTCCACAACTGGCGCAACACCTCCAGTTGCTCATCACAACGCGCACCGCGCGTGTGAAAATCCACTCCCATGGCTTCATATTCAGATTTGCTGCCGCCAACACCGATACCCAGGCGTAGGCGCCCGGCACTCAGCACGTCCAGCTCCGCGGCTTGGCGCGCAATCATTGCCGTCTGCCGTACAGGTAACACGATGATAGAAGGCACCAGCTCGATGTTTTCGGTGACCGCGGCGATATAGCTCAGCAGCGTGATGGGTTCATGCAGATGTTTGTTGTTAGGGCGGATCACCTGGTCGGGTACGCGCAAATGCGTGAGCCCCAACTCCTCCGCCGCTTGGGCAAACTCTTTGATGGCACCCAAATCTTCGGCCATCTCCCGTACCGGAAGTGAAACTCCTACCCGCAAAAGATTCCCCTTATATGAAGTGGCTTATATGAAGTGGTTAACTAAGGCCGTCTAAAATCGGCAGCAAGTAGCGTATAAACGCCTCCGGGTTTTCCGACATGGGGAAGTGCCCAACACCTTGCATCTCTACCCAGGTGGAGCCTGCGATGGCATTGTGCGCCGCCTGCCCCAGCTCAGAGGTGCCGCTGTAGTCATATTCACCAGACAAGATGTGGACACCCACCTGGTTAGTATCAATTTCCCCAGCCGATTCGCGCAGATCGAAGTCTTCGATGTAGTAGTACAAATCGCCCAAAAACGCCGGCGGCCAGCCGCTGGCATACACAAAACTGGTTTCCTTCCGGTAGGCTTTTGGGGAAGTCGGAGACATCAGACCATCCATCAGGCGCGCTTTGTATTCATTACTGACCTGGGGGTGCCATAACTCACCCAACTGATCGTGGCTGCCTTCAATTTTCAACGCACCTTCCACGGAGATGACCGCGCGGAATAGATCGGCATGTTTGTGCGCCAAGTCCAACGCCAGCAAACCGCCGACCGAACACCCCATAAAAACCGGGTCTTGCAGTTCCAGCGCCTGCGCCAACTGCACTGGCACCGAGCGCAGAAACTCGCCTTGAAGCTGGTACGTCTGCGACCACCACTCCTGCTGAACCGGCGGCACAGATTTGCCGTGGCACGGTAAGTCGTAGGCGATCAGGCGGAAACGTTCGGTGATCTCAGGCACTTCAAACAGATGACGCCATTGGCTGCCGTGGCAGCCGGCAGTATGCTGCATCAACAGAGGGATACCCTGGCCCGCTTCTTCGAAGTAGATGCGGTGATCAAAGCCGCCAAGATTGAGGTGGATATAGCGGCCCACCGGGGCATCAAATCGGCCCGCCTCGCCAACCTCCCCGGCCCGTAAAGGATACTCCGCCGGTGCCGGACGCAATAACTCCACTGCGCGCATGACAGCGGGATAGTACTGCGCGTGTACTACTGCTTCGGTGTCGCGATCTAGCCCTTGCGCGGTAGACAGATTGGCCATCAGATCATTGTGGAAGCGCCCAGGTACCTGGGCCAACATTTCAGTCCACACCTGCTCCGCCCCGCTGTAGGTAATGATGCCCTCGCTGCGATCTGAAGCGCCCGCCTGTACCTGGCCGTCTGCTACCGCAATTTCTAGTTGGCCGTCACCAATCTGCAGGCGTAAGCCACCATGCCAATGGCGCGCGGCCTGTTGAAACTCCCCGTCCGCCGCGCAGTCTGCGGCCCATTGTTCAGCTGTTGGCAATGACAGTGCCATCTCTCCCTCCTTCCCATTTACTTTTACGTTTACGCAAAACTTGGTTCTACACCCGTTAACTCTACCGAAATATCCCACAACCGCGCAGCATCCTGCTGATTTCGCGCTTGCGGCGCTGTACCCACCCGACGGGCCGAACGCGCAATTTCAAACCAACCTGCCGGGCCATAGTATTCACCGCTAGCCGCGCCCGCATCCGTCGCTGCCCGTAAGGTGGGTAACGCACCTTCCGCCGCCGAATTCAGCACCAAGCGCGCAAACGGGCGCATCGTTTGATAAAACACTTGCGGTATGTGCCGCGCCAATTCGGTATCCGCACCGCCGGGATGGCAGGCCAAGGCGGCGGTATCAGCCTTGGCCGCCTGCAAGCGGCGATGTAATTCGAACGTAAACAACAGATTCGCCAGCTTACTCATGCCATAGCGGGCGCCGGCATTGTAGCCGCGCTGCGCTTGTAAATCGTCAAAACGCATATAGCCAAACTGGTGTGCAAGACTGGCCACCGTCACAATCCGCGCCCCGGGTTCAGCCATCAGCTCAGGTAACAACAAGCCAGTTAACGCAAAGTGGCCTAGATGATTGACGCCAAACTGTAGTTCAAAACCATCCTTGGTGGTTGATTTCGGCGGCACCATGACACCGGCGTTATTGATCAGCAGATCCAAGCGCTCTTCCGACAACACCTGCGCCGCTGCGTCGCGCACCGAACCCAGGTCGGCCAAGTCCAAGGCAACGAAGGCCAGATCCGCAGCGGCATAATGTGTGCGAATGCCTTCTATCGCTGCAGCGGCTTTGGCTGCCGAGCGGCAACCGAGCAGCACGCGCGCGCCGCGCGCCGCCAGCACCCGCGCTGCTTCATCCCCGATACCTGTATTGGCACCGGTGATAAACACTGTTCGTCCGCTTTGGTCGGGGACGTCACCCTCGCTGTAGGTCATCGGTCATTCTAAGTTTGGGGTTGTTGGGTTGGTGGTTTGGCTGAATGAAACAGCGCCTCATAGATAACTAATGTATACCAAACCGTCACGGCTTTGATCATTGAGAATTCCCCCGCTGCGGTTATGCTGCCAACGCTTTCTTGCAAAACACTTCAAATCGGGGAGATACCATGGCCAACATCCAATTGGGCATCGGTTTAAGCGACTTTGACCACATCGCGGAGAACGCACAGCGCGCCGAGCAACAAGGTTACGACTTCGTTTCAACGGGCGAGCACGTGTTTTTCTACGGACCGATCGGCAATGGCCTCATCGCCCTAGCCGCCGCTGCCGGTGCCACACAACACATCAAGCTGATGAGCACCATTACCTTAGTGCCGCTGTACCCGGCTGCCTTGCTGGCCAAGTTGGTCACCACCTTAGATCACGTCAGCCACGGCCGCTTCCATCTCGGTGTCGGGGTAGGCGGAGAATTTGCCAAAGAGTTTGAAGCCTGCGGCGTGCCGGTCAATGAACGCGGCGCGCGCACCAACGAAACCCTGGAGGTGATGCACAAACTGTGGCAGGAAGACGAGGTTACGTTTGCAGGTCGTTTCACCACCCTGAATGGTGTGACCTTAGCGCCTAAACCCATCGCTCAACCGCAACCGCCAGTTTGGATCTCCGGTCGCAGCGAAGCTGCCATGCGCCGCTGTGCACGCTTTGGCAGCGGCTGGCTACCCTACATGTATACACCCGAGCAGCTCAGTAGCAGCTTGCAGACCATCAAAGCGATGTCAGCTGACTATCAACGTGAAACGCTGGTGGAGCCTGGACTTTTCATCTTCTTCGTCGTGCACGAAGACCGAGACCAGGCCATCGAGATGGCCACCCAGCGACTGTCGCGCCAGTACAACCAGGATTTCTCCAAGCTGGTGCACAAGTACGCCATCGCTGGGAACCCGGATGACTGCGCCGCTCGCCTGAAGGAGTACATCGACGCCGGCGCCTCCACCATCATTCTTAACTCTGCCACCACTGCAGCATATACGGCCACTAACGAGGCTCTCATGGCGCAATCGGTATTGCCCGTGGTGAAGCAATCTTAATCAATTAGCAAAACTAAGAAACGACAAGGAGCACAACGTGGCGAAACATTTGGTTTTAGTCCTTACCGAACCTACAGAGGGTAAGGACAATGAATTTAACGACTACTATGAATACACCCACTTAGATGAGGTCATCGAGACCACCGGTTGGCAAACGGCGCAACGTTTTCAGTTGGCAGACGAAGCGGGTGAGGCCTGTCCGCTGCCTTATCTCGCTGCTTATACGGTGGACACTGAAGATTCCAGTGAGGTGTTAAAGGTCCTAAACGAAACGCGTCCGCAACGCCAGCAAAGTGATGCGTTGAATATGCGTACCGGCCGCGTCTGGGTGTTTAAAGCCATCGGACCGGAGCACACAGACTAAATGGATGTCACACAAGCTGTCAGAACCCGCCGCACCACCCGCGGCTTCCTCCCCGACCCGGTGCCGGAAGCCACCATACGCGAGGTGTTGGAGATTGCCCGATATGCGCCGTCCAACAGCAACACTCAGCCTTGGCATCTGGCTATCGTGTCCGGTGCGGCGCGGCAACAGTTGCAGGATGCCATCTTTGTGGAGATCAACGCTGGGGTGAAACCTTATCCCACCTTCCCTTCCGGCGGGGTAGGGCTCAAAGGCGTGTACAAAGAACGCCAGTATGCTTGTGCGTACGGTTATTACGGTACCATGGGTATTGAACGGGATGACATACAGGGTCGGCGCGAATTGTTGCTCAAAAACTGGCAGTTTTTCGGAGCACCCCACGTGGCGTTTTTGTCCATGCCGGAAACCATGCACCGCGCTAATGCCATCGACTTGGGTATTTTCTTGCAGACATTTATGTTGTTACTTACCGAGCGCGGCATCAGCTCCTGCCCACAAGGCGCGTTAGGTTCCTATCCCGGACCCGCTCGTGAAATTGCGCAAATCCCTGAAGGTAATGCCATTCTCTGCGGCGTATCGTTTGGCTACGCCGATACGGACGCAAAAATAAACGAGGTGCGCATGGACCGCGAGCCGGTGGAGGTGATCAGCAGCTCAACAAGCTAATCCACGGGCCACGTAAAAGTGTTAGCCCATCGGGTAGAGGATCTCTTTGGACACTTCGTTGATCTTCTGCAGCACTTCATCATCCAGGGTCAAATCAATGGCGGCAAAAATTTCATCGAGCTGATCTGGATGGGTCGCGCCGACAATGGTGGAAGCCACAAAATCGTGTTGTTTACTCCACGCCGTAGCCATGGTGACCGGCGACAGCCCCACCTCGTCCGCCACCTGCATAAACTTTTCGGTGGATGCCAGCGCCCGCTCGTTGGCGAAGCGCATAGCCATTGCAGCCTGGCGCCCACCCATATCCAGATAGCGGGTAAAGCGCGCTCCTTCCGGCCGTGCGCCGCCGTTGTATTTGCCCGACAAGACACCGCCGCCTAACGGTGAATAGGGGATCAAACTGACCTGCTCCTGACGGCAAGCCTGGGCCAATTCGTCTTCAAAACGGCGGTTATTGAGGCTGAAGTTGTTCTGAATGGTCTCGTAGCGCGCCAAGCCGTGCATCTCAGAGACCATGAGGCTCTTGGTTAAACCCCACGCGGTTTCATTGCTGCAGCCGATGATGCGGACCTTGCCCGCCTGCACCAACTCATCCAACGCCCCGAGAATTTCTTCATAAGGTGTGCCGTGATCCGGCCAGTGGGTTTGGTAGAGGTCGATGTAATCAGTCTGCAAACGTTTGAGACTAGTCTCTACCGCACGCACAATATTGTGCCGATCGAGCACCGTCTTACCTTCACGTACCGCGGCGGTGATCCAGCCATGACTCGGACCGGACACCTTGGTGGCAATAATTAGTGCTCAAACCACTTGAAAACTTAGGATCAGAGTTCGCCAGCTTT
>JANQKS010000050.1 GCA_028281005.1 Pseudomonadales bacterium
TGTGGGGTTTTTGGGCTAGACGGCGTACCGCCGGTGGGGTTGGGGCCCATCAAGGTGCGCCAACAACGCCCAAGGACCCCACAGACCCGCCCTGTGGGAGATCGCCATCTTTACGCTAACTGCGTCATTGCTCGTCGCAATATCCAGATATTACTCCTCACTCTTCCTTGCCAGCCCAAAGCTGGCGAACTCTGATCCTAAGTTTTCAAGTAGTTTGAGCACTAGCTGACAGGAAGAGGAGAAGTTTGTGTCGGATCAGCTGTCGAATAAGACGATATATGCCCATGGCTCGTTGGGACTACCGCTTGCCGTGATTGGCTACCCGCTGTCTATCTGGATACCGGCGCACTATTCGGGTGGTTTAGGCATCAGTTTGGCGACGGTGGGCACTATCTTAATGTTGGCCCGTCTGACGGATGTGGTGACCGATCCGTTAATGGGGGAGGTCTCCGACCGCTGGCGCACGCGTATTGGCCGCCGCCGGCCGTGGCTGTTGATTGGCGCGCCGGTGATGATGCTGGGGGTCTACAACCTGTTTATGCCCACCGAAGGCGTGGGGTTAAGTTACTTCTTGTTGTGGCTCACGGTGTTTTTTCTCGGCAGCACCATGATTGCGCTGCCCCACCGTGCCTGGGGGGCAGAGTTGTCACCTGATTACCACCAGCGCAGTCGCGTGACTGCGGCCCGGGAGATTTATGTATTGGTGGGTCTGATGGTGGCGGCGGCGGTGCCCATGATTGTGGAAATACGCGCAGATGGCGGCGCTGGTGTGGGCGAGGTGTTCAGCACCTTGTGGGACGATGCCATCGGTGCGTTTACCGGTGACTTCAGAGACAAACAAGTGGTCGACCGCGCCACCTTAACCGGCCCGGTCCTGGCCGGTTTGGCTTGGACCATCATCCTGGTGTTGCCAATGTGTGTGGCTATTGTGTTGTTTTTGGTGAAAGAACCGCAAGCGGTGCAGGGGGAAAAGCGCCCGTCGTTTCGGGAAGGGCTCAAGTTGGTGCTCAAAAATGGTCCGATGTTGCGCGTTCTTATTATTGTCTTGCTGGTGCACTTTGGTGAGTCGTTCCGGAATGCGGTTTCACTGTTTTTTATCCGCGACATCGTGGGTGTACCCACTATCGGCGCAGCCTATTTCTTTTATTTTATCGCCGGTCTCGGCGCCATACCGTTTTGGCTCTGGTTAGGGCGCACCGTCGGCAAACACAAAGCCTTTATGGGGACGCTCATTACCGTGGCCGCGGTGAGCACCGCTAACCTGTTCTTAGGCTATGGCGATTATCTGGCGTTTTTCCTTCTGTTCATCGTCAAAGGTTTCTGCTTTGGCGGGCTGCAGTTTTTGCCTATTGCCATGTTGGCGGACGTGGTCGACGTGGACGCGGCGCGCAGCGGTGGGCGCCGCGCGGGCACTTATTTTGCGTTTTTGGGTTTCACCGAAAAAGTGGCGATTGCCTTTGGTACCGGCATCTCGCTGAACATTGTCGGCTTGTTAGGATTTGATCCTGCCGGTGGTGTCGCGGCGAGCACCGATGCAGGCGTGTTGTCATTGCGGCTGGTGTATTGCCTTGGGCCGGTAGTGTTCTACGGCTTAGCACTCAAACTCATCTGGAACTATCCACTGACACCGGCGCGGCACGCGCGTTTGCGTGCGCGCCTCGAACGTCGCGCCGCCCGCCTGGGCGGTGGCGACGCGGTGGCTCAAGAACCCTAGTGTCCTGAGTTAGATATTCGCATACAAAATCGTTCGATACTTTTGAGGATGTCGTCCGCGGTTTTCACCCAACGAAATGGCATGGGTGAGCGGTTGTTTTCTTGAATATATCGTTTCAGTGCCTGCTCCAACTGACGAGTGGATCGAAAGCTGCCTCGACGGATCTGACGCTCGGTGAGTGTTGCGAACCATCGCTCCACCTGATTCAACCAAGACGCCGATGTTGGCGTAAAGTGGGTGTGAAAGCGCGGATGCCGCGCAAGCCAGTTCTTCACCTTCTGTGTTTTATGCGTGCCATAGTTGTCCATGACAATATGCACATCCAGTTCGTCTGGCACAGACGCATCAATGGTGCGCAGGAATTTCAAGAACTCTTGGCTTCGATGTCGGCGGTGAGTCTCTCCGATCACTTCCCCCGATTGGATGTTAAACGCTGCGAACAGCGTCGTTGTGCCATGCCGCTGATCATCATGAGTCTGTCGTTCCGGCAAACCAGGGGCTAATGGCAAGATCGGCTGGGTTCGTTCGAGGGCCTGAATCTGACTCTTCTCATCAACACATAAAACAACGGCCCGATCGGGGGGATCGAAGTACAAGCCAACGATATCGCGGACTTTTTCAACAAAGTGCGGATCGCTGGACAGCTTGAACGATTCTTGGCGATGTGGTTGAAGGCCAAATGCTCGCCAAATACGGCTCACCGCCGTCTGCGACAAGCCCATCTCATCCGCCAAGAGACGCGTACTCCAATGCGTGGCATTAACAGGCTTGGTTTCTAGAGTTTTTGCGATGACCGCTTCAACTTGCTCATCGGTAATAGAGCGGGGAGATCCAGATCGTGGTGCATCTACGAGGCCATCCAGCCCGAGTCGGGCAAATCGAGTCCGCCATTTTGAAACCGTTTGCAGTGTCACCCCGTGTCGTTTGGCTACTGCTGAATTATCCAAGCCATCGGCGCAATCCAAGATAATCCCGGCTCTCATGAACAATGCCTGCGCAGTTTTTCGTCGTCGCCTCCAGGCTTGGAGTTCCTGACGATCCGCTTCTGAAAGTGTGACTTGAGCTGCTGGTCTACCTCGCGGCATGCGATCCTCCGCACTATCGATTTGATCATACGTTAGATTACAGTCAGTCTTATTAATTCAACGAACTTATAACTCAGGACACTAGTGATTGCCGAAGGTGTTGCGGTAGACCATCTTGTCGATGGGTTTGCGTGAAATGGGACCGTGGCCGCCCAGTACCGGATACCCTAGCGGCACATAGGCTGCTGTGTGCCAGTCGGCGGGGATGTCGAGCAGCGCTTTTACCTTAGGCTCCTCGATGCATAACAATGTGGTCAACACGCAGCCGAGCCCTTCGCTGCGCGCCGCGAGCAACAGGTTTTGCACCGCGGGATAAATAGAACCGCCGCCCACCACACTCTGCCGGTCAAGGGCTGTGTCAGTCACCGTGATGTGGTCGAAGTTGAAGCAAAATACACAGATTACCGGCGCTTCATGCATGTGGTTGGCAAGATAAGTCCCGGACTCCAACGCCTTGCGCGAGCTCTCCCGCTCCGCCGACGGCATGTTTTGCATGTGTTGCTCGTAGCCGGGAATGTATCCCTCCCAGTGCGGGCGGTAGAGGTCTTCCAAACCTTGTTTGAGCTCAGCGTCTGAGACCGTAATAATGCGCCAGGACTGGTGGTTGCCACCACTTGGCGCCCAGGTGGCGGCGGTTAGCACCCGCTGCAAAACATCTTCGGGAATAGGGTCCGGGCGTAGTCTGCGCACCGCACGCAGCGTGGACATTGCTTCGTAAAGTTCCATACCTGGCTCCAGTTAGTAGGTGACACCCATGCCAGCCCGCACATCGTTGTTCACGCCGTATTGTGGAATTGGATAACGCAGGCCGTTGCGCGACAGGGCATCCAGGCCTTGGATGATCTTGGGTAAAAAGTGTGGCGGTATGGCCATCAACAACTCATCTTCCATGACCCCGCCGTAGCGGCGCTCCGCAAAGCAGGGGATGGATAAAGACGGCTCACCCGTGGCCAATGCGCGCCCCCACGAATCGGCGCAGGCGGATTCACCCACACACCCCCATTCCAGCTTTTTGTAGCCCGTCCATTGCAGGCCGTTAATGAACAGGATCATTTGCGCGGGTGTGGCATAAATCAGACATATGTCCGGGGGATTTAAGCGTCCGCTAGCCAACGGGCTGACGGCCATGGCTTCGTAGCGCCCATGAGGTACCACGTCCATGGCGGCCTGGTGAGCAGCGGCGTCTTCTTGGGTGGCGTACCACACCCCGGTCATGCGGTCGCCGGACAGCCATTCGTCGCTGCGCGGGTGTAAGCCGATGACGGTGGAGCATTGCGCGCCAACCAGGTCCTCCGCTGTGATGCCTACGGTCCAGCCGTTGCGTGATGCTTGGCCCACAATTTGGTCGGTGGTGTGCACATCATTGGGCCGACGGATCCGCGGAATGGCTTCCATCTCGGCTTTGTCGGCAAACAACTTCATGCCAATGGGCGTGGTGCGCAAACGCAGGTATTTGTTTAAACCCTCCACGACGCTGGCGCCATCAAAACTGCTCAGGTCGGTGGTGATCAGATCGGAAGGAGAGGTGGTAGGAGAGCTAGTAGGTGAGGTGGAATCAGACATGATGTTGCTCCAAAAAACGGCGGCACAAGGCGCCTAAGCGTTCAGGCTCGTCATAGTGCACCATGTGCCCCGACTGATCGAACCAATGGTGTTCGTGGTGTTTGAAATGTAGTACGCGGGTTTCCATTTCGCCTTCGGCAAATTGGCCTGTGAAACCGGGTGTGGCCATCTCCCGCCCCCAATACTCATGCGACAGGGTGCCGCTGACAAAACAGCTTGGCGCCTGTACTTGTTCCCAAAAGCGGACGTTGTCCGCAGTGGAGACACCCAAAAACACGCTGTTGGCCCTGCTGTCGAAGGCCCATCGCAAAGATCCTTCAACCTCTTTGACGAGGTGGGTAGCGATCATCTCCGCTTGGGCAGGGGTTAAGCGTGGATTATTGCGCTGCAAGCGCGCAGCGGCGTCCGCTAGATCTGCCAGCGGACGGCTACGGGACGGACGTTCGGCCAACCGCGTTAACAACATCTCCCGGAAAGCGTGTATTTCTGCCGCAGGGTTGCCTTCGTGGGGGCGTCTGGGCGGCCCCAACCCTTCCACGACCAGCATGGCTTTGACAAGTTCGGGAAACAGGGCGGCAAACTTGGTGACAATGTGACCGCCTAGACTGTGTCCAAATAGCGCGCAGCCATGTGCCGTGTAAGTGCTGATGACCGTGTGCAAGTCCAACAAAAAGTTAGGCATGGCGTAAGCTTCGCTGCGGCTGCTGCGACCGTGACCGCGCAGTTCCGGCAGTATTACGCGAAACCCGCCATGGTTTTCACCGGCACGGCTGAGCATGTCTGCTACCGGCAACAGCGACCACGCGCTGTCGCGCAGGCCGTGTAACATGACAACACACGGAGCGTCGCCGGACTCAGCGGGCGCCATTTCCAGCACGCTGAGGGTTACCCCATGGCTGTTGAGACGGTGTTCGGTGACCCGCTCAGCCGGTGACACGCTTAAACTCAGGCGGCCTCTTTTCGATAAATGAGCGCACCCCTTCGCGGAAATCATCACGCTTCAGGCTGGCTGCCATCCAGTCATTGGATTCGATCAGCGATTCACCTAATTGCATGTTCATGTGCCGGTGTACTTGAGCTTTCATCACTCTAAGGGAGGTGGGTGAACAAGTCGCCGCCAACTGTTGGATGTATTCGGTGGCGGCCTGCAAAGATTCACCGGTCTCTACTAAACGCTCGGCCAACCCCAGGCGGTGCGCTTCTTCGCCGTCAAATTTGCGCGCACTCCAAAGTAGATCCAAGGCATTGCCGGATCCCACCAAACGCGGCAAGGTCCAGCTGATGCTGTGCTCCGCAATCAGACCGCGTTGGGAAAACGCAGTACTGAATTTGGCCTGACGTTCAACGATACGCAGATCGGCCAACAGGGCAATGGCCATACCCAATCCGGCGCAAGCGCCGTTCACCGCGGCAATAAAAGGTTTACGCAGGGATTGCAGGTAGGTGTAGGCAACGGTGAAGTTGTCACCGAGAGAATCATCCCCCGGCTCCGCTTTGAGGCTGGAGAGGTCTTCAGCCGCGCCGCTCCCGGTGCTTAAACTATCCAAGGCGTTCATGTCCATACCCGGACAGAAGCCGCGGCCTGCGCCGGTGAGGATGATACCCACCACACGCTCATCTTGTTCTGCGGCCGCGGTGGCATGGCGGATCTCCGCCAGCATGCGCGTGGTGAATGCGTTGAGCGCCTCCGGGCGATTCATGGTAATGACCGCCACCGGGTCTTCTACGCTATAAATGATGTCTTGATATTCGACTGACATGGTCCCCTCCTGTTGTCTTTTGGTAAGTTGCCGCAAGATTAACGGGTCTGCAGGATGAGTTCCAACCGGCGCGGCAAAACACGTATGATGCGCCGGTGGCGCGCAGATTAGGCATATTTTCGGGACTGCTGGCGGGAGTGATTTTGCTCAGCAGCGTTATTGCCTGGTGGCTTGGTCCCAACCTTTTACACCTCACGTTACTGAATGATCAGCGCAACCAACCGTTTGCCGTATTGAGTGTGGCCCGGGGATTGCCCCAGGATGTTTACGCAGCGCGTTATCTGACTCCCCTGGCAGGGTTGGCCACCAGCGAAGGCGCGCTGTTGATGGACGGGTATCAGCTCAGTCACCAGGTAGCTGGACGGCGTGACCAAACTTGGCAGTACCTTGCGCGGCTGCAGTTTCAGCAGGCGCGTGATGTTGCCCAGGTGACGACCGCTTCACCTTATCGAGTGCTCGCCAACTTGCTGAGTTTGCAACAACAACTGTTTGGCAGCTTCACTCCCATTGAGCAGCCTTGGAGAGCGGTGGTGGTGGTGTGGTTGGTGCAGAATTTTGCTGCGACCAAAGCGCAGCCCGGCGATCCGCTGGCGCCGGTGTTGACGCTGCTACCACAAGGCAGCGGCCGCTTGGTGTGGGATGCTCAATTAACCCCAATTGCACAGAACGTGCACTGGCAGCGTATGGTGGTGCTGGACTTCCCCAACGAAGTCGAGGCGCTGACATGGCTGCGTCACGCGGAGGTGCGCACTGCACGGGCGATCACTAACGCACGCGTGCAAGACCTGAGTTTGGCGCTGTTTAGCCGCGCCAATGAAACAAATGGGCGGTAGCAAATTCGTCGAATTCACCCAGATTGGGGTAGGTGAGTGCATCGATGGTGGTGAGTTCCACATAGCTGGGATCCGGTAGCGTAGTCACACGTGAGTCCGCCACCAATACCTGGCGCGCATGCTGCTGTGCCAACTGCAGCAACGGCAGGTTGCGTTGGTTGTACAATACATCCGCCATCAGCAGCACATCACACAAGGGCGGCAACTGCTCGGTCACTTCAAGGGTGACCTGATTGATGGCAGCGTTGACGGTTGTCGCCTGCCGAGCAAAGGGATCGGTATCGCAGGCGATGACCTGCGCTGCCCCGGCCATGGCCGCGGCGATACCCGCCACCCCCGAACCGGAACCCAAGTCCACCACCACCTTGCCCTGCACCCAACTGGGCTCGTCTAACAAAAAACGCGCCAGCGCCAAGCCACTGCCCCAACAAAACGCCCAATAGGCCGGTTCTGCGATGACCGCCTGCATCACTTCTTGGGGTAATGGGCCAGTGGGAAAATCAGCGTTGATCAAGGCCAGCTCAATCTCCGCAACCGCTGGCAGCCGCGTGGTTTCCAGCCGCGCCATGGGTAGGGTGGTGCGTAAACTCTGCTGCATGTTATGCAACTGCGTCTCTAGCTCTTGGCAGATGGGAGGGTCACCGCTCTTAGGTTGTTGCGCGCAAGCCGGCGCGATGACGCAGTTTACAGAGTCTGGCTTTGGCGTCTAATCCAAATGAGGCCGGCAATACCTAAGGACAGCACAAAAAAGTAACTGAAATCGAAGGCGCCTGTAGCAGTACTACTCAGCTCTGCTACAGGGCCTCCTACGGTGGACTCCGAGGTCGCGTTGTCGAGCATCGCGCCTAGAGAAATGGTACTTGCCCCTGCATGAGAAGCTGACGACACGACGTGCTCATCCGCGATGCTTGCGCGAGCACCGAGCATGAATACCAGCAAGATTATTAGTAACGGAGTTTTTCTCACTTCACAGTCATATCATTAAGTACGCCCCATAACTGTAGAGACGCAGCGCACATTTCGCTGCTAGGGCGATGTAGATGATGTAAGTGATAGGTAAATATGTTCGCTGGCGCAACGTCCTCTACTAGGTGGATTCCCTGGGTGGTTTGGCACGGATGAGGCCTCGACATCGAGTCTCTACTTTGCTTTGATACCGGGTTTTGTAAATCCGCGAATCAAGCGAAAAATAATATTTAGGGGTCCCAAAGAATGCCGATGATTCTTAACGAAGAGCAGAACATGCTCAAAGACAGCGCCAAAGATTTCTGCAGTAACAACGCGCCCATCGGGCAGTTACGTGAGCTGCGGGATACGGACAACGTTGAAGGGTTTGATAAGGCGACCTGGGGTTCCATGGTTGAATTGGGCTGGGCGGCAATTCCTTGGGCCGAGGAACACGGCGGCTTGGCGTTTGGTTACAAAGGCCTCGGTGTAGTGACCGAAGAAACCGGCCGCACACTGGCGGCAAGCCCGTTGTATGCCTCAGTTTGGGTCGGCGGTACGATGGTCAATCTGGGTGGCAGCGATGCGCAAAAGGCAGAAATCCTGCCTAAAGTGGCCGCCGGAGAGGTGCTGCTGGCGCTGGCGTTGGAAGAAGGGCGTCGGCACGCCCCCTATAATATCGCCACTGCAGCAGAAGCATCAGGCGACGGTTATACCCTGACGGGTAAAAAGACCTTCGTTTTGGATGGCCATGTGGCTGATCACCTGATTGTGGCGGCCCGCACCGGCGGAGATCAGCACGCGCGCGACGGCATCACCCTGTTTTTGGTTGACCCCGGCGCGGAGGGGGTCAATGTAACCCGCACCAAAATGGCAGATTCCCGTAATGCCGCCAATATTGAATTTAATGGTGTCAGCGTAGGCGCGGATGCGGTCATCGGTGCGCTGGGTCAAGGCGCGGACGTACTCGACCCGGCGTTGGATATTGCCCGCATCGGTCTCGCCGCAGAAATGTTGGGTAGCCTGCAGGAGTGTTTTGAGCGCACGGTGGAATACCTCAAGGAGCGTAAACAGTTTGGCGTGCCGATTGGTTCTTTCCAGGCTCTAAAACACCGTGCCGCCAACATGTTTTGTGAAATTGAACTGTCCAAATCCTGTGTGCTTGAAGCGCTCACCGCGCTGGATGAAGGCCGCGATGCTGAAGAGGTGGCCAAGCTGGCCAGCCTGACCAAGGCCAAGGTGGGTGAAACCTTTAACCTGGTATCCCGCGAAGGTATCCAGATGCACGGCGGCATTGGCATGACCGACGAATTTGATATCGGCTTTTTTATCAAGCGCGCGGCCGTGACTGAACAAACCTTTGGCGATGTGAACTTTCATCGCAACCGATACGGTGAGTTAGAAGGCTACTAGCAATTACGAACCAGGAGGCCAGTTGTGCAAAGATTAATCACATTGCTGATCTCATTACTGGTTGCATCGGCGGCCATGGCCGCCTCGGAAGGGTACTTCGGCGCACAGTTGGGTTTGCCGGAAGAAGGCGACGGGGTTGTTATTCTCACGGTGCTGCCCGGTTCACCAGCGGTTAAGGCAGGCTTCAAACCCGCTGATCCTAAGTTTTCAAGTGGTTTGAGCACTAGGTGGCATCGCAATTGCGGGCGCTTGGCCTGGGTAACAACGCCACGGTGTTGTACACCCGGGGTATAAAGAAGCAAAACCACTGAACTTACCCGGGGCCGCAATCCGTGGCAGGACGCGGATCAGCCAGATCCACGACAACTGGATGTGAGCGTGCGTAGTGATGTGCGCTACCTAAAAGCGCGTGGTTTGGACTTGCAGCAGGTTGCGGGCGCCATCCCGATCAGCGGGGCGTACGACATCCCGGATTACCACAAGGCACTCAAGCGCGGTGACCCGGAACTCGGCGAGGCGCATATCCGCGCGGTGTTCGGTGACAGCCGGGAACAGTGGCTGCACGCGTCGCCGACGGAGTTTCTCACTCAATCCAGCGTGCCGATGCTGGTGGTGGTAGAAGAACAAGCGGGTTTTCAACGCTATGCCCGGCGTTTGGCCAAGGCGGCCAAAAAAGCCGAGCGCAGCAACATCCGTTTATTGGATGCCAAAGGGCGTACCCACAGTAACGTGTTGCTGATGATGAGTGGTCGTCACGATGACGAGGTGCGCAACGAAATTGTCGCCTTTATGCGAGCGAGCTAACAATCTTGGTAAGGGTTATTGATTCTTGGCAGGCTGGCCCCTCGCTATCGTAGATGCTTAAAGCTGCGGTGGTAGCGTCATCGTTGGCCCGGACTCCAGCTGGATGCGTATCCTTTCACATTCTTGAGTGGTGATTACTTTTTGCGCACGCTCGAAACCGCCGTAGAGACGACCGGCGGGGGTCCAGTTCATATAGAGATCGCCGTCCAGGTATTTGTCGCGCAATGGCCCTACCAGCGCGTTGTCGGCGCGAAGACTGGCGACAACCGCCTCGCTGACCGCCGCTGCCGCGGCCTCTCCGCCGGGCTCGCAGATCACCGTCACGGAAGCGGGTGCGTCCGGCGCTTTGCCGGCATATGGCAACACATCCGGCAGCACGTAAACGGGTGTACTCAGCTTCAGCGGCACCGGCGCGCCGATGTCAAAACTCATCTCCACAAAGGCGGCTCGCCAACCTTGCTCGGGTGCGTCTAACTTTACCCGGTATAAGCCATCCGGGCTTACATCGACTGGGCTTGACTCATAAGCCGCTCCGATCATCTCCAGGCGGAAATCCCGTGCCTTTGCGTTGTTGGCTTGCCACAACTGCACGCTAGCTGGGGTTTGCGACACCATGATCTGCAGCGTGTTGTCTGCGCTCATTGACCAGGTGAGCTGGGGTGGCTTTTGCCGTTGACTCACCAGCGCGTGAAATGCGGCCACGGTGTCGAGGGCATCTGAGCCGGATAAGCTGTGGTCGGTGTTAGGCACATAACGCAGATAAGATTCGCCACGCAACTGGTCCCAGTAGAACTGGGAGCTGTCCGGCAGGAAAAATTGATCCCCTGAGCCGTTTAAGATGAGTTTGGGGATATGCAGGCGGTGTAAATAGTGCAGCGGATCGATCAGGTCATACATGGCCTGCAGCCGTGGGCTTTTGAAGCGCTGCATAATTTTGTGGTCTACGTAGTCGCCGATGGCCACCGCCCAAAAGCCATATGCCTCGAAGTGATGCAGCATGGAGGTGGCTACGTTGGCGATGTCGATGACAATCGGCACGATGGCAATAACCCGCTCATCCATGGCGCCGGTCAGCCAGGTGGTCCAGCCGCGTTTGCTGCCGCCGGCAACGGTAAACTGAGCGACGCTAGTATCTTCGGCCGCGCTGATGGCCGTCACCGCGTCCATGGCTCTAACCGCGCTTTTGACCATGGCATTCCGCGCCAGCCACCGGTTGTCTTCGCCTTCTAAGTAGCGGTTCCAACCGTAGGCGATGAGATCGTCTTCGATACGCAAATTACCGTCATCGTGAAATTCCAACGGCTGGTTTGGCACCATGCCAAGCTCGGTGACCACGGTGCCCGTGGCCAGCGCGATACGGGTGATGTGTTCCGGGGGGCTTTGCGGCGCCGGGTTCAAGTTGTTACCCCCGCCGATCCATAGCAGGCCGACATCACTGTTGATCTGCTTCGGTATGACCACGCTCATCCAGTGGTGCCATACCGGCCGATCCACTTCCGCTTCGGTGAGCCACCGTTGTGATACCAACTCAGCGATGATGGACGTATGTGTTTGGTGTTCGGTGCGCGTCACAATGCGCCAGCTGTAGTGTGTGTCCTGCGCATCGACGTATTGTTCGATGGCGTTGGGTTGTGCGGAGGCAGCCCAACCGGCAGTGGTGGCGCATAGGCCGAACAGGAATAAGTAGAGTCGCATATCTGTCTCTTTGCGCTGCCGCGATCCCCTAAATTGGTTTTATACCGCTCACCCGGGTTAACGTTTGCGGAATAAAATTGTTGATCTCGATGTGCTCAAAACCTGCCGCTGCAAAGTAGCCCTCACAGTCCGCGGTGGTATGCGCCAGGCCCGTGGACCGGCTCACCGCTTCTGACAGGCCCCACAACGCAGGTGCCAAAGGACCCACGCCGTCGGCGTTTAACGTTTCTCCGATGAGGTGAAATTCGCCGCCGGGCAGTAGCGCTGCGTAAACCCGACGCACCACCCCGGCAATGATGTCGCGGCTGTACTGTGGCAGGTTAGAAGCCATGATGGCAACGTCGGCGTCATTGGGCAGAGGGTCCTGGGTGAAGTCGCAGGCGGTAGCGCTTATCCGTTCGCTCACCTCATGGTTAGCCAAGTATTCCCGTGTCACTTCCACCACCGGCGGCAGGTCTAAGACTTCCGCCTTTATGTCTGCATAGGTCTGTGCGGCGACGATACAGTAGCAGCCGGAACCGCCGCCTAAATCCATAATTTTTTGGCGCCCACTGAGATCCACCTGGCGATGGAAGCGGCGGGCCGCACCCATGCCAATTGAGAAGGTGGCTTGGTGATACTCCCGCGCCCGTTCGACGGTGAAAGTCTCGTCGTACATGCCGAGGAGGCGTTGATCTTCTGCACGCACCCGTAGATGTTCGGTGAGCTTACCCCAGCCCTCCCAGCGCGGTTTGCCGAATAACATCCAAGGTCCAGCGTAGCTGGCTTCACCTTCCACCAAAAAGCGTTGCACGTCTTCTGCGTTGCTGAAGTGTTCACCTTGCCGCGACAACAGTTGCATGGCGGTTAAGGCGGTGAGCAGCCGTTCGGCGTTGACCGGCTCGATGTCTATGGCGTGGGCCAGCCTGTCGATGGTGTTGTGGCCTTGGCTGATGGCGGTGAAAACGCCCAGCTCCACCGCGCTCATCAACGCCGCGGATTCCCAGAACGCTTTGCTGATACGTTGCAGCCTGACCGTATCGGGCCGCTTATTTGATGTTGTCATATCTCCCCCGAGTCTGACTCGCCCTAAGTTGATTTAGCGTACCTGATTTCACCTCCGCGTGTGTATCATGCGCCTGCGCAATGTGTGATGAGGTTAAACATGGGTTACCAATCCGGATTCAGAGCTGACTTGTTTGCCGGTCAAACCGTATTAGTGGCCGGTGGTGGCGGGGGCTTGGGCCGTTGTATTGCCCACGAATTGGCCAGCCTCGGGGCTGAACTCATCCTCGCTGGACGCAGCTTGGATAAGTTGCAGCGCACCCAAACCGAAATTACTGCCGATGGTGGTCGGGTCTGCGGCATCTACAGCGCCGAATTTCGTGAAGAGACGGCGGTGGTGGAGTTGGTGGCTAACGTTGTCGCCGCGCACGGGCCGTTGCACGGTTTGGTAAACGCAGCCGGCGGTCAGTTTCCGGCTCCGCTTAAAGACCTCAGCTTAAACGGCTGGAACGCGGTGTTGCACAACAATCTCACCAGCTATTTTTTGTTGGCCAGAGAAGTCTACAAACAAAGTTTATGTCAACACGGTGGCAGCATCGTCAACATTGGTGCCGACTGGGAGGGTGGCATGCCGGGTATGGGCCACAACGGCGCTGCCCGGGCGGGGTTATCGAACTTCACCGCCAGTGCCGCCAGCGAATGGGGCCGTGATGGTGTTCGCGTGAACTGCGTGATCCCCGGATTTATCGCCACCACGGGGTTAGACCGCTACCCCGAAGAGGACTGGGCGGCATTGGCGGGCATCACCAAACGGGTGCCGTTGGGGCGTCACGGTACGGCGGCGGAAGTTTCTGCGTTGACGGTTTTTCTCATGTCGGAGATGGCAGCCTATGTGACGGGGGCGGATTTCAGGGTGGACGGCGGTATTCATAACGGTGCCGGTAGTTTTGTTTTTCAGCCGCGCGAGGCGCGCAACATCAGGACATTCAACGGCTTTCACCGCGACGAAAGGGCGCGTTTACTGGACTTAAGAGGCGCTCTGATATAAACCATGCTGGCGCATCTTTCCCGATTTCTGCAGGTCGGCGCGATTGGCTTTACCATTGACGCTTTGCTGCTGTGGGCCTTGGTCTACCAAGTCGGGTGGCCGCCGATACTGTCTAGAGTCATTTCCTTTATAGCCACCATCTCGGTGACGTTTGTGTTAAACGCACGTTATACGTTTGCGGTGCGGGTGCGCGAATCTTCCAAGAGTCGTTACGTCCTTATTCAATGCCTTGGCGCCGGCATTAATTTTTTCAGCTACACCGCCTTGGTGTTGGGTGGTGTGTTGGGCCCGTTGTGGTCTTTGGCGGTTTCAGCGGCGTTGTCTTCGGCACACAATTTTCTGATGATGCGCCGCTTTGTGTTCGGCGCCGCTACAGACAAACCCCGGACATAGCGTCTATCCAGCGCGAGATCAGGTCCAAGCCTTCTTCATGCACCAGGGAGCGGCCCAACTCCGGCATCATGGTGGCGGGGTCGGTGGTACTGAGGCGATACGTCAGAATTGAGGCATCCGCTTGTCCCGGCACGATGCTGTAGAGGAAACCACCGGAACCCCGGCCGGCCGCAATGGGTGGTTTACACACCCCCAAGGCGCCCGGTTCATGAGCTTGGTAATCCAACAACAAACCGGACGTATCGGCCGCACCCGCAGGGTTATGGCAGTGGCCACAATTGATGTCCAAATAGCTGCGCGCTTGATGGTCCAGGGATGCTTGGTCCTCATATAAGCCTGCATTGGCGACGATGTCCTGCAGCGGCGGCAACCCTTGCAAGTGGCCGCGTTGCTGCCACACCGTCAGCTGGTTCTGCCCATGTACCGGATCGGGGCGATGTAAATGCCTGGCCTTGATACCGATGGGCACCAACTCGCCGGTGGTGTGGTTCTCGGCGTGGCAGCTGGCGCATTGGTTTTTGGTTGGCACCACGTAAATGAGATCGTTGCCTGTCGCGGTGGGGAGCTCAAACAGGTCGCCGGTGATGGCGAGATAGGCATCATCCCCGCGCCAAATGTAGGGCAGCGCGTCCCATCCGTCGGCTTGTTTGACCAGCAGGCGGGTTTCAATCAGCTTGAGTTTAGTCATGTCGAGCGAGGCTGGGTTGCCATCCCATGAGGCGTGTAGCCGTACGCTTGGGTTGGCGTTGCTTGGGTTGGCATTGCTTGGGCTGGATGTATCTGTCTGATAGAAAAACGTTTTGGAGATGATGCTGCCGGTGGGCAGATCAAACGAGGCGTTGGCCTGATAGGTGGCGCTTGTGTTCGGTGGTAGATAAACCGTGCGGAGCTTCAATGCATAGTCGGTGAACAGCGCCGTGTTCAGATCATAAACATGATTATCGGCACTGATCTGCAGTGCCTCCGGGGTTGCTTGTAACAATCCCCAAGCGGAGAGTTGCTGCGGGTAAGCAGACGCGGGAAAGAACTGCACCGCGCGGCTGGCGGATGCGTCGCTCCCACCACAGCCTGCCAGACTCATCAGGCAGACCATGGCCAGCCATGTTTGCAGGTGGGTCTTAACGCCCACCTGCCAGGCTGCCGGTAAGCTCGATGGCGGCCAGTTTTTCTACCTCACAGTCGTGGGCGGACATATCTACGTTGGCACCGGCAAACTCATTACCGGCATCTATGTTCAGCAGCTGGGCGTCGCCGTTTTGCACACAAATCACGGCCACATCCGCGGCTTTCTCCGGATTCACGATGCCGTCCCAAATGATGGCTGGAAAATGGCCTTCGGGCCCATAGATGGCATCGCGAATCTGCACTAGGTAGTCAGCTCCGGGTGCGGTGCCGCCGCCTTCGAAGTTGTTGTCGTAGATGTATATCTCTTCAGGGTAAGGGTCAAAAGACTCAGCCAGCTCGCGTTGACCGGCGTAGTTTGCGCTGAAATAAGAAGATATCAGCACGTTCGCCGTGTCGTTGTTGGTCACATTGTTGGCGAAGATCTCAACACGGTCGTTAGAGTTGATGATGATGCCGGAACCTTTTGGCACACCGGAAACCGCTGTACCCGGGGCGGCGAAGTTGGCGGTATTGTTATTGTGCACTTCGTTGTTGTACACCCGAGTGCTGTGACCGCGTTGGGGTATTTGCGGCATGTTAAAAACAAGGATGCCGCCGGTATTGTTGACCGCTACGTTTTCATAAACGTCTGCGCCTATGGTGTTCTCAATCTCTATGCCGGCGACGTTGTATTCCGCGCGATTGTTACGTACCACCACACCCTGGGATTGACCCACGTAGATGCCTGCATCAGAAGCGGCAATGGCAACAGATTCTTCCACCAGCACATTGACGGTTTGTACCGGGTAAATACCATAAGCGCCGTTGTTGACGTCCGGGCCATTGGTCCACTCCGTGCGTACACGGCGGATGACAATGTTCTCGCCTTCGTTGACCTTCAGCGCATCACCCACGGTGTCTTCGATGGCGAGGTCTTCAATGGTGAAATCCGAGGCACTGACCGACAAACCTTCCGCGCCGGCCACTTGCCCTTTGAAACTCAGCACTGATGTGTCCATGCCTTGCCCGCGGATGGTGACGCCGTCAGTGTTAAGCACCAGGCTGCGCTTAAACTCATGGGTACCGGCGGGTACCTCGATGACGTCACCCGGTTGTGCGGTTTCTAACGCCAGTCGAAATTGTTCGGTGAAGCTTTGGGTCGATGCCGGCGGCGCCGCTGCGGCAGCATTGTCTGCTGGTGCTGATGGTTCGCTACAAGCGGCCAGTGTCAGCGTCAGTGTTAGGGCCAGTGGAACGGCCAGCGCCAAAACAAGGATGCTCGACCGAGCTGTGGTTGTCGTGGTCATTTTTTCCCCTCCTCGGATCAAAAACATGCGCTAAGCTACAGCAGGATCAAGGTCCGGTCTATGGTCCAGAATGCGGCCAGACAGCCCATGCCATAAGCGCCTATACGGGTGAGTGTCGGTATGCTGGCGGCGCGTTTTGCCAACCAGGCTAAACCCAGCAAGATGGCGATCACCATGAGCTGACCCAGTTCGATGCCGACATTAAACATTAACAAGGCCAGCCACAGCGCGTCTTCCGGCAAGCCGATGTCGCTGAGCGCTCCGGCGAAACCCAAACCGTGTAGAAGGCCAAAAACAAAAGCCATGATCCAAGGGCGCATCAACGTTAAACGTGACCGCTGGGACTCGTCCTGCACCAATTCCCGTGCCAAGAACAAAATCGACAGCGCAATCACCGCTTCCACCGGCCCTTGTTGCAGGCTCACCAAACCCAGTACGGACAGCGCCAGCGTAATGCTGTGGGACAAGGTAAAGGCGGTGATGGTTTTGAGTAACATCCACGGGTCGCGAATAAACAACACCAAACCGACCACAAATAGCACGTGATCGATGCCGAACACCAAGTGTTCGATACCAATAATCAGATAACTGAACGCCGGCGCGGTCTGCTCGGTGAGGTCTAACGTCGGATTTTCCGGACGCAGTAAATAGGTACTGGTCTCACCATTGGCGCGGTCTACACGCACCATGACATCCGTCAGAGTGGCGGAAAGGCCATTGATGTGAATCTTGCCCGCGGTGAGATCGCAGTCCGTCACCCAACGTTGTAAAAACGCCGTAGGTGTAATCTCCGGGGGGGCGGCGTCCTGCATGGCACAGCCCTGAGGGAACACCGGGTCTATCGCCAAGCGGCCGCCCTGCACAGCCGGTTGCTTCCACAGTACCTGGTAGATGGTGGCGTCGTCGGTGGCGGTTTCAGTGATTTGCAGGAAAGCAGGACGTACTTCATGGCCGCTGACCTTGCCGCTGATCACCAATAGCACCAGAAGCACCACACAGGCGATCGATGTCAGCAGATGTCTAGCCATCAGTACCATCGTCACCGCTTGGTGCCGGTTGCGGGAAAGTGATCTGATAGCGCGCCTTAAGGTCTTCGTAATAAGCCTCGTTGGCGGCCCGCCGAGTGGCTTGTTGTGCGTCGCTGATTACCCGCGCTCGCACCTGTTCAAACGGTTCTACCGTAGCCTCCAAGCGATTGGTCACCATCACCGTATGCCAACCGTAAGCGGACTTGATGGGGCCTTGCCACTGCTCCGCGGGCTGTAGCTGCATAATGGCGTCGGCAAACTCCCGCCCAAACAGGTCACGTATCTCCCGGGCTGAACGCTGGGCGTATTCGCGTTGCAGCATAAAGGGATCACCGCTGACGTTTACGTCCTGCAACGCCGCTTCGGCGTCAGCCTGGGCGTTTTCGCGGCGGTCTGAGGAGAAGTAGCGGTGGCGAAAGCTAATGCGTTCCGGCACCCGGTAGGTGTCGATATTGTCGTTGTAGAAAGCGCGTAACTCGGCTTCTTGGGGCGCCACAGCCGTAGCAATATCTTCGGTCAAGAAGGTAAGCTTCTGCACCATGCGGCGCCTTACAATGGTGTCGTTAGCGTCTAGCCCCAGGCGCCGCGCCTCGCGATAGTAGATTTCTTCTTTGACAAATTGCTCCACTAAGCCGGACAACTCGCGGGATGAAGGTGGGCGCCGCATCTGCATCTGCCACTGGTCGCTCAAGCGTTGGATATCTTGATCGGTGACGTCAATCGAGTAGGGGATGTCTGCTTCGCTGAACCAATCCGCGACAAAGAAGATCGCGGAGCCCACCAGCAAAAACAACACTAAGGGGTCGCGCAGCCAGGCCATGGTCAGTTCATCTCAAAGCCGCCGGCCACGGACAGCGCCACGCCGCTGACATTTGGCGCGGTGACCAAATACAGCACCGCCTCACCCATATCGGCGGCGGTTTGCGGACGCCCCAAGGGAATAGTCGTGCGCATGGCGGTTTCGAACTCGTCGGTTTTTTGGGTCTCCGACGTGGCGTTGGTGGGCAACAAGTGATCCAACCACATGGCAGTGCCGACCATACCGGGACAGATGGCGTTGACGGTGATGTTGTCCGCTGCAAGTTCCGCCGCTAAGGATTGGGTAATGCCAATGGCGGCAAATTTAGAACCACAATAGGCGGACATGTTCGGATAACCTTTTTTACCGGCGATGGAGGCGGTGTTGACGATGCTGGCCTGGCTGGAGGCTTTAAGTGCCGGTAAAGCAGCTTGGGTCATCAGAAAAATGCCCTTGGCGTTTACGGCGAAGATGCGATCCCATGCCGCTTCGCTGAAGTGCTCCGCGGGGCCACTGTCGACCACGCCGGCGTTGTTAATGAGGATGTCTAAGCCGCCAAACTCGGCCTGGGTCGCGGCCACCGCTTCGGTGCAACTGGCGGCGTCAGTGACGTCGACATGAGTGGCGCTGATTTGCTCGCCTTGGGCCAGGCTTTGCTGTAGGTCGGCGGCATCCGCCAGTTCATAGCGCCAATTGCTGGTGTCGTTGGACTCCACCCCGATGTCGGCGATCATCACCTTTGCGCCGGCGTTGCTGAGCGCTCCAACGATACCGGCGCCAATACCCCGCGCGCCTCCGGTGACCAGAGCCACTTTACCGGCTATAGACAAGCCCATGTTTCCCCCTCACTCCCAGAAGATGTTCGAATACGTGCGACCTAGTTTGGCGATGTTCAGGCGGCGAACTGCTGCAAATGGTAGTCAGAATTGCCAAATTGCGCATCTATTACCAACAGCCGCTTAAAGTAATGGCCAATGCGCAGTTCTTCGGTAACCCCCATGCCGCCGTGTAGTTGGACCGCGTTCTCACCGATCGTGACGCCGGTTTTACCGATGAAGTGTTTTAACGCATGTACCGTGCGTAATGCTCCGGTACCGTTCTGCACCACCTCTAAAGTGGCGCGGTAGAGCAGGGATTTGGCCTGTTCGTACTCCATGAACATGTCCACCATGCGGTGTTGTAACACCTGAAAGTCGGACAACGGATGATCAAACTGTTCACGCTCTTGGGTATACGCCACCGTGTCTTTGTACAACATCTCCATGGCGCCGACTGCTTCTGCGCTCACCGCGAGTATTCCGTCGACCGCCACCGCCAGGAGGATTTCGTAACCGGTGTCTTGTGCGCCGAGCATGTGCGCTGCGGGGACACGGACATTGTCGAGTTTGATTTCAGCCGCGGCCAGGCCATCCACGGTGGGGAAGCTGGTCACGTCGACCCCCTCGGAGGTCACGTCCACTAGAAACAGGGAAATGCCGTTGGTATCAGTTTGGCCGCCGGAGGTGCGTGCGCTGACCACCAAGTAGTCTGCCGTGCCGCCGTGCTGCACCATGGACTTGTGGCCATTGAGTACAAACTCCTCACCGTCCGCCTGGGCACGTGTCACCATATCGTGCAGGTCAAAGCGTGCTTGCTCCTCTGCATAGGCCAACGCCAGCTGCACGCTGCCGTCGATCACCTTGGGCAGCAGCTCTGTACGCAGAGATTCGTTACCGCCTGCTACTACGGCTTTTGCACCCAGGACAATGCTGGCGAGGTAGGGTTCCAGCACCAGACCTTGACCAAACTGTTCCATGATCACCATGGTGTCGACCTGGTTGCCGCCAAATCCACCGTCCGCCTCGGGGATGGTCAAGCCCAGCCAGCCCAATTCCGCCATAGTGGCCCAATGGTCTTTGTTGTAGTCGTCTGCGGATGCCACCACGGCTTGACGCGCTTCTAAGTCGTAATTGTCCTGCACAAAGCGTTGGATGCTGTCCTGGAGCAGTTGTTGTTCTTCGCTTAAATCAAAATTCATGGCTGTCGTATGTGTCCTCTATCGTTTCCTCTATCTGTCTGCCTTGGCGGCTGTGTGGCGTCTTATTTGGATGACTTTTTGATGCCAAGCACGTTTTTGGCAACCACGTCTTTTTGGACCTCGGAGGCACCGCCATAAATGGTGTAAGCGCGGCTGGATAAATAGCCGGACATGCCGCCGCGGGCGAAGCGGTGGCCGGGTTGCGCCGCGCCCCAGGCGGCGGAGTAGAGGCCACCGGCTTCCACGGTCAGCTTCTGAATGCGCTGTTGGATCTCGGTACCTTTAAGTTTGAGGATGGACGATTCCGGTCCCGGATCGGATCCCGACGAGGCGCTGGCCAGCGAGCGCAGTTCGGTAAATTCCACCGCCATCAGGTCAACCTCAAGGTCAGCCACTTTGGCGCGAAACGCGGGATCGTCCATTAAGGTGCCGTTACCGCGTTTAACCGTGGCGGCCTGTTCTTTCAGGGTTTCCAGCGCCACCAGGGAACGTGAAATACCGGCCAGACCGGTGCGTTCGTGCTGCAGCAGACCTTTGGCGTAAGTCCAGCCTTGGTGTTCTTCACCGACGCGGTTTTCTACCGGTACTTTGACGTCGGTGAAGTGCACCATGTTCACCGAATGTGCTCCACCCAAGGTGATGATGGGTTTAACTTCAATGCCTTCCTGCTTCATGGGAAACAGTAAAAAGGTGATCCCTTCTTGCTTTTTACCGGTATCCGAGGTGCGGGTGAGGCAGAAGATCCAGTCGGCAATGTGCGCCAGGGTGGTCCAGATTTTGGTGCCATTCACCACGTAGTGACTGCCGTCGGCACTGAGTTCAGCCTTGGTCTTCAGATTGGCCAAGTCCGAACCGGCGCCGGGCTCCGAATACCCCTGGCACCAATTAACCTTACGGTCGCGTATGTCCGGCAGGAATCGCTCCTGTTGTTCTTTGCTGCCGTAGTTCATCAATACCGGCGCCAGCATGCCGAGGCCAAAGGGCAGATCCCAAGGGATGCTGTGCTCCGCGGTTTCTTGTTCCCAGATGTAGTGTTGGGTGGGGGACCAGCCCGGCCCGCCAAATTCCACCGGCCACTTGGGTACGTCCCATCCGCCTTTTTCGCGGGCCAGCTTGAACCAGTTCAGGCGCCACTTCATGTAGTCTTCGGAGGGCTTGTGCGCGTTTTCGGTGAGGAATGTTCGAACCTCTTCGCGGAAGGCCAAGTCTTCTGGGCTAAGATCGATGTCCACGTGTTGTTGCTCTCGTCAGTCGCTGTTTTAACGGCGGCGGATCGTAGCATGCCAGGGTCGTTGCAGGTAGCATGCGCGCTCGAGCGCAAAGAAGAAAGAGAAGAATAAGGAGAGGATCTTGGCTTACGAAACCCTGTTGTATGGCGTCGAAGACGGTGTCGCCACCGTCACCTTTAATCGGCCCGACTCAGCCAACGCCATGGGCCCGGAGATGGCCCGAGAGTTTAATCAGGTGTCGTTGGAGATCGAAGGTGATCGCAACATTCGTGCGGTGGTGTTAACCGGATCCGGCAAAATGTTCTGCGCTGGTGGCGATCTCGGCGCCTTTGCAGCAGCGGGTGAACAAGCGCGTAGCCTCATTTTGCAGATGACGGGTGATCTACACCTGGGGATATCCCGTTTGTCCCGCAACGCCGCTCCGGTGATCGGCGCCATCAACGGAACCGCCGCCGGCGCCGGGTTTTCCATTGTCATGTTATGCGATTTGGCCATCTCTGCCGCCAGTGCGGTCTACACCATGGCTTATACCAACGCTGGGTTGTCTCCGGACGGCAGTTCTACTTACTTTATGCCGCGCAAGATTGGGGATCGCCGCACCCGGGAGTTGATGTTGACCAACCGCGTGCTGAAAGCGGACGAAGCCTTGCAATGGGGGGTGGTGAATCAGGTGGTGGCTGATGACGAAGTGTTGGCTGAAGCCACAGCGCTGGCCAAAAAGCTGGCGAATGGTCCGACTCAGGCCTTTGGCGAGGTTAAAGCACTGTTGAACAGCAGCTTCGATCAGAGCCTGGAAACGCAGATGGAGTTGGAAGCCCGCGCCATTGCCAAACTGATTGCCTCGGCTGACGGCCAGGAAGGTCTGGACGCCTTTCTCAACAAGCGCAAACCGGAGTTCAAAGGATGAGTATTGCCGAACACCCGAAAAAAACCATCGAAGTGCTGGGTAAAAGCATGGCCTATGTAGAGATGGGGGAAGGGGATCCCATCATTTTCCAGCATGGCAACCCCACCTCCTCTTATCTGTGGCGCGACATCATGCCGCATGTGCAACATTTGGGGCGCTGTATCGCCCTCGACCTGATTGGCATGGGTGATTCCGAGAAGTTGGAAGATTCTGGACCGCAACGTTACACCTTTGCTGAACACTACCGTTACTTCGACGCCGCGTTGCAGGCTTTAGGGATCACCAACAATGCCACCTTGGTGATACACGATTGGGGTTCGGCATTAGGTTTCCATTGGGCCAACCAGCATCGCGACGCGGTGAAAGGCATCTGCTACATGGAAGCCATCGTTGCCCCGTTTGCCACCTGGGACGACTTTTCCAAGGACGCCCGCCCGGTATTTGAGGGTTTTCGTTCTCCAGCGGGTGAAGAAATGGTGTTGGAGAAGAATATTTTTGTCGACCGGGTATTGCCCGGCTCCATCCTGCGTGACATGAGCGAAGAGGAGATGGCGGTGTACCGCCGTCCATTTGCCGAGGCCGGTGAAGACCGGCGGCCAACGTTAACCTGGCCGCGACAAATACCCATCGAAGGTGAACCGGCGGACGTGGTGGAGATTGCCGAGAACTATGCCGCCTGGCTGGCAGAAAGTGACCTGCCGAAACTGTTTGTGAATGCGGAACCCGGGGCGATCCTTACCGGCCGCCAACGGGAATTTTGCCGGACCTGGCCTAATCAGACCGAGGTAACGGTAGCCGGTAGCCACTTTATACAAGAAGACAGCCCGGACGAGATTGGCCAGGCCATTGCTGCTTGGATGGGTTAATCGGGTGTGCGGGCAAATCGCAAACCCACAACGATGATGGCAAGGCCAACGATGACACCGGTGCCAATGTGCTCTTCTAGAATTAGGTGAATAAGCACTAAAGACAGGAACGGCGACAAAAAAATCAGTTGCCCGGTGCGGGCCGCGTGGGCGGTTTTACGCAGCGCCTGCTGCCACAACAAAAAAGTGACACCCATTTCGATGCATCCTACCCATGCGCCAAAACCAATCGTGGACGTGGTGAGCGGCGGCAGGCCGGGACCGGCCAGACACACAACGGTGATGAGAGGCAGAGCCGTGGTGAAACTCCAGAACATCATCGCGGCCGGAGCGCTTTGCGCGCGTGTATTCAGCAGCCAATAACCGGCCCACATGATGGTGCTTAACAGCGCTAGCACCACACCGGTGGTATCCCAACCCGCGGATGTTTCGTTCGCACTGCTGACAAGCAACACCGCGACACCACTGTAGGAGATGATGATGCCTATCAGTGTGCGCAACTGCAGTGGTTGTTTGAGGATCGGCACGGCCAGCAGCGCCAGCGTGATGGCCCAGGTGTAGTTCAACGGCTGCGCGATGTGGGCCGGCAGACGGTCATAAGCAGCAAACAGCACCAGGTAATAGGCAAATGGATTGATCACGCCAAGACCCACACACAGCCAACGGTCACGTGAGGCTACTTTGAATTGGCCGGTGCACACAGCGAAGCCGAAAAATACCAGCCAGGAGACGGTGGTGCCGAGCAACAACAGCTGCGCCACGCTTAATTCCGCCAAGCCCAATTTGAAGCCCGTGGCGACGGTGGACCACAACAGCACCGCGGCCAAGGCAAAACCGAGGGCTTGTTTTTCGTTTACCGGGTGTTTGAATTCCTGTGGATGGCTGTGGACGCTGGAACTGGGCTTGGCTGGCATGACCAGACTATACCGGCTAGAGTCGGGCTGAGTCACAACCAGCCCCAACACCCATGCAGTGCACCGATGCCTTGCGGCACACTATCGTAGAGAACCTCAGCGCGTTTGAAGTCCGTCGCGCGACGGATGACAGCCTGCGTCGGGCAGCGGTGGCCATTACCGTTACCGACGTTGGGCCCGGTACTGACTTACCCGGCATTGAAGACAGCGACGGTTGGTCTTCGGCAGCTGCCTTATTGCTGACGCGGCGTTCGGAGCACTTACGCAACCACCCGGGACAGTGGGCGTTTCCCGGCGGCCGCGTGGATGCGGGCGAGACCTTAATTGAAACCGCCCTGCGGGAGATGCAGGAAGAAGTGGACGTTGCGTTGGCGCAGGACAGGGTGCTCGGCGTATTGGACGACTTTGTCACCCGTTCCGGTTTTGCCATGACCCCGGTGATCGTGTGGGGAGGTCCGCAGTTGCAAGCGACGCCAAATCCGGATGAGGTGGCGAGCATTCACCGCATCCCATTACGCGAATTTCAACGCGACGATGCACCGTTGCTGGTGCAAACACATACCAGTGAACACCCGATATTGCGGATGCCCGTTGGTGAAGATTGGATCGCGGCCCCCACCGCGGCGCTTATTTACCAGTTTCGTGAAGTGTGTTTAAACGGTCGTACCACGCGGGTGGGCCACTATGAGCAGCCGGAGTTTGCCTGGCGCTAGGGAGCCTCTGCATAAGTCTCATTTACTCAGCGTGTCATACGGCGTCTGTGGCAAGGCGCGTTCCGCCGGCAATGAGGTACCTTGCCAAGGGGCGCAACGAAGTCCACAGGCGCCGTATGGCACGCCCGCTGGGAGGCACTGGCGCGTGCGCTGGGCTGCGTTGGCGCTCTTGAAGAGGT
>JANQKS010000057.1 GCA_028281005.1 Pseudomonadales bacterium
GACAGGAGTCCGAGGCAAAATCCGTAGGATTTTGGGAGGTTTGCAACGCAAACCGTCGGAGCAAAAAGGTCAGGACGACCTTTTTGGGACAAAGACTAATAGTCGCGCGTCAAGCGATTGGATTCACCCACCGTACCGTCGGGAAACGACCGAAATCCGCATCGTTGGAGTAAACCGTATAGCCATGCTCGACAGCAAGTGCAGCGATGTGCGCGTCCGTCGTCATGTTTCCAGTTAGATTTGCGGAGTAGAAAAGGTCTTTAAGGATCGGCCAGTGGCGATCGGTTGGGGTGACGATTGTGGTATTGGGCTGATCCAACCACCCATCGACGATGGAACCCGCTGCGTCGATGCTCAGTGGCCTATCGAAAACCCTGGCGTTCGTGGATAGTCTGATAAACCCCAGCATGGATGGATAACATAAACCAACCATTTCATTGGAAGACAACACGCCGTTCCACCAGTTGTTGCTCTTCTCATGTAGCGGGCTCGATTCATCGACGGCGTAGATCAGTAGATTGACGTCTGGGAGTATCACGGTTCCTCGATGAACTCATCTACCTCCAGTTCATCCACGAGTGAATTGAGCCGGGTCAGGTCGATTCCGGGTTTCAATCCGAGGTTCATGGTCGGTGTTTTGTAAAGTTTCGGCTTTGGCGGTGCCGACTTTGCCTGGAGGCCAATTCTCAGTACCTGATTGAGCGCGGCCCTGTATGACAAACCTTCGCGTTTGCGCAGCTGTTCCAACTGTGCAGCCAGGTCGTCTTCGATGGTGACTGTCGTTCGCATTTGTGCATCATAGACATCAAAAAAGTGATGTCAATGATGCGATATAGTTGCTGATTCCTCAACTCTGATGCTGCAGAAAGTTCTCCATGGCCCGCAGCACGTCGCGGCGACTGATCTGCCCGACCAGTTTGCCGTCAGCGTTGACCACCGGAAAGCGCCGGCGTTTTTTCTCGATGAACATCTCCGCCACTTTGTAGATATCCAGTTCCGTACCTACAGTATCTACGGGTGAGCGCATATAGTCGTCCACGATGCCCATGGACTCATCGTAGTAGCTGTCTTGTACGATGATTCGCATGATGTCTACTTCCGACAGCAACCCCGTTAATTTGCCTTGGTCGTCAACCACGGGTACGCCGGAAATGCCGTTGTCCAGTAGCACCGCCATGGCTTCGACCACATTGGTCCCCTGTTTGATCGTGACCAGTTTTTTGGCCATGTAGTCTTTAACTTTGAGTGATTTCATCCCGCTGATCCAAGAGTCCCCGTCTAGCTACCCTGCCGAACCCGGGCACGGGTGTAAATGAAAGGCGATAGAACCAAGAGCTATAAAAAACAGGTTGCTAAAAACCGATATCCATCCCGCAGTTCGAAGACGTGGCTCGAATGGCTAGTGGCGTTGCCGCGACGGCAATAGTAAGCTTTATGGGTTTAATTGCAGTGAATGCAACATTCACCGTTTAGACGATGACCAACTAGTTTCGACAATTCTAGCAACAGCTAAAAAGGGGGAATTTTGAGCGAGCAGCCTTTACCCGCCGCACCGTATTTAAAACTACCGGAAGACGGCGATCCCTATCTGGAGGGCTACAAATGTGGGGCCTGCGGCGCCACCTTTTTGGGGGAGCGCAATGTCTGCTCCAAGTGTGGAGCCCGTGACCAAATGAGCGCCGTGACGTTACCCACCAGCGGCAAACTGTATTCTTATTCGATTGTGCACCGGTCTTTTCCGGGTATCGACGTACCCTACATCAGCGCCATTGTTGACCTTGACGATGGCACCGCCATCAAGGGAAACCTCATCGGTGTGGAACCGGACCCCGCCAGTATCGAATTTGATATGCCCGTGGAAGTTGTCTTCGACGATGCCCTGGGCCGCAAAGACCGTGACGGCAACAGCTACATGGCTTACTTCTTTCAACCCAAGGCAAGTTAACAGGAGAGCACAATGACGGACGCATATATCGTCGGTGTAGACATGATTAAATTCGGGCGTTTTCCCGAAAAAACCGTACCCCAAATTGGCGCCCAAGCCGCATTGATGGCATTGGACGACTGCGGGCTCACCATCCAAGACATGCAGGCGTTGTACTGCGGCAACTTAGGCCAGGCGTCAGGCATGGTCGGCCAACGTATCCTGCAAGAGATTGGCCAGACCGGTATCCCGGTGGTCAACGTCGCCAATGCTTGCGCCACCGGCGCCACGGCTTTCCGCGAAGCCTGGGCTTCGGTCAAAGCCGGCTTGTACGACTGCGTTTTGGCGGTAGGTGTGGAGCAGATGGGCAAAGGTCTGTTGGGCGGTGCCGGCGGCGCCACCGGCATTCCTAAAGAAGGCCTGTTCGGCTCAGGCACCATGCCTGCGGTATTTGCCGAAGCCGGCATGGAACACAGCCGCAAGTACGGCACCACCTTTGAGCAATTTGCCAAAGTGTCGGTAAAGAACCACCACCACTCCACACTGAATCCAAAAGCGATGTACCAAATTGAAACGCCGCTGGACACGGTCATGAACGCGGAAATGATCTCTTACCCGAACACCAAGCTGATGTGCTCGGTCAACGTTGACGGCTCTGCCGCCGCGGTGATTTGTTCGGAAGCCAAAGCCAAGGAGCTTGGTCTCATGAACCGCGCGGTGAAAGTACGCGCGTCCGTGATGGCCTCCGACCCCTGGCAGGAGCGCGACCTGGTCATGCCGGACGTCAACTCTTGCACCCGCCGTGCCGCCAAGGATGCCTACGAAATGGCTGGCCTCGGCCCAGACGACATCGACCTGGTGGAATTGCATGACTGTTTTGCCACCGCGGAGATTTTGCACTACGAAAACCTGGGTCTGTGTGGCGACGGCGAAGCTGGACGCATGATCGACGACGGTGAAGTCGCGCTTGGCGGCCGCATCCCCGTTAACGTGTCCGGTGGCTTGCTGTCCAAAGGCCACCCGCTGGGCGCCACCGGTATCGCCAACATCTACGAAGTCAGCACGCATCTACGCGGTGAAGCTGGCGGTCGTCAGGTGGAAGGTGCGCGTATCGGTCTGACCCACGTGATTGGTCTGGGCTCGGCGTGTGGTATTCACATTCTTGAGAAAGCCTAGATTCGATTGATTTAGGCTGTGAACGAACGCCGGATGTTTTTTACATCCGGCGTTTTTGTTTCACAAATCGAGTCAGCAAAGATCTTGGAGCCCGCAAGGTCGGGTGCCGGTGAAGCCTTTCCGGGAGGCTCTGCGCCATGGATGGCGCAGCGCCAGCCCCCATGGATGGGTTCACGGCGGTCCCGGAAAGGCTTCACCGGCGCGCGACCGGGAACGAACGGAACCAATTTCTATCGAATTTCGTGAGAACCGAATGAGAAGGGCACATGCGAATCGGCGTCGTTAGCGACACCCACAACAATCTGAAGAACGTGGCCAAAATCGTTGAGTTGTTTAACGAGGCTGCGGTGGATACCGTGGTGCACACCGGCGACATCACCCAAGCGAAGACCATCGAGGTGTTTGCGCACCTGGATGCGCCGATGTACGGCGTGTTTGGAAACAACGACCAGGAGCGTGATTCGCTTGAAGCGGCCATTGAGCGTCACGGCTTTATATTCTGCGAGCCGCCTTTCACTGTGACCTGGGCCGAGCGCGAGCTGATTGTGGTGCATGATCCGCTGGAATTTAACGGCTTCATCAACCACGACCACGACTTGGCCCTACACGGGCATACGCATATGCATCGCCTGGAGGCATGGGGGGATAAAACCACGATCTTTAACCCTGGTGAATGCGCCGGCCATATGACGGGCTACAACGCCATTGGTGTGGTTGATCTGATCAGCCTGCAGACGGAACTGCTGCGTTTTTAGGCGGTAAAGCAACCCTATTGAGTTTACCTTCGCGCAGTTCAAACATACGGTCCGCGGACGCGGCAAACTTCACGTCGTGGGTCACTGCGATGCGCGTGCATTTCATTGCGAGCACCAAACGCTGGATGGTATTAGCGCTGGCCATATCCAGATTGGCGGTGGCTTCGTCTAGAAAGAGGATCTGCGGCTGCTGGTAGATGGCGCGGGCTAACAACAGCCGCTGCATTTGACCGGTAGAAAGGCCATGGCCGATGTCTCCCACTGGGGTGTGTAAACCCAATGGCAGTCCGGCGATGGTTTGCGCCATATCCACCTGCTCCAAACAGCTCTGTACACGGTCTAAATCGGGTATTTCAAACAACGCGAGGTTTTCCGCAATCGAACCGCTAAAAAACGCGTCTTCCTGCAACACACAGGCGGAGCAGCGCCGCAAACCAATCGCGTCTTCGTCCATAAGCGCACGCCCACGCCACATCACCTGGCCTTGGGTAGGCGGCATTAATCCCATCAGCAGCTGCAACAAGGTGCTTTTGCCACAGCCGGAAGCGCCCACAATCGCCACAAACTCGCCTGCCGCAATTTGCAGATCAACGTTGTTGAGCACCCAGGGTTGCCGATCAAAGTGGCGAAAAAAGACCTGCTGTAAAGTCAGGCCCCCGAGGTGAGTGTAGGTGCTGAGTTGTTTTTCTTCAGGCGCGGGACGCGGCAGCGGCTCAGCCGTTTCGGTCCACAGTTCACCCACACGCTGCAGATGCACCTGCAGCGTACGCAGATTGACCAGTTGGTCCGTGAGGCCACGCAGACGCTCGGTGAAATGGCCGCGGTAGCTCAAAAAAGCAAACAGCATGCCGAGGGTAAAGTCACCGGCAAGAACTTGGTGGGCCATCAGATAAATGAGCACAATGAGCTCCGCACCACCCACGAACAATCCCGCGGTACCCAGGCTTAAATGCTGGCGCTGCAAGTCGAGGCTGTGGGTCAACGTATGGCTGTGCAGCCTCTGCCATTGCGCCGTGCGCTCACTCTCCAGCGTGTAGACTTTAATGTTTTGCATACTCTGCACGGATTGCAGCAGATGGGATTGCTCTGCTGCCTGAGCCATCACCAACGCCATACCCATGCGCTTCATGCGCGGTACAAAGCCCAGATACACCAACAAAAAGACAATGTGGATGGCAGCCACCAGCAGCGCCAAAGTTGGGCTATACACCAGCATCAACAGCAAGCTGAGGATGACCATGAAGCCGTCTACCAGTATCGCCGCTGCACCCTGGGTGAGCAGATCGCGTATCGGCTGCAGTGAGGTGAACCGCGACGCAATGTCACCCACATGACGCTGGCTAAACCAGGTCACAGGTAACCTCAATAGATGCGCCAGCAAACGGCAGGCCAGCTGGAACGACAACAGATGCCCCAGATGTAGCACCATCAGACCGCGCAGCAGATGAGTTAACGAGCGACAGATGAGCAACAGCCCAAAGCCTAAGCACAACACGCCAATAAGGTGCACATCCCCGCTCACCAGCGCCTCATCGACGGTCCATTGCACATGCCAAGGCGCCGCCAGCAACATACCTTGCAGGACCAGGGATAACGCCATCACCCAGGCCAATTGTCGGCGAACCCCAAAGGTGAAGCGCCACAACGCGGCATACGACATTGTCGAGGTATCGCCGCCTGAAACCCATCGCACAGCGTCGGGCTCAGTCGTCTGTGACTCCGACGGCCACATTTCAAGCGCCACCCCAGTGAAGGCGCGGTCCAGCTCAGACCAAGGACACCAGCGTCGCCCTTGGGCCGGGTCATGCAGCAGGCAACCACGCTTAGTCACCCGCACCAGCACCACAAAGTGATCCAGTTGCCAATGCAATATGGCCGGTAGCTGCAGCTGTTGCAGTTGGTCAGGCTCGGTGCGTACGCCACGGCCCACATACCCCATGCGTTCGGCCAGACCTACCAGATCCTTTAGGGAAAGGCCCTGATTAAAACCCGGGAAACGGCGCCGCAAGGTCGCCAAATCCGCATCGCCGCCGTGATAACCCAACACCATGGCAAGACAGGCGAGCCCACACTCACTGCGCAGGCTCTGTAGTTCCACCGGCACACGCTTTAGCCACCTCATAGACGGGAAAACGCGGATGCCACAGGATCCCACAACCAACGCCACAGCGGCTGCGCTCGCAACACGATGTCAGCACTGACCACCATGCCAGCCGGCACCTTATCCATACTGGCAGGTAATTCATCGACAAATATGCGGGCTCGATACTGTGCCGTGCGGCTGTTGGCTTGTTGCACCTCACTGACATAACCCACGCGACCTTGCACCGTGCCGTGTTCTTGATGGGGGTAACCTGCATAGCGCAGATGTACCGGCATACCCGCGCGCACACTCGCTGCCGCACTAGACGGCAATAGCACATCTACAGGATGGCGAGCCGCGGCAGGCGGATTGATGGTTAACAAAGGTTCACCCCCGACAACGTGACGGCCGGGCTGAATCAGCAAGTCCGCCACTCGCCCCGCCAGCGGCGCCGGGACCAAGCTATGCTCCAACACCTGCATACGTTGGGCATCGTGCACCAGGCGATTCAGCAACGCCTCCAACTCGACTATCTGCTCAACGTCGCGGGCGTGCTGGATACGCTGCCGGACCACCAATTCTTGTTGCAAGGCCTGTAGTGCCTGATGCTCGTTGACGATATTCAGCAAACTTTGCTGAGCAGTCACCAGGCCAATTTCGCGCTGCTGCACCTCCGCCGGACTGAGCCACTGCCGCGCCTGCAGCTGCAAAGCGCGCTCATGCTCAGCCCGAACCGCGGCAGTGCGCTGCTTGGCTAGCTTAACTTGTTCAATTAACAGCTGGGCTTTGCGAGCGGCCGACTGCTGTTGTTGGGTAGCCAGGTGCTGTTGCTCCCGCTGTATATCGCGTAGTCGGGCAAGCCGTTGGCGCAGTGTGGCTTGTTCGTCCTGGTTTTGCGCCCACCGCAACTGGGCGTCACTTAAGCCGGTGGCGCCCAACTGGCGACGGTCAATGACCAGCAAAGCCTGTGCGGTTTGGACTGCGGCGCCTTCGCCAACATGAATAGATTTAACCGTACCGCGCACAGGGCTGTGGACCACCACGGGTGCGGCAACCGGCTGCACCACCCCTTGGACGCTGACTTTGTCTGCGTAAGACAGCTGTACGACCCATAACAGCGAAAGCACCACCCACGACAACAGCAACCATGCCCAGCGACGCAATTGCGGGACGTGCCATGGCACCACAGGACTGTACTCCGGCTGAGCACACAACACCTGCTGACGAAACAAAGACGGCAACGACACAACACCCTAGTGGAGTAGTGGAAAGGATCCACAGGGTGCCGCGTTGCGTAAGATTTAGCTGTGCGCCGACCCACCCGGCGCCAGTGCTAGCTCGCCGTTAAGCCATTGAGGATTTCGCTGATGCGCTCAGCATTCTTGCCTAAATCAGATTGACCGACACGAGAAACGCTACGCACGTCGACCACGCTGCCGCTGCCTTCGGCGCGGATACGCACCACCACGTCGTCTTTAAAGCCGAACCAAAAGGTCTCGTCGGTGGCTTCCACACGGCCAGCCGCAGGATTGCTGTCGACAACTTCTAGCCCCATGCCTTCCAATACTTGGACAACACGAGCTTGCATCTCGGCCGGGGCAACATCGGTAATCAGAGGCTTTATCTGGGGATAAGCCTCTTTTTGCTCTTGCGCCAAGGCATCGCGGTCGTACGTATGCGGATTAGCACCCTCCGCTTCGCGGATGGCCACCAACCTATCAAACTGCGGCGGTGAATCCGTATCGGTGCTGATGTTATGTATCGGCGGCACCGCAGTGGCGGCCATAAACTGCGTGCCCATCATGGCTAACATCACCACACTCAACACCACCCCAATGATGATCGCGCTCAGCTCCGGCTGCATTTTCTTCGATATGCTGTAGACGCCGGCGATAATCCCGAGAAAGAAAACGACGGCGGCGAGTACCGTGCCAACCCCGAGCAGCATAAAGCCGCCTTCAAACCCCCACACCCCAAACTTGGTGCCCAGCGCGCCCAGCAGCAGACACACCAGGCCCACCACCGCCCCGATCATTAACGCCGAAGCCCACCACTTGCGTGCGTCTTGTACTTGTTCGTTCATGTCTTTTTGCCCCCAATGAGACTTTTTCAAAATTTAATTGAAACTGTATTTCCTAGTTTTATAGTTAGGTAATGGTCGACCCGCCATCTACCACAATATTTTGGCCGGTCGTAAATGAACCCGCCTTTGATGCCAAATAGACCGCCGCGCCGGCTATCTCTTGCGGCTCGCCAATACGGCGCAGCGGATCGCCCGCTGTGCGCTCGGCAAGAATGTCCGGATTCTCCCACAACGCGCGGGCAAAGTCGGTACGCACCAATCCAGGCGATATGGCGTTTACGGTGATGTTATGCGGACCGTATTCCACCGCTAAATTGCGTACCAGTTGCACGTCGGCCGCCTTGGAGATGCAGTACGCACCCAAGGTTGGGCTGCCTTTCAAGCCACCAACACTGGAGACAATGATGATTGACCCTGCCTGGCCTTCCACCATCTCCGGCAACACCATGTGCGCCAGCCAGTGATTAGATTGGATGTTAACCCCTAAGATTTTTTCGAAGGCATCATCCGGCAGGTCCGCCATCGACCCGTAAAAGGGATTCACCGCGGCATTACATACCAGCACATCAATTTTACCCAGTTGGCTTCGAGTTTCGTCCACCAGGCGCTGCAGCTCTTCCTTGTGCCCCACGTGAGCCGGTATCGACACCGCACTCCCGGATTGCCCTTCAAGCTCAGCGTTGATCGCGTCGCTAACTTCCTGACACACATCGGCCTTACGGCTGGAGATCACCACTTGCGCGCCATGGCGGGCCATCTCCTCCGCAATGGCTTTGCCAATCCCTTTACTGGAACCGGTGATCAACGCCACCTTACCGGTGAGATCAAATAGATCTGACATAAAAATTACCCCCCGAACACACGCCTGGTGATTTCAAATGTTTGTGAGTGCGCACCGTAAGGTAGGCAAAGCGGAAGGTAAATAGCGAGCGCCGCTAAATTGATCGCGGCCGCAATCGAGCGAGGTGCAGTCAGACGCTCGCAGGGCTAAATGTAGACTTTGTGCTTGGCCAGACGGCGCTCCGCTGGACGCATGCGCGGTCGGTCACTGGTGCGCAGTAACTCGAGACTGGGACCGTGTTCATCGTCTGATGCCAACGCCAACTGCCGGGTGCGTTGATGTTCGCGGGATTTTTGGAAGTGCGCCAACTCCGTCTTCTCAGTAACAAAACGTTGCACTTCAGCTTGCACCTGCGCCTCGCTGGCAAACGGTCCTTGATCACCTTCGCGGGTGGCAAAATACCATGCCCCGTTGATCTTGAAGACGCGGTCCGGGCTGCGAAAGTAGCTTTTATGTTCGTGGTCGTCGTGGCGCACGCAAAATCTCTTTAAATATCAGGCAAATGCATTTTTGTGACGTAAGTCACATTGGACCAGATGCCTTAATTGGGGGTTATGTGTGCCATGTGTTTTTATGTAAGCCGCCACCTACATAAGCCTCCGCGTCCCTCTACAAATTCAGGTATAGTTCGCGCGCCCAACAACTTGAGATCTTCGCTGTGACCGCTAAATCAATGGACGAACTGGTGGCGTTGGCCAAACGCCGTGGTTTCATCTTCCAATCCAGTGATATCTACGGCGGTTTACAAGGTATTTACGATTACGGACCGCTGGGCGTGGAGTTGAAAAACAATCTCAAGGCCGCCTGGTGGCGCGCCATGGTCTACGAGCGTGACGACGTAGAGGGCTTGGACGCCGCTATTTTGACCAATCCTCTGGTGCTCAAATATTCAGGGCATGAAGCCACCTTCACCGACCCCATGGTCGATTGCCGCAGTTGCAAAAGCCGCTGGCGCGCCGACCATCTAGACAAGCCAGTGTGCCCCAACTGCGGGTCTGACGATTTAACTGAACCGCGCCCCTTCAACTTGATGTTCAAAACACAGGTGGGACCTGTCGACGACGGCAGCTCTTTTGCTTACCTGCGCCCAGAAACCGCTCAGGCCATATTTACCAACTTTAAAAACGTAGTGGATTCCACCTCACCAAAGCTGCCGTTTGGGATTGCGCAGATTGGTAAAGCTTTTCGTAACGAAATCACCCCGCGTAATTTCATTTTCCGCGTACGCGAGTTTGAGCAAATGGAGCTGGAGTTTTTTGTCAAACCCGGCGAAGACGAACATTGGCATGACACCTGGGTGGCAGAGCGCCTCAAGTGGTGGGGTGAGCAGGGGGTCAACGAGAATAACCTCGAACTGTACAACGTACCCGCCGACGAGCTGGCCCACTACAGCAAAGCCACGGTCGATGTGATGTATCGCTTCCCCCACGGCCTGGAGGAACTTGAAGGCATCGCCAACCGCACCGATTTTGACCTCGGCTCACACACCAAAAATCAGGGCGATTACAACATCCAATCCAAGGTTGATCCCAATACGGATTCTAACGCCAAACTGGCCTTGCAGGATTTGCAGGACAAAACCTGGCAGGTGCCGTATGTGATAGAGCCATCCGCGGGTGTTGATCGCGGTGTGCTTGCCATCATGAACGAGGCGTATCAAGTGCAGACTTTGGAGAACGGTTCTGAGCGCACGGTAATGAGTTTTAAACCCCACCTCGCGCCCATCAAAGTTGCAGTCTTACCCCTCAAGCGTAATCACGAAGGCATTGTCGACAAAGCCAGAAGCATCAAGCGCGAGCTGCAAAAACTGGGACTCGGGCGCATCTTGTTTGAGGACACCGGCAACATCGGTAAAGGTTATCGTCGTCATGACGAAGTTGGCACGCCGTTGTGTGTCACCGTCGATTTCCAGACCATTGAAGAAGACGACACCGTTACCGTGCGCGACCGGGACACCATGGAACAACAGCGAGTACACGCCAACGAACTGGCCGACTTTGTTAAGGCGCAGATAACGTGATGTCATTGAATTTAGCAATGGGAGGCCAACATGGCTAAAGCCGTGATCTCTACCATCGGCCACGACCGGCCAGGCTTGGTATCGGACATCACTGCCATTGCCACCGACCTGAGCTTAAACATCGAAGACAGCCGCATGACGGTGCTCGGCGGAGAGTTTGCCGTGCTGATGGCGCTGCAGGGTACCGAGGCCGCGCTCACGGAGTTTAATGAAAAGCTCAACACCTTATGCAGCGGTAACGATCTGGCTTACATCTATCGCCCCACCCGGGAGCGCGCCGGCAACGCGCCGGTCAGGCCCTACACCGCGAGGGTGGTGGCGCTGGACCACCCCGGCATTGTGCACGCCATCGCCGCGTTCTTCTCGGCACGCGGCATCAACATCAGGGATTTACAAACGGATACCGCACCGGCGGCGCATACCGGCACCCCCATTTTTAGTGTCACGCTGGTGGCGGAGTTACCGGCCGACATAAAGGTGCATGCCGTCAAAGAGGAATTTGAAAAGTTCTGCGCCGAACAGGATCTGGACGGCCGCTTAGAAGCCGAGCGGTAGTCTCGCTGCACCTCACAACTGGCGCTCCACCGGCAGATAGGACAACAAACTGGTCAACCAGCGTTTGCGCCAGGGGGCGGCTGGTTCCTTTGTCACCCGTTCGACGTGCTGCCAGTACAACATTCCGTCCGCCTGTAACCCCAAGCGCCAGGCGTTTTCCGCCCTCATGCCTTCTTCGATGACGCCGGCCAACTGAGCCGCAAAGCCTGCGTCATGCACCACCAGGCCAATTTCGGTGTTGATGAACGCCGAGCGCGGGTCCAGATTATAGGAGCCAACAAAGCCGATACGCTGATCGATTGCCGCTGCCTTGCTGTGTAAACCCACGTCGGTAACAAGCAGATCGTTCAACTCAAAATCGGCGCCTAAAGCCGCATCGATACGGGTTTCAAACAGCTCTACCCCCGCCCGCAGCAAGCGCTGCCGATACCGTTTGTAGCCGGCATGGGAAAGCCCCGTGTCGTTTGAGGCCAGGGAATTGGTCAGCACTTTGATGCGTACACCGCGTTGGCGCTGCTGTAGCAAGCGGGCCAAACCCTCATCGCGCGGGATAAAGTAACCGTTTTCAATCAGCACTTCCTGTTCGGCCAGCGAATTGAGCTCAAACAAGCGCTGGCGTACCGGCGATACAAAACCTTCATGCCCGTGCATTTTTTGTGGCGCGTCGGCCAACACCTCTACCCGGCACCAAGCCAGATCCGCGGACCGTTCGAGCATAAAATCCTTGCGCGGCAGCACGTCAATACGCGCCAGGATATCGAGTTGCGCTTCATCCAAGCCCTCTAACAACGCATCAACCTGCAGCGGCTGAATACGACGTTTGTGCAGATCCTTCAGCGGCACCGCCCAATGACTGTGCCAGTATTCATCGAAGCTGGCGCAGACCTGTTTAACCGCTGCCCCGGTAGCAAGGATGTCCATATCCCGAAAGTTAAATTGTGCGTCAGCGCCAAAATACTCGTTTGACAGGTTGCGCCCGCCGAGAATCGCCGCTTCGCCATCCACCGAAAACACCTTGTTATGCATGCGGTGATTGAGACTAGCGGCGCCGCTGATGATTTCCGCCACGCTGCGCAGCGGGGCATCTTTGAAACGGTAGCGGAACGGATTAAACGAGCGGATTTCAACGTTGTCGTAGGCGTCCAGCCCCAAAACGCGGCGGTCGTAGCCGATAAAATGAATGTCATCCACCAACAAGCGGATGTGCACACCCCGCTGAGCCGCCGACAACAACTCCTTGATCACGGCAATGCCAACCGCGTCACCGCTCCAGATGTAATACTGGACGTCGATGGTAGAGCGGGCGTTGGCGGCCAGCGACAGGCGGGCCTGCAGCGCTGCGAGCTCTTCGGCCAACAACAAAACTCCCGTCTCACCTGTGTTCACCGCATGGTTCCGGGGCGGTTAACGGACCTCGCCAAGACGGTTTTGCAGAAGGTCAACCGCTGTCTGCAGCACTTGAATACGTGCATGACGCTTGTTGTTGGCCGCCAACAGCGTCCATGGCGCATAGCTGGTGCTGGTGCGGGCCACCATATCGTGGGCGGCAATCTGGTAAGCCTGCCAGTTTTCACGATTCCGAAAATCATCTGGGGTCAGTTTGTACTTCTTGTAAGGTGTATCAGCGCGCGCTTCAAATCGTTTCAGCTGTTCATCTTCGCTGATCTGCAACCAGAACTTGGCGAGAATGATGTCATTGTCCGCCAGGTTTGCTTCAAACTCGTTGATCTCTTCATAGGCGCGTTGCCAGGCAGCCGGGGCAATGAGCCCCTCCACGCGCTCAATTAGCACGCGCCCGTACCAGCTGCGGTCAAACACCACGTTTTTGCCGGGCTTGGGGACCCGGGTCCAGAACCGCCACAGATAATGCCGCGCGCGTTCGGCTTCGTTGGGCGCGCCGATGGGAATCACCCGAGTATGTTGGATCGGCAACGCTTTGACCAAGCGGCGAATGGCGCCACCCTTACCCGCCGCGTCGACCCCTTCAAACACAAACACACACGCAACACCCGCTTGGTTGGCGGCATGGGCCAGCTGATTCAACCGCGCTTGCAACATCACAAGCTGCGAATCATAAGTATCCGTATCTAGGCTGGCGGACAAATCCACCTGATCTAAAAGTGACTGGCCAATGATTTCACCTTCAAATGGCACGGCTTGTTGCTGCAACGGCGGTTGTGCCAAGCGTTGACCAATGGCTTTGGCGATGGCCCGACCGATTGTCAAATTGCGGTAGTGGAAATCCGTACTTTCAACTATGTGCCACGGCGCCTCAACCGAATTGGTGTGCAACACCATGCGCTCAATAAGATCAAATGCGCGACCGTCATGTTCAAACACCTCCCAATCATGTTGGGCAAAATCCCAGTGCGTTTGAGGGTCGCGGCGGGCTTGTTCCATGCGCTCTTGCAACACCGCGCGGGGCAAGTGCAGCCAAAACTTCAGCACTACCGTATCGTCGTCTACTAAAGATTTTTCAAATTGTGCTACGTGGTGCAGTGCTACGTCGTAAGTGGCTAGGTCGTGGTCTTCTTCGAGCGCGGTACGCAAAGTTGAGCTGGGCCAACCGCCTAGAAACAAACCAATCCTGCCGTCCGGTGGTAACCGGCGCCAATATCGAGCCAACACCGGGCGTTCACTGTCTTCTGCATGATCTGAGCTGAAGGCGACATGATTCAGCAGATACCTCGCGTCCATCCAATCATGTAACGTGCGCAGCACATCCACCGCCCCCGGGCGGTCATCCCCCGCGATCAACAACACCACGGAGAACTTTCGCTCGCGCAGATCGTATTGCTGGTTGAGTAGCTCAACCCTAAGTTCAGCTATTTGTTCTGCGTAGTCTTCCTTGTCAACACGATTGCCGACTTCTGCCGCAGCAAACAGCCCTGAAGATTCGTTCACACAAACACTCGCTTTGTCACCGTCCTCGAACTCTCTCTTTATTTCTTTGTCTTGTTATCTTGTTATCTCTAGCTCTAGCTTTCTCTAACTATTTATTAACTACTTCTAACTCTCGCTACCTCTGGCCGCGGCTTTGGTAGCGGCTTTCGTACTCCCGCATTTTTTCCACCATAGCAGCGTCCCGCGCAATACTAAACGCAAGCTGCAGCAACGCCGGGTCGTCGTTTTCCGCAAGGGTTTGATCAACCACAGCAAGCGCGTCCTGCGCACGTCCGTTCGAGTTCAAGGCAACCACATACAGGTACGCTACTTGGGTGTCGGCGGGGACAATTTGCCAAGCGCGTGACAGCAGTTCGAGGGCTTGTTCGGCGCTGCCATTGCGCACCTGCCACAAGGCGTTTGCCACCAGTACTTGGGTATTCTCCGGCGTCAGCGCCAAGGCCCACTGTAACAGCGGCTGCGCTTGTAAATCACGGCCGCTGCCGCGCAACAAGTCCGCCAAATTGATCATGCCCGGCACCCAATCTGGATTAATAGCGAGGCTTTGCCGTAAAGCGGCTTCGGCTTTGGGAATGTCACGTAGATCGAGATGCACAGCGGCGATATTGGTCTGGCCTTCAGCTGTGTCTGCGGTCAGTTGCAGCGTTTCTAGATACTGCACAAGATGCTTTCGCAACACGGCCTGAGCCTGCTCAGGTAGATCAGATAACGTGCCTAACAAGCCAGCAACCGCTTCTACTCGTACCGCTAACTTAGGGTCTTCCAGCAACACTCGCGTTAACCGCCAACGGCGCTCCGCCGGCCAACGCGTGGCACCACGCAATGCACCGATGCGCACCAGCGGGTGGGCGTCTTTCAGGCCTCGCTCTATAGCCGCGGAAGACAGACGCAAACGGTAGCCTGCCAATAACGACAGCGCGGTCGCGCGCACAATGGCGGGCTGCTGTGCATCGACAGCAATCTGCACAAGTTGGCGCTCCGCGGTTGCTTGACCTTGCCGAGCGGCGTGGAATGCTGATGCAAAATGCTGATCTTCCTGTCTGCCAAACCACTGAGTTATCGTGTTTGCCGCCCACTGGGAGCCTTCTTCGGTATGGCAATTGTTGCACGCATTCGGCACACCCAAAGAATGTGTTAGATCAGGCCGCGGCACTCGAAAGCTGTGGTCCGCGCGATCGTCGACCACCATGTAGGTGGTTTCCGGCATGTGGCAAGCACGACATTGCGCGCCTGGCGTGTTGGCTGGGTGATGGTGGTGGCTTGGGCTGTCGTAGTTCGCCAGTGGTAGGCTGGGGAAATCCGCGCGGCCGGCTGGGTTATGGCATTGCACACACAGCGCATTGTCGGGAAGGATCAACTCGCCGCTATGCGGATTGTGACAATCTGCACACGCCACGCCTGCGGCGTACATTTTGCTCTGCACAAACGAGCCATATACAAAAACCTCATCCAGTATCTGGCCGTCGCTGTGATAAAGATCGGCATCCAGCAATACCGGCTGATAGAAATCAAACAGATCCAGCGCCGGCGTAAAACCCTCCGCCAGCTGGCTACGCCGACTGTGGCAGGGAGCGCAGGCGTTAACCTGTGCAGCTTGATCGGTGAGTGGAAGGATGGCGGGTTGCTCTTGGGGGTTTTGCGCCCACGCGATGTGTTGCGCACCTTGGCCATGGCACGCTTCACACCCTACTGAAATTTCCGCCCATGCGGTGGCATACGACTGCGTGGCCGTGTCGTAGTTTTTGGCGATCCCGGTGGAATGACAGTCGGCACACATGTGGTTCCAGGTGGCGCTCGGTTTGGTCCAGTGGCGCACATCGCGGTGATCAACCTCGCCACCCGGGTGCAGATGAAACCAGCGTTGCTGAGGCACATCCCACGCCACCCCCAGGGCCTGCAGCCGGCCATTGCCACCCTCCAGCAGATATTGTTGTAGCGGCTCGGTGCCGAAGGTATAACGCACGGCAAACTGCGCCAGCACGCCATCTGCGTTATCCGTCTCTACGATAAACTCCCCCGAGTTTTGTAGAAAGCTCGACGTTAGTTCGCCGTACGCAAAGCGCTCGCCTGCAAACGGTGCGTGCACGGTATCGCGTGACGCCTCCTGCATCGCGAGCTGGTGATGGGAACCTAACCAATCCGCGTAAGCATCTGCATGGCAATGCCGGCAAGCTTCCGAGCCTTGGTGGCTCTGCGTTACTGCGGGGGTGGTAGTAAGAGGAATGGACGGCGGTTCATCAGCGCAAGCGCCTAACAGCACTGCACCGGACAAACCAAGCCAACATCTAGCCAGTGTTGCGGCGCATACGCTCCTGCATCTGCGAGCCAAATACACCCGCCACGAACACAACAATAAACACATAGGGCAGTTGCGCCCCTTCAATCCCGGACAATACCGCCAGTATCATGGTTGACACGCCGGCGGTAAACAGCGCTGCCAGCCCCCCGCGCGCCAGCGGGTGTTGGGTGAAGGTAACGGGAAGCGATTCTGAATTAGCCATTTGGAGCTCCTATACACACAGCGAGGGGATCAAAAACAAAAAAGGCGAGGGGCTCTCACCCCCCGCCAGGGCACCTAGCCGTTTTGCCACTGTTCGATGGCGTAATAAATCCCGAACCCCGCGGAGACGATACCGCCGACGGCCAGAACACCAGCCACTACCGGAGCCGCAACGGTCGCTGCACCTACGGTGAGGGCCGCGGCAGTGCCTGTTGCCACGCCCCATTCCGTGGAGGAACCGCCGTTCACCTCGTCAAGCTGGTCCAGGTCGAGATACAGCGGCTGTGACGCCGCCAAAGTTGCTTCATTTTGCATAGTCATGCTTCCTTTTGTTGAGAATCTTTAGTTGAAAAATTTGAAGAGAAATTTTGCTTCAACCGAAAACTGTTACGGTCGAGAGTGCGCCAATCAGGACAGGCATAGCAAGGCATGCGGGTGAACTTCCAACAGTCCTCCACATTGCAATATCGGGCTGATATCAAAAACTGGCTAAAACGAACGCTTCGCCGTGCGTCGTCGGGGACAGCGCGTAGGATTTAGCCCACGATTTCGTGGACATATAGATACTAACGATAATTGTCTATGGAAGGTGAGAGGCGCAGATAGCCGCGCCCTCGCCGATACAACTTTAACCCGCCGTTAGGGGTTTGAGAATCAACTCCACGCGCCGGTTGAGCTGACGCCCCGCCGATGTGCCATTGTCTGCCACCGGGTAGTGCGGACCGACACCCATCGTGTAAACCCGCATGTGATCAATGCCGGTACCCTTCAGATAGTTGGCCACGCTGGTGGCGCGTCGCTCGGACAGATCCATGTTGTATTCCACCGCACCGGTACTGTCCGTGTGGCCGGTAACATCCACCAATGTCTGATCGTATTCTTTCAGCACCAAGCTGACAGAATCCAACACCGGCAGGAACTGATTCTGTAAATCGGATCGATCCACGTCGAACGTGATGTTGCCGGGCATGTTTAACACTACATCGTCACCCATGCGTGTGACGCTGACACCGGTGCCTTGCAGCTGCTGCCGTAGGCGCGCTTCCTGGGCATCCATATACGAACCGATACCTGCGCCGCTCAACGCGCCCACGCCCGCACCGATCAGGGCACGTTTGCGGCGTTCATCGGCATCATCACCGGTCAGTGCGCCAATCACAGCGCCAACCGCCGCACCAATGGCCGCACCTTTACCGGTGTTCGAAGCTTCGCGTTCGCCCGTGTAGGGGTTGGTGGTGCACGCCGCGAGTGAAAACATAAGAACCATCATTGATGGCCAACGTAGGTAGTGCATTTACATTCTCCTTAAGCAGTAACCCGAGAGTTTGCCACAAATAGCTGAAGGGAAGCTGAATCGGCTCGCAATACTGTAAGGAATCTTCTTTTCGAAGGAACGCTCATAGTCGTTCACGGGTATATGGAGATGATGATGCCTTGCAAGCGACCCTAGAACTATTCTAGAGGCTGGGGCCGGAGGAAAGAAAATCTGCGGCTGGATTAAACCAAACAGCCACAATCAACTGTGCATGTTCGAAGCACCAGGGTAGAATCACCGACGCCCAGCAGATTCGTAAACCATCACTAGCTCAACATCTTCTCCAGTGCTGATTTCACCACACGGAAGCGGCTTAGCAATCTAATGTCGCAAATTAAGACCCTCTGCGTTTTCGGTACACGGCCGGAAGCCATCAAGATGGCGCCAGTCGTTCAAGCTCTGGAACAGGACGCGCGCTTTCAGGCGGAAGTTTGCGTTACTGGCCAACATCGGGAAATGCTGGATCAAGTGTTACGTTTGTTTGAAATCACGCCCCGATTTGACCTCAACATCATGAAACCCGGGCAGTCTCTCGGCGACATCACCGCATCTGTGATGAATAAACTGACAAAGGTCTTAGTAGAGTATCGACCAAGTGTCGTCCTAGTTCATGGTGACACAACTACGACATTTGCAGCGACATTGGCTGCCTACTATCAGCAAATCCCTACAGCCCACGTAGAGGCTGGGCTTCGTACAGGCAATCTGTACTCGCCTTGGCCAGAAGAGGCCAATCGTAAACTGACTGGCGCACTAGCTACGTTACATTTCGCTCCTACGTCGGGTGCACGCGCCAACCTTCTGCGCGAAGGTGTCAGCGAAAAATCCATCTTTGTAACTGGCAACACGGTTATTGATGCGCTGTTAGCCGCGGACAGAATAATCCGAACACAAGCGTCTCTACAGACGGATTTCAGATCGAAGTTTGCCTTCCTCCGCAGTAAATCCAGGCTGATACTAATTACAGGACATCGACGAGAGAGCTTTGGTGGTGGGTTCGAACGCATTTGTGAAGCCATCCGTCAAACTGCCAGGACTCATGCTGAAGTAGATTTCGTATATCCGGTGCACCTGAACCCTAACGTCCGGGAACCCGTAAATCGACTGCTGTCTGATTTATCTAACGTTCATTTAATTGAGCCATTGGATTATCTTCCGTTTGTATACTTAATGGGGCTTGCATATATCGTTTTGACGGATTCCGGCGGTATCCAGGAGGAGGCCCCATCGCTAGGAAAACCAGTGCTTGTGATGCGTGAAACAACAGAGCGGCCCGAAGCAGTGGAAGCGGGCACAGTTAAGCTGGTGGGTACGAACGTAACTACAATAACGGACAACCTAGAACGGCTACTTACCGACGAAAGTGCGTACAGCGAAATGAGTTTCGCGCACAACCCTTACGGAGACGGAAAAGCATGTTCACGGATCGTCGACCCACTTTACGATTTCCTAAGCCACTCTAACACCTAGGTAATCTGCATGAGCGAAAACAACGCTATAAAGCGCGTATCTGTCATTGGGTTAGGCTATATCGGGTTGCCGACAGCTGCGGTCCTCGCATCCAGAAAGATCGAAGTGATCGGCATCGATGTCAACCAGGCAGTCGTAGATACCATCAACAATGGAGACGTCCACATAATCGAGCCTGACCTGGATATCGTTGTGCGAGCAGCGGTCAACCAGGGGTTCTTAAAAGCCAGCACAAAGCCGGAACCAGCTGACGCTTTTCTTATTGCGGTGCCCACCCCATTTAAGGACGGACATTTACCTGATTTAAGGCACGTTGAATCCGCCACTCGCGCGATTGCAAAGGTACTAAAACCAGGAAATCTAATCATACTCGAGTCCACGTCACCAGTCGGAACCACTGAGCAACTCTGCAAATGGCTGGCTGAAGATCGCACGGATCTGAACTTCCCAGGTACGAATGGTCCGATCGATGTGCACGTTGCGCATTGCCCAGAACGCGTATTGCCTGGTCACGTTTTAAATGAACTGATAAACAATGACCGAGTAATTGGCGGTCTTACTGCAGCATGTTCCGAACGGGCGATGCAGCTTTATGAGACATTTGTAGAAGCGGATATGTTGGTGACTAACGCTCGGACCGCGGAGATGTGCAAGCTTGTCGAAAACAGCTTCAGGGACGTGAACATCGCGTTTGCAAATGAGCTTTCCATAGTGTGCGACAAAGCCGACATAAGCGTCTGGGAACTAATTAAGCTCGCAAACCATCATCCCAGAGTGAACATATTGCAACCTGGCGCTGGCGTTGGTGGCCACTGCATTGCTGTTGATCCGTGGTTCATCGTCAGTCAGGCAGGTGATGACGCACGTCTCATTCGCACCGCGCGCGAAGTCAACGACTACAAGCCAAATTTCGTCGCCGACAAGATCTGCGCTACCGCAAAACAAGCAAACACAAACAAAATTACTTGCCTGGGACTTGCATTCAAACCGGATATCGACGATCTACGTGAGAGCCCGGCTCTTGAGGTGGTTCGAATTCTCGTCCAACGAGGAGTTGAACTCACAATTGTCGAACCCAATATTGAAGAGCTACCCTACGATCTCAGGTCACTAGATTGCCGGTTCGCCAGCGTGCAGGACCTTACAGAAATAAGAAATGCGGTTTTTGCGATTCTGGTTGCACATAAGCAGTTTATTGGACTGCAAAGGCAGGTAGGCTGCGAGCTACTCGACTTCTGTGGAGCAACGTTTACAGCCACTTAGGCGTTTCACTAGAGATGATCCAAACCCTTCAGTGAAACGGCACATCGTACGCTTCTAACAATTCTATGAATGCAGACTTTACTGTCGGATCACGCGCGGATCCAACAGAGAACACGCCTCGAGTTAGGAGCGCCATGTAAGCAGTTATTCCCTGTCCAAGACCTCGTTCTTTGAGCGCCGGCCCCCATTGATGGGGACCGCTGAACGCACCGGCCAAATCGCGGTTTGGATTGAAACATGTACAGAGCGCTTCTTCACAATCTACTAAGATCGGACAGCGGCTGGTTTCGATAAGCGATTCAGGAACTAGCCGTTCTACTTTGGACACATCGCTTTGTCGATAAACGTCACGATTAAGTTCCCCTGATCGAAATCGTGCAAGTAAAACTGCTAAAGGCACTAACTGGCCATTTTCAACGAAGGAAACACCATACGTTGAATCAAGAATATAGAATCGCCAACGTGCTTGTTCCGTGGCTTCAGCCAATACCGTTATTACGTGGGTTAGTTCACCAGGCAGCCCGAAATTTAGAGTAAAGGCTTGGTAATCAAAAAGGGCCATGACTTTACTCAGAAAAGTCGCATGACCGCCACAAAAATAGCCGCCTGCATTTGGTTCTAAAACCTCGAAAAATATCTTCGAGGCGCTAATGTTAGCAATCTCGTTCGTGTTGCGATTAACGAGATCTACGTCGTAACCATCATCCGAATGTAGTACTGTCCAATCGAGCAACTGAATGATCGCGTAGTGCGGATCACTTTCTATTGCCGTGTGTAGACCTGGTAGATCGCTGAAGATACGCCTGCGAAGGTCTTTATCGGTCACACAGGTGTCGCACACTTCAATTCGCACGTCTGTAAGCGCGTAATTGACCACACCATCAGAGTAGATCAATAGTTCAATTTCATTTGTACCATCTATCTGATATTCAACGGGCTGACCGCTCGGGGCATTAAGGTAGATTGCCGACCCATCAGCCTTCTTCAACCTGACAGTTACTGGCCTGTCCTGTAACTCCCTACCATCCAGTGTAAGTACATACGTCCTGCCTTCATCCAAAGAGCGACGCAGGAATAATCCTCCACTGGGTGATTTCGTCTGGATCAACAACCCGGTTTCGTCCGTGGTTATCTTTACCTTGTTAAACGGGTCGCTATTCCAAAATTCTAAAAACGAATGGTCAGGAAGAACTGGCGCGTTCTGGCCACACCCACACATTAGAACCGTTCCAACAGACAATACCAATAATCGTTTTACGATTTTCTCCATCGATTAGTTTTTGGGCGAACCTGAAAGGAGAATCAAAAACTATCTAACCCGTCGCCGATCCAATGTTCATGCCAGAGCACCGCGTTCAATATGTTCCAAAGGTGGAAGCCATAGTTGAGCTTACCACTAACCTGGCCCTTCAGGAGATCCTCGACGTAACTATTATTCAATAAGTTTCTCTTTTTGATTTCTGATCGCTTGTAAAGTGCTAGCGTGCGAGGTCCAAAATCCGACTCCGTGAACCACTTATCCATGGGAGCACCGAAACCCTGTTTACGCCTGTAAAGCAGGTCCTCGCTCATATAAGGTTCCGCTGCTTTCTTCAGAACCCTTTTACCTAAACCATCTTTCAGCTTGTAGTGAGGCGGACACCTCCGAGCAAACTCCACTACATCGTGATCAAGAAACGGAACGCGCGCCTCAATCGAGTGCGCCATGGTCATTTTGTCTACGCGCATCAGCAGATGTTCAGGTAGACGCAGCTTCAACTCCATGTAGGGAATCTTTAACAGCGCTTCATCTTCACGATCAGACCAGTTCATCCCATGCAGGTATTCCGCCACTACTCCATGGCTATCGGTGTTGAGGAACCCGGCCGGTATCAAGCCCGGAATTGGGCAGTGGGGCACAAAATCGAACTTCTCGGCAGCGGGAATCAGTTGGTCTTTCAAGGCACCCCACCAGCAGATGGCGCCACCCCAGAACAACTCTTTTCCCCGCCACGCCCGTTCAGCGATCTCGTGGTCTTCTGTCACGCCATGACTCTTGTCGATCAGCCCTCTCAAATTATCGTCAAGCTGGCCGCGTTTAATGGGCGCATAGATATTTTCAAACTTGTCGCGATAGTGATCGCACCACCAGTAACCCAGAAAATTCTCATCCGCACCTTCACCCACCTGGACAACCGTCGTTCCGCTCTCTTTTACCAGACGTGCGAGAAAGTAGAGAGGAATGCACACGTTATCCGCGATCGGTTCGTCCTGCATTTCCACCAGCTTTGGAAGAAAATCCAGAGCCTCCTGAGAATTTATCCGCGTTTCATGATGGTCTGTGTTGTACTGGCGTGCGATTGTCTGAGCATGGTCATACTCATTGAACTGATCGTACCGTTCATACCCGACGGTAAACGTTGTTACAGGCCGGTCCATCAGCTCAGACATCAGGGCAACGTTGAGACTCGAATCTACTCCACCACTCAGGAGCACCCCAAATGGTACGTCACTGACCATCCGTCTTTCGATAGACTTCTTGAGTAGTCGAGTCAACTCACTGACTGCATCTTCGTAGGGTAACTCCGCCTCCGTATAAAGATCGCCCGGAAATGGACGACAATCGTAGTACTGTCGCGCGCTACTTGTTCCATCACTGTGAATGCTCGCACAGTACCCTGCCGGCAGTTTGAAAATACCCTTAAACATCGTCAGCGGCGCAGGCGCAACTATAAAACTGAGATAATGGTTAAAAGCCAGCGAGTCCATATCCCGATGGACATGAGGATGCTTTAGAAGCGCTTTGATTTCCGAGGCAAATAGCCACTCCCCTTTATTCGTTCTTGAAAAGTATAAGGGCTTAATACCAATCCGGTCTCTGCACAGGTGTAATACTGGGTTATGCGGGTTGCGCATGTCGTAAACAGCAAACGCAAACATACCGTACAACTTTTCCACGCAGTCTATCCCCCACTCTGCAAATGCATAGAGAAGTGTTTCAGTATCGGAATGGTCTGTTCTGAACCGGTACTTACCTAACGCTTCGATCTCGCGGCGTATCTGTTGATGATTGTAGATTTCACCGTTAAATACGATGACCAGTTTCCCGTCTGCGCTGAGCATGGGCTGATTCGCCGATTCAGACAGGTCGATAATAGATAGTCGCCTGTGTCCCAGTGCGCATTTACCATCTTCCGAACGCCAATACCCCGCGCCATCCGGACCGCGATGCTCCATAGCATCCCGCATCGATTCCATCACACCACGACCTACGCTCCCACCTGCCGAAAGCGGATGGTAGCTACCAACAATGCCACACATTATTTAATTTGATTTACCGTTTCTAATTGTTCTTTTTAAGAAGCTTGCTGGCGTTTCCTATTTTTCCTGGTCCCGGCTTCGATTTCATTCTGTTCCTGGTCGATCGGAAGAACCGCATCGCCGGAACCGCTATCTTTTGCCCGGATGTCATCATCCATGTCACACGAAACACCAGATTCGTCCGCATCTTCGTTTGTCCCATCCACGCACGCCATCGTGCCCCGATGTGTAAACAGTGCCTTTTCGTCCAGACCGCCTAAGGCCATGACTTTTGCGATCAAACGTTGCGGACACGCGATGACATTCGACGCATGTTCACCGCGCACGTCGATCAATCTAGGCTTGCCCTCCAGCATGTCCATCAGTACGTATTGTCGTTCTGCGAACCATACGTGAAATTGTTCAAGCACATCGGCTTCTAACGAACTGTTGATCAATTCCACCATGAGTAAGGGTTGATAACGCGAGATCGTCTTTTCCGCACCTCTCAGCGCATCAAACTCTGCGCCTTCTATATCGATCTTGATAACATCGATGGATTCACGCTGGAAATCGGCAAAAAACTCATCAAGACTGATCATCTCCACCGGATACTGCTCTATCTGCCGATCATCCACACTAGAACCTTTGATCTTCAATACGTATTCTTTTTTACCGTCCAACTCAGCACGCATCACAATGCCTGCCCCGTCAGAGCCAGAAATGACGATGCTATTCCCAACTTCCACTTTCGGCGAGTATACAGAACGAATATCAAAACCAGGGAAGCGCTCTCTTAGCTTATGGGATGTTTCGACCTGCCCTTCTTCATCAATACCGTCCACAAACCAGGGACCTAACATCCCATCCGCCGGATCAATTTGCACTGAACCCAGCTCGTAGCTGAAATATTGATCAGAGTAGATCAATACTTCGATACAGTTCGCTTTCCCAATCGGAATTTCTGTTACACCATCGGCAACACCGCTCCAAAAAAGGTGTACCCGGTCAGTGGTGAATCGAACGGTGGGTAATGTCGTCGACAAAGACAGCCCTTTGAGCGAGTTGTGCCCGTTGTACTCTGCATCAGCAATATAAAGTGTTTCAGTGCCGCTTTTCTCACCTATGGCAAATGCGTGGAGGGCCACATTAGAAATACGGTTGATATCCATGTTGCGCAGCAGTGATCTCGATTCTCTGCGACTGGGTTCAAAGGCAATAACCTGGCCGCTGGCTCCGACCTGGCGTGCTGCAAAAAGACTGTAAACCCCGACATTGGCGCCTACGTCAACAAACGTCTGCCCTTTTTCCAGTATCTGTCCCAAAAACCAGAACTCGTTCGGGTCGAAAGATTGGTCAACAAATATCTGTCTGCCCAACTCACTTGGGCCTGCAAATTCAAGCGTGGTGTCGTTGTACCACTTCGTGCGTATTGGAAACAAATGCTCCGAATAAAAACAACACACTTCCCATTGCTCAAGGCGACGTTTACCTTCCTCTGACAAACGGTCCCAATCCATCGCCCAGTTCGGCTCAGGGTCCGTTTTGATTGGCAACATTTCTTGTTCAACAAACTGTCGGAACTGGCGTAACAGCTTGCTGTGCATCCGTTGCTGCTTAATCTGATCATTTCCGCTCATGAGCTATCCCTCATCGTGTCCTGCAGCTGTCTCTGGCAGCCTCAGGTGGAAATCTGCACGGCCAACTACACCCGTCCCTACTGACAGGAGACTTGCGTTATCTTGCACCTCAAATTCTATTATGCCTGATTGGCAGTCATACACATCTGGATTTATTGAGAAGAACCTCCCATCTGTGTGTTCGTAATATCCTTCTTTCGCAATAAGCACTGTCAACGCGTAACTACCCACTCCCAGTGTTATCGGACTCAAGTCAACTTCAATAGCTCCAGAAGCGGCTTGTGCGAAGTCGAACAAAAGATCAACGCAGCGCAAGCGCATGACATCATCAATACCGTTGCGTTTGAATGCGAGCACCACCTGGCACCGCTCAGCCAAAGAGGGGTCATTGATGCGATAGGGCAGCCGAATAACAGCATCCGCGCCGTGTTGAAAACAAAATGACTGCTTGCCATGTTCGTCAAGCATCACGCTGCCTGTCAAAATAAGCTTACCTGAGCCCTGTCGTTCGTTCACACCCGATGTTTCGCGCACTTGGACTCTATCTGCAGACGTGACTTTGCTGCCGTCCCTCACTTTGGCTCTCAGAACCAGCCACTCGCCTGGTGCGCTCTCAAGCCTGGCCAAAATTCGCTCGCCTCCGTCGATAAACACAACGTCAGCATCAATCCTGTCGTTCGCGTAGCATCGCAAATGTAACTCACTCTCCTCAAGCCACTCACGTGCAGTCCGTGCAGCAGGGAAGAGTGCGATGCCTATCTTGTGATCCACTGTCCCGAAGTTGTTCCAGGATCTGACCTCCTCCCCGTCAATTTTGCTGATGTCACCCCACGCTGTGTGCGGCAACCGCTCAGCCACGAACTGTGCCGTCTGCACCTGCTCGTGTAAGACAGGGAGCGACACAACACTGCCATCGGGGGCAATGAGCGCTATCTCAGAAAAATGCACCGGCGCGGCTGCTGGTTCATTGCCACGCGCTCGGATTTCAATAAAAAACGGTTGCTCAGCAATCTGCGACAACGTGTCGCGATATCGCATCGCCAACTTATGTTTCTGGCGTGAGTCCTCCTGCAATCGAATGGAGGTCTCATAGAGTTTTACGATATCCGCTGGCTCTCCGTCGGCATATATGTTGCCTTGATCAACCCAGATCATCCGGTCGCAGAGTTTCGCTGCTGAATAAACATCGTGACTCACCAGTACCAGGGTTGTGCCTGCGTTGTCGCACATGTCACGTATGCGTTCAAATGACTTATTCTGAAAGTAGGCGTCTCCTACACCTAACACCTCGTCAACAACTAAGAGTTCGGGCTCTATCACCGTTGAAACACCGAACATTAGGCGTGCCGCCATTCCCGAGGAGTAAGTCTTCAGCGGCTGGTCCACGTATTCCTCGATTTCAGCAAAATCTACAGCTTCGTCGACCAGCTCGGTCGCCCGTTTTCCTACATATCCAAGATGAGCAATAAAAGAATGCGCATTCTCTCTACCTGTAAACTCAGGATGAAAACCAACGCCCAGTTGGAGCAAAGCGTGGGAACGGCCCTGCACTTCAACCGAGCCTTCGCTTGGATCAATTGCCCTGGTGATGATTTTGAGTAGTGTTGACTTACCGGCACCATTGCGGCCAATCAAGCCAACCTTTTCACCTCGTCCAATGGTCAAGTTGATGTCGTTCAATGCTCGATTGCTGCGTTTCGCCCGGCTCCCCAGGACTAATGCCCAGAAGCGCTCATTGGCGGATGTATAGAGCGGATACTCTTTACCCACACCCTTGAGTTCGATCATCGGGCTATTCATGGTCGATCACATACGCCTTGAAACGGCGAAAAAAGCCCATGCTCAATAGGCAGAATAACGTTGCCCCGCCGAAAAACGCAGCATTGGCAACCCAGTCAATCTGATCTGCTCCGACCACAAGCGGCCTGAATAATTCAATCAGGTGTGTCACCGGATTGAGCTGAAGTGCCACCATCGCTTCATCTGGCGCTGCGCTCAGTGGAAATGCAATGGGCGAAACAAAAAGAAGGAAAATTAAAACGATGTTGATCACAGAGGCCAGGTCGGGGAACAAGCCTCCCAAAGCGGACATCGTGTAGGCGAGTCCAAGCAACAGCAAAAGCTGAACGAACACAGCAATCGGAAGAAATAGGGCATTGAAGGTCAGCGTATCGTTCAGATACGCCATGACGATCAACAAGAAGATTCCCGGTACCTGCGCCACTACCGACATCAATGCAATTCTGGCCGGTATAAGTTCTATGGGAATCATTACATTTTTCACCAAATGTATGTTCTGGCGTATCGAGCTGGTTGCACTCGATACACACTCCATCAGCGCAAGGTACGGTACAAGTCCGGAAAAAACGAGCACCACATAACCAAACTGCGACAGATCGGGGAATCTCACCTTGAAGATGACCATGTACAAAAACATGTAGACACCGAGAAATAGAACAGGGTAAAGGAGCAACCACAGGGGTCCAAGAACGGTGCCTGCGTGTTTTTTTCTCAATTCCACCCAGGTGGTGGTAAGAAGAACGCGTCTGTGTGACCAGACAATTCTGAATGTTGTGAACAATCTACGAACTCGCGGTTCAAGCTCGGAAAATCGAAAACGACCAGGTATGAGTATCTGGGTTGTCGAAATTTAGCCGGGTAATCAACCGTAGCTGACGGGATGGAATACGACGCCCATAGCTTGGTGAGACAAATCCATCTAACACACTGCAGTTATCAAACACGCCATCCCAGTTCAGCTCCCAGTGGTTGCCCTTACAGGAAAGGGAAATTTTCGCATCCTCTACCAGAGCCAAATTGACGGCAGGATCAAACATGAAGTTCCACTCAATTTCATGCTCCCCTTCCCCCGCAAATTCATCTTCAATCCTAAGCAAGCCCGATTGCGCGTCGTGTTCGAACAGCCGTTTGTGAGTCAGCCCTTGCTCCAGTTGGTCAACGTAACCTGTATGTCGGCCCACATATCGGACGGTCGCCCCATCGATGTCAAAGTCGCAATGGACAGGGTTGGCTTTCTCAAACATCCGAAACAGCCATTCGGGATTAAACTCATTTTGTTCAACCCCATCCACCATTGCTGTGTTGTGATAGCGCGTGGACCGAAATAGATTTCGCCCATCGAAGTCGCCGGTGTACACAAAGGATCCCGGGTCGACGATCAGTGGAAACCCGAGATCGTGGTATTCGAAAGAGAGTTGTTCGTTGTGTTTGTGATTACCAAAACCCACTGTTCCGACAATTGAGTTGGACACCATCAAGTACTGGCCACCCATTCGGCTAATCGCAATTCCCGCTTCGGGGTACAACTTCTGATTGGCAGGCAAAACAAAGCAAGGCGGGACCAGGGTTTGAGATCCTTGCCCCCACCACAGGGCTTCCCATCTCGCGTCGTCGGCACCCAGTTGCAACCAACGATCGCAATCCAGGCTCAAAGCAGCCGGCCAGAATAGATGCCTTAAATCCTGGCGATCCCAATCGTGGATATCGCCAGCGATGATGAAGCGACCATCGTCGCAATCGCCCAATACAGGCATGCGACCATCCGGTCTGAGCGTACCGGCCGCGTAGTCGAGCATGTCCATTAAACGCGAACGATAGTATTCGTCGAATGGTCGGCCCAAGTGTTGGCCCAGTCGGTAACTGGCCAGAAACAGCTCACAAACCAGGCGATGATACGGAATTGCTGACTCAAAGTCCGCGCCATCGCTCAGAATCTGCACGTCGAGTTCGACTGGTATAGACTCTTCGCAGAAAGTCAGCCAACTTCGGCCCGCGTCAGTGTCTTGAAAAACCGCAGCCACAAAATGTAATCCAACGATATTGGACAGATAGTGGTTGGAGGTGACTTCGTAGTGGTTTTCCAGATTTGCGCGGATGAACTCACCATGCTCAAACAAACACGCATACGCAAATTCCATGTCTGCCAAGCCGCTCGATTTGATCAGATCAAGCGCCACTGCCCAGTTTGCCGCGCGGATGGAAACATCCATGGTGCAAGTCCAGTTGACGCCAAATTCGACCGGGTTTACCTCATCAAAATCCCGCATCTGATTGAGAATCTCACTGGCAAAGCGCTCTTCACCTGACACATGCCACGCCTGCGCAAGGGTAAGGAAGTGCTGACAGCGGGCCAACTCCCAGGGAAACTTCACGTCCGCATCGCCCGGTCTATCGCGCATCAGATCCCAGTCTTTATAGTGAAACCCCCGGGGGAAGCGAAGCTTCCGCACCGGATCCAACGTCCAATCTATCGGTTGATAGCTACCACGCGCAGGCCGATCAGGGTCGTCCGGTCTAAATGGCCCGCTTCCGAGCAGATCGAATTCATGTGACATCAGACGTTCAGCCGCCGCCAGACACCTTGCTCTTTCCGGTTCCACTTCGTGCTGAGGCAGCAAGCCAGGTCCTGAACTCACGAAAGTGCGAGGCATTTCCGCCTGCTCGCGGAGCCACCCCACAAACGTACTCGTCCCTAACGCTTTGCGAAAGGGATGGTCATCGTCAACTGATTTGAACACCAGGTCGGATGTGGCAGATCCCTGAGGGCTGTGTTTTTTTACCCCCAGCCTTTGACGAAGCCACCTGATCATCAAACAGGCTTACTAGCCTTGATGATAAGATTCCAACCCATGAGGCGGCGCGCAAACGGGAGAGGAATCCAAGACAACCTACTGGGCAACTCGCCCTCCACCATCTGATCCTGAACGATTGAGATAGAGCGAAAACCAGCATCCTTGAATAGTTGGCGTAGACGCGGTTTGGTGTATACCTTTACAAGGGGGCGTTGTCCGTGTTCACTGATCTCAACCGTGCCAGACATTACCCATCCCATAGAGTGATTTGCGAGATCCCCCTGCTGGATACCAATTCTGGTGACAAGCTGATACCAGTAGTGCCACGAGTTTTCCGCGTAGACCATTATTATGACTCGTCCACCGGGCTTCAGCACCCGAAACATATCAGCCACCACTTTGCTCGTATTCGGCGTGTGGTGGATAACGCCATTTGAATACACCAAGTCGAACGTGCCGTCATCAAAAGGCAGATTCTCCCCATCCCCGTGACGAAACTCGCCCTCCAACCCACGCAGTCGAAAGTTACGTTCTGCGTGCGCAAGATGCCCTGAGGAAAGGTCCAAGTCTGTTGTCAGTGCGCCGTGTTTTGCAAACTGAGCTAGATCTGTGCCCATACCCGCACCCACTTCAAGCACCTTCTTACCGGAAAAATTGGCAAACTCCATTACCTTGTGCATCCATGGCGCATAAGTCTCATACCGATAGCGTTCTGCTTCGAGGTACCACGCCAGAGTGCCTTCTTCAGCACCCTCCACATAGTGAGAACCGCAAGGGTCCTGATCCCATTGGTCCTGAACTTCTTCTTTCAGCACATCGCCTGTATCCAACCTTCCCCTAACCGTGACAAGCGCGTCTGCATCCACTGTTACGTTTTTGTTGGTGTTCACAGATTCTTCCTATCCAAGTGATATCCCTCCAACTCTTTGCCTTTTACAAACTGCAACAAGGTCTGCACGTGAGTATCCCAGCTATAAAACCTTTCTGCAGCATTTCGCGCATTGGCGCCCAGTGTGCGGCGCAATTCCGGAGACTGGATCAACCACAGACTGGCGGAGACCAAGTCGTCCACTGAACCAGGTTCAATAAGCACGGAACGGGCGCCCTCTGCAGTCAGTTCGCGATCTTTCAGCGTCAATGCAGGCCGCATCACTTCGCCCAGCTGCACCAAGTCGGAGCACACAATACCTACACCGTAAGCCATGTACTCAAAAAGTTTAGTCGGTGATCCGAAAAACGGCTTGTCCCCCATATTTTTTGAGTGCGGTGAAAGTAACACGTCGCATACAGCGAGATACTTGGCAGCGGCTGTCTGCTCCACAAGGCCTAGATCTACAACTCTAGCCTGTAAGTTGTGTGCATCTATTTGGTCGAGTACGAGGTGCTTGAAGCCACCATCACCAATCAGCAGAAATTTCACGTCGTCTGCAGCCGCACAAATCTGGGGAATCGCGTCAGCCAGCACTTCAATCCCGTGCCACCCACCAAACGTTCCACAAAAACCAAGCACAACTTCCTCATCAGCGAAGCCGAGTTGCTGTCTGAGAGCTAGGCGCTCGCTCAATGGCAGAGGACCATATGCCTCCAGGTCAACCCCGTTGGGATTGGTTAGCACCTTCTCCGAACTGATACCAAGCTCAAACACCATTTCTGAGACTGGATCTGAGACCGTACTCACAACATCCGCCTGCAAGAAGGAGTTTGTTTCAATAGCCTGCAGGTTCTCGGCATTTGCCATCTCCCTACCCCCAAAAATCCGGGACATCGTCAACTCAGATCCATTGAACTCCGCGATGTAAGGGATATTGAACTTTTTGCAGGCCTTAGCAGTAGCATCATTCCCTAAAACCAAACGCTCAAACACGAGTCTTGGACGATAAAACTCGATCAGACTTTCGATGATCTGCTCATACGCAACACCGTTTTCAACCAGACTATATTCGTCTGCCATCTCAGTTCGCGATGGGATGACAATCTGATGAATATCCATCTCGCGGAGCAACTGGTACTCGGAGGCAAACACGCAGATCATTCCATCACTGCACACATTGTCCAGGGCTTTTACCTGGTAACAGGTGTGGCCGTAACTGCCCCCAGCGGTTAACTTGGCCCAGTAGTCCAGACGGATGTACATGCCTCGACCCTGGACTCGATAACCATCATCTACCTCATCGACAAAACCCCAGCTTGGATCCCCCGCCACTTCTGTAGCCTTCGCCACTTTGCGCGCCACTCGACGATTTCGAAGATTTGAAACTCGTTGATAGGTCTCATGAAATCGGACATGCCGCTTAAATGACCGCAACCTTTCGTGAGTAATGACTTCAATGGCATCTTCTTCAGGCCAGTAAAAGTACACTGCCTTGCCTTGTCGTAGGTGCTTCTTTGCAGTGCTGATCTGTGCTCTCGTGGGCAGCCCGGCCTGCAGGTTGATGATCACATTGTGTGAGGAATGATCTCCACTGAACTCAAGCTCAGAGACCACCAGTGGAATGCTATTGACGTGATGTCTCTCGGTAAATCCGGTGAGTATCAGACCAGGGTCGACCTCGTATACTTTCTGGCGTTCAAAATCTAAACAGAGCGTTTCGCTCAAGTTCACCTCCAGGTTTGCGTTCTCTCAGTCGAGCAACGGACCAGACATTTCCTGACCATTTATCAGGTCTTCCACATACAGTGCGACGGCTGACGTCTCGAAGATCCGCTCAACGCTCGGCAAACGCTGGACGTCACCCGTGCGCACCGCCTGCGCTAGAAGTTCAATCTCCCGGAAATGACCCTTGTCCGCGACGTCCCCTTCCCAAAGGACTTCTTCGCTCGGATAACTCACGCAGCTTACAAAGTCGTCGATCACTACGCACTCGCCGCCGCAGAATACTTCTATGCGCTCCTTAGGCAGCCCACCTTTTGGGCCAAGAGCAGTATAGGTAAGCTGACAAGCCGACCCATCCCGATATTTGGTAGTTGCAAAAAAGTTGTCGTTCTCCAAGTACTGGCTCTTTCCTGAGGTGATGCTCTGCACTTGCACGTTAGTCAGTTCCGCATCCGCAAGCTGCGCAAATAGATCATACATGTGGCATGCTTCACCGATATTGCGACCAGCGCCACGGCGATCCTGAATCCAGCTATCCTTGGGAATGTACCCTCCATTGATCCGGTAATTTACCATCAATGGCGACGAACGATTCGCGAAACGCTGTTTCACGACCTCAATCGCGGGCGCAAAACCACGATTGAAGCCGACCATGAGGATCTGGTCAGACGTTCGTGCATACGCCTGTTGCACCAGATCAAGTTCATCCCACGTAGTCGCTAATGGTTTTTCTACAAAAACGTGCTTCCCAGCCTTCAGTGCTTCAGCAACCTGTTGCGCATGTTCCTGATGCTGCGTCGCTATGACGACCAATTCAATAGATTCGTCAGCCAGCACATCTTCAAATCGACTGCTCAACTTGGCGACCCCTCGCTGACGAGCGAAATTACCGCCCCTGACAGGGTCCCGACTGCACACCGACTCCAACTGAAAAACATCGCTGAACTTATCGAGTTGAGGTACCAGCATTGATGTCCCGAAGGCACCGGCACCCACCAGTGCATAACGCACCTGCTCACCACGTTGTGTGCGCGCACCACGAATGGATATGGTTGTCGAGTCATTCAGAATACGGTCCGCCCCATCCACTGCGTACTCGATAATCACACCCATGGGCGGAGTCTTGCTGTGAGCCAGACTTTCGTACGCCTCGGGCGCTGCTTCCAGCGGAACAACCAGATCAATCAACTCATCAACGTTCAACTGATTTCGGGCTATCAGTTCAAGGAAGGCCCGCATGTTGCGGTTTTCGGTCCAACGTACGTAAGCGTATGGGTAATCGTGACCGGCAAGTTCGTAACTATTGTCATAGCGCCCTGGCCCATAGGATGTACTCATCAGCAAGTCGAGTTCCTTCCTGTAAAAGTCAGGTCGTTCTAGGTGTAGGCCTACATCACCGACTACAACCACTCGCCCGCGTCTACGCGTGGTTTTCATGGCATTGTTGATAATCTCGTGATGGCCGCCAGGAGCGGCGGCGGTAACGACCGTGGCATCGGCGCCATAGCCCATTGAGGCATCCATACACATTCGAAAACATGACTCAAAAGAGGTCGTGGCCAGAGTTACACCGAGCTTCCTAACTCTTTCGATTCGGGTTGGGTCGAGATCCAACCCGATGACCGTACAACCGGCGGCACGAAGAATCTGAACGGTCATCATGCCTATAAGGCCAAGACCGACTACACAGACAACTTCTCCAAGCTCAGGCGATGTACGCCTCACACCCTGCATCGCGATTGCACCCACAGTTGCGGTCGCCGCTTGCTGCAGACTTACGCCGATCGGAACGGGCGCAACAAGGTTTTGTTTCACGCAAACGACCTCCGCGTGGTTGGCCTGACCGGCACCCGCGCACGCCACATAGTCACCAACCTTAAAGCCGCGCACCCCTTGCCCGATACCAATGATTTCCCCGGCGACAGAGTAACCCAGCCCCCAACCGATGGCGTCAAGTTCACTCACAGGCAACCCGTCATCTTCCGTCGCGCTCAGCGAGATGGAGAGTTCCTCAAGTTCCATGCGTCCGCCACCTGTACCGCCGTTGGCGACCACAAGGTGAACAACGTCGGAATCAAGGCAGGCGAACTGCAGCACTTCATTGACCTTTCCAACGGACAGATTGGCCTGCGATATCCATGCGCTCTGATCTGCATTTAACAAACCCAGCGTGTAGGGCACATCGTTGATAACACCTCGTATCGACACTTCAAGGATGTGGCGCAGCCCACCGTCTGCTTCAGGCGTTTCAAGTTCCGCCACTGCAATGGGCCGACTGATGATTTGATACCCTGCCGCGGAGCTATCGGAGGTTATGGTGAATCCTTGGGCGGTTGAGCTAAACTCGCCATCTCCCACCTTAGCCCAGCTCAGTGTGCTTAATGGCACGCTGACAATCGTGGCTGGCTTGCTGGCCATCTCAGACAGTTTTCGCAGGCGGGTTGCTGCGATGTCCCGTAGTCGTTTCGCGGCTTTAGCAGGGTCGTTGATCGCCTTGCCGAGGTAATGTACTGCTCTGCTGGAAAGCTCTTCAGCTTTCTCCAGAGTGTTCTGGTCAGCAGAACGATAATGCTCTTTCAGTGAAGCAAGTTCGGTACCCGTGCTGACAAGCGAATAGTGCACCTCCACCAGCACGCTACCCGCTTCGACGTGTACGCGCGGTACTCGAGTGACCATCGCTTTGTCACTCGACATAATCAGTTGCTTCATCTATCCGGATACCTGGGGGGTTCTAAACGCGGGCATTGTAATGACATCACGGAACTCTGTCTTCAATACCTGAGCTTTTTTTGGTTCCTCTAAGCATTTGCTGTAACACGGGCGTTCGATCTGCCAAAATCGCGCCATGAAACAGGTTGTACTTCGTGACGGGCACGCAAACATTGTGGACGTCCCAAGCCCGGCGCTCAGTGTTGGACAGATTCTGGTCGAAACCGCTTTCTCTTGCATAAGTTCGGGCACAGAAGCCGCCACACTCCAAGCATCAGATACAAGCCTTGTCACAGACGTCGCCAGTCGACCTCAACTCGTTGGTCGAGCATTGGAAATCGCGCGTACAGAGGGCTTGCAGAGCCTTCTGTCACTCTACCGGGAACGCAAGCAGCGATGGGTGGAAACTGGATACTCACTATCGGGCACTGTCATGGCAGTCGGCATGGGGGTGACCGGTTTTCGAACTGGTGATCGAGTTGCATGCGCCGGTGCTGAATGGGCACATCATGCAGAAGTCATTCGAGTCCCTGTAAACCTCGCGGTAAAGATCCCCGAATCTGTCTCCAACGAAGCCGCATGTACCACCACCATTGGGGCTATCGCCCTGCAGGGCGTGCGTAGGGCAAATCTACAAATCGGAGAGACCATTGCTGTTATCGGACTGGGTCTGGTAGGTCAACTCACGGTTCAGATCGCCAAAGCAGCGGGTGCGCGTGTAATCGCTCATGACCTCAATCCAGATCGAGCTAAGACCGCAAAGTCCGCCGGCGCGGATATTGCCCTGTCAGGTCCACTTATACCGAGCGACCGAGCGTTCAAAAAGTTCTCTCCCGCCGGTGTCGACGCAGTAGTTCTTACTGCGTCCACTCCGTCAAGCGACCTGGTCAACGATGCTTTCGAGATATGCAGAAAGAAAGGCCGCGTTGTAGTGGTTGGAGACGTCGGCATGGATCTGAATCGCAACGCATTTTATGCAAAAGAGATAGATTTCCTCATCTCGTCTTCATACGGACCAGGTCGTTATGACCTGATTTACGAAAACGAAGGAATCGACTATCCAGCTGCGTTCGTCCGTTGGACGGCAAATCGCAATATGAGCGCTTACCTGGATTTGCTCGCGCTGGATAAGATTGCCATTGAATTGTTTGAGAGTAAGAGTTTCTCCCTGGAAGATGCGCCCACCGCCTTTGCATCCCTGCAACAGGCAGATCCGCCTCTGCTGATAACTCTGGCTTATCCGGGCCATGGAACATCCAAGCAAGCTGACGCCACTGTCATACGGCAGTATGTCCATGAACCATCGAACCAGACGTCGATATACGCGTTAGTTGGGCCGGGACAATTTGCAATGCACACAACCCTGCCACATCTGGCAAAACGATCCGATCTTCTGCTCAAGTACGTCGTTGGTTCTAATGGCGCTCAAACGCAACGGTGTGCAGATCGATTTGGCAGTCAGATCGCGACGACAGACGCAGAGCGTATGTTCAGAGATGAAGCGTGTCCCACGGTTGTCATAACAACCCGTCATGAAAATCATGGCTCGCTCGTATTGCAGGCTCTTCAGCACGATAAGAACGTATTCGTGGAGAAGCCTCTCTGTCTGACCCGCGAAGAACTGAACACCATTTCAAATCACTATGCGGAAACGGAAGCGACGGATGCACCTGTCTTATGCGTTGGTTTCAACCGTAGATTTGCACCACTGATCAAACATCTGGCGCAATTTTTTTCCAACCGCCTGGCTCCGCTCCAGATTCACTACACCATGAGTGTGGGGCCGATACCCGAGGATGACTGGACGATGAGCGCCGCAGGCGGGGGTAGAAACCTGGGTGAAGCCTGTCACATATACGACCTCTTCAATCACCTGACTCAGTCGGAGCATGCTGAAATTAGAGCCCTTCCGCTTGCGCGGGGTGAAACCCAGTCATCGGACAGCAACTTTTTGGCCTACGTCCGGTACCGGGATGGTTCGGTGTGTACTTTGGAGTATCACACCAGCGGAGAACTCTCCTTCCCAAAGGAGCGATTGGAGGTGCACTGCGACAGCTCAAGCGCCGTAATGGAAAACTACCGATCAATAACAACCTGGCGCCATGGTAAGCGCCAGCAAATGCAGTTGAAACAGGACAAGGGGCATCGCGAGCTACTCATGAGTTTCTTCGACACATTAAAGAAGGGGGGCGACTGGCCTATACCTTTAAATCAGCTTCTTGCTGCTACATCCGTTGCACTGGACGTTCAAGAACAGCTGACCGGCTGATGTGTGGTATCAGTGGCATTGTCTGCCTGAAACCTGACACATTCGTTCAATCGAGCGAGCTGCAACGTATGAATGAGGTTTTGGACCACCGCGGCCCGGATGGCCAGGGCTTGTGGCTCTCACCCCATCACCGCATCGGGTTTGGGCATAGTCGCCTGGCGATTGTCGATCTGAACCCGTTGGCCAACCAACCGATGAGCGATCAGTCCGAGGACGTCTGGTTGACATTCAACGGTGAAATCTACAACGCACCAACTCTGCGGGACGAACTGGAGCGTGCCGGTTGTGTTTTCCAGACCGATCATTCCGATACAGAAGTAATTCTCCAAGCTTACAAGTTGTGGGGTATTCATCAAACGTTGAATCGCCTCGACGGGATTTTCGCATTCGCTCTGCACGACATGCGTACGAATGCAACTTTCTTCGTCCGCGACAAACTTGGTGTAAAGCCACTGTATCTTTGTGTAGATAAAGGCAGGTTGTACTTTGCCTCTGAAATCAAAGCCATCCTCGCCTGCACATCGGCTGCGCCCCGAATGTCTCACGCCGGTTTCTACCACTACTTAACTTATCTATGCGCACCCGCGCCGCTAACTATGTTTGAAGGTGTGTATAAAATTCCAGCAGCAACGATATTGGTTGCACAGGGAGAAAAGCTGTCGACAACGCAATACTGGTCCGCAGCCGACGCCCTCGGCGGACACTGTCGCCTGGATGAGGACGGATATATACGCCGAACGCGCCAGCTGGTTTCGCGCGCCATCGACAAGCAGATGTGTGCAGATGTTGAGGTTGGCGCATTCCTCTCCGGTGGCGTTGATTCTTCAAGTATCGTGGCTCTAATGTCTCAGATGGGTAAAAAATCAGTTAACACATTCACCGTGAGCTATGAAGATCACACCCATCTCAATGAAGTTGAACATGCCGAATTAGTGGCAAGAACATTTAAGTCCAATCATTTCAACGTAGTCGTTAACAAGAGCCGGATGCAGGACTATATTGGAAAACTCTCGTATCAGCAGGACGAGCCAATAGCAGACTGGGTTTGTATTCCGCTGCACTTTGTTGCTGAAGAAGCAAAATCCCAAAATACAAAAGTAGTGTTGGTCGGGGAAGGTGCAGACGAACTCTTTTGTGGTTACGAGGGCTACATCAGAGCTTTGCAGCGTCATGAGTCTCACTGGCGAAGGTTCCGTTCCCTGCCTGGTGTAGCCCAAAAACTGGTGGCTTCACTGGCTCAACTGCTCGCAGGCGGGAGTATTCGCAGTGCAGCCTATGCGGACTACGCTCACCGCGCCGCTTACGATCGTGAACAATTCTGGAGCGGCGCCACGTTGTTCACCGAAACAGCAAAAGCGTTGCTCGTAGATGTTAGCGCCTGCGAACCAGATATTCATCCTGAGACAATCCGCAACTCCGGTCTGCTTGACCCGTTATTGGACGAGTTTGATAGCTACAACGTCATCCGCCAGCAAAACGGGCGCCTGGCCGAATACCAACCAGACGCAGACTTACTTGCACAAATGACTTACCGAGAGCTGCACGTGCGGTTGGCAGAGCTGTTGCTGATGCGAGTCGACAAGATCACGATGGCGAGTTCCATCGAGGCACGTGTACCCTTCCTGGATCAGGATCTCGTAAAATTCGCGTTCTCTATTCCGCAAAATCAGAAAATCCCGAACTGGCGCGCAAAACATCTGTTGAAGGAAGCCGCCGCAGAGTGGCTGCCCGAACAGATTATTCAACGCCCTAAGATGGGGTTCGGTGCACCGATGTCCGATTGGCTACGAGAAGACTTCGGTCTGCGCGTTCGGGACACCATTTTGGATTCAACTTTGCTTGGCGATGGCCTGCTTCGTAAGGAGTTTGCCGAACGGATCATTAACAAACATCGCAAGCAACATGCAGACTACGGCGTGTTCATTTGGGCGCTCTTCAACTTGTGCCAATGGCAGATGGAGTGGCGCGTTCACCTAAATTGATTTCGGTAACCAGATTGCCGCTGGTTCGTACCCGAATTACACGCGTAGCCTGAACGACGCCATATCGCGGTGACCATTCAGTTGTCTCTATGTTTACCTCACTCGCACCGATAAAAAACCCAATCACCACAACGTCTTGCCGAACCAGCCAAAAGGTGCCGCCTTCCAGCTTCACGTCCACCGCTGGATGCAGAAAAAGTGAGGCTGTAGCGCATCCAGAGCTCCAGTCGTGAATGGCAAATCCGCGCTCCTCGCATCGAATTTGACGAGAATGATGCATCGACTGTCTTGCGACCCTGCCACCAAATCTCGCTGGTGAAACTTGCTCCACCTCCCAATTACCCGGGTCAGTGAGATTAAATAACCCCATGGCACCGGAGTGCCAACCGTTCTGTTCTACCCCAGATACAAATAGAGTGTTGTGGTATGCAGTACTCCTGTTGCGGTTACGCAGGGACTGGTCGCGCGTATAAGTTGCGGTTCCAGGATCGATGAAAAAAGCCAGGCCGTCAAATTCCGCGAGAACGCTGAGTTGATCGTTGTGCGCATGACCACCGAACCCGTTTTGGCCCACATCTCCACATCGCACCCAAACTGAGTAGCCATTTCCGCAGAATCGATACAGCCCGAAGTCTGGGAAGCTGTGTTGCTTGCCGTTATGCAGCAACATTTGAACGCCCCTTGGCGCCCCCAACTGAGCGAGTAGCGTAGAAACGAATGAAGACTTCGTACGTTCCTGCAGATAGTTCTCGAATTCACGTGCCTGCGTTAGTGGGTCAAAGGGTGTAGTCCCTATTCGGACGAAACGACCCGAGTCGTTATCTCCAATAAGAAACGGTGTACCGTCGGCAAATGCGCTTGCGGCCATGAACTGCACCGCACCCATGAGTTTTTCGCCAAGCCATGCTGGCAACTCACCTTCAGGGGGCCACGTTTCCGTGTTTGCTCGGGTGCCTGGGTACCCGACCCACGCCTTCGCATCGGTCTTGCCGGCTCTGACCAGTCTCGCATGATCCGTTCCCCACAAGAGAGCGCATGTATAAACCGCCATCTCCAGAACCAATGCGTGGTATGCGGTAGAGCTCTCAAAATTTGAGCAGTCGGGATTGAACTGCAGGCTCAACTCACCTATAAGTTGCGACGTGCCAAACTTCAGCCAGCTGTTCGTCTTTTCGTTTTCTGGGAGATACAGAGCGGTGAAGAGCAGGCCGCAGATATTCGCAAAGTAATGATTGCCTCGCAGGTCTTTGTTCCATTCAAGATTGTCTGCAATAAACTGACCGTGGTCCCAAATAGAGTCCGTCAGCAATGCGTCGAACGTCTCGTCGATGCAACCCTGGGATTTGAAAAGATCCTGAGCGAGTAACCAGTTGGCAACCCTGATCCCAACATCCATCGTGCACGCCCATTGAACACCAAAGCCAGGCGGGTTGTTTGCATAAAAATCGGTCACCTCGTCACGAAATGCTCGCCAACACAAATCTCGCGTCTCATCAGTCGCAAGCGCCGCCAACTCCACCAGATGATGCCCTCGAGCAAATTCCCAGGGCAGTTTGATATCTACACCATAGCGATTGCCGTAGCGGATGGATGAATGCCAGCATCTGTTGTTCCAGAGATATCCTGATACGGGATCTCTCTGCCAATCCACCCGGACGTAATCTGGCGAGAGGGTTTTCAGCGCTTCTTCAGAACGTTTACGATTCGCGAGGTTGACGTTCCGACCACGCGCTCGCAGCGCATAACTTATATTTTCATGTGTGAGCCACGGCGACAGATGATCACAGATCTCCCGTATTCGATGGCCAGGGTTTTCCGCCAGCGTCGCCGCAAAATCAGGCGGGCAAAAAATGCGCCTGGCAAGCACATCACCGCCGCCACGCACCGTGTAGGTCGGGACGAAACGGGCTTGCAACAACCTCAAGAACCTAGTGAACGCCCTAGCCAGCACTCCGACCGCTCGATTAAGCGCCTCCCCCAGAGGTAGCTGGAAAAAACGAACCAGATAGTGCTTAAGCGCCACGTGATCTCTCGTCCAAGGATTTAACGATCTTGTGTGTATGAGCCGACCAGCTGTAGCTCTGACTCAGGGTTTTCGCACCAGAAGCAATGCTGAGCCGTAGCGCCTGATCATCCAAAGCCTGCCGACACGCCTCAGCCAGAGCTTCAGCGTTACCAGGCTCATACAATAACGCGGTCTTGCGATGTGTCAGGATCTCGCCTATCTGGCCGAGTTCAGCGGCAATTATGGGTTTGCCCATGCCTAAATACTCGAATATCTTGATTGGAGAGCCAAAGAACTCTGTCCCATCGGGATTTGGTAGATGCGGCGCAACAAGCACATCGGCTGCAGCCAGGTATCCCGGCATGTCTTCTGGGTTGACGCTACCTGTAAACACGATTCGCGGGTGATTTTCAGATACACGCCGGGCTTCAGGGGCGGTGATGCCATCACCCACGCAAACCAGCACTGCCTCCGGATGCCGGGCAGCAAAACCCAGAAAAGTCTCGACAAGAAACGGCACGCCGTGCCATACGCCAAAAGAGCCACTGAATAAAAACACAAACCTCTCATCAATAGCCAGAGCGCGACGTACCGAAATGCCATCTACTCCCGGGTTAAATCGCTTCTCATCAAAACCGTTCGGGTTCAGTAATATGCGCTGCTTTTCGACACCCATTTTCTTGAGCAGACACCGATCTGCTTCGCTGACACAGACCACAAGATCTGCGTTCATCAGTACCGTTTTTTCAGCACTCTCCGCCAGGCGTGGAAATCGTATGGGTGTACCCCAGTTCTCGCTAATCCATAGTTCTGAACCGTTAAACTCCACGACAAGCGGAACACGGAGGTGGTGCTTCAACTCCACACCGCAGAACGCGTGAAGAGCGTGTCGCTGGTAAATGAAAGTTGGTGGCTCGGTCGAGAGTGCTTTGACCGCCTGGCTGATGTTCTTTGAGAGAAAAAACGGAGCTGACTCCACGATATCGTTACACCCGACGGCATAGCTCACCTCAAGATATCCTGCCCTGCGATCAACCAACGGTAGCAAACCGCGAGACACCAGATCTACCGCCCAACCCTGCTGCAGCAGGCTGTTGATTACTCCCGAGATGTGCGCGATGGAACCACCAAACAAATCCGCACCGTTCCACGTATCGCAGCGCAGATATAGGACACGTCGCGTCTGAGATTTTAACCTGACACGTCGGTGTCGATTAGTTAATCGTTTCAGTTTGAGCCAGTGGTGTACCCGCAGAATGGCGAAGCGCAGGTGAGTAATCACAAAGCCCACGAACCGCCTGGTTATCCAGGACCAGGTAACGGTAACCTCACGCTCTTTATCACGCATGATCACAGGTCCGCGACTGATCACCTTCAACAGTACCCCCAACTGGAACAGCCGTGATTGGTTGTCCAGATCGACCGCGAGGAAAGTGGCCGACTGATATCTGTGGACAACTAAGTAGCTGAAGTTTACGCCTCGTTTAAACTCCTGCAGATCAATAGCCGATTCGGAAGCTTGCGGAATACCATTCTGATAAACCACCAAATCATCAATTTCAGGCAACTTATTCAAGTTTTAAGCGAAGCACCATCTTCTGACAAACGAGCAAGCATTTGGGTGATTGGCGCTACTCTGGAATCCCATGACCAAGACCTCAATTCATCATCACTCGCCGGTCGTTTCGGGTCCGTCAGGCTAGCTGTCAGGCATGCAGAGAAAGCATCCGGATTTTGTGCAGAGTGATGGACAAGATCTGACATCAGCTGTGACTGTGGCCATCGAGTGCACACAACCTGCAAATTGGCAGAAAGATATTCATAGATTTTGATCGCATCGACGGACCAAATAAGGCGTGCATATCTATCGACATCGAAGGGTACGATCCCGACATTCGCATGCTGAAGGTATCCCGCCAGGTCAGCGTGCTGCCGAGGACCAACAAACTGCACATTGGTTGGCATGTCTTTGCTCTCTGGATTGTCTACGGGGCCGACGAAGACAAACAACCAGTCTGGCAACCTGACAGCGCACTCCCTAATCAATCTAAGATCTACCCATCGCGCAACAGCACCGACATAAACCGCTACAGGACCATTCCAGTCTGCATATACTGAAGGCAGCGGCGCGTTCGCCGCCATCGCCAGCGGGTCGAACCCGTTGGGACACACAATCACATCTTGGGCGAACTGCTGCACAACCTCCTTCAACTGTTCACTCGGCACAACCACCAGATCCGCTTTTTCCATCGAGCGATACCAAGCGGCCTCGACTCCCTTGGAAAAGTGAGGCGAAAAACCACTCGGGTCGTCGGCAACTCGCAGAACCAAATGCCGGGGCTTGAGAACGTCGATCCAGAAGGACTGAAAGTTGGTGTCCAAAAACAACAGTTCCGGCTCCGTCATTCCCAGGTCTTTAATTTGTCGCACCAGCGAAGGGAAGGTCCACTTATGCCCATGCTGGCAGATAAAACGCGAGTTCAAAAACGGTCTGTCACTATCGCAGAGTAAGAACGATGGCCGAAACTGTCGCAGGCTGTCTTTATCGCAGTTTGTCCCGACAGGACGCCGAAACTGGCGACTCGGACCACGTAATGACGAAAGTAGCGTGTGTGGGTAGGGGACGTACACAGTGTTGTAATGGTCCGCGATACGTTTGGCAATATGGTGTGAACCCACTTTTATAGGCGCGTCCAACGTATGAGTCGCCACATACACACAGCGATTGACGGGGTTACCTTTCATAAGGTGCAGAGTCTAAAATTCGGCTACAATAAACCCTTATGCCGCATTCGTACACGGGCGACGGGCGTTCGCTATCTTGTTACAACTGTCAATGACTATTGCCGCTGTCTGCTTTCGTTGATCGCGCTGGCAGCAAGATCCAGCGGCTACGACGTCTTTTAACATGTGCATTATGGAATCCTAGTCGCTTTCTTTAGAAAATCGATTAAGGTAGCAATCTGAGAAAGGATGACAAGGATGCGATCTACGGTCTATCCCCACGTTCTGACATCAGCTAAAGGGACGCTATTTTGAACGTCCTCCACGTCTATCGCACGTACTTTCCTGACACACAAGGTGGCTTAGAAGAAGTTATCCGCCAAATTGCGCTGAATACAAAGCAATTGGGTACAAACAGTCGTATTTTCACACTGTCGAACTCGCCGTCAGATGAGCCGCTGGAGAGAGATGAAGGTCAGGTATTCCAAGTCCCGCTGCACCTCGAACTATCGTCCTGTGGCATCTCGCTCACCGCCCAGAAGGAGTTCAACGAAATGGTTGAGTGGGCGGACATCGTCAACTACCACTTTCCCTGGCCTTTTGCCGACATCCTCCACCTGCGCTCGAAGTGTCAAAAACCCACTGTACTGACCTATCACAGCGATATCGTTCGGCAACGCGTCCTTTCGATACTATACCAACCCCTGATGCGACGATTCCTGGCTCAGATGCACAAAATAGTCTGCACCTCACCGAACTACTTCGCGACCAGTAACGTGCTCACCAAGTTTCAAGACAAGGTTGAAGTCATTCCTATTGGACTGGATACGGAACAATACATGCGCACCGACGAGCACGTAGCTGATCGGGCGGTGGATATCGGTGGAACGTATTTCTTTTTTATTGGTGTGCTGCGCTACTACAAAGGTCTGCATATTCTTCTGGAAGCAATGCAGGACGCACCTTACCGTGTTGTTATCGCCGGTTCCGGGCCTACCGAAAACAGCTTGAAGCAACAGTCCGAGCGACTTGGGCTCAAGAACGTCATCTTTGCAGGTCGCGTATCAGACGCAGTGAAAGTGCAATTGCTTCTTAACGCTCGGGGAATCGTGTTTCCCTCCTATTTACGTGCCGAGGCATTTGGGGTAACACTTCTGGAAGGCGCTATGTTCGAAAAACCGCTAATATCAACAGAGGTAGGTTCGGGAACCAGTCACGTCAACATCCACAACAAAACCGGTATTGTGGTTGCTCCTGGATCCGCAAAGTCGCTGCGACGCGCCATGGACAAGCTCGCAACGAATGAAGCGCTGGCCATAAGAATGGGAAAAGCTGCCCGAGAGCGATTCGATTCATTGTTCAGCGGGCGGTTGATGGGCGAGCGGTACTACAAGCTCTATCTTGAGATGTTAGGCATAACAACTTCAGAGCCGAGCGTGCAGCTGAAGACATCAAGTGCGGATCGCTGTTAATGAGTGCCTTCTTACCTATAGGTAACACTCGACATACCTCGAAACTCCTGGAGGAATCTTCGAATCTAGGTATCGCCTCCTCGCTACCTGACGCGCCCACACGATCGGTGCACCCAAGTCAGTCTTGAGGGCCAGCTTCAGCCAAGCCTCTGCGCAAAGCTATGGATCACCTCTATACAAATAGGCGCGAGGCGGAACTGATGGGAGCGCAGGCAAAACAAAGGTACGAACGATTATTTACAGGAGAGGTAATGGGTAAGCGTTATTTCGCTCTATACAAAGAACTGTTAGGCGAACCTGGCGTCAGCCAAGACGGAGCAAGACATCAACAAGCTGCACATCGCGGTTGACGCCCGACCACTTAAGCACCTTCACTCCGGTATTGGGCGCTACACAAAAGCACTCACATCCAGATTCGAACGCCTAGGTCACACGCTGCTCTACTGTGAAGCCGATGGACATCCACTTTACCAGACATGCAAATCCCAACTACGGTTTGCCGGTCAAGCAAGACACGCCAGAGCAGATTTGTTTTGGTCGCCAAGGCACCATTTACCGCTTGGACTTCGAGGTCTCCCCTCTGTAGTCACAATTCATGACCTAGTTTGGCTTAAAGCTCCAGATACCATGCCGTGGTCTCGAAGATGGATTGATCGATTACTAATGAGCAACGCCATCGACGAAGCAGATCAGGTTATTGCAGTGTCTACCTCCACCCAAAACGATCTTGTCGCGTTCAAAGAGTACATCGCAAACCGAATCACGATGATACCGGAAGCACCTGTTGTCACTCCGACGAGCTTAGATTCTTCCTGCCAGCTGTCGATCAAAAAACCTTACGTTTTATGCGTGGGGACTCTCGAACCCAGGAAAAATGTCGTCCGATTGGCTAACGCATTTCTAAAAAGCAAACTTCATGAACATCAGTTGATCGTGGCCGGACAAGTCGGATGGGGAGATGTGAAGCTTCCACAATCCGAGCGAATCAGGTGGCTTCGGCCTGTTTCCGACGCTGAGCTTGCCTACTTATACCGCCATGCAGAATTTATCGCCGCACCATCATTGTACGAAGGCTTTGGTTTACAGATTGCCGAGGCTATGGCATTCGGTAAAGCCATACTCACCTCAAATTGTTCCTCCATGCCCGAGGTTGCCGGTGGGGCGGCTTTGTACGTAGACCCAAACAGCACTGAACAGCTAATCGGTGCTCTCAATTCCCTCGGCCTGGAAAGTGCGAAACGCGGCGAACTGGAAAAGATCGCGCTAAATCAAGCAAGCAAGTTGAATTGGGACGATACTTGCTATAGGACATTGGAGGTCTTCTTCAAGGCGCTAGAAGAGTGAGCAGGTATTTTACCTTGGTACACTCCCTCCCCAACGCAACCCAAGAGAAATCCCAACTGGCAGCCAAACCAAAAACCAAGCCTCGCCAATCTTGTCCAAAAGTTCATGGCCGTCTAACAAGAAGGCCGACGAACCTAGCACAAGTACAGAGAGGGCCAGTTTCGCATCACGCGTTTCATACCGAAGCAAGACCGACCGCAAAGACAACACTAAAACTACTAGATACATTCCCAAGGCGACGACACCTCCTTGGTACCACAAGGCTAAGTAGAGACTATGAGGATGCGCGTGCACAACGTCGTCCGTGCGTATCTCATCTAAAGTGTTGATACCTAAACCCACCCACGGCGACTGCACAATTCGCTCGAGCGTATGAGACCAGATGCTTAAGCGAAAGCTATCACCGCGAGGCAGTAACAATTCCCTGGTCGTGTCGTTCAACACTAGAGCCAGGAACAGAACTCCGCCGACGAATACCATAGAGACCACAGCGACCAAAAGTTGTCGTGGGTCTTTGATTTTCGTTGCTAAGAGATACGTACCCCCTCCGAGGATCGTACTCACCCACGCTGTGCGCGAATCCGATAACCCGATACAGACGACCGCGAGCAGAATTGAGGCCGCAGCAAACAGCTTCCACATGAAGTGTTGCTCCTCATGCAGCAACTTGAGTGTGAAAACCAACACCACACCAAAAACCAGTGCCGCGATCACATGCGTGTCGAGTTGTCCTAATCCATTCAAGCGGCCGTCTGCGGGATCCGTCAGGGTAAAGTTGACCAATGCCCCGGCCATTGCCACGCCGCCCACCACCGCTAACGCCTTGCCCATCCATCGCTGCATCTGTCCCCGCAGTTGGCATTCCGCCACTGCCACAAGGAAGCAAAACACCAAAAGCCCTCTGCTCCAGACGGTAAGTACCTCACGCCATTCGAATGGCTCTGACCAAAAAGCACTCAAACACAACCAGATGAGCAAGGCAACTGTTAGCCGCATCATCGGTAACTTGAATACATCCATCCAATGCCGAATGGTTGCAATCATCACCAGGGCTAAAATGTAGGTTGGATAACTCGCAGCACTCTGGCTTTCTAATAAGAACACCGATACAAAACACAGGACAATGAGTACTGCCATCCATTGGATGCGGTCACCCGAGTACTTTTGCAGGAATGATTGCGCCTGAGGCATGCGGGCAGTGTAACTGAACAAAGCTCAAGCGCGAACGACATCGGAGCTCGCGCTTTGAGTTCGGTGGCGACCACGGAGCCACTAAACCTCGAGCAACTCCGATCTCAAACCACAGAACAGGTTAGTCAATCTGACCGACGTTTTGCGCAAAGCGCAAAACTCGCTAAGGTCGCGCTCAAAGCGCGACCGACATGGTGGGCCCACCAGGACTCGAACCTGGGACCAATGGATTCACATACTCGCAACGTTTCCGCTGCGTGCGGACTATCTCACCTCCCTCGTCTTTACGTTAGGGAGCGGGACGCTCTTGCCTGTCATTAAGGACACTCGATCCAGTTTGGATCAGCCCTCAGGTAGTCTCTGCACCTTCCGGCAGTGTACTGCCGGCTTGGCTCAGGATTGCCGGTGTACGTCATGGTTGACAACACTACGGTTTCCCTGAATTCATCCCGTTCATCCTGGTTCTTTCGAACTCAGGCGCACCTTTGCAAGTCTTTCAACTTTCACAATTGATGAGTCCACTGCTCTAACCAACTGAGCTATAGGCCCGGCATTTCGAGGAGGCACTTCCCTCAAAATAGGCCGCGAATTCTACCACCTCGGCCACAAACAAAAACCCCGGGAACTGCCCGGGGTTTTGTCATCACTCTAGTGAGTTCTATCCACGACCGCCGCCGCCTTCACCCGACTCGTCGAGGAAGCTGCGCAGGTGCTCGGAACGGCTGGGATGACGTAACTTACGTAACGCCTTCGCTTCGATCTGGCGGATACGTTCGCGGGTCACATCAAACTGTTTGCCGACTTCTTCCAGCGTGTGGTCGGTGTTCATATTGATGCCGAACCGCATTCGCAGCACCTTGGCTTCACGTGCGGTCAGGCCGCCGAGTACATCCTTGGTCGCTTCGCGCAGGCCTTCACCCGTCGCCAACTCCACCGGAGAACCGATGGTGGTGTCTTCAATGAAGTCGCCTAAGTGGGAATCTTCATCGTCACCAATCGGGGTTTCCATGGAGATCGGTTCCTTAGCGATTTTCAACACGCGGCGCACTTTGTCTTCCGGCATTTCCATACGCTCACCCAGTTCTTCAGGCGTGGGTTCACGGCCCATCTCCTGCAGCATCTGGCGGGAGACTCGGTTGAGTTTGTTGATGGTCTCAATCATGTGCACCGGTATGCGGATGGTGCGCGCCTGGTCCGCGATCGAGCGGGTAATCGCCTGCCGAATCCACCAGGTTGCATAAGTAGAGAACTTGTAACCGCGGCGGTATTCAAATTTGTCTACCGCTTTCATCAAGCCAATGTTGCCTTCCTGGATCAGATCCAAAAACTGCAAGCCGCGGTTGGTGTACTTCTTCGCGATAGAGATCACCAAGCGCAAGTTGGCTTCCACCATGTCCTTCTTCGCACGGCGTGCTTTCGCCTCACCCAAAGACATGCGCCGGTTGATGTCTTTGATTTCCATGACCGTTAAGTCAGTGGCCTTGCTCAGCGCCTTTAACTTCTTCTGTGCACGCAAAATGTCTTCGCGCTGATTTTCCAACGCTTGGGAGAAGTCCTCGTCCGCCTTCACCAGCTTGTTGATCCAGGTCACGCTCACTTCGTTACCCATGTACTCCTTGCGGAACACGTTGCGCGGTACCTTGGCGTGACGCACGACTGAGGTCATGATGGAACGCTCGTGGCGACGCACGGTGTCCAATGCATCACGGGCCATGTCGACAATTTCGTCGTAATGCTTCGGCACAAGTTTGAAGCTGCAGAACGCTTCGCCCAACTTTTCGAGTTGTTTGGCGGCTTCTTCGCTGTCGCGTCCATTTGCAGCCAGTACTTTCTGAGTCTTGTTATAAACCCTTTTTAGTTGCGTGAAGCGTTTCTTGGCTTCTTCCGGATCAGGGCCTTTGTTTTCTTCTTCGTCATCGTCGTCGTCATTGTTGTTTTGCTTGACGCCGTCAGCACCCACTTGGGTCGCTGCGGGGACGTGATCGGTGGGATCCAAATAACCCACCAGCAGGTCGGCCAGCTTATCTTCCTTGGTGACTTCCGCGTAGGTGTCGAGGATGTATTCGACCGTGCCGGGGAAATAGGCCAGCGCGGTAAGGACATCGCGGATGCCTTCTTCGATGCGCTTGGCGATTGCAATTTCGCCTTCGCGAGTCAACAGTTCCACGGTACCCATTTCGCGCATGTACATGCGCACCGGGTCTGTGGTGCGGCCTGCTTCAGTTTCTACTGCGGCAAGTGCAGCGGCCGCTTCTTCCGCTGCCAATTCGTCAGCGGTGTTTTCTTCAGAGCTCAACAGTTCATCGGCATCGGGTGCGTTTTCATACACCGTGATGCCCATGTCATTGATCATGCGGATGATGTCTTCAATCTGCTCTGGATCGGAGATGTCGTCCGGCAAGTGATCGTTGACTTCGCCATAGGTCAGGAAACCCTGCTCTTTCCCTTTGGCGATAAGTTCTTTCAGTCGCGACTGTTGCTGCTCTGTCGAGATTTGATTGCTCATATGACCTCGATTGTGATGATTTAAGTCTGTCGCTGTACGAGTGCGTCACCGCTTTCGTTACCGACGGCTTTTCATCCCGATACGTCTATGTTTGACCCTTAGTTGGCCTCATACACGTAAGAACGCATGCGGGTGCTTGTAGTTATTAGATTTCGCCTCAGATTCTTTGTTCAATGCGTCTCGTCGCCGGCAGATTCAGCCGGGAGAACGCCAGTGCCCTTCTCTGGTGAGCTTCCCTACGAGGCAAACGCGCGATTATAGCGTTCTATTTGGTGATTTTTCCAGAGAAATCAACCGCTTTGCGCTAAGCCTCACTCTCTTTCGTCTGCATGAACTTGCGAAATTCAGCGTCATCCGGATTTTGTTTGAGCTCTGCCAGCGCGCGGCGGCGCTGATGGTTAAGCAAGTTTTTGTACAACCTGTCAAGGCCGTCGCGGAATTCTGCAGCCATTTCGTCAGGCCCAATCTCCAACGTCTTCTGTGCCCGCTTTAACAGCTCGGGGTATCGCTCTTCATCTGACCAACGAACCAGCAGCTCTTCCGTATCTGCCTCGGGGTGGTGTTCCACATAGCTGATGAGCGCCCCCAAAAAGCCAAGTTGCTCACTCTCCTGCAGCAAACCTTCGCGTGTCTCCGTGGCGGCAGCGTGCCACAGCCCAGGGCTTTTCAGAAGCAGTGTTAGTAAGCGTTCACTAAGCTTAGATAAGGCAGAGGGGCTTGCTTTTCGTTGCGAAGAAGGCTTCGAACGCACAGCGGTGGAGGCCCCTAATCCGGTGGCATCTTGCAGCTTCTGCAGCAGCAGGGTTCGCAGCACACCCGCCGGTACCTTTTCAATATACGGCGTCACCAAACCCGCTAATCGGGCGCGCCCATCGACGCTGTCCAGGTCTAATCCTTGGGACAACCGCTGGAACAGAAACTCTAACCCAGGTACAGCATTGTCAATAAATTTGAGGAACCCATCTCTACCCTGTTGTCGTATGAGACTGTCTGGGTCTTCGCCATCGGGCAGGAACACCAATTTGATTTGCCGGTGTTCATTTAAGGTGGGGAGTGCACCTTCAAGCGCACGCCAGGCGGCTTGGCGGCCCGCTTGATCACCGTCAAAACAACACACCACTTCATCTGCGTAGCGGTACATCTTGTGAAAATGCGCTTCGCCGGTTGCCGTGCCCAGGGTTGCGACAACGTTAGCGACGCCATGCTGCGCCAACGCCACTACATCCATGTAACCCTCCACCACAATCAACTTTTCAATGCGGCGCAGGGCACGTCGGGCTTCATACAGGCCGTATAACTCCGAGCCCTTCTGGAAGACTGGGGTTTCCGGCGAATTTAAGTACTTTGGCCCATCGTCCGCACTTAAGGTGCGCCCGCCAAAGCCGATGACCCGCCCACGGGTGTCGCGTATGGGGAACATAATGCGCTCGCGAAAGCGATCGTAGACGCGGCCTTTGTCGTTTTTGATGTGCAAACCAGCGTCGAGCAACAAACTGCTTTTAACGTCGCGCAGCTCATCGCTTAAGTTTTGCCAGCCCGGCGGGGCGTAACCGATGCCAAAGTCCCGCGCAACTTCTCCGGTTAAGCCCCGGTTTTTTAAATAGTCGATGGCCTCAGGAGCGTTGCGTAATGATTGTCGGTAGTAACGCTCGGCTGCTTCCAGCACGGCGTACAGGTCGGGGTCGGCCTTGGGCTGGGTACGGCTGCTCTGCTCACGCGGCACTTCCACGCCCACGTGCGCCGCCAACGTTTCAACCGCTTCGACAAACTCCAAGCGATCAAACTCCATGATGAACCCTAACGCGGTGCCGTGCGCCTGGCAGCCAAAGCAATGATAAAACTGCTTGTCCTGGCTGACGGTGAAGGAGGGGGTTTTTTCGTCGTGAAACGGGCATAAACCAGAGTAGTTTTTGCCCGCCTTTTTTAACGACATGCGCTGCTCGACCACATCGACAATATCGACGCGGGCCAGCAAATCGTTGATAAAAGACTGAGGTATGCGGCCGGCCACGGATTCCGCTGGTATTCTCTAAGGTCGGCTCAGACTAACACACTTGCGCTAGCCCGGAGTGAGAAAAGGCTTAGCGCCCGTATACGTCGTCAAACCTTTCAATGTCGTCTTCACCCAAATAGGGGCCGACTTGAACTTCGATCAGTTCTAAATCCAATTTACCCGGATTCTCCAGGCGGTGTTTGGCACCCCGGGGGATGTAAGTGCTTTCATTTTCCCCCAGCGTGAACACCTCGTCCTCGCGGGTCACTCGGGCCGTGCCGCGCACCACGATCCAGTGTTCTGAACGGTGGTGGTGCATCTGCAAGCTTAGCGCCGCGCCGGGAGAGACTTTAATACACTTCACCTGATAGCGGTCACCCTCGGCAATCCCTTCGTAGCTGCCCCAGGGTCGAAACACTTCGGAGTGAAACAGATGTTCGCTGCGCTCGGAATCCGCGAGCTTTTGCACAATGGCTTTAACATCCTGCACGTCATCGCGATTTGCCACCAGCACGGCATCGGTGGTTTCCACCACCACTAGATTGTCTACCCCAATCGTGCCCACCAGGCGGCTGCCGGCCCGCACATAAGAATTGGTGGTATCCACAGACACCACGTCACCTTCGAGGTGATTACCTTGCTGATCGCGCTCGGATTCGTCCCAAATGGCCGCCCACGAGCCGATGTCATTCCAGCCGAAATCCACTGGCACCACCTGGGCACGGTCGGTTTTCTCCATCACCGCATAATCAATGCTGTCCGCGGGCGACTGTAAAAAAGCAGCGCCGGGGCGCAGGAAATCCAAATCACGCTCCGCCTCGGCCATGGCGGCCTGGGTAGTTTCAGCCATGCTCGGGCTATGCACGCCCAGCTCATCTAGATAGGCTTGCGCACCCAGCACAAACATGCCGCTGTTCCACAGGTAGTTTCCGGAAGCCAGGTACTGCGCGGCGGTGTCCGCATCCGGCTTCTCAACAAACGACTGCACACACTGTAACCCGGCGGCCGGATCCGCCACCTTAATGTAGCCGTAACCCGTTTCCGCACGGCTCGGGGTTACCCCGAAGGTGACTAGACCCCCATTGGCAGCGCCTTGGGCAGCCAGGCTTACCGCTTGGCCAAAAGCATCTTCATCGCCGATGAGATGATCCGAAGGCAACACCAGGAGGATGGCATCGGGGTCACGTCGCACCGCCTGCCATGCAGCCAACGCAATGGCCGGCGCGCTGTTGCGACCTTCGGGTTCGAGGATAAGTTGTTCCCAAGACTGTCCGATCTGGCGGCATTGCTCCGCCACCAAAAAGCGGTGTTCTTCATTGCACACCAGTATGGGGGCAGCAGGCGCAACCTTAGCGGCACGCTGAAGCGTGGCTTGTAAAAAAGACTGCTCACCAAGGAGCTTCTGAAACTGTTTGGGGAAGTAGGTGCGGGAGACGGGCCACAAACGGCTGCCTACACCGCCGGCTAAGATCACTGGTACGACATGCGCATCCGCTGCGTGGGACATATCCGCTCCCCGGTTCTTTGTGCTGAGTGGTTACCCTAGTTTGGCTTTGACCAAGGCGCTGGCGCGCCCCATGTCAGCCTGGCCTTCGGCGGCTGCTTTGAGCGCCCCCATGACCTTCCCCATATCCTGCATTCCGGTGGCACCGGTGTCTGTGATGACTTTGTCAATCAACGCGGCCAGCGCTGCATCATCCATCTGCTCAGGTAGGAAGACCTGGATCACTTCGATCTCGTAGGCTTCCTGCTGAGCGAGGTCGTCACGCCCTGCGTCAGTGAATTGTTGTAAAGCATCCTGACGCTGTTTGACCATTTTGTTCAAGATCCCGAGCACATCCGCCTGCTCCAGCTCACGGCGCTCGTCCACTTCGACCCGCTTAATTTCCGCGTTTACCATGCGCAGCACAGCAACGCGCTCTTTGTCGCGTGCCTTCATGGCGGTTTTGGTGGCGTCTGCGATGACAGATTTGAGATCAGACAGGATTACACCTCGTGGTTGGCGTAGACGTGGGCATCAGAACTGAAAGTGCGTGGTAGACCCTGCGGCTTAAGCCGCAATAAGGCTCGAGTAACGACCTAGTAAGAACGCTCGTACTTGCGTGCCTCGCGCTGCAACTTCTTCATGTGGCGTTTCACCGCTGCAGCGGCTTTGCGCTTACGCACGGCAGTGGGCTTTTCGTAGAACTCACGACGACGAACTTCGGACAATACACCCGCTTTTTCACAGGAGCGTTTGAAACGGCGCAGCGCGACGTCAAACGGTTCGTTTTCTCGTACTTTTACGTGAGGCATTGGGGCCCTATGTTCAAAAGAAGGGCGCGAATTTTACACTTTGGAAATGGGGGCGTCCAGGGTGAAAACCGCCCCCCAACCCGCCACGAAAACCGGGTTACAATGCCGCGATGTTGGTATTAGGAATCGAAACCTCCTGCGATGAAACCGGACTGGCACTGTATGACAGCCAGGCAGGTTTGTTGAGCGAAGCTCTGTATAGCCAGGTTGATTTACATGCTCAATACGGCGGCGTGGTCCCCGAGCTGGCCTCTCGCGATCACATCCGCAAAATCACACCATTGACGCAAAGGGTATTGGAGGATGCAGGCAGAACCCTGTCTGACCTCGACGCAGTGGCGTACACCGCCGGGCCCGGCCTAATGGGTGCGCTGCTGGTTGGCGCCACATTCGGCCGCACCTTGGCCTGGGCGCTGGATATACGCGCCATTGAGGTGCATCACATGGAAGCCCATTTATTGGCCCCCCTACTCAATGCAGACGTCAACGCAGACGCAGCGCCTGAGCTCCCTTTTTTGGCTCTGCTGGTGTCCGGTGGCCATACTCAGTTGGTCAAAGTGGCAGACCTTGGCAGCTATGAATTGTTGGGAGAGTCGGTGGATGACGCCGCCGGAGAAGCTTTTGACAAAGCCGCCAAAATGCTGGCGTTGGGTTATCCCGGCGGGCCACGTATTGCCGAAGCGGCGCGCCGTGGTAACGCAGCACGCTTTCGCTTTCCGCGGCCCATGACCGACCGTCCGGGTTTGGACTTTAGTTTCAGCGGTCTAAAGACCTACACGCTCAACACCGTGAACGAACATGCCCCTTTAACTGAGCAAGATATCGCCGACATCGCCTTGGCTTTTGAACAAGCCGTGGTGGATACCCTATTCATCAAGTGCCGCCGGGCGGTAGAGGCATCTGGATTAAGTGACTTGGTGTTGGCCGGTGGTGTCAGCGCCAACCAGTCGCTGCGTCAAAAACTAGAGCTGGACTTGGATGCGAACCTGCACTACGCACCGCTGGCGCTGTGTACTGATAACGGGGCGATGATTGCCTACGCGGGTGCGTTGCGTTTACTCGCGGGCGAACAGGCGGAGCTTGCGGTCAACACGCGCCCGCGTTGGCCGATGTTCGAGTTGCCGCCCATTTCTCCGGCCACCGCAGCCTAGGCATGAGCGAAACAACAGATGTGATTTATGTGCGCAACTTGGTGTTTGACGCCATCATTGGCGTCTTGCCGCACGAGCGCACCACCCCTCAGCCAGTGCGCATCAACCTTGAGGTCAGCATTAATACACGCACCGCCGCAGCCTCCAGGGATCTAGCGGACACATTAGACTACGCGGCACTGGCGGCGCAGGTAAAGTCTCTCACCATTGCGTCGGAATGTTTGTTAGTAGAGACGCTCGCGGACAAGATTGCCGAGCTCACGCTGCAACAACATTTGGCCCAGGCGGTGACGGTGGATGTGGAAAAACCTCAGGCGCTCAAAGAGGCACAAGGTGTGGGTGTGCGGATCTATCGCCGTAAGGGGTAGGCAGCCATTTGAAAAAGGCGCTTATCTTTCAACCAATTCCACACGTCGATTCTTATCCCGGCCGCTGTCGCTGACATTCGAAAAAACGGGCGACAGTGGGCCAACCCCGTGGGGCTCTAATCGATCCGATGTAATGCCATAGCCTTGTTGCAACGCATCCGCTACCGCACGCGCGCGATCCGCGGAGAGTTTTGTGTTGTACGCGAAGGTGCCTTTGGCGTCGGTATGGCCCACCACAAAAAACTGCTTATCCGGGTTGGACTTTAGGTACTGCGCAATTGCATCCAGCGCAGGTTTGGACTCAGGCTTCAGCGTGGCTTTGTCAAAATCGAAGACAATGCCATCCAACACAACTCGGCCGTATTCATCAATATCAGACCCCATCGCTTCCGCATCGACGACAACGAGACCTGTTTCAGCCGCTTCCACCTCGACTATATCGACCAGTGTGCCGATGTAGTTTTTTGAATGCTGCTCGACGTAAACGACGACGTATACCGTACCCGCTGCGCGCTCCTTGGTGGCCACCAT
>JANQKS010000133.1 GCA_028281005.1 Pseudomonadales bacterium
TGGTTCCTCCATGATGAGCGAGATGCTCTGGAGAAACCATGAAAAGACCAAGACGCAATCATTCCCCTGAATTCAAAGCCAAAGTCGCCCTGGATGCCATCACTGGCGATCTGACCATGGCCGAGTTGGTAAAGAAATACGACGTTCACGCCAGTCAGATCACTGAATGGAAAAAGCAGCTGCTCAGCGGTGCTTCCGACGTGTTCGGCAAAGGCGCCCAAAAAGCTGAGGACAGTGAAAAAACCATCCAGGAATGGCACGCCAAGATCAGTGAACTCACTATGGAGAATGATTTTTTAGAACGAGGGCTCAACAGGATTCACGGGCCCAGAGGAAAGAAAGGGTGAATCCTTCCGAACCGTTGTCCATTACTCGGCAGTGTGAACTGCTGGATATTCCCAGGTCCACGTTCTACCACGCGCCACAACCGGTTTCTGAAGAACACCTTGAGCTGATGCCACTGATTGATCGCTGCCATACCGAGTTACCGTTTTATGGCAGTCGCCGAATCAAGGACTGGCTGAAGGACGAAGGCCACATCGTCAATCGCAAACGTATCCAGCGCCTGATGCGCACGATGGGCATTGTAGCCGTGTATCCGAAGCAGAAACTCAGTCAGCCTATCCCGGGTCACCGGGTGTACCCCTACCTGCTGAGGAACCTGACCATTGACCGGCCAAACCAGGTCTGGGCCGCTGATATCACCTTTCTGCCGATGTCTCGCGGCTTTGTTTACCTGGTGGCCATCATGGACTGGCACTCTCGGAAAGTGCTCTCCTGGCGGCTCTCCAACACGATGGACAGCCACTTCTGTGTCGATGCGCTGAGTGAAACAGTCGAGCCATTCGGTGCACCGGAGATTTCGATACCGATCAGGGTAGCCAGTTCACCAGCAACGACTTTACCCAAATTCTGAAAGACCACGACATTGCCATCAGCATGGATGGCCGAGGCCGATGGATGGATAACGTTTTTATTGAGCGACTGTGGCGCAGTGTGAAATACGAGGAGGTGTACCTAAAGGCTTACGGTGGCATGCACGATGCACGTGGCTCACTGGGCCGCTACTTCGAGTTCTATAACCAACGACGCAGGCACCAATCCCTGGACAGACAAACGCCCGATACTGTGTACCATCAGACCGCTGCCAGGAAGGCGGCATGAGACGAGGTATCACTTAGCGACCTGTCCAAAATAAGGGGGCCACTTCTATCAACAGCGCACGTTTACGCTTGCGCGTGGCTTCAACTTCGTTCGATTGCATCCCACTCATGTTGTGCTCCAGACTTTTGCAGCAAATCTACAAAGTTGCACACAGTGGGGCTTCCGAAATGATCATTCCGGAATGAATAAATCTAGAACACCACTAAAAACAATGGGTTATGAAGGCTTTCCCAGACCTTTTTGTTGCCGAAACACTCCCGGGGACAACCCTGTTTCCGCTTTAAAGGCTGCATAGAATGTCGATTGAGAACGAAACCCAACTTCCATGCCGATCGCTAACACTGACGCGTTAGGCTCTGCCAGGAGTTGTGTCTTAGCCGCTTCGATACGATAACGGCGAAGATAGTTTGAGAAGCTCTCCCCTCGGTGTTGGTTGAGCAATTCGGAAAGTTGATGGCCGGTGAGGTCAACTTCTTCAGCAAGGGTGGTGAGGCTTAAATCTTGGTCTCGCCACAACTCGCGCATTTGCATGGTCTGATCCAGTTCCGAACATTTCGAGATTTCATCGACCGCGCCTAGGGTTGTCGGTGAATACTTAACCCTAGCCAGTTCGAACAGGTCCGTTACAAAATCTGGGATGGCAACCAAGGCGAACGTGACCAGGATATACGCTATGCCAATGCTTTGAGAATAAAACAGATAAAAGTAGCTGCCGGTTTGCAGGAAAGTGCTAAGGGTGAACACACCCGCCGCCATCAGCGTGACAATGATGGCAAAACCCAATTCGAAGGTGTGCTGCTTTCGCAAAGGGCGCAGGGACACAACAATCCACGCAAACCAAAGCGCATAACCCGCGCCAATCAACAGGACAATGTTGAAGGCGGTGCGCACCGGTACCACAGCAGGTAACAGACAGGGCACAAGGCAAAGCAAAAGCAAGGGGCTAAAACTGGCCTGCGGCGAAACGACATAGCGCCCAAAAAAGAAGAACAGTGCTGGCGCAATTAACAACGCATATACGTAAGACCACTCTGCAGTGGGTTCACCACCCGCAACAAAATAAGCGGCGTGATGGATTTGCAGAAGGATCAGGCACAACGTTAACAAAACCACCGACGTCACCGAATAAGGTGATTTGGGGAACAGGTCTGAACGCAAATAGGCAAATACCAACACCGGTCCGATCACTACGGAAAAGCCAATGAGCAGCAAGGGCCATGCGTTTAACAAACTCATTCGTGTACGGTAACAGACGGCCATAGAGTGCCCAACGGTGCGGGGCCAGAGATGTGCGTTAATCTATCTGCACAATACATCGTTAGCGGGAGATCGTGGTGACAAGCGGTTGGTTTCAGATAGTTTCAAATAAAGTTGTGTTTGTTGGTCTATTAGGTCCGATCTACGTGGTAAACCAAAGCAACACGTATGCGCATGCCACAAACGCCTCGACAAACTATACGTGCGCTTCTGTTTGGAAACTACATCAGAGAACACCTGGATTACCCGTTCGGAAGAAAGTGGTGGGCATTACAACGAGATCTAATGGATACCTCTGACGCGCTATAAACAACCCGCATCGTCGACGCTGCGCTCGCAGCGTCAAACAACGTGAGATCAGGTTTCTTCGAGGTTCTCGACGCGGAGAACTTATGTGCGATTTTGCCTGCCCTGAACAAATCCCAATACTCCGCAGCACCCTGGTTACGCATGAGAAATGTACCCAAACGAGAATGGTAACGAGATTCATTATCGAGTAGAGTCTCCCGCCCTAATAGAAAGGTTTTGGAAGGACAAATGCGTATCACCAGTTGGGCGCTTTCACTCACTCTTGTGGGCATGCTCGCGTTTGCACCCACCGTAATCGCACAAGACGTTGAATTTGTTGAGGAGGTCGTGGTTCGCGGCGAAAAGCGCGTGCGTACGCTCCAGGACACTCAATCAAGCGTTGCGTTGTTCACCGAAGAGGACATCACAGCAACTTACACACCTGATCTGGATGAGTTGATCATGCGTGCTGCAAATGTGAACAAGGCGTTTGGAGATGCGGGTTTTGCCATCCGAGGTATCACCCAGAACGGGCCAACCACGGGCTTAAACACGATTTCTTCAAACTTAACCTTGGGTATCAGCGTCGATGACATACCGTTGACCACAACCCAACAAAACCTGCTGTCGCCAACGGGCGCGTGGGATCTAGGAGCGGTAGAGATCTTTCGCGGACCACAATCCACAGTCCAAGGCCGCAATGCGCTGGCTGGCGCCATGTACCTTTACAGCAAGGAACCCACAGAAGAATTCTCCGGAGATTTTCAGGTGGTTGGCGGAGAATTTGGCACCGAACAGTATTCTGCCGCAATTGGTGGGCCGGTCATCCCGGGGCTGCTGTCCTTTAGGGCTTCTTTTGACCGTCAGGAGGGGGACGGGTTTACCTCGAACGACACGCTCAACAGCGACGAGGTAGCAGGTCACGAGAATGATCTAGCCCGCCTGAAGTTGGTTTTGACGCCGACCGATGATCTACTGATCAAGCTCACAGCGATCCATTCAGATCAAGACGGAACTTCATTCCAGGGTTTTCAGTTGGACGAATTTGAGCGCAGTGGCGAGCGTGTCAACAACATCGACAATCCGCAACGCCGCTACGATGACAGTCTTCTACTTGGCGGGCGGGTCGACTGGTCGCTCAACACATCCTGGACGGTCTCCTCGCTCACCAGTTGGGTGGATTCCGAAAGTGGCCGCACGCAGGACGGTGACGGAACACCAGCCCCACTGGCGATTTTCAATCAGGACAACGAGATCGCGTCATTTACACAGGAATTCCGTGCGGTATTTGACAACGGCGGTGACATCACCGGGATGTTCGGCGTCTTCTATGCGGACATCCAAGCAGAGACCCTGGTGGCAGGGTCATTTCCAGGCGACTTCTTTGGCTTTCCAGGCGTTTTGGTGACCCTGCTTTCCGCGGATGATGAGCAAACCGAGAACTACGCGTTGTTTGGTGAACTTGAGTGGCAAATCACTGAGCGAATGCGACTATTGATTGGTGCTCGGTACGATGACGAAAGCATCGACAACGACATCAGCAGCTCAACTTTATTTACACCCCCGCTGGTGACTTTACCTGCAACAGGCGGGAAAACATCATCAGACTTCGACGCTTTCTTACCAAAAGCCCAGCTGACCTACGATTGGAACGACAACATTGGCACCAGCGTAACCTTCTCGAAGGGGTATCGGTCCGGAGGGGCTCAACTGGCCATTTTTGGCACCAATCTACCGTTTGATGCCGAATTCACAAATAACTATGAAATTGCGGTGCGTGCTGCTTTCCCCGAGAGTCGGGTTACGCTCAACTTAAACGCCTACTTCATTGACTGGACAGATCAGCAAGTGTCTGTGCCATTGTTAGTCGCCTTTCCGGGATTGGCTGATCAGATTCCTCCCGGTGTGGATCCCAGCACCTTGTCGGCCACAGTAAACGCCGGAGAAAGCGAAGTGCTGGGTGCCGAAGTAGAATTGACATGGACCCCAAGCGACTCGTTAGACTTTTTCTTATCCGCAGGATACAGCGACACAGAGTTTGTGGATTTTCCCGTGGGTGGTGGTGCTGATTTCGACGGCAGTGAATTTCGCTTTGCACCTAATGTATCTGCCGCCGCAGGTGTTTCCTATGAGCATTCAAGCGGGTTGTTTGTAAGCGGTAATGTCAGCTACTCAGATGGCCAATACTCTGCCAACGACAACGCTCCGGGGAGCTTTTCACCCAGCTACACGGTTGTAAACTTGCGTGCCGGCTATCGATTTGAACATTTCACAATTGCGGCCTTTGCCAACAACCTATTCGATGAAGAGTACATCACCTATGAAGCCAGCGCCTTTAATCAGGGGCAAGGTGGGGCAGAACAAGTCCTGGGTGTACAAGTCACCGCGGGGTTTTGATGCCTATACGCGCGCCAGCTTTTCCGCCCCCACCTGACTGGCCAATTCCATAATATGGCGGTTGCCGCGGTGCCACAGCACGTTTAGGGTCACTGCGGAAATCTTCCAACCGTCGCCGGTACGCACAAGCTGATCATCGTAGTAACCGCCTAAGGTATATTCGTTATCCCCTTGATCCGTAACAAAAAAATGGGCCGCCTGCATATACATGCGACAGCGCGCGTGGTCACCCTCCACTTCCACCAAGGGGTTGGACATGGAATGTTGTGTCGCATCTAGACCGGTGAACAGCACTTTTACGTTGGCGACCCAATCGTCCGCACGCATGTCTGCCGGCGGGTTGCCGTTGTAGGAAGTGAACGTCATACGGACATCGTCGGCGAAGATGCTGCGGTATAGCGTCCAATCCCGCGTGTCGATGCCGTAGGCGTACTCGTAGACTTTACGCGTGATGTTGTTGAAATCTGCAAACTCCAACGGTTGTCTCCTCTAAGCCAATAATTGTTGGGCCAGCTTCGAGTGCGAACCTTCCGCCAATTCGGTCAGCTGCACACGATCGATACCCATCTGTTCAAGGTCCATAAGCGCAGCCGCCACCTCCTCTGCTTCACCAACAAAGCGGCCTAGGTAACCGTTGCCCAAACCTTGTTTCAGGGCTTGTACCGCAGGGTCGTCCCCCACTCCGGTGAGGATGAAAATACCCACCGGCACTTCGGGGCGGATGCTTTTAACCCGTGCAATCTGTTCAGCAACTTCCTGCTCTGTCACTGAAGCCATAATGCCGAAGTCCAGATGGCCAACGCGGGTGGCGCGCGCGCTGGCTTTCACTTCCACGCGGTCAACCAAGGGTGTCACTTCGCGCAACGCTCTGGGGCCACCCGCGGAACCAATCAGCGGCGGTGGCACGTCACAGGTGGCCAATGCCTGCTCACCAGCAATGTGGATTTGATAGTGTTGCCCTTCAAACGTGCACTGCCCTGTTGCGAACAACTGTTTAACAACCTGCAAAGCTTCCACGTACATGCTGATCCGCGTCGGCCCGTCTGGGTAGGCCCAGCCCACCGCCTCAATTTCATCTTGCGCCCAGCCTGCGCCAAGGCCGGCCTCAAAGCGTCCCTGTGCAGCTTCCTGCAACGCCAGCGCACCCTGGGCAAACTCTACGGGAGAGCGGAACAAGTTGTTGCAGAAAGACGTGGTGATTTGGATGTCCGAAGTGGCCGCGGCCATTTGTGTGGCTGCCACAAATACGTGTGGGTAGCGCGTTGACCCGACCCAGAAATGATCGCTTGCGCAGATGCCATGCCAACCTTCGTGCTCTTTGGCGCGCGCCCAATCGTCCGCGCACACGCCGCGTCCGGCGGGGAAATTCGGAAAAAATTCCACGGTGGTCTCCTGCTTGGTTCAGCTGCACTCTAGCACCTATCTGCTTCGCACACGCCCTGGGTGATTATGGCGACCCGGCTTTCCTTTGCAGGCTACTTACCCGGGCGCTTTTGTTCAGTTATGGTGTCAAAGAGAGTTATACACTTAAGACGCACTCACCGATGACGTCCTGATGTACCTAAAAAAACTAAAAGGAAGACTACAAGAGACCCGCAATGACCGAACTTGAAACGTTCCGTGCCGAAACCCGCGCTTGGCTACAAGACAACTGCCCGCCAAGTGTGCGTGGGCCGGGAACCATCCCTATTGGCAGCAGCAAAATTGAGCTGAATGAAGACACGCGGCTGTGGCTGCAACGTATGGCGGAGCGTGGTTGGACGGTACCCACCTGGCCCAAGGAGTATGGCGGCGCGGAGCTGAACCGTGAGGAATACCAAATCCTCATCGAAGAATTGAAAGCCATCAACGCGCGCACCCCGCTGACCGGGCGCGGTGTAAACTACATCGGGCCGACTATTTTAGAGTTCGGCACGGACGAACAGAAAGCCAAATGGTTGCCGCGTTGTGCCAGAGGGGAAGGCGCATGGGCAATGGGGTACTCCGAACCGGGTGCGGGATCCGACCTGGCCAGTTTGAGTTGCCGGGCCGAGCGCGACGGCGACAACTACCTCATCAACGGTTCTAAGATCTGGACCAGCGACGCCACCTACTGCGACTATATTTTTGTCTTGGTGCGTACGTCACCTGACAAGCCAAAACACGAAGGTATTAGCCTGGTGTTGGTAGACATGTCTCAGCCAGGGGTCAAAGTCTCTCCGATACAGCTGATATCCGGCGCTTCGCCGTTTTGTGAAACCCACTTTGATAACGCCATCGTACCAGTGGAAGACCTCATCGGTGGGGTCGATAACGGTTGGACGGTGGGCAAGCGGTTGCTGCAGTTCGAACGCTCCACTCATGCCGGCATCAACATTTCAGGCTCCCAGGGCGGGCGCGTGGAAGAGAGTCAAATGCCGGGTTTTGTCCGCAACTATGTAGGCGAAACCGACGGCAAAATCGCCGATCACCACCTGCGTACCTGGTTAACCAACTACGAAATGAATACGCACGCACAACGCATCACCCAGCGCCGAGCCATTGAAGAGCTCCAATCCCGCGCACCCGGCTTTACATCCTCCGCAGTCAAACTCACCAATGCGCTGAACATCCAGGATGGCGACGAGTTGATGGTGGCCGCCATGGGTAGCCAGGGACTACGCTGGGATCCGACGACCGCCGACAGTGCTCAGTTAGACACGTTGAAAAAGTTCCTCTACCAGAAGTCCCTCACCATTGCCGGTGGCACCAAGGAAGTGCAACTCAACATCATCGCTAAACGGGTGCTGGGTTTACCGGATTGAACCATTTGAGCTAAACCGCATGGCCAACCGTTTCGACTACAAAGGCGGCGCCCACGATACGTGGCTCGCGCAGGTTGAGGAAGACATCCTCCTACCGGACTTGCCCATCATCGACGCCCATCACCACTTGTGGGTGCGAGACAGCGCACCTTATCTGCTGCGGGAATTTGCCGCAGACGTAAACAGTGGCCACCGCGTGATCGGTTCGGTGTTCGCCGAGTGTCATGCCATGTACCGGCAAAGTGAGCCTGAAACCATGCGCCCCGTGGGCGAAATGGAATTTGTCGCGGGTATCGCCGCCATGAGTGATGCCGGCAGTTTCGACACCACCGGTGTGTGCCGGGCTGCCGTTGGACAGGCGGATCTGCTGCTCGGGGATGCAGTGGAACCCGTGCTCACCGCACTACATGAAGCATCCGGCGGGCGGTTCCGCGGCGTGCGTGCGTCCATTTGTTGGGACGACAGTGAGGCCCTGCACCGGGCTGCGCCTTTTGCCCGATATTTGTCCCACCCGGAAGTGCAAAAAAGCCTCCGCGTGCTACAACGGTTGGGCGGCTCGTTGGATTGCTGGCTGTACCATCCACAAATCTCCGAGCTGATAGACGTGGCTGACGCGTTTCCGGATTTGACCATCATTCTCAACCACAGCGGCACGCCAATTTTAGGCGGTCCTTACAGGGACCGATTAGAGGAAGTGCAGGCACAGTGGCACAAAGACATGCAAGACATTGCCCAGCGGGAAAATGTTTACCTCAAGCTAGGCGCTTTGCCCGCGAAGTTTGGTGGAACCAACAAGGCGCAGGGTTTACCACCCAGCTCTGACGAGGTTGCAGCCGCCTGGTCACCATGGATCACTCCCACCATAGAGTGGTTCGGCGCGCAGCGCTGTATGTTCGAATCTAACTTTCCCGTACACAAAAACTGGGTGTCTTACCCTGTGTTGTGGAATGCCTTTAAGAAGATTGCGGCCGCTGCCAGCGCCGACGAACAACACTGGTTGTTCGCCGGTACCGCCAGGGAAGCCTATCGCATGGATATTGCTCTTCAGAATCCCGACAAACGCGCGTAACGATCGCGGTGATAGGCCTGGTTACCAAACAGAGCTTCCAACGGGCGCGCACGTTTTAGGTATAAACCGGCATCAAATTCATCGGTCATGCCAATGCCACCGTGAATCTGGATGAGCTGGTTAGACATTTCAAACAAGAACTCGCCCATCTTCGCCTTCGACAGCGAACACATCAAGCCCAGGTTGTCAGCGTCCGCATCAATCGCCTGCAGCGCCGCCTCCATGCAGGAGCGGGACAGTTCCATATTTTTAAACAGCTCCGCCGCACGGTGGCCAAGCGCTTGGAACGACCCAATCACGCGTCCAAACTGCTCGCGGGTTTTGAGATAGTCCAAAGTCATGTCAAACGCTTGCGCGGCTACACCCATCATTTCCGCGGCAACCCCGGCACGAGCGCGGTCGATTACCGCAGAAGCTAATTCGTAACCTTCATCCAGCGTACCCAACAGGGCATCCGCCGGCACATTCACGTCATTAAATTCAACTTGCGCGTAGCCGCGGCTATCAACCGTATGCATGGGTGTGCGGGTGATACCTTCGCTGTCTGCCGGGACCAGAAACAGGCTTACGCCCTGCCTATCACCTGCTTCACCATTGGTGCGCGCAATCACCACCAAGGTGGTAGCGCTCATACCCTCCAGCACAAAGGTTTTGCTGCCATTGAGGGTGTAGCCACCATCTCCGGTTGTCGCGCGCAAGCGGATTTGTTTCGGCGCGTGACGAGGGCTTTCGTCCACTGCCAAAGTTAAGATTTCGCTGCCGTCCACCACTTTCGGCAGAATGGCTTGCTTCTGCGCATCGCTGCCGCCCAGCACTACGGCAGAGGCGCCCACCAACGCGGAGGCAAACAGCGGTGACGCCGTCAACTGGCGGCCGAGTTCTTCCAACACCACACCAAAGGTGAGGTACCCCAGATCGGATCCACCATACTCTTCCGGAATGATGATGCCGGTCCAGCCCATTTCCACCATGGCTTCCCAGGTGGCGGGTTCGAAGCGCGTGGCGACCCCGCTGTCGCGCATCGCGCGAAATTTGCCCACCGGAGCCTGCTCGGCCGCCCAGGATTTCGCCTGGTCCTTGAGCATAGATTGTTCTTCAGTTAATGCTGCCATTCTTGTTCTCTCGTCGTTCTTTCGTTGTTCTGTTGCAGTCGTCAGGGTCTTATCCTTTCTGGGTGGTTTCCGGTAGCCCAAGAATGTTCTTGGAGATGATGTTGTTCTGCACCTCGTAAGAACCACCGTAAATAGAAATTGCTTTACCCCACAGCCAGTCACGCACATTTTCCAACTCTTCGTCGGCAAAGTTGTGGCCTTCCCAACCGATACCCTGGCTGCCCATCACTTCCATCTGCAACTCAGCGTTGCCTTGCGCAATGGCGGTGGCAGAGTTTTTCAGAATAGAAGCCGCCGCGCTGACTTTAACCTGCCCACGCGCTTCCGCGGTGATGCGGGAGACGGTTAAACCATGAGCTTGCTCCGCCATCATTTGCTTGACAATACGGGTGCGCAGATCGGCGTCGGTCAAGCTACCGTCATCGTTTGTCCCTACATAACGTTTGGCTTTGTCCGCCAACGATTCTTTTGGACCGCCCGGGCGGCCGCCAGCGGCAGTTTGGCTTTGACGTTCGTGCTGCAGCAAACGCTTCACCACGCTCCAGCCGTCGTTCAAATCACCCAGCAGGTCCGTTTTGTCCACACGTGCGTCGTTAAAGAAGGTTTCACAGAAGGGTGATGCACCGGATATCAGCTGGATGGGTCGAGTCTCCACACCTTCCTGATCCATGGGTAACATGACAAAACTGATGCCGTCGCGTTTCGGCGCATTTGGGTCAGTGCGCACCACCGCACCACACCATTGCGAGATGTTGGCGCCTGAGGTCCAGATTTTCTGGCCGTTTAAGACAAAGTGGTCCCCTTCATCCACCGCCTTGGTCGACAGGCCTGCTAGATCGGAACCTGCGTTGGGTTCTGACAACCCCAAACACCAGCGGATCTCGCCACTGGCAATACCTGGAAGATGACGTTCCTTCTGATCATCGGTGCCGTACTCTAAAATGGTTGGCCCAACCATGGTGACCCCCATGCCCGCCAGCAGTGGTATGGGGTTAAAGCCGCCTTGTTTGGCCATCTCCTGGGCAATGATCTTCGCTTCCGGATGACCCAAACCTGCCCCGCCATATTCCTTAGGCCAGTTGGGCGCCCCCCAGCCTTTCTCCGCTAGTCTTTGGCGCCACAGGTCCATATCTGCTTTGACGTCGTCACTGGCCTCACCTTCCAGGTCCATACCTTTGCCGACGATAGAGGGCGGGAGGTTCTCGCTGACCCATTTACTGACGGATGCGCGGAAGGCCTCCAAATCTTGTGCTTCGCTCATGGCTACTCTCTGCTGTTATTGCTTTTTGTAACTGGTAAACCGATAAGTATAACAGCAACACGCAGGGCAATCTGAGCGGAACGCTCCGATTGCCAGACACGAGCACCACCGCGAAAGCCCAGTGTGTCATTCGCTCGCCGGTGTTTTGTTATTGCGCGACTGGGCGACAAAACCCGCCAGCAGCATGCCCGCGCCAATAAAGCCCGGCAACGTCGGCACCGCCGCCATCAAGAGAAATATCTTGGCATTGCTTAGCAGCGCAAGGGCTGCGCCCAGCAACAAGAGTCCAGGCACCACACTCAAGGTGATGATGCCGCCTTGATACATCTCTTGTGCACTTGTGTCCGAGGAGTTGTCGTTGTGCGTGTTTAAATCTGTTTGTGGCATGGCCATCCACCGACAGCGTGACAGTCTCCGCGGCAGTGCTTGGCGGCGTGCCAAGGTCTTCCTGAGATGACCACTGTTGCGCAACTTGTTGGACCACGTCACTCATCGTTTACATCCATAACCGTCACTTTAAGTCTGCCCGCTACGGGCAAATACATCAGGGTAGCGTTGCAGGATACCGCGCACCGGCATTGGCCTGACACGCTTCGGCACAGCACACCTCAATATGCGGCTTAGCTCTGCTGGCCTGATCTGGTGTCTCGGTGGAATCGCTAAAACCGCTATCGCGAAAGTTGCTATAAAAAGACACAACCCCAGCCACCCCAGCCACCGACACATTCAGCGCAGCCGCTACCGCCGCATAAATCTGCCGCGGTACGTACCTACAGCGTGCCTGCACGGCGTGTAACAGCGGCAACATTTGATCTGGCTGGTTGCCAGACTCTCGTACAAAGTGCTCCACCGCCGCTTCGGCCTGTGCGGTACGATTTTTCAAATCACTCGAATTCATAAGCTTCGAGTCCAATGTGTTCCCCTGGCTCACCGGCTGGAAAGATTATACAGTGCATTAGGGGAACGCAGTTTAGGGGGAATACATGAAACTGGTGACGTTTACCGATGCCGCAGGCACACGTGTGGGTGTGTTGAATGACGATACCGACAAAGAGGGTATCGTGGATCTGAGTCAAGCGGCGCCACACCTGCCGACGGAGATGAAAGCGCTGCTTGAGGCAGGTCCGGATGCACTACAGACCGCGGCTAACGCAGCCAACAACACGCCTCACACAACACTGCCAGCGGTAAAACTGGAAAGCCCGGTGCTGCGCCCCGGCAAGATCCTCGCGGTGGGCTTAAACTATCGCGCACATGCTGAAGAAGGCGGCATGGAGTTACCGAAACAGCCGCTCATATTTACCAAACAGAATACCTCTATTAACGGCCCTTATGACCCCATCCATTGGTCGGAGGACGGCGACTCCCTCGACTACGAAGGGGAATTGGCAGTGATCATCGGCAAACGTTGCCGACGTGTACCGTTGGAGCACGCGATGGATGTTGTTGCCGGCTATTGTGTGAACAACGATGTTAGCGTGCGCCGCTGGCAGCTGCGCGGCACACCGCCGCAGTTCACCATGGGTAAATCCTGGGACACACACTGCCCTCTCGGCCCGGCCATGGTGACGCCGGACGAAGTCGACCCACACAACTTGGCACTAAAAACCTGGGTCAACGGCGAGCTACGGCAAAATTCCAACACGAATGACCTGATCTTCAACTGCTACGAGATTATCCACTTTCTTTCCACCGCGTTCACCTTAGAAGCCGGCGACGTGGTTGTCACCGGCACTCCCGCCGGGGTCGGTATGGCCATGGATCCGCCGCAGAAACTCAAAGTGGGGGATACAGTGAAAGTTGAGATTGAGCATTTGGGGTACATCGAAAACGGAGTCATCGCTGAACCCGAAGATATGACCTGCTACTAAACACGGACTATACAGAAGACACAGAATACATAGACCCATATACATAGACCATAAGGACGCAGCATGCCCACCATACGTTGGTTTATCCAAATTGCGGCGCTGATCGCATTCCCCGCTTCCTGGGCACAACAAGGCAACCTGTTTGAAGACCCGCCGGAGCTGTCTGATTACGCCAGCATGTATCTAGAGCATTGCGCCGTCTGTCACGGCGACCATCTCGAAGGTGCAGCTCAGGGTGTACCGCTACTGGGAGAGTTACAACATGGCGACAGCGTTGCGGCCATCTCAAACAGTATCTCTGAGGGTTTTAGCAGCAAAGGGATGCCGCCCTGGTCAGAAACTCTGTCCGAACTGGACATCAAAAACATTGCCCTTTACGTGGCTGAAACCCGTCTCAACCTGGACTATGGCGATTTCCAATACAATGCTGAATTCACGATTCCGGACGGTGTGCTGGAAACTGAGCTGCACGCCTTCAGCTTTGAAACCATCATCAAGGACCTAGACCCACTGCCTTTTTCTATTGCCCCCCTGCCCGACGGCCGCATTTTGTTGGTGGAAAAGAAATATGGCATGAGCATCATTTCGCCCGACGGCGAGCAATCCGCCTACATCACCGGTACTCCACCTACGTTTGCCGACACCTACATCCTCGCTGCAGAACAAGAGTGGGGAAACGGCTGGATGTTGGAAGCGGCACTCCACCCCAACTACGGGGAAAACGGCTGGATCTACCTGCAATACGGCGAGCGATGTGAAGATTGCAATGAAATGAGCCGCGTCATGCAGCGACCGGTGTCCATGAACAAATTGATCCGCGGACGCATTAAAGACGGCGCATGGGTCGATGAAGAAGTCATCTGGCAAAGCGACATCCAGTTTTACGGGCCATCACCCGATCTGGCCGGTGGCGGCCGTATTGCGTTCGATGATAAAGGCCACGTTTTTATCAGTGTAGGCATAAAGGGGTTCGACAATCACACCGGGGTACAAGATCTCGGCACACCCTGGGGCAAAACCCACCGCGTCCATGATGACGGCCGCATCCCGTTGGACAACCCTTTTATAGAAACCGAGGGTGCAATTAAAAGCATCTGGACGTACGGCCATCGCTCCCCCCAAGGCTTAGAGTACCGGCTACCCGCGGGTGAACTGTGGGGTACCGAACACGGCCCCAGGGGTGGGGACGAGGTCAACTTGTTGTTACCAGGCAAAAACTACGGCTGGCCACTGTACTCCTTGGGTCTCAACTACGACGGCACCCCGGTGGACTACGGCAAAAAGCTCGGCATCGAATACGATCTCAAAGAAATAGAACAACCGGTCGTAGACCTTTCGCCATCCCCCGCGGTATCCAGCTTTGTGTTTTACGACGGCGCCGCTTTCCCGCGCTGGCAGGGAGATTTACTGGTTGGTTCGCTAAAAGCCCAATCTCTTTATCGTGTACGTTTGCAAGATAACAAAGCGGTCCACAAAGAAACACTGGTCGACGGTTTAGCGCGCATTCGAGACATAGAGATAGGCACCGAAGACCAGATTTACCTGCTGCTGGAAAACAACCACGGCGGCATGATTGTGGCCATGCGGCCGGTGGCCAAAGTGACCAAGATGACTAAGGTGGCCGGCAGCAGCCGATAACAACCCAACCAGCCCATGCGCACGCTGGACGCGCAACAGCAGCGGCGTGTGGCATTTGCGGTCGATGATTTAGAATGGCGACGTTGGGCAAATATCCACATCAGTACCCGCCAAGGTGTGGGCTTTCTAGAATTTAATCAGGTGCAAACCAAGGCGGCTTTCGACCTCATCGCAGCGGGGCTCAGTGCCCGCGGATTTCAAACCGCGCGCGACATCATGCGCCTCGAAGGTCATCTGTCCGACCTGATGAACAACACCGAAGAATACAGTGAAAAGCGCTACTGGATCACCCTCATGGGTGAACCATCCACCACTGAACCCTGGGGTTGGCAGCTGGACGGCCATCATCTCATCGTTAACTTTTTTGTCCTCGATGATCAGGTGGTTATGACACCCGTGTTTATGGGGTCAGAACCCCCACAGGCAACAATAACCATGGGGAGCTGTTTTCCGGCAATGCTGTGGTGCCTTATGCAGGCTTACCGCTCAGCGCGCTGAATGAACAGCAAAAACGAGATGCGTTAGAACTCATCCGTCTGTACATTGGTCAAATGCACGATGCCCACGCGCAGATCAAAATGACCGATATCATCAAACACTGGGACCGAACCTATTTTGCCTGGATCGGTACGACGGATGCGGACGCCGTATTTTTTTACCGCATTCACTCACCGGTGGTTATGATCGAATACGACCACCAAACTCCAGTCTCTTTATACGGCCCCCGGTGCCTACCCGTCGCCACGTGCACACCACCATCCGCACACCCAATGTCAATGACTACGGCAAAGATCTGCTGCGGCAACACCTGTTAAACAATCCCCATTAGGAAGCCGGACTTCACACAGGCCCTTAACTGGCTAACCCCACCGCTTCGACGCTGTAGTCCCAAAGGCGCTGGCGTAGGGCGGCGTCATCCGCCAAGGGAGAATAGTCGTCTAACTTACATTGGTTATAGTACTTGCCGCTGACATCCTTAAGCTGCGGGTCGCTGGCCAACATAATGGTAGTCTCCGCACCTTTTTCCGGCGAGATAAACACCAAACTCAATAATTTACGGACCAACCACGGCACGTCCCGCGCGATGTCGGTGTTGACCCCGCCGGGATGTAACACATTGGAGGTCACCCCGGTGTCCGCCAATCGTTGCGCCAGCTCAACCCCAAACATCACGTTGGCGAGTTTGCTCTGATTGTAGGCCGTCTGCGCACTGTATTTATCGAAGCCGCGGAAAGTATCAAAGTCCATTTTGCCGCGTTTGTGCAACATGGAAGTCACGGTGATGATACGCGCCGGCGAGCTGACTTTGATGGTGTCCAACAACAAGTGGGTCAACAGAAAGTGCGACAGATGATTGACGCCAAACTGCATCTCATAACCCTCTTCGGTAAATTGCTGCTTGGAGGGAAACAGGCCGGCGTTATTGATCAGCACATCTAGGCGGTCGTATCTACCGAGAAAGTTTGCAGCCAGCTCGCGCACGCTTTGTAAACTGGCCAAATCCACGGGCAAGTTGACCGCTGGGGTTTGTGCGCCAGCGTTAATTTGCGCCAACGCATCAGCGGTCTTTTCACTGTCTCGGCAGGCCAGCACCAACTCAGCACCCTGCTTTGCCAACTCTGTGGCGGCCACCACACCAATGCCGCTGTTGCCACCGGTGATCAGAATTCTTTTCCCTTGCATACACCACCCCACGTTAATCGATTGAGACCTTGCTGCAATTTAACGTAAGGTTCAACAAGGAATAAGCGCGGCGCAACTTGGCCGCACAAGTAGGGACTAATAGGAGCTACTAGGAACTACTAGAGGCGGCGCATGGAGACATGACCTGAGGAGAACTTAAGTTGAGTACTGACAAACTACCCAACTGGATCCAGCAGCATCGCAAGCAATACCTGGCTGATCCGGTGGCCGCACATGATTGGGACGCCAGCGTGGCCGGTGGCAGCGGCTTGGTACCCACGCTGTTGCTCACGACCATCGGCCGCCACAGCGGAGAAGCCCGTGCGACCCCCCTGCTTTACCAGCCTTCCGGGCAAGGCATGATTGTTGTGGCGAGCAAAGGCGGCGCAGCACAACACCCGGATTGGTACCTCAATCTGCTTGCCAACCCAGACTGTCGGGTACAACAGGGGCGCTTTGAATACGCCGCCCGTGCGCGCACGCTGGACGGTGCGGAGCGCACCAAATACTGGACTTGGATGGTTAACTTTTGGCCGCAATACACGGATTACCAGGCCCGTACGGATCGCGAGATCCCCGTCGTGGTCCTGGCGTTTGCGGATTAGCAGTTGTGCCCGCGCCCAGTAAATTTCTGTGAATCTCAGTCAACATCAAGGGACGGGTGACTTTATTCAATCGTTGTGAGCGACTTGTTTGTGGCGCTAAGCGGTCATCCGCACCAAGAAAAACAGCTAATGGCGAATTTTCACTTACGTTTAGTTTTGTTAGCACACTGCGCGTACTGGGAATCAATGGTCTGGTAGTGCGCTTACGCGTAGAAGGCTAACAAAGCTCGAGGCAGGAAACCGAGGGGCGGATGGGATGCTCTATGGGGATTGTTACGGTGGTCGGTTGACGTTTTTCATCAGGATCTGCTGGCCGCTGGGAAATCGTGCCGAGCGAGCGACCACCAGACCGGAGAGAGTGATCTGTTCGCGCGCCGATTTTGTTTGTGTTTCAGTCATTAGGCAATGAAGGGCTCTGCCACGCCTGCAGCATAGTGTTGAAGTATTTGTTAGGTCGTCTGTTAGTGTCACGGTGGTCCTCGGGATCTTTGAGGTCGAGGCAGAACCTCGATGATGACCAGCGCGGTACCGCAAGCCCGGCAGACGAAGGTTGGCGGTTTAGATGATGGCTCTTCACAGTCCTCAGGCTCAGGCATCGTGTCCAACGCGACTCTCAACGCCAGCAACCGGCGTTTGCGCTGGTGGTTGGCAAACAAACCAAAGTGGCGGATGCGGTGGAAGCCCGGTGACAGTACGTGTAGCAGAAAGCGACGCAGGAACGCCGTCGTACTCAGTTGCATAGTGTTATATCGCTCTTTGCCTGACTTACGATAATCCTTGTACTTGAAGCTCACCGTATCGCTGTCGTAACCGACGAGCCGTGAGTTGGAGATTGCGACCCGATGCGTGTACAGGGAGAGATAACTCAGCACAGCTTCAGGTCCGGCAAACGGCCGTTCGGCATAAACGACCCAGTCGGTCTGTTGAAGCGGGGCAAGATACTTGTTAAAGGCAGCTGCATCGGCGACGTACTGTAGCGCTCCATAGAACTTGAGTGGCTTGTGCAGGGTAGTCAACTGCTCGAGAAACAGTCGGTGGAACAGTCGTGACAGCACTCTCACGGGCAGAAAGAGCCCGCGCTTGCACGGCTGCCAGTCTCCCTCGGCGTTCAGCCCGCCGCCTGGCACGATGCAGTGCAGGTGTGGGTGGTGGGTCATGGCCGAGCCCCAGGTGTGCAGCACGGCGGTAAAGCCGATCTCAGCCCCTAGATGCTTGGGGTCGCGTGCGATGATGCTCAGTGTTTCAGCGGAAACGCGAAACAGCAAGCCGTATATCAGCGCGAGGTTATGAAGCGCGATATCCGCGATCTGACTCGGTAGATTAAACACCACATGGTAGTACTCGACGGGCAACAGCTCAGCCTGTCGTGCCTTGAGCCAGCGCTTAGCCGCACTGCTCTGACACTTGGGGCAATGCCGGTTAAGACAGGGGTTGTAGGCGATGTGGATCTCGCCGCAGTCATCGCAGCGCAAGACATGCCCACCCAACTCAGCAGAACGACAGCGTTCAATCGCCGAGACGGCCTTGCACTGAGGAAGCGACAAAGACAACGCCCCGCTATGGTCGCGGACCATGTCGGCGACCTCAATGTGGGCCATGTGTTACACGTCGAGGTATTCTAAGGGGCCGGTGACCTCCTTGAGCAGGTTGGTGGCAACATGGCTGTAACGCGTAGGTGGTCTGTGTGGCCGGCCCGAGCTTCCTGAGCGTCATATCCTCGATCATGCGTTGGCGCAAAGGCGAAATAGGCTTGGTAGACTTAGACATGGGTCCATCTCCTGTGGTTGAGGGTTGGTTGTTGTGGTGACACCACTTCAACACAGGAGGACCCTGCTTAACGAGATGGTTGGGGA
>JANQKS010000134.1 GCA_028281005.1 Pseudomonadales bacterium
TGGTTCCTCCATGATGAGCGAGATGCTCTGGAGAAACCATGAAAAGACCAAGACGCAATCATTCCCCTGAATTCAAAGCCAAAGTCGCCCTGGATGCCACACCATCACAACGTCGACGTGCACTGCGCAAACGTTATATCTTTGATCTGTTTTACTACCTAGGGCTCAGGGTCGATGAAGGCCTTAACGCCTCAATGAGCGCCTTTCACATGCTCAATGGTCGCTCCTGGTTTCGTGCCTTAGGCAAGGGTGGCAAGGAGCGGACTGTGCCTGTACCAGACCCGTTACTTCGCTCACTGGCAGACTATCGCATAGCCTTTGATTTTGAAGAATCCTTCCCCCTACCTCACGACCATCGGCCATTGATCGGACGTTTGAATCCCGGCACCCCGATTGAATACACGCAGCTGCGACGCATCCTTTTAGAGCTCTTTCGAACGGCCGCCGATCAGCTCGAGCACACCTTAGACGGGCAACTGAACGCTGAGGCGATTGAGAGCGTGACCGTGCTTCGAGGCGCCACACCACACTGGCTACGTCACACCTATGCGACTGATCATTTCGATGCAGGCGTTGACCCACGACATATCCAAGAGAACTTAGGTCATCAGTCGATGGACACCACCCCCATTTACAACGAAAACGTGGATACAGCGCGTCATCAAGACACACAAAAAAGGCCAGTTCGAAATGTAAGTTAGGAACTTACCCGGGTTTGGTATCCTTCCCGAGCGGAACCACCTGCGGAGACTTGATTCAAAACGCCATTCGCTGGTTCAAGTGGCAGTCACTTCTTCGGCTTACCCCCCGGCGGCGTACCTTTGGGTTGATTGTCTTCCCAATTTCTTGCCGCTTCGCGGGTCGTCCTGTTTCCGACCTGTTCAATCATACCCCCACGATGCTGTCGTTGGAGCTCATTTTGACGCCGCTCTAGGTTGTTTGTGATACCGCTTCGGACAACCCGGCCACCCCGCTTAAATCGATACTTGTATGTGTCTCTGTCACTCATTTTCACATTCCTTTTCATTCCAGGCATGACCAAGTGCCATACCAACTCCCACTTCTTTACACGTTCAATCGGCCAAGATGTCGTGCTGCTACTAGAGGTTATAGATCAAAGCCGCACCCAGAGTCGCAACGGCGCCAATCAATGCCACCCAAACGCTGGCAGGGATTGGTTTTTTCCACCTGACACTTTGAACTCTTCCGTGCTCGTCTCGAGTAATCTGTGCTCTACTCTTTCTCATCTAAACCACTCACCCCACAACGTCGCGGGTTATTCCAACAACCCAAAGTAGTGGCCGACCGATTGAGCCGCCGCCACGAACTGCTTGGCGGTGGCGCGATCCATTACCACACCCGAACCATTGACGTTCAAATAGATACTGTCTTCGGTATAAAATGATGAACGTCCAAACTCTAGATCAAGCGTTGCTTCACCTCCCTGACAGTTAATGGTTTCTTCAAAATATACTGTGGTTGCCATATTGCGACCTCCTGTTGTCTACTCATTCAGATCAGGGGGTGGATGCTCACCGCCCCCTAACCACTCTCCTGTGGCGTACCACACTTCGTAAAAAAACAGCCACGCACTTGCCCAAAGTAAGATGGAATGCGCGATCCACATGCGACGAGACCATTCCTGATATTTTGGTCGCCATAAGCAAAGCTGTTTCTTTTGTTGGGAATACAGGTGTGGGATCTGCTCACCTTCTCGCGTCTCTAGCTGTGGCGCTTCCACGTACACCCTCGGAAGCCGCCGCGTTGATCGGTCCATTTCAATCCGGATCCGGTAGCGCTCGCTGACCGGTGTGGGTTGAAGATATCCTCGCCACACCAAGCGCTTACCACCCATCTGGTACTGCACCTCTGAGTCTGGTTGAACAGCCCGCAGTAACGCCCCCTGCTGAGCGAGACTCGGTTTGATGGGCTTTGGATGGGGCATTAAGGTGCACCGTAAAAAGTATGCTTAGGCGCTACTTTCGCCTTTACCGATGTGCTGGCCAGCGTACCCGTCCCTGCCACTACGGGTATGCCTTGATCGCGTCTTGACTGGATCTGTTCGCCATACTTGACCAGCGTGGACCTTGCGACACGCTCACCAAAAATTGTTTCCAGTGGCTGGTTAAGCTCGCTCAGGCTCCGCGTGTTCAAATCGGCGAAATCCTGCTTAGCCCGGCCGAGCCATTGATAAAAACTCGCTCGACGTTCCGGGTGTGGCTGCCATTTGTCTGCAAAATTCTCTTCGCGATTGGTCGGATTGGAAATGACTGCCTCGCCGTTCAGATCTTCTTCGATGTATAGCACCATGCGGTTCAGCACATTCTGAATGGCTTCATACACTGACAACTCGCCTTGATAGGCGTATGCTGCCAACGTGGTGATGATGATCGAAATCGGAGCGCGCTCGTCTTCACCGAACATGATGTCTCGGTGACGTTTTAGAATTTGCACAACAACCTGAAGGGGCCACTTGTTTTCATCGCTGGGTGCCGCGGGCAACGGTTGTACATCTGCGCGTAGCCCTTCTCTAACGATCAATGCTTGCGACGCCTGATCGAAAAACCAAACTTCATATCCTTTAGGATTGCTGGGTTTCAGGGTTTGTAGCGCCTTATCTGGGACAAGAATCGCATCACCACCCCGCATGGTGTCGGGAATCGCCGGTAAAACGTCCATATGAAACTGTCCAGCATAATTGAGCCGCCAACACCGATTTTTCTCCTTGAGCATCCTTTGGTAGATTTTGCTCTCGAACAAGCGGGCACCTACGGCTCGCTTCAATGCCGCTGCGGCGGCATCAGGCCACAACAACAAGCACAGCAAATCGATGTCAAACTCATCGCGCCCCAACGGCTTGACCGTTGTGCCGATGGCAATGGAGCCTTGCGCCGAAATCACCGGCTGCACCGCCTGCAGTAGACTACCGTCGGCTCCTAGCCAGCTACCCACCGCTTCGTACTTTTCCCTCGCGTCGGCATAAAGACTGGGCGGAATGCCCAACTCATCCGCGCCTGTTCTGAGTAGCATGTCCATAACCGCTCGTCGCTCAAGCGGAAGGGGTGTACCTAAGTTTGCATTCATTAGTCGTTGCCTCCACAAATCATGAGACTGCCGCCACTTCGTTGGCAGCCGTTAGGGGTAGCGGTAAGGTCAACGTTGGTCGAAACGTACCACCTGGATTTTTGGCGTCATAGATCACCAGCGGGTTGGAAACTTTGGGCATCACGCAGCTTCCACAAGCAACCGCCAGTGCCGCTGGCATACAAGGAAACACATGAATTGGTGTATCACGCGAGCTGCGTGTCTCGATGTCTATGAGGCATTGGCGTACGGTTCTCTTAAATGCTGTAACACACGCTTCTGACTGCACCAATTCCGTACTGGGTGTCGGGCACGAAAGTCGGATTATGGTCATGTGTTCACCACCGAATGCGCTTTCTACGCGCGCGCTCTCCACGGTAGCACTCAAATCCAGGACCAACGCCACCGCTCGATCACTCAAGCTGTCCGGGACCTTGTATGTAAACACGGGTGCTTCAGCGTCAGGCGATTGGTACGCCCAACTGGGCACATGGCGCGCATAGGAAAAATTGAGCGTCGCGACTTTGTCCCCGAGCGCGTTCCCAAGCGCCATCAACACTGGCATTTCTGCTAACGCAAAGACTGCCCAAGGTGCATCCAACCACTCCCTAGTCAACATGGCCTGACAGTGTTTGAGCTCCTGTCGTAGGCTGTTGATCTGCATCGCCCAGTAGGCATCCGCATCGTCCGGCTGGGCATCCGTGTTTAACACAATCCTGTAGGGTTTGATGTGAGCAGGGGTTAAACCGTGTTCGAGTAAGGCACCCACCACCAATTGATCGTCTACAGTGACTCGGTGACCGCCAATCTGGGTAGCGTGCACAACCAACGGAATGGCCACGTCCCCTTGGGTCAGCAATGCCGCCGCCAATACGCGCTGTTCATGGCGACGTTTCCAACCTGTTAGCGTGGCTTCTCGATACGCACCAACCAGTCGATCAACTGCGGCATGGTGGGTACCGCACAACATCAGCAGATTATCGGGGTCATCCGAGAGATCCGCGGAGCGTGAATCTCCTCTGGGCCCTTGAGCACTGCTCGCAACATTATGAGCCATCTCACCCAAATTGATGGGTTCCCAATATGGCCCTTCATCCCGATACAACACCTTTCCACAGCCGGGTTTTTGGCAGACGCCTGCCGAGCGAGCCCAAAGTTCGTTTCTCGTCGCTTGCGATGGTGTTTTTCCGCGCCCAGTCTTATTACTCACAGGTTCGCCTACATATCGCGGTTCGCGTTGTCTTTCTTATATCCCTCTGAATTGTCTGGGACATTTCCTTGTCCGTTGACCGTGACTACGTGTGCGCCCGAGACTTTCCCCTGCTTCACTTTTCTTACTGCCGTAGCCCTCAGCACGTGGCGGTGGCTGCCGATACGATAACTCTCACAACGCCCGCTCAAGCGATCGTTGTTACCGATAACTTCGGTCACTGGAATAATTCCCGTGTTGTTGTGTCGTGGTCAATGCCTAACATGAATACGGGGGTGCGGGCCTCGCCATCGAGCAGAGCGCGAACAGCCTCCAATTCCTCGCGCAACGCGTCACCAGACTTCATTTGATAACTCCAGCAACTCAGTTGCGGCCAAAACCGATGGTCGATCATGGACAACGCTGAGCCGATATAGCGACGGCCCAAATCCGCCTCTTCTATGACCCAACAGGCGAACGCCAGGCACTGGTCGTAGTTGATGCTGTCTTCTTCCCCTGGACCGCGGGCTTGCTCCACCAGTCGCATAAACAAGTCTTTCGGAGCATTCCCTGACGCGCCCCATTCGGCAATCGCGTAGTTAAAAAGTAATTGGTCATCTGCACCTTCGCCCGGACGCCTACCTCCATCCGACACAGCCATCGCATCATGAAATCGTCCCAGGCCGATCAACAGCACGACGAAGTGGCTGATCACATCATCCGTCATCCGATCATCCGGTAGGGCTTGTATGATGGCGACAGCGCTCTCCATCAGATCCCGGGATGCCCCTAATTCATCGACCAGTTCGATGATTTCATAATCTTCCAACGCACCGAGCGCAGGGGAGTGCGGCAGCAACGTCAGGACATTAATGGCACATACATGACGCAGGCCCATGGCTTGTGAGAGCTGCGACGCATTAGCGTTCGGTGACCGCAGGATGGTCGCCACATCCTCTTCGGTAGTGCGTCGGGCAACCTCATCGTGTTGCGCGCTCAGTCGCGCGCGGCGGATGCGGGCATCTAAGTGCAGGGGTTGTAGTTCAAGGACGCGATTCAAGATGGGTAATGAACCTAGCGCGCGTCCAAGGCGGTCCTGCCAGACCGCGTATTTGAAAAGAATGGCAGGGTTGTCACGATGATACTGATTAACCGCTTGCAATATCTTATGCCGGCGCGCGCCGTCCGGTCCAAGTCCATGCTGCAACACATAGTCTAGGTGCGCCGAGACGCCTTCTTCATCCGCAGGATCCATTTCTCGGATCTTCTGGGCCAACCCAGCAAACTCTCTAGCCAGGCGCGTGGTCTTTCGCGATCGCGTGAATAGCGGTTCACTGAGAAGCCGTAAACTCCGGTACTGATGAATGGTGGCATCGCATTCATCGTAGCCCAGCGCATTACTGAAACGAGTGAGCATCGTTGATAGCAAATCATGCTCATCGTCTTCATCCGACACCCGAGAAGCAACAAACAACGGTAAAATCCTCTCGCTGTGTTCTTGCACACGACGCCACACCTCAGACAAGCCGACCAAATTGCTTTCGTCAGGCTGAAACATCAGCACCAGCGTATCCGGGAGTTGCCGAGTACAGATGCCTTCCACGTCCGTATGACCGGTACGCGAATCAATGAACACGTAGTCTGCACCTAACCGTGATTCCCATTGCTTTTTGAGATCCTCAATCATGAGAAAACCATTGTGATGAGCGTAGAGGTCCCGCCAGTGAATGCGCGACAGTGTTTCAGCATATTCTCGTGTGGTATGGCTCGCAGGCATTACCCACAGCGTTCCATCTGCATGCTGACACTCAGCCTCGTACACATAATCCAACACATCGGGTGAGGCTTGGTGTTCTTTAAATTCGTTGACGTACTCCAGCACGCCCGGTGTAGACAAGGGGGAGGGAAATAGAGTGCTTAGACTTGGCGCTTCAAGGTCGAAATCGACCACTAACACCTTTTTGCCATCGTCAGCAAATTGCGCTGCGATGTTGGCTAACGCCAACGTGCGTCCGACCCCACCCTTAAACGAATAAAACGTCGTGGTCTGCACTATGCGAGCTCAAAGTGCTTGGATTGTTCGATTAGTGACGGACTAACCTCTAGAGAGCGTAACTGCGGCAGCTTAGGAGCGTGGTCCTCCTCAGCATCGACCATGCCCTGTAGTGCCTCCACCACACCCGGCACATTCAACAAACGCAAGAGGCGGTCGTACGCTGCATTCTGTGGATGGCTACCCGCCTCCCATCGCGCCAACGAGGCGGTACCAAGACCAGTGAGCTCCGCAAATTCTTCACGCGACATATCTAACTTGTTACGAAGCTCATAGATCTCCATGGGGGTCAATATGCCTAAATGCCGACAGATCGCCGCGTGCTTCGCACGCTCTCCCTGCTTGTCTATGATTTCCGCCTGACAAACATGGCAGATATAGATAGGCGTGTGCGCCACCAAAGTTGTGGTACGGTCACCCCGGCCATACTCAAACTCAACTTCATCAATACGAACGGTACCTTCGTCGCTGCCGCAGGCCAGACAGTGGAAATCTGGCACTAACGGTACGACGGTGTCAGTGGTGTCCATGAGCTTCTCCGTCTAAGTTAAGGGGTGTTTGTCGCTCGACGAGGTCAAAGATCTGCCCGACCACGACCTTTTGCCCAAGCGCAACCTGCACGCGCACTGGTGTACGCCATGGGAACAATAGGAAACTCACCTCATGCTCCAGCCCGCGAGGTAGGGGTTTGACGAACTGTGTTCGGGATCGCCGACCTAAACAGCTAGCCACCAGCGTCCAGGCTTCATGTGTCGTGAAGGGTTGCTGTGTGCGCGGATGGACCACACGCTGTGGGTTCCAGCCTAAACCTCGCCGGGCAACCAACTCGCAACGCGTATCCGACTGTCGGCATAAGGCCGCCAATTGAAGGCAGTGTGGGGGCTTTTTGAGAATACGGCGCGATAGTTGTCGACTCATAAGCCCATCATATCATTTGATTTCATAGTTTCAACAATCGCCGTAATTTCGGCTTCGAAGTTTGCGTTTTACATGACAATATAGCATCATATGATACTTTCATTCATGTTTTCCTATCATATGATATATTCGGTTGATTGCGTCAGAGATCTATTCAAGGAGCGTCACAATGGCTATCCAACCCCCTGATCGCGGGTTCATTTTCTGGCCGGTCGGTACTGGGGACAGCACCACCATTCGTGTCGATGACACCGTCTACCTACAGTTGGATTTGCGCCATATGGCGAAATCCGAAGGTGAGGACGACACGGCTTGGCCGGTAATCGATGAGCTGATCGATATTCTGCCCACACTGAGTGATGATCCCTTTCTTTCCGTGTTTGCCTTAACGCACCCAGACAAAGACCACTGCCAGGGATTTGAAGACCTCAACGAACGCGTGTTTATCTCCGAGATCTGGATGTCACCGCGGACCTTTCGCGACTTTCACAGCGATGAGCAGTTGTGCGAAGACGCCGAAGCCTTCTACGAAGAGGCGATGCGGCGAGTGCAAGCCACTATCGACGCCGGTGGCGATCCCGGCCGGGGTGATCGGATACGGATCATCGGCTACGACTATCTATTGCAGGAACCCGAGTTCGAGGGTTTTCCGGAAGAATTCCTTTCCATTCCAGGTCACACCATTACGGTATTGGACGGTGAGGAACTGGGCGAAGTGTTTGAAGCGTTTGTCCATGCACCTTTTCTTAAAGACAGCTTCGGTGATCGAAACGATTGCAGTTTAGCGTTCCAGGTGTCGTTGTTCGATGGCGATGGCGAGGGTCATGCGCTTCTTATGGGAGATCTCAGCTACCCTGTGCTCCGAGATATCTTTGATCGCAGTGATGACGAAACGCTGGAATGGAATGTGCTGCTTGCGCCGCATCACTGTTCAAAGTCTGTGATGTACTGGGCTGACGATGGCGACGATGAGGAAACGTTGCAAGGAGAGATGGTGCGGGATATTGGCAATGTTGCGCTCAGTCCTGGATACGTCATCTCAAGCTCTGAACCTGTGCCTTCGAGTAACGAACCAGGCGATAACCCACCGCATGCGAAAGCTAAACGCCAATATGAGCGTATCGTCCCGAACGCGTTTATTTGCACACACGAGCATCCGGACGAAGCGGATCCTGAGCCAATCATCTTCGAGGTTACCGAAGACGGGTTTACCTATGTCGGCGACAGTGAAGGCAGCCGGTCGATGCAAGGCGCGCTGAAAGCGGCAGGTGGCGCTGCGACCGCACCCGCAACGGCGGCTGGGTTCGGGCGTGACGCTGACTGACGGGCAAAGGACTGCTCTCGATCAACTCTATCGAATCGCGAACACTGACAGTGCGCCGATTGCGATCACTGGCCATGACCCGGATGGGTCGTCACTGGCTATTGATATCCGACTAGATTGCCGAAACTACGAGCGGGTCGATGGAGGCCTGCCGTTACATGACTGGGAAGGGCTGATGATCTCGGTACCCGCAGACTTTCCCTTCAAGCCGCCTTCGGTCCGTACCGCGCACACGCGCTTCCTTGGGCATCCACACGTGCAGTGGGGAAACTACCTGTGCCTTTACTTATCCACTGAGACCCAGTGGCAGCCGTCTGCAGGTATGTTCGGTTTTCTGGCACAACTGGACGAGTGGTTTCGCCGCGGTGCACGCAACGAGCTCGACGATCCCGAAGGCCCGCTGCACCCACCTGTCGCCTACCCGGTCTCACCGGTCTCTGTGTGTGTTAACGCGAATACACCGGGCCACCAAGAATGGACATGGTTCGGCGCCGCTGTCCTGGCCCAGAAAAAGTCGGGCTTGCTCGAGGTGAATGACTGGGTGTCGGTGCACACAATCGATGACGAACAGCTGTTCGCGCCAGTGGTGTTACTCGATTTTGAGCTTCCATTCGAGTACCCGAGGACCATCCGATACCTATTTCGTTACCTGGAAAACAGAGGGGTCGAAGCGACCCGCATGTTGGTCCACCTGATGATGGCGTCAGAACGCGTGGCTTCCGGGGAACCGATGTATGTAGGTATCGGTGCCCCTTCTCGAGGGGTCGCGGGTGATCCGAACCAAAGACAGCAACATTTGACGTTTTGGGAAATCGAAAGTGAGGACGTGGGGAAACTTCGTGTGGCCTCTCTCGCCTGCACGATCAGTAATCGATACAAAGGCCAAGAAACGCCTGAAGAACTGCAAAACCTCATCAATGAGGTCTTTGACGAGCTCTTTAAGTGGCAAAACGAGGCACGGGTGCGTTGGTGTTCGGTGCTCGAGAACCGGGACGAAATTGTGACCCGTCGAGATCAAGGCACATCCATGGACTGGTTTCGTGGCAAGCGAATCGCGGTGTGGGGGTGCGGTGCGTTGGGCGGGCAAATTGCAGAGCACCTCGCTCGAGCTGGCGTAGACAGCTTGCGGCTCTATGACTATCGACGGGTCACACCCGGCATCTTGGTTCGGCAAAACTTCTCCGATGCGGACATCAATGAGCCGAAAGCCAAAGCGCTCGGTCGTCGTATCAAATCGATCACACCCGGCGTCGAGGTGGTATCACACGTTGAGGACCTGGTTGGGACTACGCTTGCGTCCGATGATTGGGCGCAAGGAATTGATGCCGTTATCGACGCGACCGCCTCACTTGCTGTGCGCACGAAACTGGAATCGATACTGAAACAGACAGAACGCGAGATCCCGATCGCGTCGGTGATGATCAGCGCGAACGCATCACATAGCCTCAGTGTCGTGTCACCGCCGGGCTATGGCGCAGGACCTTTGGACGCCATGCGCCGACTAGGCTTGACCGCTATGAATAGAGATTGGCTCAGCCACTACGTCGATGCATTTTGGGACGCTGCACGGGGCGACAATTTGCGGCAACCAGAACCCGGATGCTCGGATCCGACGTTTGTGGCCTCCCATGCGGACGTGGCGAGCTTGGCGTCCGATACACTCAACCGCATTGCAACTTCGTTTGAAGAGAACGGTGATGACGCGATTGGGGTTTTGCGATCCACTGCAGATGAACATGTTCGGTCGTTTCGATTTTCCGCCGATTATGCTTGGACTGCCGGAGGTATCGACTTTCGATTGTCCCACGATGCATGGCGTGACCTACAAGGCTGGATCCGAAGCGGCGCGCGCGAGCGCACGCCAGAGGACGAAACCGGTGGTCTTTTGTTTGGGCAGTTCGACGAAACGCTGGGCATCGTTTGGATCTCGAACGTCAGTGGTCCGCCTGAAGACAGTACCTTTTCGCCCGAGCAATTTGTGTGCGGTATTGAAGGGACCGCGGAACTCTGTGCTGATTATGATCGGCGCACTCGAAGCGTCGTCCAATACCTGGGGAGCTGGCACTCTCACCCGGTAAGCCCTGCGCAACCGAGCACCACCGACTATGCGGGCGTGGGCAGTTTGTTTGCTGCGGCGCCCCATGATGGCGCGCTGCAGTTGATGTTGATTGTGGGTCATGCGAGTACAGCCAACGCTGAACTTGGGGCATACGTGTTTGAAAAACATGCCCTGTCGCAGCATGACGCGGGTGTGGAAATGGCCATGCAAATTCGCGGTGGTGCGGTACCCGCGCCAAACCTGAAGCCGCCGAAACCGACGATGGGTTTGGCCCTCTCTGGCGGTGGATTACGCGCGGTCGCGTTTCACTTAGGCACGCTTCGCGCGTTAGAGGATGTCGGTTTACTCGACCACATCGACGTCATATCGGGTGTGTCAGGTGGCTCACTGATGACAGGGATCGTCGGTTACTCACAGGATGCCTTCAGCGAGCTCGACGCGAAAACCGTCGGCCTATTGGGGCGCGGACTCGTGGTGCCTGCGGTATGGAAACTCCTACATCCGCGCAGGCTGATCCCTGTGCTGTGGAATTTTGCGGTTGTCTCGGTACCCAATTTAGCGATTGAGATACTGAGTGCCCTTGCCGCGCGCATCGCCGCATTGATTCCGGGATTTCGATCGATCAGCCAATGGCTCTCTGCCTGGGCCTGGCCTTTGCGCCGGCGTTATTCACGCACGCACGTCATGGCCGATGCCATTGAAGAGATTGTCGGATCACAGCTGTGTAGCGATGCCACCCGGCAGGACAAATCGATCGTGTTCAATGCCTGTGAGCTCAGGACCGGTACGGCATTTCGAATGAGCAATGAGAGGTTCGGTACCTGGCGATTTGGGTTTGCCCCGGCCAGTGAGCTGCGCGTCGCCGACGCCATTGCCGCGTCGGCGGCCTACCCGGCCTTGCTGCCGCCGTTTGATTGGAAACGGCCGTTGGAAAAGAACGGGGTAACAGAACAACAACGGGTGATCGTGACGGATGGTGGTGTGTTCGAAAACTTGGGGATCAGCGTGATGGAACCCGGACGCAACCCCGTATTCAATCCCATTGGTTATGAACCCGAAATTTTGATCGCGAGTGATGCCGGTGCAGGTCAATTTGCTGGAACGGAATTGCCGACCAGCTGGCCCAGTAGAATGGTTCAGGTGGTCAGTGCGGTAATGCGCAAAGTACAAGACGCCACCAAAGCGAGACTCCACACACAAGCCAAAGCCGGCGAGATCAGCGGATTCGTTTATGCGGGGCTAGGACAAATTGATCAGCGCGTCTACCTAAAGCCCGCCAACTGGGTGTCTCGAGAAGAGGTCGTTGACTACCCCACAGACTTCTCAAAAATGACCGAAGACAATATCAACAAAATCTCTGCCAGAGGCGAGGCCATCACACGCGCACTGATCACGCAGTACCTGCTCAGCAATTGAAGCTGTAGTTGTGGAAATTATATTTCTGGTCCATCAACCCAGGTGTGATGACCGTTTCCACACACGCAAAGTGTCGATTCTCCAGCGTCGGGAATATTCTCCGTTAAATAGTGTATTTCATCGCAATCAGCGTCCGCACAAGGCACCACCCATTCATCATCCATAAGTGTGCTCCGAGTTAGTTAAAAATTTGACTACTTAGAACCCTCATCGTTCCCAGCGGACCGCTCTTGTGACAACATGTTGAGGAGTTTGAGAGGTTTACGGCAGCAGTTGAGCGACTAGTTTCGTAAAGGGAACGATGTCCTCTCCAACGCTCGCAGCCTCAAGCGCACTCATATACGCAGCACGTTGGTCTACCGTGATGACTGTCCAAGGGTAGCCGCCAGCGGCCATCATCAAGTTCATTAAGAATCGTCCCATGCGACCATTACCATCGATGTAGGGATGAATGTACACAAACAGGAAATGGCCCAGCACCACTCGTACACCCGGCTCCTTTTCTTCCTCAAGCAATTGAAACAACGCGGGTAAGATATCGATGATCGCCTCGTGACGGGGTGGCGTGTGCATAGAATTTTTGATGAACACCGGTCTATTTCTGAATCCCGCCAAGTCACCCGCAGAAAGAATGCCGGCACCGACCGCCGGTCCGAACAATTCTCGATACCA
>JANQKS010000030.1 GCA_028281005.1 Pseudomonadales bacterium
TTGGTGCCAAGAAGTTGATCGAGGCGATCTAACAAGTTCGGTCGTCCAAACAAAAGTACCGCCAAATCAGTTCGTCTGACAAAGAGTTTTTCCACGGCCTCGGCCAGGAACGGCCATTCGCCTAGGACTCCATGTCGTGAGCTGCCGAGTTCTGTTAACCCGGCGCGGATTCAGAAACTGGACGGCCGGGTACTTGAATCTGTGAGTAGTCGTACTCGATAGTATCGTCGGGATTCACGGTGCCCGCGAGCGACTCCTCTAGGCGGTCAACGTAGAAGTGCCAACCGGCCAGCACCGAGTTTGATATTTCGTAATCGCTGCGGTGATCCTGTTTGAATCGTAGAATGTCAGTGAATGTCAGCTGACACCCCCCAGGAGTCGATTCGAGCCGCCATCGCATACTGCCACACCGGAGTTCATTAGGCGGATCGTAGACCTCGACAATGCCGCTCACGTGGGCTGGCCCGTTACAATCACCGCCAAACCAAATATTGAACGCACCGCCTTGGCGATGCTCGAGCTGAAATCCCGGGAACCAGCTAGCCAAAGAGTCGGCATCGGTAATCGCATGCCAAACCTGATCTAACGAGTAAGGCATCACACGAACAAACTCCACCAGTGTATCTCCCGTATCAGTTTTTCCCACCTTACCAAGTCGGTCCGTTGGAACTTCGCGAATGTTCTTCATGTTGACTCTCCTTGACTGTGTTTGGAGTGCAGATGACTTTCTAGAGCATCCAAGCGTTCAGCCCACAATTTACGAAATGGCGTCAGCCATTCGTCTAGCTCGCTCAGAGGCTCTGGATTAAGGTCATACAGGCGGCGTTGACCGTCTGGAGACACGATGACTAGCTGGGCGTCGCGGAGCACCTTCAGGTGTTTGGACACAACCGGTTGGCTCATACCGACTGTTTGCACGAGTTCGTTAACGGACTTTTGGCCGTCTACCAGCGCTTCGAGCAACTTCCGCCGATTAGTTTCCGCAAGTACGGAGAATGTGTTCATGAAAAAAACATATCCCTATGGATATATATCTGTCAAGGAATATATATGTTCGATTTTCCTATTTTGATCGTCTGCTCGGGGTCGATAGCAAATCTTTGTCGTGCATCAAAAAGGATCCCTTTTACACCGCATACCCCAAGTTTCTATGTGATTGATTTATAAAAAGCTGGACTGGGGCAAAAGGGCTGGTTAAAAATAAACTCATGAAAATTGGCTACGCTCGCGACTCTACCGACGAACAATTGCTCGACATGCAGATGGATGCTCTGCAGGCGGCTAAATGCGACCAAATCTTCAGAGATGAAGGTGTTTCTGCGATCGCGGCCAATCGGCCAGGGTTTGAAGCCGCGCTCGATGCTCTGAGCTCCGGCGACACGTTGGTGATTTGGAAACTTGATCGAGCCTTTCGCTCAACCGTCGATGCCATCCTTACGCTCGATAGTCTGCGGGATCGAAAGGTTGGCTTTCAGTGCACCACTTTACAGATCGATACCTCTACACCAGAAGGCCGCAAGTGGTATCGAGATACGGCCTCCTGGGCTGAGTATGAACGAGAACTTGTTTCCCAACGGACAAAGGCGGGCATGGCTGCAGCCAAGCGGAGGGGAAAACACGTTGGCCGACCTCGAGCACTAAATGCTGAGCAAATCCAACATGCAAAAATACAGATTGAGCAAGGCGGTACAGTCAGCGGCACAGCTGCCTTGTTAGGGGTTGATCGGTCCACACTGCGCCGGGCATTGGGGAGCGCTCATGCCTAAATATGATCCCATACCTGTTACCCCTGCAATCATCACCTGGGCACGGAACAATGCCGGGTTCTCTATCGAGCAGGCGAAAGAAACCTTCAAGGCAATCGAGCAATGGGAATCAGGCGAGGTCATGCCTAGCTATCCACAACTTGAATCTATGTCAGATAAATTCAAGGTGCCGATCGCGGTCTTCTTCTTCCCGGAACCGCCAGACCTTCCATCAATCAGCGAGTCGTTTCGTACGATCCCTGAAAACGAGTTCGACACGTTGCCGCCAAAAATTCGTCTTTTGGTTCGCAAAGCCAAAGCCTTTCAGATAAATCTTGCCGAGCTCACTGGTGGGCAAAATCCGTCCGAGCGCATCCTTACCAAAGATTTGACCTTCACAGTTGATACTGCCATTGAAACGATGGCGGCAGAGGTTCGCAAATATCTCGGCATTTCTATCGCGGATCAACTGAGCTGGCCGGATGCCGACAAAGCATTAGAGGTTTGGCGAGATGCTATCCAGGATGCAGGCATCTATGTATTCAAAGACCCCTTCCGGGATAAAGATTTTTCGGGGTTCTGCCTTTACGACGATCAATTTCCGCTGATCTACGTCAACAACACTACGCCGAAAACGCGCCAGTGCTTTACCTTGTTTCACGAGCTCTGCCATTTGATCTTCCATACAAGTGGGCTGGATGGGTTCACTGAAGAATTTATCGATCACCTGCCCGACGAGGACCGGCGAATTGAGGTTATCTGCAATCGATTCGCTGCTGAGTTTCTCTTGCCGGATTCCGAATTTGAGAACGCGATTAGCGGCCTCGAGGCAAATCGGGAAACAGCCGCCCTACTCGCTAACAATTACAACGTCAGCCGCGAGTTTATTTACAGAAAACTGCTCGATAGATCTCTCATTACGCAAACAGAATATCGTGAAGCTGCCGCAGCCTGGAAAGGCGAAGCGAGCCGAACGGGCAGCGGCGGCGACTACTATTACAACGTTATTGCTTATCGTGGCCGTCCTTACATTGGCCTGGTCTTAAGCCAGTTCTATCAAAATCGCATTGATGACGTAGAGGCTGCCGACTATCTCGATGTGACACCAAGAAACCTGGGCACCCTGGAAGACTATTTTGCGCGGGGCGCTGTTTGATTTACGTCTTTGACACGAACACCTTCTCCGATCTGTTTAAAAGCTACTACCGAGGAAGATTCCCAACACTGTGGGGGCACTTCGATCAAATGATCGAAGCGGGAAGCATTACTTCTACGCGCGAAGTAAAGCGCGAGCTTGAAATCGGCCCCGTTCACACGTTGATTGATTGGAGCAAGGACAACGCCGAGGTGTTCACTACGCCTACCGCTGAGGAAGCCGCGATCGTTCGACGTATCTATGAGGTTGAGCACTTCCAGCAAAATATCGAGCTGAAAAAAATGCTCAAAGGAGGACTAAACGCTGACCCCTTTATCGTAGCAAAAGCAGGCACGATAGAAGGAACCGTTGTTACACTCGAAGTAGAAAAGCCGAACGCCGCTAAGGTTCCAAATATTTGCAAGGAGCTCGATATACCCTGCATGAATCTCGAGCAATTCATGGAAGCTGAGGACTGGCAATTCTAAAAGTGGCTTAGGGCATTACGCTATGCGGAGCAGAAACCTGCGACCAAATCGAAATCACTAGTGACAAGAGGAGGAATCGCCATGGTAAAACAAATGCTCAAAGCCGGAGCTCAAAACTCCGCCCTGTTGACCATCTTCGGATGGCTTGCCTTTTTAGGATCGTTTTTCGTCACAGGCTTAGGTCTAGAAATCGCCTTTAAATCGGTCGCCAGGGTTCTGCCCTAAGCCACTTTTTCACACCCAAATCGCCAATATTTGCGACACTAGTGTCGTTCTATACATACGAAGTATGAGACGCAACGTCGATTTTTTTTATAGCATGCGGTCGCATGAGTGAAGCGATATTAGAAAACGACGATACCGACGACGGTGCAGTGAATTACCGAATTCGGGAAAAATGGGGTAACGCAGTCGGCAAAGGCGGTCTTACGGGATACCTCGCCCTGCCTGAAGTGCTTGTTAGAGGACAGCATCGGCTCGGCCTGAACTCGACTGAGATGATGGTTCTCATCAACATCCTGTTGCACTGGTGGTATCCCGAAAAAATGCCGTTTCCGAGTAACCAGAAAATCGCCAAGCGCATGGGCGTTGACCCTCGCACGGTTCAAAGGGCCTGCAAAACTCTCGAGGACAAAAAACTGATCAAGCGGGAAGTTAAGATTTTCCACGATAAAGAAACCAACATTTATCAGTCGCAAAGAACCATTGACCTTACGCGACTCGTCGGTCGGCTCAACGAGATTGCGAAAGATTTAGGTCAGTACGCAAGTGATGTCGGGTTGGGCGGGGCTGCGAAAAAGCAGCCCTAAGCAACAAATGGCGTAGCTCAACTGGATAGAGCAGCTCGGTTACGAGGTGCACTGCGAGAAGATTAGAGAACTCCAGTGTACCGCCGAGAAGATGCGGGTTCGAGTCCCGCCATGCCATTTACAACAACGGGAAGTGAAGGAAGGGTGGCGCAGCGTTGGTCATACTATTCCAAGCGATTGCCACCTGTGGCCTAGATGGTGTGATTGCGGCTTACTGCCCCGCGCTGATCCTACACTGTAACCCTATTAACCAGAGATGCGCGCCCCCTTCAAAAGTTTGGTCAACATGGACCCTCCTTATTTTCAAGGATCAAATGAAGGGTATTAACCGACCCGATTAGAATTTCCTCAGAAAAATTAGTTCAACTTCAGCCCATTTTTCGCCGAAAAAAATGCCGAGATAGCTGCATCTCAAAAAGGACCCACTTTTTAAGATCAGAATTAGCCCCATTTTGTCGGCATTTAAAGTAGCAGCAAATTGCTACTCATAAAGCCCTCCAAGTACTCCGGTCACCTTAAGTCATTTACTGACCCACACCTCCGGCTTTGTTTATACGATGTGGAACGAAGCATTCCGCGACTATGTGCTGAAAAGCGAGACACCCCCGCTCGGCAGCTTGCAACGCGCGGCCTTGCGGGTGCCGTTAATGTTTGATCCCGGCACCCGTTGGGAATACGGCATCGACTGGGCGGCGGGCTGGACGGCGTGCGGGTACTGGCCGCAAACACCGTCAAGCAGATGTGTCGCAACCACATCGGCGATCTACGTGTGCAGCTGCTCAAGGCAGCGGAGCCCGCCATAACCAATGACGCAAGTTCTTTCCGGGCAGCCTACCAAGAGTTTCACTAGCCTGCTTACGAGGACTCGTTAACCACCCAAATTGCGGTTTTTCTCCGGCTGTTCAGTGTCATGGGCATCATCTGCGCCAGCAGTATTTGGCTCACCTTCTAGGTTTGTCTGCTGCTCGGCTTTTTGCACATCAGTCAGCACCGGCACATCGGTGGATTCACCCACAACGATGTTGTCGTCTTCAATCGACTTTTTGTCTGGGGAGTAGGCATCTGGGGAATCGGCTTCTGGTGAATCTGCCGCTGTCGACTCTGTCGCTGCCGTGTCCGCTGTCTGTGTCTTGGACACATCATCGGTGTTGTCCTCAGTCTTGGTGCTGTCCTGTGTGGCCTCGGACTCAACGGCAGCCGTTTTTTCCACTTCTTCGTCAGTCTGGTCTTGTGCAGCCGTCACCGATTCTGCGGATGTTGGCTCTGCGTTTTGCGCGGCTTCGGTTTTCTCCTCCGCTTGAGGCGGTGCCTCAGGATCACCTATTGCAGCATCCGTTGGGTCTGCTGCGTCTGTTGCGTCAGCCGCAGTGGCCTCCTCAGCGGATGCCCCTGCCTCTGCTGTCGGGTTAATTTCTTTTTCTTCCCGCTCTGCCGAATCATCCTCGGTCAACAATGATGTGTTGGGACCGGCCAGCAGCGGCGTCGCGTCATCTCCACACAGGGCCACGGAGCTTTCCGCAAGCTGTCGGTGTAATTCGTTATAACTCTTATCCAAGGCACGAAACTTCTCCGCGGTTTCGGCAAACTGGCCGTATACCTCGGAGCGATAGTCCGCCAACTCGCTTTGCGACCCTTCAAGGGCTTCTTCCAACTCTTGCACCCGCGCGCGGTTGTCTTTGCCTTTCCCAACAAAAAAGCCAACCGCCGCGCCGCCAAACAGCGCCAGCGCCACAATTCCGATCACCATCTCTATCACCATATGTGCTAATACCTCGCAAGAAGTTCAGCGTATGATACCCGGCCCGTGACGAGGTCTACATCACCCGTGGGAATTTTTTGTCCGTGCATAGTCATCCGTGAATCCGTGAGCCCGTGAATAAAAACGCAACCAAAACAGTGAACACCAAGACAGAGCTTCGGGAAGTTCTACACTTGGGTTGGCCCATGGTGCTGACCCAGCTGTTTATCATGGCGACGGGTTTTCTCGACACCGCCATGGCAGGCCACTACAGCTCAGTAGACTTGGCCGGCGTTTCTCTCGGCGGCAACATTTTGTGGCCTACCTTTTTGTTGCTGACCGGCACCACCATGGCCCTAACCCCCATCGCCTCACAAATGCGCGGTGGCGGCCGTGGCCAGGAAGTGGGTCACCAAATCCGCCAGGGGATGTGGATCTGTCTGGTGACCAGCACACTGCTGATCGTAGCGCTGCTCAATGCCGCCCCTATTTATGCGTATGCGGGTGTTGAACCCGCCGCGGCAGAGATTGCCGCGGCATACCTGGAAGCAGTGGCATGGGGTATCCCTCCCGTAGTGTTTTATGTGGCGTTGCGTCACTCGTCAGAAGGATTGGGGCAAACTCGTCCACCGATGCTCATCGCCGCCAGCGTGTTGCCGCTTAATGGCTTTCTCAACTACGCCTTTATTTATGGCGAATTCGGCTTTCCCGAACTGGGGGGTGTGGGATGCGGCTGGGCCACCGCGATTGTTTTCTGGGTGCAGTTTACGGCCATGATGTGTGTCATTCGGCTGCCGTACTTCCGTCAAACCGGCCTTTTCGACAAGTTCGAATGGCCGAACCTGCGCTCAATTACCAGCATCGTGCGCGTGGGTGCGCCCATCGGGCTGTCCATTTTTTTGGAAATGGCGGTTTTTTCAGTGATTGCTCTGCTGATCGCGCGCATCGGCGTGGAAGCGGTGGCGGCTAATACCATCGCCGGTAACATCAATTGGCTCACCTACGTTATCCCCATGAGTCTGGGCAGCGCGGCGAGTATCCGCGTGGGTTATCACGTCGGTGCGCATAATCTCGCTGCGGCGCGAGCCACTTCCGCCACGGTGTATAAGTTTTCCATTGGTTATGCCTTAGTGGTTAGCGTGTTGTTGGTCAGCTTGCGCTACGTGCTGATCAGCGTCTACACCACCGACCCGGCGGTCATAGACATCGCCGCTACGCTGTTACTCTTTATTGCCGTTTATCAGTTGGTGGACGACAGCCAAGCGGTGACCATCGGTGCGTTACGCGGTTACAAAGACACGCGCGTACCCATGATTTACGGTTTAATCGGCTATTGGTGCATCGCCCTGCCATTGGGTTATTGCTTAGCAGAAGGCATCTTGTTTCCGGGCTTGGCGCCCGGGGTATATGGTTACTGGAGCGGCCTAACCGTGGGGTTGGCCATCGTCGCCACGTGCGTGGGCTTACGCTTGTTGCACATCAGCGGCAATAGTCAAAAAGTGATGCGCCTGGCGGCCACCTAACTTTACTTTGCTAAGCTCAAACACAACGCGGTAAATCAACATGCAGGAAGAACTCAACGAACAATTGGATCTGATCAACCAGGTTTATGAACTGCTCATCGACCTGGCGGTGAACTGGTCGTTCAAGCTGTTTGGTGCGGTGTTGGTGTTGATTGCCGGCTTTATAGTCGGCCGCTGGTTGGCCAACCTGATGCTGCGCGTCATGGAAAAACGTGAGGTGGACGTCACCTTACGTCAATTCCTGGTCTCCACGGTGCGCCTGATTGTACTCGTCATGTTTGGCGTCATTGCGCTGAACCAATTGGGTATTTCCATCACTCCCTTGATCGCCGCCATCGGTGGCTTAGCGGTGGGTTTAAGCTTGGCATTGCAGGGCCCGGTGTCCAACTATGGCGCCGGCTTGGTGATCATCTTGACCCGCATGTACCGGGTGGGTGACACCATCACCACTCAAGGGTGTTCCGGTTTGGTAGAGGAAATCAGCCTGGCGCAGACCCATTTGCGTGCTGAAGACGGTGAGCTGATAGTGATCCCCAACAAACATATTGTGGGTGAAATCCACACCAATTCAGAAGCCAACCGCATCGTCGAAGGGGTCATTGGCATCGCCTACAGCGCAGACCCCGGCACCGCCATCGCGTTGATTGAAAGCGTGCTGGGCAATAATGATAACGTCGACCAAAACGCTGCCCCGGAGGTGGGGATCAGCAATTTTGGCGATTCCAGCATCGACATTGAATACCGTTATTGGACTGCCACCGGTTCCTACTACAACACGGTGCACGCCGTAAATTTGGCCATCTTTGAAGCGTTTGGGGAGCACGGCATCGCCATTCCGTTCCCCCAACGAGAGGTGCGTTTGCTCAACGATTAGGGTGCTTCTGAATAAGTCTCAAGCTGGCGCGATAATTGCTTCATCATGGGCGTATGCGTCGAACATCGTCCAATTCGCCACGAAGTCACGGATTCTTGACGGCTTTTGCCGTGGTTTTTGCCTTTGGGTGGCTAAATATTGGCACTGCCCATGCGGAGCCGTGGCATTCTCTGGACGATATTGCCGCCGCCGCCGTGAAACATGCACAAACCAAGTTAGCCATGCCCGGTGCGCGCGTGAAAACCAGCGTGAAATCGTTGGATACCCGGCTCAAACTCCGCCGTTGTCAGCATGCGTTGCAAACGTTTTTACCCGATCACGTCACTGAGCTGAGGCGCAACGCCACCGTTGGCGTACGCTGCACGGCGCCTAAACCTTGGAAGCTTTACGTCCCCGTCCAAGTGGCCATCTACCGGCCCGTGCTGGTGGCCAACCGGCCGCTGGGACGAGGCGCGGTATTGTCCGCGGCTGATGTACGCACCGATGAGCGCGATGTGGCGACGGTACGTAGCGCCTATTTAACCGATGTCCTACAGCTAGACGGCAAGGTATTACGCCGCTCGCTGGCGGAGGGAACGTTAATCACGATTGACCATCTAAACGAAGAGCGCATCGTCAAACGCGGCCAAAGTGTAACGTTGTTGGTTAACCGCGGCGGGTTACAAGTCAGAATGGCGGGTACCGCACTGAGTGACGGCACCATCAACCAACGCATCCAGGTGGAAAACCATTCTTCCAAGCGTGTGGTCGAGGGTGTGGTACGCTCACAGCAGTTGGTCGAAGTGGTCATGTGAACCCGGATGTAACGCCGTGATTTACAAATTTAGCCTAAAGTTATCCGGCTCATTGCCGATTAACCGGATGATCCAGAGAAAATGTCTGGAGAGAAGTGAAGATGGTAAACAATATTGACGGAATTTCGGGAAATCGCCCGAATACAATCAATCCGAACAGCAAAACTCGACCTGAGCCGGGAGATGCAAGCTCGCGCGCGCCTGAATCGAGCCGCACCGATGAAGTGAGCCTGACCTCTTCTGCACAGCTGCTAAAAGAGCTGAACGAAGCTGTTGAAGCAGCTCCGAGCAGCGACCAACAGAGAATTGACGCCATTCGCCAAGCGTTGGCGGACGGTCGCTACGAAGTGAACTCCGGCAATATTGCCGACAAGCTCTTAAGCCTCGACGAACAGCTCTAGTAGCTGCTGATGTCGTCCGCCCAAGCCATTGCGACGCTGCACAGCGTTCTTCAGCACGTTCTCGAGCAACTGCATGATGCCTGCCAACAACTGCGGCAAACTTTAGAGGCGGAAACCGACGCCATCAGCCACCGTGATCTCGATGCGTTAACCCGTTGCGGCGAAACCAAAAAAGCGCAGTTACAAGCCGTTGAAGCGCTGGATGCGCAGCGGCAACAAACCCTCACGCAGCTCGGCTGGTCCGATAGCTCCGAACTAAACGACGCAAGCCTCAATAAACTGTGGCAAACGGTGCTTACACAATTGCAAAGCTGTCAGGATGCCAACGAAGTGAACGGTGCTTTGTTACGTCATCAACAAGACACGGTACAAAAGACATTAGCCATTATGTCCGGCGGCAATGGCCCGGCCACCCTCTACCAAGCGGATGGTAAAGCCAGCCACAGCGCAAACAACTTGCCCATCGCAAAAGCCTAAACTTCTAGGCACCTATCCCTTACAAGTCTAAAAGCACGCCACCAGCTTTTGCCCTATGATGATCTTGGGGCACAGGTTAGGACATGAAATGGAGCGACGTTTAGCGGATCGCAAACGGACGACAACCAAGGTATTTCTGCATCATCCGGATCTACCGACGACGCCGTGTTTAACACGCAACATGAGCAAAGGCGGCGTCTTTGTTGAAGTGCAAGGCGCACACCTCATTGAGCGCGGCACCCGCTTGGAAATGACTTTTGCGGTGGAACTTGGCAACTTGACCAAGCTCCATCAACTGGCAGTTGCGGTGGCACAAGTAGCGCCGGACGGTTTGGGTCTATCGATCGAACGTCTGCTGCCCGAACGGACCGTGCGCGGCGCTGTCAACAGCGGTGAAGACTGCCAAGTGTTGCCGCTTAAAGGTCCGCGTAACTCACAACGCAAGCCTTACCCCGTTGTTTAGCATGTTTTAAGGCTTCATCCGCCGCGTTGATCAAATCGTCACCAGACAAGCCGCTGCTCAATTCTAACGTTGCCAGGCCAATGGAAATACTCACTTCCACCTGCTGTCCATCCACCATGTGGGTGGAGTTGTTATAAGCGTTTAACACGCGTTCGCACACGGAGCGGGCGTTTTCTTCCGATTCAGCGCCGAACAGCAGGACAAACTCGTCTCCACCAAAACGCGCCACAATGTCACTATCGCGGACCTGGTCGGAGATGATTTTGCCGGTGCGACGCAGGATCTCATCACCCGCGCTGTGACAGTAAGTATCGTTGACCGCCTTAAACCCGTCTAAGTCCATGAAGGCCAGGCTCACCGAAAATCCAAATTGGCGTGAGCGTTTCACCCATTCCTGGATTTGCGCCTCCATAAAATCTCGATTGCGCAAGCCGGTCAGTTTGTCGGTGTAATTCTCTTCTTCGAGGCTCTGCGCCTTGGTGTCGAGGGATTCCATTTGTTGCTGTAGCTGCATGATTTCGCGCTGAGCGTTGAGACTAACGTTGGTCAAGACTTTGCGTGCCTGATCCATGATGGTCAGCATTTCATCAGCATCGACAATCTCCATACCGAACTGACTTTCTATCTCAGGCAATTGTTCGCTGACATCAGACAAGATCTTCAACGTCGATTGTTTATCGAGCTCTAAGCGTTCTTGCATCAAAAGTGCCACGTGACAGATGGCTTCGTCACGGCGATCGGTGAGCAACACGTCGGATATGTGGCTCGCCACGCTGACGCAGTCGACAAACTGTTGCAGCGGGCCTTCACCCAGTTCCGGCGCGTGGTCGTGGCTGTAACGGGCAGCCTCGCAAATCTGTTCCGGTAAACCCCAGCGTTCCAATAACCACGAGCCGATCCAGGCATGGTCTACGCCAAGTTCCTTGATCTCATGGGCACACACCAGGTTGTGGTGGTACATGTTATCGCCCAGCTCCACGTAATGTTCTGGAATCAATTTGTCGAGCACCAACAAACCAATGTCCTGCAACAAACCGCCAAGAAACAACTCTTCTTTGCCTGCGTGCTTCAGGGCATCACCCAAAGCCCTGGCGGTGGTTGCGGTGAGTAGGGAGCGATTCCAAAAATACTTCAGATCGATGCCTGAGCTTTTGCGATCTTTTAGCGAACTGACCAGGGAAAAACTCAGCGCCAAAGTGGCGGCTGCTGCTTGCCCCATGGTCAGCAAGGCTTGATTGAGATTAGTGACCTCGCGCCGACGAGCATACATGGCCGAGTTGGCGGTTTTGAGCAATTTCACCGACAAAGCCGGGTCCTTCTCAAGGTCTTTAACCACATCGTGAAAATCCGCATCCGGATCTTTCAACGCTTCTATGATGCGTGTGACGATGTCCGGAGGGCTTGGAAGATCCTCCATCTGTTCCAGTTGAGTTAACAGGTGCGCTGGCGGTGTGGCGTTAAACTCGTTGCTCGCAGTCAACTGCATCCTTGCTGTACCCCTAAATCTTATTAGTTTCCGACTCACCAGATAACGGCAAGGAATTGCCGATCTTTAAGGGCTTTAGGTAGCAGCGTTGTACATTCGTGAGCCCGTTCGCACTTTTAGCCGCTTGTTAGAAGCAAATCATCGCTGCGACGCGTCGGTAGCCGTTCGGTGACGCTTCAGATTGGCCTGGCCTGATTGTTGCACTACTAGTCCGCAGCAAAGGACACTGAAGTAACAAGGCAGCTGCATTGGCGGAGATACCCACATCGGCTCTACCCGTGGATCTGATTGCGCCGGTCATGGCGAATCAGCGCGGCAGCGTGCAACCAGTGCCGCCACCAGCGGCGCAGACCACTGCGCACGCAAGCTTAACGTCAAACATACTGCCTAATATCGAGCCTAATTCCCCAAAACGAGCGGATTTCGCCGCCATGTTGGCGCAGTTGAAGGCGCCAGAAAGCACTACCGCTACAAACTCACTGCTGCCTAACACCGCGCTGCCGAACTTGCCAGTGCCGGCCATCGCACCCCCAACCAGCTTACCAATTGATGGGTTAGGAGACGGTCTCAGCTTGGCTAGGTTAGCGACAGAGCTACCGCCGACTGCGGACGGCAAACTCTTGCCGCTTAGCGGCAATGGGTTGCCGCAGCCCGAACCTGCACTCGCCCCGCAGCCACAACAAGCAGCAAAGCCAGACCAACCAGAGGCTGCTGTCGATCTGGCCGCGGCGCTAGAGGTAAACCCGACGACAGCACCTGTACCCATCGACCCAGCCCTACCCGCTGCCGGGGTTAATGCATCAAGCACGAACGTGACCAGCAACGCGCCTAGCCTGCCTCAGGTTAACCTCACCGCGAGCAACACGCCGAACAGCACCGCAACCCCTGTGAACACACCGGCTGTCGCCACTGAGGCGGGCACCTCAAGCGGTGATCAATCTGCCGAGTACACTTTTACCGAGCGTCAGCAAGCTGAGTTAGCCACCAAACTGAGCCGAGCAGACAATGAAACGTTGCGCCAGGAAGTGGTGAGGTCCGATGCCACTCGAACGGCCGCGACGGAGTTTGCCCGGGTTGAACCCAGTGCTCATACCTCACCCTTAAATATGGCGCGGCCCGCTATGGAAGCGCCGGCACCGCAATCAGGCTTGTTGAACTTACCGGCGGACCGGGCCCAATGGTCGGAACCGTTGGCCGAGCGCATCGCTTGGATGTTACAGAAAGGCGGCAATACGGCTGAATTACGCCTCAATCCTCCCCACTTGGGCCGCATTGAGGTGCAATTTACCTTGAATGGTGATCAGGCAAGTATCGTCATGACCACGGCGAGCGCTGAAGTTCGCGACGCACTGCAGCAATCGCTACCGCGTTTGGAAAACCTGCTGCAACAATCAGGCTTACAACTGACTGACTCCCAGGTGGCCCAGCAAGAAGGTCAAACACCCGAAGACCAAGGCTTCGACACCCCTGCGGGAGATAACGCTGAAAACAATGGCGAACCGCACCCGGGTAGCACACCCATCGCACTGGGCTTGATCGACACCTACGCCTAACAATGCTTGGCACCGTTGGCCGCAGTTAGGCGCCAACGAACCGACAACCGAGATCGTCAAAGTTCTGACTCTTTTCCGCCGTATTCTTTTTTTCTCTATATTTTTCAATAACTTATAAACAAAAATTCAGTGGTACGTTTTTTGCTAGGAGGTATGAGCAGGCTCAAGAGCACTGCGTTTACACCGCCAGCAGGATGGAGCCAAGCAAAACGCCATGGCAGAGAACGATACCCAAGCTACTGAAGCCGCCCCCCAGGCCAAGTTAGGCATGATGCAACTGTTGATGATCGTCGGCATCGTGTTAGTCACCGAAGTGGCCATCCTATTTGCATGGGAATCTCTGCGCCCGCCGCCGGCGCCGGTAGACCCAACCGCAGAATCGGAGGAAGCCGCCACCGCGGACGTCTCTGAATTAGAACCTGCTAACTATCTACCTTTGGATCCGGCCTTGGTGGTCAACCTCCAAGGCGAAGGTGGTGAGTCACACTTTCTGCAAACCACCATCCAGTTGATGACACGCAACAAAGAGGTCTACGAGGCGGCAAAAACCCACAGTCCTGCCATTCGTAATGCGCTGATCATGTTATTTGGCACCCTCAACCACAGCGACATCACCAGTCTCGAGGGCAAAGAACAAATCCGTGAACAAGCCCGCGAGGTGGCTGATGAAGTGCTGCTGGAGCTGTCCGGACAGCAAGGTATCGATGCTTTGTACCTAACGAGTTTTGTCATCCAATGAAGGATGTCCTCACTCAAGAAGAAGTAGACGCGCTGCTGCGCGATGTCTCCAACGGCAACATCGAAACCGGCGGCGGGGTTAAGTTTAATCCTGAAGACGTCAGAGATTTTGATCTGTCCACGATGGAATCTGTGGGCCGTGATAGCAAACCCGACGTTGAATTTGTCAACGAAGTCTTCGCGCGTTACTTCCAACACAGCATCCGTAAGCTGCTCAACGATCAGCTTGATGTGACCGCCGGGGAATCGCGGCTCGAGAAGTTTGCCGATTATTTGGTGGCGCAGTCCCGCCCCACCAGCCTCAACGTCACCACCGTGCCGCAAATTGATGGTCAGGTGATGTTTGTGCTCGATTCGAACCTCATTCTCAACTACGTCAATTTGTATTTTGGCGGTGCGTTAGGCTCCCCCATCGAGCTCGATCGCGACTTCACCGCAACCGAAGCCGGGGTCGCTCGCAAGTTGTTGCAGCAAGCCTGCACCAATCTGGCAGCGGCCTGGGAAGGTATCGTCAGCATGGAGTTTGAGAACATTCAAACGGAGTCAAATCCTAAGTTTTCTACTGCTTACAGCCCCACAGACATCCTAGTGGTGTCACGCTTCGACGTGCAGATGGAAGAAGAACCCTTGGGCACTTTGGAAGTGCTGATCCCCACCAGTTGTTTGGTGCCGCTGAAGAAAAAACTCGAAAACAGCAATAAAGGCGACCAGGTCAGCAAACAGGCACGTTGGGCGGCAATTCTCGAACAGCACGTGAAAGACACAAACGTCGAGCTAAGCTCGGTGCTCACCACCCTCAAGGTCAACCTGCGGGATCTGGTCAGATTACGGCCCGGGGATGTTTTACCCATCGAGCTACCGGAAAGCGTTGAGTTGGCCTCTGACAGCGTGCCGTTGTTCCGCGGCAAATTTGGTACTTCCAACGGCCACAACGCCATTCACATCACCGAACGTATCAGCTGATGCGGGTCATAGGAGCCATTGATACATGAGCGCAACAGACGCAGAACCTAACCAACCCGATGCAGAGAGTAACGAAGTAGAAAAAGCCGATTTTGACGCGCTAGATCAAAACGCAGAGGCCGGCGCTGCACCATCCGACGTCAATCTTGAGGTGGTGCTGAACGTCAACGTTAACCTTGCGCTTGAAGTTGGCCGCACCAGCATCAGTGTACGGGAACTGTTGCAACTGAACCAAGGTTCCGTCGTGGAACTGGATCGCCTCGCCGGTGAACCTCTGGACGTGCTGATTAACGGCACCTTGGTGGCGCGCGGTGAGGTGGTTGTAGTGAACGACAAGTACGGCATCCGTCTAACGGATGTCATCAGCCCTTCTGAGCGCATCAAGCAATTCCAGTGAACGCGCAAACGCCTTTGGAACCGTTGTCCACCAGCTCGTTCGACATGCTGATCGCGCTGACGGCCGTGCTGCTGGTGATCTTTGCGGTAGCCTGGCTGTTGAAACGCGTGCAATTTGGCGGCGCCAGCAATCGACAACACCTGCGCGTGCTTAGCGTGTTGCCGATGAGCGGCAAAGAACGCGTGGTTCTGATCGAGGTCGGCGACGAACAGCTGCTCATGGGCGTCAGCTCAGCCGGCATACAACATTTACACACGCTGGAACACCCCATCCAGGTAGACACGCGCGAGGCTAACGCAGCGCCGGTACCCATGAGTTTTGCCGACAGTTTGCGCCGCGCCATGGGGCGAGAGACATGACACGCATCATACTAACCACGGTGTTGCTGGCCACGGCGGCTTCCGCACACGGCGAAGCCGCCGCAGTGCCGTTTATCGCCCTCAACGGCGATGGCAGTGAAGCCGAAGGTTATACGTTAACCATCCAGATCCTGGCACTCATGACCGTGCTAACGCTGCTGCCGGCGTTAGTTCTGATGATGACTTCATTCACCCGCATCATCATTGTGCTGAGCATCCTGCGCCAAGCGCTCGGCACCGCGCAAACGCCTCCAAACCAGGTGCTCATCGGACTTTCGCTGTTTCTCACCATTTTTATTATGGCGCCGGTGATGAGTAACAGCTACGAAGCCGGCATAGGCCCTTATATGGAGGGGGCTATGGCGCCGGAGGAAGCGCTGACCCAAGCCATGGAGCCGGTTCGCCAGTTTATGTTAGGCCAGACGCGTGAAGCGGAGCTGGAACTGTTTGTTTCCTTGTCAAACCGCGAGGATATCTCCTCCCCACAAGAGGTCCCCACGTCAATCTTGATACCCGCTTTCATCACCAGCGAGTTAAAAACCGCGTTTCAAATCGGCTTCCTGCTGTTTATCCCATTTGTCGTGATCGACCTAGTGGTCGCCAGCACGTTGATGTCCATGGGCATGATGATGCTGTCCCCGATGCTGGTGTCGTTGCCGTTCAAGATTATGTTGTTTGTGTTGGTTGACGGCTGGTCGCTGTTGATGAGCACCCTGGCATCCAGCTTCTTCTTTTGACGCGGCCGTTTAGGAGTATCCCACTATGAGTCCCGAAGCTGTCGTAACCATCGGCCAGCAAGCCTTACAAATCATGGTGTTGCTGGCCGCCCCGCTGTTGCTGTCTGCTTTGGCCGTCGGCTTGCTGATCGGGATGTTGCAAGCCGCCACACAGATCAACGAGATGACCTTAAGCTTCATACCCAAGCTCATCATCTTGGTGGTGGCGCTATGGCTAGCCGGTCCATGGATGCTGAATCTGATCATGAGCTATACCAGCGGCTTGGTACTCAATATCCCCAATATGATCGGCTGACACGTGCGTAATGCTTGCCGAACTCATCGACCTAGAGCAACTCGTTACCGACTTTGCCCTGCCGTTTTTCCGCATTGCCGCCATGCTCATGGTGGCGCCGATGTTCGGCGCGCGCTTGGTACCTGCGCGGGTGCGGATTATTTTGGCGCTGGTTTTAGCCGCCAGCCTCACTTCGCTGATACCTTCTCCGGGCGCCATCGATCCCTTGAGCGGGCCGGGTCTGATGGCCATCGCCCAGGAGATAGCCATAGGCGCCACCATGGGGTTTATGGTGCAAATGGTGTTCGACGCAGTGATTATCGGCAGCCAAACCATCGCCATGAGCATGGGTCTGGGTTTTGCGATGCTGATCGACCCACAGCGCGGTGTAAACGTACCCATCTTGAGTCAGTTCTTCGTCATCCTCACCACCATGATGTTCCTTGCCCTCAACGGCCATCTCATCTTGATCGAGGTGTTGATGCAGAGCTTCGTCACGTTGCCGCCGGGCACAGCGAGCTTTGGCACCGAAGGCATATGGACGGTGGTGAGCTGGGGGACACAGATGTTTGCCGGGGCCGTGCTGATTGCGCTGCCGGCGGTGGTGGCGCTGCTCGTGGTGAATCTAGCCTACGGTGTCATCAGCCGCGCGGCACCTACACTCAACCTGTTTGCGGTGGGTCTACCGACCACCATCCTGCTGGGCTTTGTCATTCTGCAGTACAGCTTGCAGACCACCTTAGTGGGCCTCACCGACATGCTCGACAGTGTGTTCATTGTCCTCAAAGCCATGACCGGGGTCGCGCCATGATCCTGCAGGCACCAACACCGGGCGAGTTGCGGCGCCATGGCTGAACAACAGGATAAATTCCAGGAACCTACAGAACAGCCAACACCCAAGCGCCTAAAAGAGGCGCGAGACAAAGGCCAGGTTCCCCGCTCCCGCGAACTCAACACCATGGCGATCACCTTGTGCGCAGCCCTGGCGGTGTATCTGTTCGGCGAATCAATGATGTTCGATGTGTCGAGGCTGATGATCGATGGCTTGTCGCTGTCGCGGGCAGACGTAGTCGACACCAGCCGTTTACTGTTTCCGCTCGAAACCGCTACCAGCACCGCGTTGCAAATGCTCACTCCGTGGTTGCTTTTGTTAAGCGTGGTGGCGTTGCTGGCGCCCATGGCCCTGGGTGGCTGGTCCTTCAGTATGCAAGCCATGAAGTTTAAAGGCGAGCGCATCAACCCCATCGCCGGGATGAAACGTTTGTTTTCCATGCGTGGACTGGTGGAGATGCTCAAAGCCATAGCAAAGTTTGCCTTTGTCGGCGGCATCGCCATTTTTGTATTGCAGTGGGAAGCCAACGAATTTTTTGCGTTGGGGCGCAAACCCATCCTCGAAGCGTTGGCCCATTCCGGCTGGCTCATGTCGATTTCGTTTTTATTATTTAGCCTTGGCTTGATTGTCATCGCCGCGGTGGATGTGCCGTTTCAAATCTGGGATCACATGAAGAAGCTGCGTATGACCCGGCACGAAATCAAAGAGGAAGGCAAAGAAACCGAGGGCCGGCCGGAAGTGCGCGGGCGCATGCGCAGCTTGCAGCAAGAAGTGGCCAACCGGCGCATGATGGAAGATATTCCTATCGCGTCAGTAGTGGTCACCAACCCCACCCACTTTGCTGTGGCCTTGCGTTACGAAGCAGACGAAATGGATGCCCCCAAGGTGGTGGCCAAGGGGGCTGACCACCTGGCAGCCCGCATCAGGGAAGTAGCCCAAGAGCACGGTGTGCCGATATTCGAAGCCCCGCCCCTGGCGCGCGCGCTATACGACACCTCCAAGATAGGGGACCAGATCGACGAACAGCTGTATGTCGGTGTGGCGCAAGTGCTGACCTACATCTACCAGTTGAATCAGTACATGGAACACGGCGGGGTTGAACCCGAGATGCCCGAAGTAGAAGCACCCGCTGAGTATGAGTAAGCCGTGATCGGTTATTTACAACAAAACGTGCTGCCGTACCTCAACCATGGCTTGGGGGCGCCGATCTTTGTGCTGTTGATTCTCGGCATGCTGGTCATCCCGTTGCCGCCGTTTCTGTTGGATCTGCTGTTTACTTTCAACATCACCCTGTCGCTGATCATCATCCTCGCAGTGATCTACGTTCAACGCCCGCTTGATTTGGGCGTCTTCCCCACCGTGCTGCTGTTGGTGACGTTGCTACGTTTGTCACTCAACGTGGCGTCCACGCGCGTGGTGTTATTAAACGGCCACGAAGGCACCGATGCCGCCGGTAAAGTCATCGAAGCTTTCGGCGAATTTGTCATCGGCGGTAACTACGCCATCGGTCTGGTGGTGTTTTCGATCCTGGTCATCATCAACTTTGTGGTGGTCACCAAAGGTGCCGGGCGCGTGTCCGAAGTCACCGCGCGCTTCACCTTGGACGCCATGCCCGGGCGCCAAATGGGCATCGATGCAGACCTCAATGCCGGCATCATCGATCAAGACGAAGCGGCCAGGCGCCGCAACGAGATTCGCGAAGAAGCCGACTTTTTCGGTTCCATGGACGGCGCCAGCAAGTTTGTGCGTGGCGACGCCGTGGCGGGTGTGCTGATTCTGTTCATCAATATCATCGGCGGTCTGTTTATCGGCACACTGCAACACGACATGGCCTTCGGCGACGCCATGCGCAACTACACGCTGTTGACCATCGGTGACGGCTTGGTGGCGCAAATTCCTTCGCTGCTGTTGTCCACCGGCACCGCCATCATCGTCACCCGCATGTCACGGCCCCAGGACATGGGTGAGCAGGTCATCACCCAGGTGTTCAAGCAACCCAAGGTGCTGGCCATCAGCGGCAGCGTGTTGATTCTCCTCGGGCTCATTCCGGGGATGCCGAGCCTGGTGTTCCTGTTTTTGGGCGGTTTAGCCCTGGCCGGTGCTTACCAAGTAACTCAAACCCAACAAGCCCCTGCCGAGGATGCGCCGGAAGAACCGGTACAAACCGAAGTCCGCCCGGAAGAACTCACCTGGGATGAAGTTGGACCCATGGACGCCCTGGGTCTAGAAGTAGGCTACCGATTGATCCCCTTAGTCGACCGGGAACAAGGTGGTGAGTTGATGGCACGCATCCGCGGGGTGCGTAAAAATCTCACCAACGAGTTGGGTTTTCTGATCCAACCCATCCACATACGCGACAACTTAGACATTGCCCCTGGGGCTTATCGCATTTCCCTGCACGGCGTGCCGGTGGCGGAAGGTGAAGTGCACCCCGGACGGCACCTGGCCATCAACCCCGGACAAGCCGCCGGTAAACCCAGCGGCATCGAAACCAAAGATCCGGCTTTTGGCCTGGACGCGGTTTGGATAGATGCCTCCTCCGCCGACCACGCCCGCACCTTGGGTTATACCGTAGTGGACGCCAGTACGGTCATCGCCACCCACTTGAGTCAAATCATCAAGACCCACGCACACCGCCTGCTCGGCCACGAAGAAGCACAACAATTGGTTGATCGGCTCACCGCGGATGGACCTAAGGCGTTGCAGGATCTGGTGCCCAAGGTAGTGCCATTGGCAACGGTGGTCAGGGTGTTACAAGACTTGCTGATGGAGCAGATACCGATACGCAACATGCGAACGATCGTCGAAACTTTGGCGGAACTGGCGCCAAATAACCCAGATCCCCACACATTATTGACGGCTGTGCGTATCGCGCTGGCGCCCTCAATTATTCATAAAATCAATGGCTTAGAGCAGGAAATACCCGCATTTACGTTGGATCCAAAGTTGGAACAAATCCTGCAGTCCAGTATTCAACAGGGCAACCCACAGCCGCATGGCATGGCACAAGACAACTCCGCAGCACCCCTGCACAACCAATCTGAGGGGATTGGTATCGAACCGAACCTTGCCGACCAGATTCATCAGGCACTGCTGCAACAAACCCAGCGCCAAGAAGTTGCAGGTGAGCCGGCGGTGCTGTTGGTACCGCCGGCCATCCGCTCCTGGATGGCCCGCTTTGTGCGCCAAGGTATTCCGGGGTTAAGCGTGTTGGCCTACAACGAAATACCGGACGATCGCAAAGTACGCCTGGTGGCTGCGGTGGGGAGCTAGTAACGCAGCATGAAGATAAAGCGATTCTACGCCAACACCATGCGCGCGGCGTTGCAGCAAGTCCGCGAAGAACAGGGCCCCGATGCGGTGATCTTGTCGAATCGGCCGGTAGTAGGCGGCATCGAGGTGATCGCCGCGGTGGATTACGACGAGTCCCTGTTCCATCAGGGTTTTGGCCGTCCCGCGGCCCAAACACGCTCGCCAGAACCCTCCTTTGTGGATCAAGCCAGCCCAGCCGCGGATGAGGAAAGTGTACAGATCAGCGCCCGCGCTCGATCCGCAGCACAGGAAGAGCCATATACCGACAAAGTGGCTGAACTCCCCTCAAGCGCTACGGTCGCCGACACCACCCCTGCGGCTCTATATAGCGAGGCAGCAGCGGAGTTTGAATTAGACGCACCCATCGCCATCGTCAAAGAACCGGTGGCGGGCCACGTCGACAGCGTTGACGGCGCCGGTCTCAGCGCGCTGAACGAAGAATTGAAGTCCTTGCGCACAATGATGCAGGAGGAGTTCTCCGCAATCTCCTTTAACGATCTCCAGCGTAAGCGCCCCGCATTAGCGCCGGTTATACGTCGCCTCAATCAGTTGGGTTTGGAACACGCGCTCATAGAATCGTTGGTCAACATCATTCCCGCCAAAGCGGATGAAAAGTACGCTTGGCGTACGGTGTTGGCCCTGCTTTCCAAGCGTTTACCGATGGCACCCGATGACTTGTTAGAAACCGGCGGTACGTTTGCCTTTGTCGGTCCTACTGGAGTCGGCAAAACCACCACGCTGGCTAAGGTTGCCGCTAAATACCGTTTGCGCCACGGCGCCGACAGCGTGGCATTAATTAGCACCGACAAAACCAGTATCGGCGCTCAGCAGCAGTTGTTTCGTATTGGCAAAATCCTCGGTGTGACGGTGCGCTTCGTCACCGATGCAAACACGTTAGATCGCACCCTTGAACGCCTTGGCAACAAATCTTTAGTCCTGATCGATACCCCAGGTTACGGTCACCGCGATGGACGGCTGCTCGAAGCGCTGGCCATGCTGACCAGTACCGCGGTGCCGATTCAGCCGCTGTTAACCCTGGCGGCAAATAGCCAAACGGAATCCATCAAAGAAGCCATCCAAGCGTTTGGTTGTATCGAACTGGCGGGCACCGTCATCACAAAAATTGACGAAGCGTCGAGTTTAGGTGGCACGTTATCCGCCGTTCTAGAAGCCACGTTACCCGTCTACTTCGTTAGCGATGGTCAACAAATACCTGCTGATCTGCACGTTGGCGCCAAATTCCGCGCCGAACTGGTGAGCCGGGCTGTACAACTCATCAAACAGCCAATCCCGGAACAAACCCAGCGGAACACAGCGGATACAGATTTCACAGAGGAGGAACCTAGGTTGTCGAATCAACTGCGTCAGGCGGTGAGCAATGGGTAAAGTCTTACCCCTCAAATCCCAAGCCAACGGTGTGCCTGAAAGGCAACCACCCTCGCCGGTGAAGGTCATCGCCACCACAGCGGGCAAAGGTGGGGTCGGCAAAACTGCCATATCCGTCAACCTAGCGTTGGCCATGGCCAAACAAGGCCAGCGCACCATGTTGCTGGACGCCGATCTTGGCCTTGCCAACATAGATACACAGCTCGGTTTGCAAGCCAAATACAATTTATCCCATGTGCTCAACGGCGAATGTACCCTACAAGACATCATTTTGCCGGTGTGTCCGCGCCTTGATCTGGTTCCCGCGGCTTCTGGCGTGTTACACATGGCACAACTCAACCGCACCGAACAAGCCGGTCTCATCCAAGCCTTCAGCGAACTCACCAACGACCTGGATGTACTGCTGATCGACAATGCGCCTGGCTTGTCTTCCAGCATGATGCAGTTTGTGAAGGCTGCTCACGAAGTGATTGTGGTGGTCTGTGACGAACCCGCCTCCATTACGGATGCATATGCGGTCATAAAGGTGCTGAGCAAAGAATACGATGTGCGGCGCTTTCACGTGGTGGTGAACATGGTGCGCGAACCCACCCAGGCCAGTGAAGTATTCTCCAAGATTGCTCGGGTTGCTGAGCGATTTCTCGACGTCACGCTAGTGCCGATGGGCGGTATTCCGCATGACGACTACATGTTGCGCGCCATCCAAGAACAGTCCGCTGTGGTGCAACGTTTCCCTGGAGCGCGCTCATCATCAGCTTTCAACAAACTGGCCCGTGCCGCCAGCAATTGGCCAATTCCAAATGCGCCGCGCGGCCATATCGAATTTTTTATGGAGCGTACGCTCGCTAACCCCGCTTTGAGTGGATCCCCAACATGAGTGCAGCCAACGAGTACCTCGACAACGCTGGTGAAAACCACAACGAGCTGGTGCTCAAACATGCTGAGCTGGTGAAACGTATTGCTTACCACCTCGTGGGTAGAATGCCCGCCAGCGTCGAGGTCGACGATCTCATACAGGCCGGCACCATTGGTCTACTCATGGCAGCGCGCAACTATACGCCGGACAAAGGCGCTAACTTCGAAACTTATGCGGGTATTCGTATTCGCGGCGCTATGCTAGACGAAGTGCGTAGCTCTGATTGGACGCCGCGCTCCGTGTATCGCAAGGTGCGCGAAGCCACCGAAGCCATCAACAAAATAGAAAACGAGACGGGAGCCAAAGCCAAGGACAAAGACATTGCCGCAGCCATGGGCATCAGCATCGAGGAATACCAAAAAGTTCAGCGCGACGCAGCCGCCTGTCGCCTGTTCAGCCTAGACGAACCGGAAAGCGAAGACGGCGGTTCTACCCCTAAACCTGTTGCCAACGAACAGGAACCATCAGACATACTGGAACACGAAGATTTCCGCGAACACCTGGTGCAAGCCATCGAACTCCTCCCTGAACGAGAACGCTTAGTGATGTCGCTGTACTACGATGAGGAGCTTAACCTGCGCGAAATTGGCGAAGTGCTTGGTGTGTCTGAATCCCGCGTTTGCCAGATTCACGGCCAAGCGTTATTGCGCCTGCGCGCGAAACTAGATGAGTGAAGCAGCTCCAGGAGGCTTCCATGTCAGAGATCGACAGCCTTGGACCGAAACCACGTACTGTGCCGACTCAGGGTACCGCCGGTAAGAAGCAACGCCAAACTCAAGGTCCCGCCGAGAAAAAGCTGCGCAAAAAACCGCCTAAGAAACCACCGCCAAGCGACCATCAAGTAGACGAATACGCATGACCCAATACATCACCCAACACGGCGAGTTGATCGAGCTGACGCTGTTTGTTCTCCTGTCCTTGGTGCTGCTGGCCATGATTGGAATAGCGGTGCTGCTGTTCAGGTCTCTGCGTATCACCAGCCGTCAGCTGCAGACCTTACATTCCGCCGCAGACCTCAATGCAGCTTCGCAAGCACGCCTCTCCGAAGCACTGTTTAGTCTGGAAAAAAAGCTTGCGCGTGTCACCGAACAAAACCTTGACATTCAAAACCAGACCTTTGTCAGCGGCTCCATCGATGAAGCCATACAGATGGCTGGCCGGGGAGCACCCCCGGAAAAACTGGCAAAAACTTGTGGACTGACGGAGGCGGAAGCAGATCTGATGGTGCGTCTACACCGCGGCGCTCAGGCTTAAGCGTATTCTTTAGCTTTAGCTTAAGATGCCGGCGATGGCTCACCGCCAGGTGAGTAGTCGTCGCCGTGAATGATCGAGATATCCACACGACGGTTTTTAGCGCGGCCGGTTGAATTGTCGTTGCTGGCGATGGGTTTGGTATCGGCATAACCTGCCACCAATAGGCGTGCCGGCTGTAACTCCCTGGGTTTTAGCAGCTCGTGCAGCACCGAAACCGCACGGGCGGACGATAACTCCCAATTCGAGCGAAAACGCAACGTGGATATGGGCAGATTGTCTGTGTGCCCGGCGATACGAATCACCCCTTCGGTTGTCATCAACAGACCGTGAATCTTCTGCAGCACCGGCACAAACTCGGGCTTGATGTCGGCGGAACCTAACGCAAAAGAACCTTTTTCCAGAATATGGATGACCGTTCGTGTACCAGCGGCACGCACCAACACCTTACCTTCTTCTATCTCTTGCGCCAGCTCTTCAGAGATTTTGGCGGCATCCCGCTCGGCCTGCTCTTCCAAACGCCGCTGTTCCTCAAGCTTCTCCATCTCGATGGCGCCGGTAAATTTCAGCGTGTTTTTGGAGGAATCGATGGTGAACTGACGCACCTCGTTAAGCACCGTCTTTTGTGGTTCGCCAGGACTAAACTCCCGGGCAATGATACTGGTGCCTTTAGGGATGTGCTTGACTTCAATTTCCGCTTGCACACCAAAAGCTTCACGCATGGAACCCGCCAACTGCTTAAATTTGGCGACGTCCATTTCCGAAAAAGACAGCAGCAGCACAAAGAAACACAGCAACAACGTCGACAAGTCCGCAAACGTCACCATCCACTTCGGCGCGCCTGCGGGTTTCGGTGCCTGTTCTTCTTCTTCCATGAGACTGACTAAGACTGTCTAATCTAAGATTTACGCGGCGGCTTGTTCGGGCGCATCCGCGGCCGGGCGCTTGGAAGGCGGCAAGTAATTGCTGAGCAAACTCTCCAATACCCGCGGGTTTTGGCTGTCTTGGATACCGGCAATAGCATCCGCCACCAGCATCTTGGCGTTTTTCTCTTCTTTGGCGCGCAATTCCAACTTGTCCGCGATGGGCAATGCCACCATGTTGGCAAGAATAGCGCCGTACAGCGTGGTGATCAGCGCCACCGCCATGGCTGGGGCAATCTGTTTCGGGTCATCCATGGTGGACAACATTTGTACCAAGCCAATCAACGTACCGATCATACCCATGGCCGGTGCGACATCACCGATGGCCATAAATATGCTACGCCCTTCCATATGCCGTTGGACCGTCAGGGTAATGTCCTTGTGCAGAATATCGCGCACGATGTTCGGTTCGTGTCCATCGATAACCAGATTTAGCCCTTTCTGCATAAACTCGTTGGGAATTTCTGCTTCTTCTAAGGCAAGGATGCCGCCTTTGCGAGCGAGACCCGCGAGCTCCACAGACTTCTCGATGAGTTCCTCAGGGGCGTCCTGTTTAAGCGAAAATGCACGGCCGGCCACCTTGGTTGCACTGAGAAACTGACCAAGGCTGAACTTGATCATCGTTACCATGAGGGTGCCAACGATCACTATGATCAACGACGGCACGTTGACGAACACCACGGGTTGTCCGCCAATAAACACTGTGACTGCGACGACTACTACGGCGCCTACCAGGCCGAGTAGAGTGGCTAGATCCACAACCGAACTCCTTTTCTCAGTTGAAGGATGTCGAGACCAAAAGGCATGGCATCAACCGGCAAATTGACTATCAAGAGTCGTTGCTGGGACTATCGACTATCGGTTAGGCAACTTCAAACCGGATGGCGGGAACTGTGATGGGGGTCTCAGGTAAGGGTGAAGCTGCTACCAACTTTGGTGCTGGCGGGCCGCCAACTCATCCAGCGAATGCTGTTCGCGACGATTTTCTACTTGGCCTTCTTCACGCTGAAAGCGGTCCACCGCCTTGCCCAACGCGGTGCCGCGTAGGTGTTTATTTAGCCACCGGGAGCGTAACAGCTGGTAGCGGCTACGGGCATTTTCCACCACCTGTCGCTGCGCTTCGATGGCTTCCGATAAACGTTTCATAAACGCTTGTTGTTCTAACAACAGCATCGAGTTGACCGCGTTCGCAGACCCCGATTGCTCTTGATAGCTATTAAAATACTCAATCAAATCCTGCAGCTTGGTTTCACCTTGGTGAAGCAACTGCGCTTGCTGCTCCATTTGCACCGCAACACTTTTTGCCTCGTTGCTGGCAAGATTTTCCAATGATGCCATACGTTCAGAGCGCAACTTAGTGGTCGCCATTTACATTTTCCTCGGTTTGCTGCGGGATTTCGCTGGTCAGTACTTGCTCCAGCGTGGCCAACCCTTCTGCCAGGCTGGCTGATTCGTTCATGTCCTGGCGCAAAAATTCCATCATCTTCGGATACAACGCGACGGCCATGTCGATATTTGGATCCGTGCCACTATTGTAGGCGCCGACACTGATCAGATCTTTGTTCTCTTCGTACAAAGCATTGAGACGTCTGTACACTTGTGCCAATTGACGGTGTTGTGGGGAAACAATCTGTTCCATCACCCGACTCACAGAGGCATCCACGTCCACGGCAGGGAAAATGCCCGCACCCGCCAATTGCCTCGATAACACGATATGGCCGTCCAAAATCGAGCGGGCGGCGTCGGCAATGGGATCGTTGTGGTCATCTCCTTCGGTTAAGACGGTGTAAACCGCTGTGATAGATCCTTGCCCTTGCGCTCCGTTGCCAGCGCGCTCTACCAATTCCGGCAGGCTGGCAAACACCGAGGGCGGATAACCCTTCGTTACCGGCGGCTCACCGATGGCCAATGCGATCTCACGCTGGGCTTGGGCAAAACGTGTCAGTGAATCCATCAGCAACAAGACTTTAAGGCCTTGATCGCGAAAATACTCGGCGATGCTGGTGGCCAGCAGGGCACCATGGATCCGCATCAAAGGTGGGTAATCGGACGGTGTGGCCACTACCACCGAGCGCTGCATACCTGCAGGGCCAAGCGACTGATCAATAAACTCCTGCACCTCGCGACCGCGTTCGCCAATTAGGCCCACCACTACGATGTCGGCCTCCGTGTTGCGGGTCATCATGCCCAGCAACACACTTTTACCCACGCCGCTGCCGGCAAACAGACCGACACGTTGCCCGCGGCCGAGGCTGATAAAACTGTTTATAGAACGCACCCCGACGTCCAAAGCTTCGGTGATAGGTTGCCGCGCTAACGGGTTGATGGCTTTGCCGTGTAGATCCACCTGCTGCTCACTGCGTATCGCGCCTTTGCCGTCTATCGGTTGGCCCGATCCGTCCAGCACGCGGCCCAACATGCCCGCGCCCACCCCAATGTGCGCTGCCCGCAACTTAGGGCGCACACTGGCGTTGTTGCTCATGCCACGGATATCGCCCGTCGGCATGAGAAAGATGCGATCGTCGGCAAAGCCCACCACTTCTGCATCGATGCGAGTGCCATCCGGTCTCGACACTTCACAGTATGACCCTATAGATGCTTCACACCCTTCCGCCTCAAGGGTCAGGCCAACCAGCCGTTTAAGCTTACCTTCCACCACCAAACGGCTTGCGCTTTCTACCTGCGCTTCACGTTCGGCTAAGCGTGAGGCCCAAACAGAATTGCGCGGGACTTCCAGCAAGGCTTAAGTCTCTGGGTCCCGCTGCTCACCCACCAAGGTCACTAACAAGTCATTGAGGCGTTGTTCAAGACTCGCATCAATGCGCGAGGTTTCTGTAATCACCTGCAGGCCGCCCCGACTTAACAACGGATCGTCTACCAGGCGCCAGTTAAATTCCGTTTGGGTATCGCTGTATACCTGACGCAATACCGCAGCGTCTTCAGGATGCAAACGCACTTCGACGGAACGGGCGGCCACCGGCAGCACGCTCAGGGCTTCGTGCACCATGCCGACAATGTGCTGCGGTTCAATTTGTAACTCCCTGCGGATTAATTGACCGGCGATACGCACGGCCAAGCTGACCGTGGCGTGCTCTACTTCATCATCCAGCTGGCGAAAGGGTTCCGCCAAGCAAGCGACCAATTGATTGAGGTAATTTAAGCGCTCCGCCAGCTCTTGCCGGCCGGCTTGGCGCCCCTCTTCTAAACCGGTGGCGTAGGCTTCGTCGTAGGCGGCTTGCTGCAATGCTTCCAGACGATCAGCTGTCATCAAGCCGGCGCCACCGCTGAATTCTGGAGCGACCCAGGGTGAGGCAGATCCGGCGTTAGACATATTCTTCTCCGCTGGCACCCAGCTGAATCTTGCCTTCATCCGCAAGTTTCAGCGCAGTGGTGAGAATGTCTTTCTGCGCTTCTTCCACCTCGCTTAGGCGCACCGGGCCTTTGGCTTCCATGTCTTCTTTGAGAATCTCCGCAGCGCGTTTCGACATGTTGTTGTAGATGTGCTCCTGCACATCCGGGTCCGCGCCTTTCAGCGCAACCCCCAACACATCGCTGCTGACTTCACGCAACAGAGCTTGCATGCCGCGGTCATCCACATCCCGCAGTGATTCAAACACAAACATCAACTCTTGGATTTGCACACCCAAGTCGTCGTCTATGGCGCGCACTTTTTCCATGATCTCGCTCTCTAAATCTGCGCCTACCTTGTGGATGATGTCTGCGGCCGCGCGTTTGCCGCCAAGGCCGGAAGCCTGGTCGCCGCGACTTTCTGCGATGCGACGTTCCATGATTTCATCAAGGTCGGTTAAGGCTGAACGGCGCACACCGTCAAGGTTGGCGATCCGAATCAAAACATCTCCCTGGATGTCTGTCGGCAGGCCCCGCAGCACTTGAGCAGCCCGGTCGCGGCTCAAGTGGGTCAGCACCACGGCAATCACTTGGGGCTGCTCTTCCCGCAGCAGATCTGCCACCGCTTCGGGTTCCATCCATTTGAGCGCCTCAAGCCCCTTGGTGTTGCGGCCTTGTAAAATGCGTTCGATATAACCTTTGGCGGCATCCGGCCCCAGCGCGCTGTCTAAAATGTTGCGCAGGTACTCTTCGCTGCCAATACCCAGCGAGGTGTGGTGTTGCACATCTGCGGCAAAACTTTCCACCACCGCATCCACTTCCTCCTGGGAGATGTTGCCAATTTCAGCCATGGCTTGACCCACCTGTTGGACTTCTTGGGGGTCGATGTACTTGAGCACCTGGGAAGCGGCCTCTTCTCCCAACGTCATCAACAGAATGGCGGCACGGCTTTTCCCGTCCAGAGGCTCGGTACGACTATCCATCTGCGGCTACCCAATGTTTCACCACTTGTGCAATACGTTTGGGGTCTGAACTGGCCAGGTTTTGCGCCAATTGCAAGGGTTCCTCTTGAGGCACCAATTCCGCATCCGCATAACCTTGCACCTGAGCGGCTGCTTGCGGAACCAAGGCGGCAACTGCTTGGGCGCGATGAGCCTGCACCAAACCTTGTACCAAGGGGCGCAACACAAAAAAGACCAAAGCCAGGCCCACCAGCACCGCTATGGCAAGCTTGGCCACATCCATCACCCAGGGTTGTTCCCAGATAGGCGGCGGCTCCAACTCGGGAAGAGCAGGTGAAGATTGAAAGGGCTGATTCATTAGATTTAGCGTGTCGCCACGGTCCTCGTCGAACCCCACGGCTTCCCTGATCAAACCGCGAATCTCTTCCAACTTTTCGGCAGGCAGCGGCTGCGGTGCTGCTGCGCCCTCGCCTTCACCTGCGGCACCGGCGGGCAAGTAGTCGAGCACCACCGCCACCGACAAGCGCTCAAGCCGCCCCTTGGGTTCACGCTTGCGGCTGATGGTGCGATCTACTTCATAGTTAAGCGTCCGATCACGCATGGTGTTTTGCTGTGCTTCGGTGGGTGCTGCCGCGCCTTCCGGTGCCGGTGCGGTCGGCGGCTGATTAGACAACGCCCCGGGAATACCCACTGCACCAAGTGCTGAACTGGTGGACTGTTCCTTGGATTGTTCACTGCGTACCACCTGCCCGGCGGGATCAAAGCGCTCTGTGGTTTCTTCCATCTCGCTAAAGTCCAACTGCGCTACCACCTTGGTACGCGACCGTCCGGGCCCCATGATCGGCACCAGCAAGGCATCTATGTTTTCAGCCAGAGAATTTTCTAAACGCTGTTTGTACTCAAACTGACCCGTGGCCGCGCCCAACACATCACCTGAGGCAACATCCGACAACAAGTTACTGTTTTGATCTAACAGCGTGACATTGGATGTGCTCAAATCCGGCACACTGGATGCCACCAAGTGAATGATGGCCCGTACTTGACTCGGCTCCAACGAACGCCCGGGATATAGATGCACCAGCACGGAGGCAGTGGGGTCTTTGCGATCCCGGATAAATACCGAAGGCTTGGGCAAACCTAACGATATTTCCGCGGCTTTTACCGCGTTTAAGCCGCTGATCACTCGCGCCAGTTTGTTCTCCAACGCATGGGTGTAAAACTTACTCTCCATAAACTGGCTGGTGGAGTAGCCACTGCCTTCATAGAGGTTTTCTAAACTGACCCCTTTGCTGCGTGGTAGGCCCTGCCCAGCGAGCAACAATTGCGCGTCGTTGAGCTTGTCAGCGTCTACCACCAGGGAGCCGGAGGCGTGATCGATCTGATAGTCGATTCCCGAAACTTCCAGCACGTTGGCCACGGGACCCATTTCGCTTTGGTCGAGACTCGGATAGAGCACGCGGTAATTTGGACTCTGTGACCACAACGCCAGCGCGGTGCCGGCGGCTACCGCCGCTGCTAAGCCAAACAACAACAACACTTGGCGCATACCGGGGATGGTTTGCAGTGGGCTGGCCGTGGCGCTAGCTAATTGTGCTTCTCCTAATGGCTGGGTTTGCGCTTCCGCCATTTAGCGTATTTCCAAAAACGATCGGGTTATCACAGGTGCCTCCACTACACCGGCATATTCATTATTTCTTGGTAGGCGTTCACCAGCTTGTTGCGCACTTCAGTCATCGCGGTAAACGACACATTGGCTTTCTGTAAGTTGATCATTACTTCAGCCAAGTCCACATTCGGATCGCCGCTTTCAAACGCCTCCGCCAGGGCCGATGCGCGCTGTTGAGTTTGGTTCACCGCATCAATCGACTGCCCAAGGACTTCGGCAAATGCCGTGGTTGGGGTACCGGTATTGGCTGGCACACCCAGGTTCTGGGTTTCATTCGCCAGCGCCCGCATTTGCGCCAGCAGTCCACTCACATCGATATCATTCATCTGATTATCTCCGCTGCCATCACTTCACGCTTCATCAAATAGTCCATGTTGTTTTGTTACGCGGTTTGTACCGCTTCACCCGGTATTTGCGCACCTTCTTCGCGTATTCTCGCGAGCTTGTGGCGCAGGGTGCGTGGGCTGATACCTAGGCGTGCCGCCGCTGTTTCACGATTGCCATTGCCGGAACGTAACGCCTCAAAGATCACTTCGCGTTCGCGCAGCTTCAGATCCTCTTCTAAACTGGTCGGCAATTCAGCAACGTTTGAGCTGGGGGTAAGGGGCGCGGCTGCAGGCTGTTCGAACAAGAGGTGTTCGACGTCAATCACACCATCGCCGGCGAGCACCTGGGCACGTTGCACCAGGTTTTCTAGTTCACGGACGTTGCCCGGCCAATGGTAGGTTTGTAATTGCTGCCGTGCGCATTCGGTCATCGCGTTCGGCGCCGTGCTCCCGCTACTGCGCTGCAACACCCGTTCTACCAAGGGCAGAATATCGCCGGGCCGTTCGCGTAGAGGGGGCAATACCAGCGGTAAAACGTTGAGGCGGTAAAACAGATCTTCGCGAAAGCGCGCGGCGGCCACTTCGTCTTTCAGATCCCGGTTGGTGGTGGCCAACACCCGCACATCTAACTCGATGGTTTTTTTCGATCCAAGCCGCTCAACTTCGCGTTCTTGCAGAACCCGCAACAACTTGGCCTGCAGCGCCGGCCCCATCTCTGAAATTTCATCCAACAGCAGCGTGCCACCCTGGGCTTGCTCAAACTTACCGGCGTGAGAGGTTTGGGCCCCGGTAAAGGCGCCTTTCTCATAACCAAACAGTACTGCTTCCAGCATGTTCTCAGGGATGGCGGCACAATTGATCGCCACAAAGGGGCCAGCCTGGCGCTCGGAATGATCATGAATGTAGCGCGCAAACACTTCTTTGCCCGTACCGCTTTCGCCGGAGATCATCACGGTTAGGTCGTTGTTGGCCATGCGGTGGGCCAGTGACATCACTTCGCGCATGCGCGGGTCTTCCGCCACGACATCACCTGCGTGGTGGGCGCTCAAATGGCGGCGCACCATCTCCAGCAACGCATCCACCTCAAAAGGTTTGGCTAAATAATCCACCGCGCCACCACGCATGGCCTGCACCGCTTGTTCAATTGACCCATAGGCGGTCATCAACACCACCGGGATGTCCGCATGTTTGTTACGCAATTGGCTCAACAATTCCCAGCCGTCCATCGGACTCATCTGCACATCGCTGACCACCAGACCCACCGCTTGGCGCTCCATCACCAGCATGGCCTTAGAGCCATCTTCCGCAGTCAGAACGTGACAGCCAGCCTCCAACAACGCATCTTGCAACGCTTCGCGCAGGGACGCGTCATCTTCAACCACTAAAACTGCAGGTTGGCTCATGCGCTTACCTCCATGAGGGCTGCAACTTCCGCGCCCGGCAATGCCGCTACGGGGTAGCTGTTTTGCTCGGACAACTCAGCCGCGGGTATGCGCAACACAAAGGTAGCGCCGGCAGCACCGTTGTTTTCCAATAGCACCGTGCCGCCCAGCGATTCAGCTTCCGAGCGCACCACCGCCAATCCCAACCCGGTACCTCCTGTACGGGTGGTAAAAAACGGATCAAATATCCGCTCGGCAATTTCCTTCGGTACACCGGGGCCATTGTCTTTAACAAAAATATCCACGTAGCCGGCGCGGCTCTGTCGCGCGCCAATTTCAACCCGATCCGCACCACATTCCACTGCGTTGGCTGCCAAGTTACCCAAGGCGCCGGCCATGGTGTCTAAGTTGCCCAACATCCAAACATCCGGCGTGCCCTGCTTATCCACATACACTTTCTGCCGCACGTATGGGTCTAAGGCGCGATAGGTCAAACACAGCAACTCATTTGCAGACAACGGCTGCTGTTGGCTACCACCCCCCTTGGCGAACACCAGCATGTCATTCACCGTGGCTTCCAGGTGGCGCAAACGTTCGAGGATTTTCTGACCACCGCGACGACTGTCTTGATTTTCAGCGCTCGCCAAACGCGAAGCGTAGAGCATCGCGGAAGCCACCGGCGTACGGATCTGGTGAGCCAGGCGCGCGGCCATTTCTCCCATCTCAGAAAGCCGCTGATTGCGCGCCACACGTTGCTGCAGGTCATGGACCTCGCTGACATCAGTTAAGACCACGATGCAAGATTCATCGTCCAGCACACGCCGGGTCAAAGTGATACGCTGACCGGTTTTGGATACCAATTCTGCCTGATGGGTTGAGGCGGCAAAGTTTTCCGCAATGGCCTGTTGCAACGACGTGCCCACCAGCGGGCCATCGAGCATTTCTTGAGCAGCACGATTCACCTGCTCTATCCCGCCAGACTGACCCACCAAAACCACGCCGACCGGAAGTTCCGCCAGCAATTCGGACAAACGGTCCGCGATACGTTCTTTCTCTACGCGTTGTGCCTCACGCTCCAAACGTGCCTGTCGAAGCTCAACTTCCAGGGCTGCCACCTTGGCTTCAAGGTCCCCGTAGGCTTCTTCCAACCGCACTGACAAGGTATTGAACAGATTAAAAGCAGATTCCAGCTGCTGCTTAGACTGTTCGTTTGACGTCGTGTCTGTCGTCGTGTCTGCGATGTTACACCTCCTCTGCAAAGGCACACGGGCATCTGTGCCTTACACGCTTTAAACGCCATATAAGAGGCAAGAAACGTGCCTGGAAGAGAAAATCTATTTATTTCAATGGGTTAGAGGCGAGAGGATTTGCGTGACAGGGAGAAGAGTCAACATTCCGACGGACTGAATAACAGATTTCTGTCAGCCCAGGCCCGTGGCAACGTACTACGCTACTTGAGCGGCGCCGCCCAAGTTGTACTTACGCATCTTCTCCACCAAGGTGGTGCGGCCAATACTCAACATACGGGCAGCTTCCGCGACGGTACCGCCGGAGCGACAAAGCGCTTGCTCTATGAGCTGCACCTCTATCTGCTGAAGGTGCAGTTTGAGGTCGATGTTGCTGTCTTCCGGCAACATCCAATTTGCGTTGGTAGGCCTGTCAGGTTGCGGTACCGAGCCGCAAAACTCCATGGGTAGATCCGTAGCCCCTACTTCAGCGTTAGGGTGCAAGATGGCCATGCGCTCCACCAGATTGCCTAGCTCACGGATATTACCCGGCCAATCGTAGGCGGTAAGCGCCGCCATGGCAGCGCTAGAGAAATCCACTGGCTCGCCGCCGCGGCGTAGGTTTTCTTCTACCAATTCACGGATCAACATCGCAAGGTCGAGTTTGCGCTCGCGCAGAGGGGGGACGTCTATGGGAAAAACGTTGAGCCGGTAGTATAAGTCTTCACGAAACTTACCTTCCGCCACCAACTGTTTGAGATCACGGTGCGTGGCGGCAACGATGCGCACATCGCAGTGTATCGTAGAAGTACCCCCGACCCGCTCAAAACACCGTTCCTGCAACACCCGCAGCAACTTCACCTGCATGTCCAGGCTCATGTCACCAATTTCATCCAAGAACAAAGTGCCCCCGTGCGCCATTTCGAAGCGCCCCTTACGCGCGACTAACGCGCCGGTAAACGCACCTTTCTCATGGCCAAACAACTCACTTTCCATCAATTCCGACGGTATGGCGCCACAATTCACGGGCACAAACACGGCATCGCTACGTTTTGAGTGTTCGTGAATGCTGCGAGCAATACGCTCTTTACCGGTGCCGGACTCACCCAGTACCAACACCGAAGTATTGAAGGGTGCTACCTGTTCGATGTGACTCACCAGAGTCTGGACTTGAGGCGTGCGGCCGCTGGGTAACAAACGCGTCATCGCACACACCGACTTAAGATTGGGAACACAACTGTTTTCAGCGAGGCAGATACGGTGATCGGGTTCACCCTCTGAACATGCCCGTGCGGGATCAATAGATATACTCCAAAAACGCAAACACTTCCCACGCGCAGCCTGTTAAGGCTCACGGCGCGCACCCCGTGCCTCCCTTGCGTCTTTCCCCGATAGTCGTCTCAAGCGTCGCACCGCACCTTGCGTAGGTGGCTTACAGCGCGCCTGATGTAGTTATGGTTCCGACGTAACAAAACGCCGTAACTGTTTGGCGCGTATGATAATCACACCGCCCACGGGATTACAATCAAAGATTCAATCAAGCTGTGGTTGGGCCGCCGCGTAGGCACGCAGCGCAACAGATTTTTGCCGATGATCTTGCAGTTGGGTGAGGGTCAGATCTCGGGCAGCAGTCACCATCGCGGTGACCTCGTGATCAACCTCTCGTATGACGGAGGCCAAGGCGGCAAGTTCATCTGCATGCACCTCGGCTTGGAACGTTTGCTCTAAAAGTGGCTGTCGTTGTTGCACAAGACTCGTGGAGGCGTCCCAATCCTCAGCTTGTGCGGCTTGGCGTATCTGCTCGGTGAGCTGCAGCACCTGTTGTAGGAGGGGGTGCGATACCACGGTTTATTTAAGCTGGTTGTTGCGCGATGGTCTCGGTGGCCACCACATCCCAAGCGGACTTGATCTCGTTCAGCAGGCCGGCCACCTCATCAAGGATTCCTGTGTCGTCTTGCATGTTGGCTTCAGCCAGGCGTCGACCCACGTAGTCGTAGAGGTCCTGCAGGTTTTCGCTGAGTTCGCCGGCGTCGAGGTTGAGACTGGTGCGCAACCCTTCAACGATCGATATGGCTTTACCGATACGTTCACCCTTTTGTGCAATTTCGCCGCGCTGCACATTTCCTTTAGCTGCTGCGATCGCTTCCAAGGCGCCGTCCAACAGCATTTGTACCAGCCGCTGTGGCGAGGCGGAATCGATGGCACTGCTGGTGCCGACTCGCTGATAGGTGTTGAGTGCTTGGCTGTTATTCATCCTTTAATTCCTTTGTCCAATGTCGTGTGTGTGACTGCTTGTTTAGGATCTGTTTGTTTAGGATCTGTGCTTGAGCGTTGTTTTATTGGAATTGGACCAATCACCGTTACTGCCCGGGGTTAAACGTAAAGCCGGGTAGGTTTGTCAGCTGTTGGCCGAGGAACGAACTGGTGTTGTTGAGCTGGCCCACCAATGAATCCAAGGCGGTGAATTGCGCACGCAGCCGCTCTTCCACCGCGAGCATACGCTCATCCAAAGCCACACGCTGTTCAGTGATGTCCTCTACCAACAGTTCCAATACATCGGTGCGCGTTTCCAAACGCCCGGTCGGCTCCAGGTATTGGGCCACCAGATCGTCTAGCTGGGTGGCAAATCCGTTTTCACCGGCAAACAAACGCCCGACTTCATCAAAGTTTTCCGCCAAGGCATTGTCCAGCGTGCCGCCGTCAATACTTAAAGTACCGTCGAGCTCTGTGGTGATACCAATTTCCGCCAGGCTGCTGTACAGATCAGAATCTGTATCCAAAAAACCACCCACTGCGGATCGGATGCCACCGCGTAAGTCGCGCAATGCGCTTTCACCAAACAGCGGACTGGCTTGCAGGGTTTCCGCGTCAAAACTGGTTTGGTCGGCAAGTGCACCCAACAGGCTGTTGTAGCTGGCCACAAAGCTGCTGAGCTGTTCCCGCGCGGCATTCACATCGTAATCGATGGTCAGGTCGTAAGTGGTGCCGGGCTCCGCGTCTAACAAGTTAATGGTCACACCCTCTATGGCGTCGGTCACCACATTGTCATCCGCGCGCACTTCCAACCCATCGATAAACAACACACCATCGGCGGCTGCGGTGACTTCAGTCAGGTTGGTGATGACGTTGCCAGGGTCATAAACCAGGCTGTCCAGACCGCCGTCACCACCTGCGGCGGTCACCGTAATGGCACTGTCTGCACCTTTGGAGGCAGATGACAAAATAAGGTGAGCGCCATCCACGCTGTTGACGATGGTGGCAAGTACTTCGGTGTTGCCGTCCGCAGCATTTATAGCCGCGGCAATGTCATCCAAGGTGTTGGCCGGACTTTCGATGTCCACGGAAAAGGCTTCGCCGCTGGCGGAGGCAATGGTCAACGTACCGGTACCCACCGCCGTCAAGGCATCCGCAAACGGATCGGAACGGAGTTTGTTGGCGGTCGCAAGACTCTGCACTTCTATCGCATAGCGGCCGATGGTAGAGGAGGCGTCGGCCGACGCGCTGAAGATTTCTTCGTTGCCGCTAGAGACACTGCGACCTTGAAAGGTATCCAACTCTTGCAGAGAGGTAAGAGAAGACTGGAAACCGGAAACGGCACCTTTGATGGAGCCTAGCGCAGACAGTTTGCCCAGGGCTTCGGCTTCACGGCGGTCAAGGCGGGTTTGTGTGGGCGCGCGCTCCGCGGCCACAATCTGGCTGACTAACCCGGCTATGTCTAGCCCGGAACCGATACCCAATGAAGTGATTGACGCCATTTGCCCGCTTTTAGTCGGTTACAACTTCGACACGTACTATCTGCAGTTAAGACTTGCAGGTTCCGTACCAACCAAGACGCTAGGCTTGCGCGTCGAACAAAAGCGCGCTGGCGCCTTCTAACGCCTCGGCCAAACGCAACACTTCCTCGCTGGGAATCTGGCGGATAACCTCTTCGGTTTCGCCGTCAATCACCGTCACCACGGTGCGTCCGGAGGATTCGTCGACACGGAAACTCAAATCCCGATTCATGCTTTTGGCAAAATCGGCAAGACCTTGACTGAGTCTTTCAAGCTCCGGCAAGTCGGGCGCCTTGGCACTGTCTTTACCGCTGGCCGGCAAACTTGTGCCACTGACCGGCGGAGTTTGACCTCCCCCGGTTCGGGTGCCCGGCTGAATGGGCTTGGCTTGCGCCTGCAAAGCCATCAGTCTCGGCTCTGTTACAGTAATGTCTGGCATGGTTTTACCCCGTCCAAACGCCTCTATTGAGACGAACAACGGGCCAAGCCACTGTTGTGGACCCGGCCCGCAAGATCGTCATAACTTAAACGATCCGTCCTAGCTCCCAGTAGGCGCTATCGCGCTTACTGGAGCAGACTCAAGACCACCTGGGGCTGCGCATTGGCCTGAGCCAGTACCGCTACACCAGCCTGCTGCAAAATCTGCGCCTTGGTTAAGGCTGCTGTTTCCGCCGCAAAATCTGCGTCCTGGATCCGGCCGCGTGAAGCGGCCAGGTTTTCAGACACCGTTTGCAGGTTGGCAATGGTGGATTCAAATCGGTTCTGTATCGCCCCAAACTCACTGCGCAGGGTGCTTACCGTGGTGAGCGCCGCGTCAATGCGGGCGATGGTATCGTTAGCGCCGGCCACACTGGAAACGCTGACGGAGTTCAAGGTGGACGCGTCCAAAGCGATGGTGGCGTCTACCGCCGCAAAGCCCATGTCGTCCGCATCACCTGTGATGATGACGTTTTCCGTCGCAGTAAAGGTCAACGTACCGCCGTTAACAGCTGCGTCCGTGGTGCTGTCCGCGGCTGCCTGAGCCACGGTACCCAGGGTACCTTCGCGGTAGTCGATGCCGTTTGCAGTCTGTGTGCCGTCACCGGTTGCGCTCAAGCCGCCGGTCACACCAGTCAGGTCTTGACCGACGATGATGTCACGGCCATCCGCAGCACTCAGTCGCAGTACGCCGCCGTCCAACGCCGCCGTCACACCGGTTGCGGAGGATTCTGCGTTAATGGCGTTAACAATTTGCTGAGCGGACAGTGCCGGGTTGTTTTCCTGGTCGTAGCTGGCGTAAATCGCTTCACCGTTGATGGTCAAACCGTACGCATCACTTGCATCACCGGTACCACCGAGACCCGCTATATCAAACTCGATGTAGTTTTGCGCGGTGACCGTCAGACCCGGAACGCTGGAAGCATTAATGGCTTCCGCCTTGGCGTAGGCGCTGCCTGCGTTCTGACCAGCCGCAGCACCGGCGACAGATGCGCCAATGGTCACGGCCGCATCAGAGCCAACCTGGATGGTGCCGGAACCGGACAGAGCGGTGGTGTTTACTTCATCCGTAGAAGTACCCGTCGCCACCTGACCAATCTGGTTGGCGCGAACACCGGTGGCCAGATTAATGTTGATGGTTTCACCAACGTTTGCACCCACCTGGAATTGGGCATCACCGAAGGTACCGTCGAGTACTTTCTGGCCGTTGAATGAAGTTTGCTGTGCAATTCGGTCAATTTCCGCCAGACGCTGCTGCACTTCGTTGTCCAGTGCTGCACGGTCCGAAGCGGAGTTTGTCGAGTTGGCCGCCTGAATGGCCAGCTCACGAATACGCTGCAAGTTATTGGTCAATTCGCCCAACGCACTCTCTGCGGTCTGTGCCAGGGAAATGCCGTCGCTGGCATTTCGTACAGCCTGATTCAAACCACGGATCTGTGTGGTGAAACGCTCCGCAATGGCCAAGCCAGCGGCGTCGTCTTTCGCGCTGTTGATCCGCAGACCCGTTGATAGGCGCTCCAACGACGTTGCTAACGTGTTCTGAGACGCGGTCAAGTTTCTCTGCGCATTCAGTGACAAGATGTTGGTGTTAATTCCAAGAGCCATGATTTGCTCCTCTTCCTCTAATCTTCATTATTGTTTAAACGTGGTCGAAAGACAGCCACCGAAGGGATTCATTCACCACTTGGATCTATGTATCGGGCGCGATCAGAAAAACTGAAGGAAAAAGTTTGAACTTGCGCGCATTTTGTAACACTGCGCTGCCGGCAGCCGCATGAAACACGCTAACCGACTGTTTTATATAAGAAAAAAACCAGAGGGTTTAGAGGAAATTAAACAGCGAAAGGCCCTGCACACGGGCAAAAGACTGTTGCGCGGCCTGCAAACCGGTGAGTTGTAGATTAAGCCGGCCGATCGCATCCGCGTAATCAAGGTCACGAATATCGGACAGCGTGCTCTGTAGTTGCAGCTTGAGTTCTTGATTTGCGCCTTCCTGGCTATCCAGGGTAGTGGCGCGTGTGCCAACCTCGGTGCGCACCTGCACGATGCGCTCGAGCATACGGTCTAGATTGTTCAAACCGTTGTTGAGCTCAGAACGGATCTGCGCGCGCAACGCATCGGTTTGCCCACCCAGTTCCAACGCACTGGCTATGTTGTCCAAACTGGTAAACATGTCCTGAAAACGACTGGGTGAAATCGAAAACGTGTCGTTGGTGTCTGGGGTACCGGTAATCGATACCTGCACGCCATTAACCACGATGGCTTCGCCTTCGGTGTAGACCCCGGATTGGATCACTGCACTGGTGGCATCCAGCACGTCGTATGTGGTCGCGCTGGTGAATTCTATGGTGTATTCACCGCCGTCATAGGCGGTTGGATCAACCACGGCGCCGGGAATAATCAAACCACTGCCGGTGTTGGTGTCTGTTACCGCGGTGGTGAAGGTGCCGTTGCCTGTGCGTATCTGCTGAAAGACCTCGGCCCCGGAGTTGCCGTCGGCAATTTGCAAACTGTCGCTCACTTGCAAAAGCCGTTGTCCTTGATCACCAAAATACTCCACACCGCTGGCACTGCGCGCAAACGGCTGGGTACCGGTTTGGTAACCGGCAAAGATGTATTCACCTTCGCCATTCTGGCTGTTTGCCACATTCAGCAACGCTTCCGAGAGCTGGCGAACTTCCGCAGCCAGCAGCCGTCGGGTTTCAGGATTCTGGGTGTCGTTGCTGGCCTGCACCACCAATTCGCGGGCGCGTTGCAACAGGTCGCTTGCACCGGCCAAGGCGTTCTCCTCCAGATTGAGCCGCATGCGCACCAAATCCGCGTTGTCTTGGTACTGATCAATACGCTGCAGAGCAGCCTCCAGTCCCAAGATACGCTGAGAGCCTACCGGGTCGTCCGAGGGGTTTATGATGCGCTGCCCGCTCGCCACCTGCAGTTGGGTGCGCGCCAATTCAGTCTGCTGATTCAAGATGGCGTTAATGGCCTGCTGCTGCAGGGCTGTAGTGGAAATACGCATAGCTACCGCCGTACCGCCGACAACATGGTTTGAAATAAGACATCCGCCACGCTGATGAGTTGGGCGGTCGCTTGATAAGCTTGCTGGTAGCGCAGCATATTGGCTGCCTCTTCATCAAGGTTTACGCCGGAGACCGCCAGTTGATCGTTAATAGACTGCTCGGTGATGGCGTTTTGCGCTGTGAGATTAATTTCAGCGCGGCGCGTGACAGTGCTCACCTCAGACACCAGGTTGCCATAACTTTCCCGCACACTGGTGGTACCGCCCGCCAATACATCGCGCTCCAGGACGCTGGCCAACTCCAAGGCGTTGCGGTTATCGCCCACACCACCGGCATTTGACCGCACCACAAACTGATCTCCGGCCTCTGGTGTACCGTCGATACGTAGTCGCCAACCATTGATGTCAATGGGCCCACCAGGGCTGTAAGCAAATGAGCCTGCGCCGTTAATGCTGAAGTTATTCGGGTCGATAAATTCGATGGTGACGGTGTTAAGCAGGTTAGGATTTGCAGGATCCAATACCTCTTCACCCACCACCGCGCCAGTGCCGGTATTGGCCAACTCCGCGGCGCTGCGGATGGGAAAAGCCGCGGCAATCCCTTCCGGGCTGGTCACTTGTACCCCAAAGCCAACCGCCGCACCGTAAGTGGGACGAATTAAAAATTGATCCCCGGCCGCGGGTGCACTGTTCACGACTATGGACACACCGTCGGCAACAAACGGATCACCCACCGTGCCACTTCCCGCCAGCGCAACGGCTGTGCCGGTATCGCGGCGGGTTAAGGTGTAGTTGGCGCCGTCATAAGCCAGCAGATAGTCCGCATTGGTGAGGTTGGACACATCGGTCACTGCGACCGAGAAGTCACCGCTGCCGGTATTTTGCGCGCGGGGTAACACCTGAGGCTCACCCACGGCAAAAAAGTCACCGCCGAGATTACCTTGCAGATCCATCCCTACGCTGTGCTGTGCGTTCAGGGTTTCCGTGAGGGCAATCGCCATTTGGCCCAGAGAATTCATGCTCGGATCGAGCATTTCCCGGCGAAAGTTCATCAACCCGCCGATCTCGCCGCCATCCACACTGATGGTGCTGACGCCTGCACTGCTCACCAATCCAAGCTCGGGGGTGGCAGTGCCAAAGTCGCCATTGATCACCGTCAGCCGACTGGCTTGGTTACCTAACACCAAAGCCTGTCCACTGCCGACAAAGATGTTCACCGCACCATCGTTTTGCGTCACAACATCCACCGCTACTAACTCGGAGAGTTCTTGCAAGACCAGATCACGCTGATCCATGAGGTCGTTAGGCGTGCCGCCGTTGGCTGCCCCAGCCTCAAAAATGGCGGTGTTTAACGACGCCACCGATTCAGCCAGGGCGTTTACTTTCTGTACCGCGGCACCCATCCGCGCCGTCACCTCGGTGTTTTGCGCCTCTAGGCGTTGCTGCAGGGATTGCACACGATCAGCCAGCGCGTTGGCCTGACCTAATGCAACCTGCCGCGCTGGTATGGAAGCCGGTGTATCTGCCACCGTCTGCAGCGCGTTGAAAAACTCTTGTAGCGGTTGCGATAACCCGGTGTCGGAACTGGCCAAAAGACGGTCCAAACTCGACGACATTTGTGTAAACGCATCCAAACGGCTTTGTTGCGCCACGTTGCTGCGCACTTGATTAACTTGAAACTGGTCAAGCACCCGCGACACGCTGGCAATCTCAACACCCTGGCCAATGATGTTGCCGCCCGAACCCACACCGGGTACGGCCGCAAGATCTACCCGCTGACGGTTGTAACCCTCTGTACCCACGTTAGCGACGTTGTGACTGGTGGTCGCCAGCGCACGCTGAAAGGTTAACAGGCCGGATAAGGATGTGTTTAGGAAATCTGCCATGGCACGTTTTTAACTGCTCAAGTGTCCTGCAGGCTGGAGCTATTTATATCGGCTTTGCGCTGCAAAGCTTGAGTCTCGAGGCTGTCACGTTGCACCGCCTCATAAGTGTCAGCAGCAGCACGACCCACCGGAAAGCCAGTGTTTTTCCGGCTTTCCGGAGCATCGTCGACGTGAGTCGACGTGGCATTTGCAGGCCCAGCAGACACTCGGCTTGAGAACTGGTTCACAAGTAACTCTGCAATTCCCAGGCTCTGCCCTTGATTGAGCTGCAACGCAATCTGTTGATCAAACAAATCCCGATACATCTCGGATTGCTCGTTGTCCAAAATCCCTTCGCCGAGGCTGGCCTGGCGCATACTTTTGAGCAACATGTTGGTAAACACCGCGGAAAACTGGCGCGCGGCACTTTCAAGTTTCTCGCGTTCGGTGGCACCCGGTTCCGCGTTGATGGCCGCCAAGCTGTTGAAATCGGTGTAAACCGGTAGCGCTTGCATCGCTAGATCACCAGCAGCTCAGCCCGTAAAGACCCGGCTTGTTTGAGGGCTTCCAGGATCGCCACCAAGTCCCCGGGTGCTGCGCCCACTTCATTCACCGCAGTCACAATGTCGTTGAGACTGACACCCGGCTCAAACAAGAACATACGGGCTTCGTCTTCCGTCACCTCTATCTGGCTGTCCGGCACAACGACCGTTTCGCCGCCACGATTAAACGGCGCCGGCTGACTGACGCCGAAGTCTTCGGAGATGGTCACCACCAGCGATCCATGCGCCACCGCCGCCGGGTTTACGCGCACATGGGAACCGATCACCACCGTGCCAGTGCGCGAGTTCACAATGACCCGGGCCGGTGCTTGCCCGGGATTAATCTCTAGGTTTTCCAGCACCGATAAATAAGCAATCCGTTGCCCCGGGTCCTGCGGCGCTTGCACTTCGACCGACACCGCGTCAAGCGGGCGCGCAGTGCCCGGGCCCATTTCCGCATTGACGCGGGCTGCCAGACGCGTAGCACTGGTGAAATCAGGGGTATGTAAATTGAGGGTGACGGTCGGCCGGGCAGTAAAATCCGAGACCACAGCTCGTTCCACCGTGGCGCCGTTCGGAACGCGTCCAACACTGGGCACGTTGACCGATATGCGCGAGCCATCCTGACCGCTGACGCCCATACCACCCACAACCAGATTACCCTGGGCGATGGCGTAGACGTTTCCGTCTAAGCCTTTTAACGGCGTGACCAACAAACTACCACCGCGCAAGCTGCGCGCATTGCCAATCGACGACACCGTGATGTCGATGGCCTGCCCGGGTTTGGCAAACGCCGGTAGATCGGCATGCACAGAAACCGCAGCGACGTTTTTCAGCTGCGGGTCGATCCCAGGAGGAATGGCGATCCCCAATTGCAGCAACATGTTTTTCAACGCTTGCACGGTAAATGGCGCTTGGGAAGTCTGATCGCCGGTGCTGTCCAAACCCACCACCAAACCAAAACCGATCAGCTGGTTGTTGCGCACACCGGCTACACCCGCCACATCCTTTATCCGCTCGGCCTGTACGTGGGTCGCCACTGAAAGGGTCAACAGCGCCGCCACAAGAGCCAGATATTTAGACCACACTGACATAACCCCTCCTACAACAATGACCACGGCGAGTTAAAGAAGCGCGCCAAAAACCCCATGCGGTTGGCGTCGTTGATCGGGCCTTTGCCTGAGTAGCTAATTTTTGACTCAGCGATACGGTCTGAGCGCACCGCGTTATTCGTGTCGATGTCCTGCGGCCGCACAATGCCGGTGACCGACACGAATTCATCCCCTTGATTGAGTGTGATCAGTTTTTTACCGCGAATCAGTAGGTTACCGTTCGGATAACGGTGCGCCACGGTGACCGCAACGCTACCGGCCAACGAGTTGCTCTGTGTGCTTTCACCGCTGCCGGAAAAATCACTGGCGCCATCGAGGGAACCTTGCAGCATGGGTGTACCGCCATATGTTAAAGGCCGGCCAAATAAGGTGGGATTGGCGTTGTCGACGTTGGTCTCTTTTGAGGTGGAGGTGCTGGAGGATTTACTCGCATCTGTCTGCTCAACTAACAACACCGTCAAAATGTCACCCACGTTGTGGGCTTTAACGTCGTCGAACAACGAGAAGCCACGCGCCTCGCTGTAGATCGCACCCGCCACCGGTGTAGGCTCCTGATACTCCGGGTAATCCACCGTGAAGTCTTGTTGGGGTTTACTCGGCATAGAGAAACACCCAGCCAGTCCCAGCAATAAAAATACAAGTGTTAAGCGGTGCAACATGTCAAAGATGGCCTATAGGTTGTTGTTGACGTACTGCAACATCTGATCGCTGGTAGAGATGGCTTTGGAGCTCATCTCATAAGCGCGCTGGGTTTCTATCATGGTCACCAGCTCCTCAACGACGTTGACGTTAGAGCCTTCCAGATAGCCTTGGGAAATGGTGCCGAGGCCATTTAGGCCGGCCGTGCCGGGGCTCGGTGGCCCACTGGAAGCCGTTTCCAGGTAGAGATTTTCCCCTCTTGGCTGCAGACCGCCGGGGTTGATGAAATCAGTGAGCTGCAGAGTCCCCACCGTCAACGGTGCAGCTTGCCCCGCCACCGTGGCGGAAATGATGCCGTCCGAACCTACCGTAATGTTTTGCACGCCCGGGGGGATGTTGATGCCCGGCTGCACCGTATAGCCGCTTGCAGTGACCAGCTGACCCTCTGAATCAATTTGAAATGAGCCATCCCGGGTGTAGGCGGTGGAGCCGTCGGGCAATAAGATCTCAAAGAAGCCACGGCCCTGTATGGCCATATCCAAACCGTTGTCGGTGCGATTCAAACTTCCCTGAGTGAAGGTACGTTCATTCGCCACCACGCGCACACCGGTACCAAGATGCAACCCGGAGGAGGCTTCGGTGTCTTGTGAGGTCTGCCCACCCGCCTGCTGCACGTTCTGATACAACAAGTCTTCAAACACCGGGCGGCCACGTTTAAAGGCGGTGGTGCTGGCGTTGGCTAAGTTGTTTGCCACTACCGCCATACGCGTTTGTTGCGCGTCCAAACCGGTTTTAGCTGCCCATAGTCCTATGTTCATTGCTTTACCCTCTTATTCTTTGTGGTTACGACAAACGCATAATGCTGGCAGCGGCCTGGGCATTTTCATTCGCGGTGTCGATCAGGCGCACTTGTAACTCAAACTGACGCGCCAACTCGATCATGTTGACCATGGCATCCACCGGATTGACGTTGCTGGCCACCAGCACACCGCTGGTTAGCTTGACGTTGGCGTCCGCCGGTGCGGTGCTGCCGTCCGCCATGGTCATAAGGCCGTCGTCCCGCTTAACCAGCTCCGCCGGTTGGGGATTGACCAGCTTGATGCGATCCAAGCTGGCGGCAGTCTCCGGCCCCTGACCCAAGGCGATGATTGATACCGTACCGTCGCCGCCGATGGTCAGCTTAGTATTGGGCGGCACCGCCACGGGGCCACCCTCACCCAACACCGGGTGGCCAGCGCCGTTGGTGAGAATACCCACGGAGTCGACCCGTAAATCACCGGCCTTGGTATACGCTTCCGAACCATCCGGTGCTTGCACCGCTATCCAGCCGCTGCCGTCTACCGCCACATCCATGGGATTGCCGGTACTCACCAGCGCACCTTTGGCGTTGCTCCAACCACCGTGCTGCACTTGCGCGTTAACCCGGGTGTCATAACCCGGGCCTTGGACCGGAATACTTTCAAAGTCCGTTAAGTTAGCGCGAAAGCCGACTGTGCTGGCATTTGCGAGGTTGTGGCTGTTGACGGCCTGGGCGAGCATGATCTGCTTCGCACCGGTCATCGCTACGTAGGCCAATTCATCCATTGCGGTTGTCCGTTACCTTCTACTCAGTCAATTTCTTCTATTCGTTTATCGATTAACGAATGTTGATGATGGTTTGGGTGATGGCGTCCGCGGTGGAGATCACCTGAGCGTTAGCCTGGAAATTGCGCTGGGCAGTGATCATGTTGACCAACTGATCGGTGAGATCGACGTTGGAAGCCTCCAACGCGCCTGACTGGATCAAGCCAAAACTGGCGGTACCGGCTTCGCCACGCAGGGCGTCACCTGAGGCAAAAGTTTCCACCCAGTTGGTATCGCCGACCTGGCCTAGATTCTCCAAGCTGGCGAAATTAGACAACGCCACCTTACCAATCTCGTCAGCTCGGCCGTTGGTGAACCGTGCAAACACCACACCAGATTGATCCACTTCAATTCCCGTTAGGCGACCAGAGGCAAAACCATCTTGCGCCAAGGTGTTAACGCCGTAAGAACCACCAAATTGTGTGGTCAGCTGCAGATCCAAATCCAAGTTAATGGGGCTGGCGCCGTTACCGGGATCATAGGGCGGGTTGGTGATCACACCTGTGGCTGGGGTCACCAGTTGGCCGGTGGCGTCAAACGTCACCGCGTTAGCACCACCTACCGCGTTGCCGTCAACAAAAACTCGGGTATCCCAAGTATTGGGTGCCGCACTGCGGATGAAATACACCGATGCGGTGTGGGTCGCCCCCAGAGAATCGTAGATTGTCGTTGAGGTGGTGTGGTTAAAGCTCAGTGGATCATTGGGATCAAACACACCAACCGCCGGCACCGTGGCATCAGCCGGCAGGTTAACACCTAAGGTGATCTCAGCCGTTGGCTGCGGCGGATTCTGTCCGGTTAGCAAGCGCAAATCCTGCAAACCACCGGTGTTAAACGCACCATTCCCCAGCGACGGGTAAACCTGCAAGCGCCGCCCGTCAGCGTCACCCACGTATCCGTCGCGGTTAACGGAAAAAGCACCCGCTCGGGTATAACTTAAACTGCCGTTCTCACTTAAGGTGAAGAAGCCTTCACCGGCAATGGCCAGATCCAGACTGTTGCCGGTGAAATCAATGTTGCCTTGGTCAAACTGTTGGGCAACGCTGTTGAGGCGCACGCCACTACCGGTGGAATTAGCCGCCAGCGACTCTGAACTGACCGCATAAACTTCCGCAAACTCGCTGCGCGACTTTTTAAAGCCGTTGGTATTGGAGTTGGCAATGTTGTTTGCGGTGACTCCCAAATCATCCGAGGCGGCGCTCAGGCCGCTGAGTGCTATGGTAAATGGCATGGTTAAGCTCCTCTTTATTGATCACGCACCTATCCGTCGAACATCCGCCAGCGCCTGCTCACCGAGACCTTCAAGGTTCAGCAGCACGCCACCGACGTTGCCCAACGTGACACTGTCTACCCGAGCTTCAATTAGCATCGGGACCTGTTCGTTCACGCCCGCGGTCGCGGAAATGGCTTCCAATTGATAGTTACCCGGCGGCATACGCTCGCCGCTGGCGTTGAGACCGTCCCACTCAAAACGCACCAGACCGGCGTCTTGAGTGCCAAGCTCCAGACGCCTTACCAACACGCCGTTGGCATCTTTGACTTGTATGGCTAAAGATCCTGTGCTGCTCGGCAACTCCACCGCACCCGCTAAAGGAGCGTTGTTCGACAACACTCCAACATCTCGCGGCACCAACACACTGCGATCGATCAGCCCGGATGCCTGCAATGCTTGATCGGAGTACAGCGAATTGGCCAGGGATCCGAACGATTGCTGTAAATCTTCTATCCCGGAGACGGTGCCGAACTGCGCCAACTGGCCAAGAAAGTCGCCGTTTTCCATGGGTTTAAACGGATCCTGATTGCGAAACTGCGCAATCATCAACTCTAAAAAAGCATCCTGATTGAGGCGTCCTTGGGATTGCGGCGCGGTGGTTTGCGGCCGGGCTAAGCCAAGTTCCGTTATCGTATTTACATCCAGCATGAGACGACCTTAGTGATGTGCGGCTACTGACCCATGCGCAGCGTGCCGAGCATGAGTTCCTTGGTGGTATTGAGAATTTCGATGTTGCTTTGGAAAGAGCGTGCCGCCGATAACATGTCAACCATCTGCTCGATGGCATTCACGTTGGAGGCGTAGACATAACCTTCTTCGTTGGCCAGCGGATGATCCGGCTGATATCGCTGTACTGGAGGTGCGTTACTTTCCACAACGTCCAAAACGCGCACACCCGCTGACTCCGGTCCTTGGCCCACCATGTAGGATGAAAATACCGGGTGCCGGGAGCGATACACATCTTCCGCCTGGGTAGCGATGCTTTCCGCATTGGCCAAATTGCTGGAAGTGGTATTCAGGCGCAGGCTTTGCGCACGCATGCCGGAACCGGCCAAATCAAACACATCAAACATACTCATCGTTGGCCTCCTTTGAGGGCATTACGGATGCCGCTGAATTTGCGGCCTAACAACATCAGGCTGACCTGATACTCCACCGCGTTGCGCGCGAACTTAGCCTGCTCGACTTCAGCTTCCACGGTGTTGCCGTCTAAGGTGGGTTGATAGGGGTTGCGGTACAGCAAATCCCCTTGGCTATAGCTGCCGCCTACGCCGATGTGCCTAGCGTGAGTCTTGCGCAATCCAACGCCGTCGCCTTGGGTGCCGCTCTGGCTCTTGAGTACCTGCTGGAAATCCAGATCCCGTGCTTTGAAATTTGGGGTATCGGTATTGGCCAGGTTCGACGCCAGCACGCGACTGCGTGCGCTGCGAAACATCAGGGCATCGTCATGAATGCCCAAGGCTCTGTCGATGATGGATGTGATGGATGCCGACATGGTGTCGCTCGTTTAATGGCTGTTTACGCCTACAACGGAGCAACCTTTGTGCCAACTATTTAAGTCACTGATTTACATGACCTTTTGGATTTAGAACGGCTGATCGGACCCAGCATGCGGCAAGGGTGTGCCGCCGCGACGGCAAGCCACGGCCAGCGCTTGCCGCTAGCTGGAGAGAGCGACCCTTGCTTAGGCGGGACCACCCAACATCATCTCTTGGGGCGACAACCCCAAAAACACCCGCCCGGCATCTTCGATATTGTGGGGAGCAACGGTGGTGTGCTGCCCAACTACGCGCACGTCCCGCATGATGCGTTCCAGCGCAAATCCCTTTTGATTGGCGGTAGTACCGGCTGCATCACACAAGAGACTCACTGCCTCGATGCAAGCGCGCACCGAATCAGAACAGGCCAGTTGAAACACCGCGCGATCATGGGTACTGATGTGCGCCTTGGTCTGTACTTGCTGCCACATCTTTTCTATTTCCGCCATGACATGCGCACGGCCCGCGCGTAAACGCACTTCCGCTTCCGCCACCGCGCGCTGGGCGCGTGGCCGATCTTTGAGACCGCGGCGGGAAAAGCGCGGTAACTTACCCCCCGCCAATTCAACAAATGCATCGATAGCCGCCCGCGTGACACCCCAGGCCACGCCCATCTTGTTGTAAGACAGGCGGGAGCCCAATGGAAAATTCAGTAGGGGTGAGTCATGTTTGGCAGCCCCCAAAGGCAACACCAACCGCGACGCGGGAATCTCCACCGCATCGACGGTGACGTCATGGGAACCGGATCCACACAGGCCGCTGGTGTGCCAAGTATCAATGATCTGAAAATGAGGCTGTTCGATCATTGCATAAAAGTTGGGCAGCCCTTCCACCATCTCCCCGTCTTCCCACACCCGCACAGTGGCACCAAACAGTTGGCTGTTGTGGCAGCCGCTGACAAACTGCCACTGGCCGGAAATACGGTATCCCCCAGCGATCTTGTCAGCCCGCCCCACCGCCGCGGTAGAGCTGCACATCACCACCATCGGGTCGGCCACCAGCTCTAGGCATTCTTTAAACCCAGGGGTGATTAAACTGAACGACTCAATGCCAATCATGAGATTCCAGGCCGCGCTGCCATCGGCATAGGCAATGGCTTCAATAGTTTCCACCTGGGTCATCGGCGTATCCGCCGAGCCATAACAGTCTTGTGTAGCGGCTATCCGATACAACCCTTCACGGGCAAACGCTTGGGCAACCTCTGGTGCAAGATAACGTTGCTGTTCGCTGGCATCCGCATGTTCGCGCACCAGTGTTTGCAATGACCTCGCACGCTCTACTGCTGTAGACATCCCAATCCCCAATTCCCGATATGTCAAACCCAGAGTAGCAATCCCCACAGTAGAGATCGAGCGGCGAGCACAATACACTCTTAACGCATGGGGGCGAGTTACCAAATTCCGATACCCGGTGTGCAAATGGGGCACGCCATCGATCAACGCGTGATGACCGGGGTCACCGCTTGCTTGTTTGAGCAGCCGGCCGTTACCGCGATGCACATAATGGGCGGTGCGCCGGGTACACGAGACACTGAACTGCTTAACCCCGAATTTACCGTGAGTGAAGTTGACGCCTTGGTGCTCTCCGGTGGTTCGGCTTTTGGCCTGGACGCCGCCACCGGTGTGCAAGCCTGGCTAAAAGAAAACGATCGCGGCATCGAGTTGGATCCCGTGCGTATTCCCATCGCTCCGTGCGCAATCTTGTTCGACATGCGCAACGAAGGTGATAAAAACTGGGGGCAATATCCGCCCTATCGCGAGCTCGGCTACCAAGCCATGCAATCCGTAAGCCGCAACGTCGACTTAGGACGCGCGGGTGCTGCCTACGGCGCGCGCACCGCCAATACCCCTGGTGGGTTTGGCATGGCTGGCGCCAAGCTAAGCGCAGCAGGACAGGTTTGCGCGGCGGTAGCGGTGAACGCGGTCGGTTCTCCCTTGGTGGGGGACACAGCGCACTTTTGGGCAGCCCCGTTCGAAGAAGGCAACGAATTTGGCGGCAGAGGATATCCACACCCCTGGCCCGCCGACGCCAAACAAGGCCGCACCAAGTCCGGCCAACGTGTTGCCGGCGCCAACACCACCCTGGCGCTGGTGATTACCGATGTGGCGTTAGATGCGGCTCAAGCCAAACGTATCGCCGTTGCAGCCCACGACGGCTTCGCCCGGGCTTTGTACCCGGTGCATACGCCGGCAGACGGCGATTTGGTATTTGTCGCCTCCACCGGTCAAGTGGCGGTAGACGACGAAGCTTTGTTAGACCTGGGTGTTCTGGCAGGCAACGTCACCGCACGGGCCATTGCGCGCGGCGTTTATGAGGCCATGGCGGACGAAGCAGACGCTTAGACTAAGTCTGTCTGCCAGTCTTCCTGCAGCAGACGCACAAGCTCACCCATGTCTTCCAGACGATCCGCCGGATTTTTCTGTAAACACTGCATCGTCACGTCTTCCAGCAGCTGTGGAATGTGCTGTCGTGTCAAGGTGGAGGGTTTGGCCGGTGTTTCATTTAACGTGTGCTGCACAATGTGTTCGAGCTTATCTAGGCCCGACGTGGTCTGGCCGCACAACACCTCGTACAACACCGCACCGAGGCTGTAGATGTCGGTTTGCACACCGATATTGGGGTCTTTGTTGATCTGCTCCGGGGACATGTAGGACACCGTACCCTGCAACACCCCCCGCCCAGTCATGGAAATGTCGGTGAGGTTTCCTTTCTCGTCGACCTCGTCTTCTTCCACACTGGAACCGTCTTTGTTCCAGACTTTCGCCAAGCCCCAATCCAACAACAAGACTTCGCCGTAAGGACCGACCAGAATATTCTCCGGCTTGATGTCGCGATGGGCGACACCGTGGGTGTGGGCATACTCCAGGGCGTGACCAATCTGCACAATCACGTCCACGAGCTGGGTCAGATCGTAGCGCTCCCGGTAGTCGAGAATTTCCCGCAGGGTATAGCCATGCACCAGCTTCATGGTGAAGTAGTAGGCGCCTGAATTTTCCCGCCCCAACTCGTAGGTGGGCACCGTATTGGGATGCTGCAACATGGCCGAAACCCTCGCCTCACGCAGAAAACGCCGTTGCTCAATGGCGTCGTCCTTAAATTCCGGGCGCAGTGTCTTGTAACACACCACACGACACAGGTGCCGGTCGGTGCATGATTTGATCAATGACTTACCACCCTTGGCGATGGTGGTAAACATGACATAGCGCGTGTTCGGATTGAGCTTTTTCGGCAGCGCTCTATCGGTGTCTTCCAAAAAAACGTCGCCGTATTCTTTCGACGGCTGTGGGAATTCAAGCATGCCGAGTTACCGTTGGAGAATGACCCACAATGTAGCACCCTGTGTATTCGGCTGACTACCCTGATAGACCTCCACACCCACCAGCCAGCCACTCATCGGCACTTAGGTTAAATGCAAATCCGCACGCCCCGTGTGCTGAGCATCATCTGCGGCCAATAGCTTAAAAACATCTCGCTGGGCTTTACTGCCACCAATCTTGTAGGTGTCAGACTGCAACGCGTGCAAACGTTGCAGCGCCGCCTCCGGCTGATCGATAGATTCCACAATGGCCTGCGCCAGACCGACACCCACCGATCGACAGACCCCACCTTGCTCTCCTGCCTGGGTAGACCATTGCCGCAGGGTTGTGAGCATTTCCTGCGCGTGCGCCGAGCGTGTCACCGCTAATGGAATCAGATAGTGGAGGCTGGCAAACACGAGCTCTTGATCCTGTGTGTGCTGCGCACAGACAGTCGCCAGCGATTGCCATCGGTCTCCAACATCTACGCCTAAGAAGTGTAGCCGCCACAACAACGCGGCGTTGTTGCAGATGTCCAGGTAGAAGTCGTCCGCGGTGCTGGCCGCGAGCTGCTGATCGTAAACATCCAAAGCAGCTTGGGTATCACCCAACCCAAGGTGATGCAGCGCACCGTGCCATATGACGTGATAGCGGAAATTATTAGTGCCCTGCCAGTGGCCACGCAGCTGCGCCAGCCAGTCTAAACCTTGCTGGTGATGGATTCGCTGAGATTGGCCTTGCTCAGTTTCGCCCCGCATAAGATAAACGTGCGCCACGGCATGAGTGGCCCAAATGTCCGCCGGATTCGCTGCCACGGCACGTTGGCCGTGGTCTAAAGCTGTACTGTAATCACCCGCCTCTTCCAGCCCAAAGGCGTACATTCCCAACAAATAAGAAAAGTGGGGGTGTTCCTCCGGCCAGGCTGGCAAAACACGCGCGATGGAGTCACGCATCCCGGTTTCCAAACCTGTATAAAAATGCAGATAGTGGGCGATGCGTAAGGCCAACATATCGAGCGGGTGTTCCTGCAGCAACAACTCCAGTCGCGTCAGCGCAACATCCCCTTGGTCTTTGCTCCACAGCGCCAAAGCTTCCACGTGTAGCCGCTCGCGTGGATTGACGCGCCCCTGCTCGACCAGCGCCTGCGCTTGGGCCAAAGTTGCATCAAGAGCAGACTTGAACTGGGGGTGTGCTGCCAAGCGCAATAAGTAACCTCGCAAACAAAGTGCCATGACCATATCGGGCGCCGACTCTAATAACTTCTGCACCAAGGCCATGGTGTCCGCTTGTGCTGCCAGGTAAGACGTTACCGCACCTTCAAACTCGGTGACTGCAGCCGCGGAAGGTGCGCTGTAGCTGACACCCCAGGCATCACTAAACTCACTCAAATGTTGTACTCCATGTTTTGCCTGCAGACATCAATTGAGGCGTCAGTTGCAACGCTTAACCGCGCGGACATAGGTGTCCAACGCCACACGAGAGACATCGCCAACTGTCCCATGCCCCGGTTCACTTGCCACCGTGCGCTCGACCACTTCTGCGCGTACCACTTCGAACCCAAGCAACGCATCACACACGATGTCCACACCAGGCAAAACAGCTGGATCCTGCGGACCACCGGCGCCGTGATCAATATTGCTTGGGTCATGACCAAGGTAGATGAAGGTCCCGCCGCTACATAGGGCCTGTGACAGGTTAGCCAACCAGCGACTGCGGTCCTCGGCACTGGTATGCAGGTAAAGCACCGCCACCAGATCAAAACTACCGGGGGTTATGACACATTGACTCACGTCGTCCACCCGCCATTGCACCTGTAGACCGCGAAGAGCTGCAATACGTTTGGCCTTATCGATGGCCACGCTGGAGAAGTCGATGGCGGTCACTTGCCAACCCCGTTCCGCCAGCCAGAGCGCGTTGCGCCCTTCACCGCAGCCGACATCTAAGGCCCGCCCGGGCGCGAGATCGGCTACTTCTTGTGCAAACATCTGGTTGGGCGCAGCAGACCACACCAGCTCTTTGGCAGCGTAACGTTTATCCCAACGTGCCCGCCGTTCGTCCACGGTTGGCGGCTTTGAAGCTACAGACACCGCACATCCAAAATGTTTAGCCGCTCACTTTTACCGGCGGGTCGCTCTCCATGGAGTCAAACATCACCTCATCCGGTACGTTCATAATCGCCTCGTACGCACCTTGAGGGTAGTTGGTCATGTGTGGCCCAGAGGAGGTGCTCACATCGGGCTGCGCGACAGTACCGCCGCTGTCCGCATACGCCGGAGGATTCTTGTAACGTTCTAACTCTTCCGCGCTGATGCCAGCGAGTTCAACCACCTCCGGGTCGATCCAAGCTTCTGCATTAATGGGTTCATTAGAATAGCTCAGCTCCAAAGAGAGATTTTCCGGGCCGGCAAAGTACATGGAGCAACACATGCCGTGATCCACCGGCCCCATCACCGGCACACCTTTTGCGCGCAGACGATCGCGCATGGCCATCAACTCTTCGTGGTTTTTAACCTTCAACGCCAGATGCTGCATGGTGCCGCCGGCGCTGTTAGCACCGGGATTACCGGCATGGGATTCGCCCAGCACACGCGGGATTTTACTGATCTCAGGATTGCAGACAAAGGCGATGGAGCTTTCGTCGTTTAAACGCAGAAAGCCATGCCAAGTGTTTTCAACGCCGTGCATCCAATACAGCGCCTGCAACTCCATGCCAAGTTTGTCGGTAAAAAACTCGATCTGCTCCTTCATATTGGCAGTACACACTGCCAAATGATGTAAACCTTCAACCTTGTTCATACACGTCCTCTTATTTATGCATGCCGCAATTGTACTCAGGGTCACCAGCCAGCGTCATGTGTAAAGCGTGCACACCGAGATCTGCTTCAAAGCCGTGTGTATGCTTGGGATTGATATAACGCGGAGGCTCAACATGCCGCTAGAGACGATCCCCCTGGCAAGGCTGGGGGTGGCTTTTTTACCCGTGCTGGCTGTGATCGCCATCATGTGGCGCTGGCGCGTTCAACCCGGCAAAGCCGCCTATGCCCTGATGCGCATGCTGCTACAATTGCTGCTCATTGGGTATGTACTGGTTGCGATCTTCCAGGCGGACTCCAGTTTGATTGTCCTAGGCGTTTTGTTGGTCATGGTGACAGCATCCGCCTGGATAGCACTGAACACCGTCCCCGGCCAGCGCCGTTCGTTGTATGCGATCAGTTTGGCGGCGGTGCTTCTCGGCGGCGGCACTACGCTTGCGATCACCACCCAAGCGGTACTTGCATTGGAAGTGTGGTTCGAGCCGCGTTTCTTGATTCCTCTCGCGGGCATGACGTTTGCAAATTGTATGACCAGCATCAGCCTGGCAGCAGAACGTGTCACCGCAGAGCTGGCTCATACAGACAACTATCTTGAGGCGCGTAACGCCGGCTTTCAGGCAGCCATGATCCCAGTGGTCAATTCGCTGTTTGCAGTGGGTTTGGTGTCTTTACCGGGCATGATGACAGGACAAATTTTGTCTGGGGTATCCCCTTTTACCGCAGCGCGTTACCAGATCATGGTGATGTGTATGATGTTTGCTTCGGCGGGTCTTGCGACCTGGCTGTTTCTCATTCTCTCGCAAAAATTTACCAAGCTTGCTGGCGGGCAAAAGTCGCCCCGGGACGAAAAACCCAGCAGATAGGCAAACTTTTATTAGTGCGCACGCCGCTGGTCCCTACTCTCCAAGCGCCCGATCAAGTCCGCCACTACCTCCGTGGCATCCAGCGGCAATGAGGCTAAAGCCAACGCTTCGCGACGCCCTCTCGCGCTGATCACCACCAAATCGCCTAACTCTGAAATCTTGCTGTAGAACACACCACAGCCTGGGATATCACTTTTGTAGATGCGCTCTGGAACCAACATACCGTCTGCGGGGAAACCAAGCGCGCTGTAACGATGCGTAAAACTACGCAGAGGACCGGGTAAATCAGCCACCGCATGATGACGCTGCTCATGGAGCGTTTCGGCATGTTTCAGCACCAACTCGCAACAGGCGTACAAATCATGTAAACGCGCGTGGAAATCCAAACCCATCTCCACCGCAAGCTTGGACAACGTGCGCCACGCCGCCAGTACCTGGAGGTTTTGCAACTCGTCGAAGCCTTGCAGAAGTTTAACGCTCAGCGTGTCAGGCGCTTCGTCATAACCGGCGTCTATCTGCAAGCGTCGCATGTGCAAGCGTAACGCCCGTTCTGCCTCACCGCGGGTGGCATAAGGCCCTTCTTCGCGCTCCCGCGAGGAAAAGTACCAACTGTCATTAATTGCAAATACCCGGTCCGCCCGGAAATAGTGAGTTTTTTGCTCTCGTCTCACTTCATCCATCGTACTGCCTATCGCGTTACTACGCTCACTGTCTACCCCTGTTTACCCCATCGGCGATAGTACATTTGTGTTGCAAGGACTATGTAAATAAAACGTAACACCGCCGCGCGTAGTAACGGTACCTGTCAGAACCAACACACCGATAGATTGTGCGCCATAAGCATCGAGGCATCTCACGCCCTCGTCAAACCGCGCCTCAAGTATCACGCTTTGCGGCCCTCATTCATCACAACTTATGTGCTCACTAAGAGGAAGATACATGTTTAGTCTTAGAGTCAGACTGCTGGAGCTGATGTTAGTCGTCAGTTTGTCGACGCTCACCCCGACCGCCCAAGCAGAAACCGCTGCAGCGGACAACTCCGACAGCGCCGAGATCGTTGAGGAAATGGTTGTATTTGGCTATCGGGAACGTACCTACGGCGCAAAGGACGCCAGCGCAGGAACGCTGTTCGACCTACCGTTGGATGAAACGCCGTTTAACATCAGCGTCATCACCGAAGACCTGATAGACGATCTACAGCTCAATACCCTCTATGACGCCGTGCAACTGAATGCGAGTGTCAGCCGTACTCACTCTCACAGCAAGAACGCCGTGGGTTTTCAAATCCGTGGTTTTGCGCTCAGCGCAGACCAGCAGGGTTATCTTCTTAACGGCGTACCCGTTTCAAGTTTTGACGCACCGCCAGCCCATACATCCGCGCTTGAACGTATCGAAGTTTTAAAAGGCACCGGAAACAGAGTCAAGCTATCAGCTCCAAGCCACAGTCGGAGACTTTGATGTATACCGGGGCGAGTTTGATGCCATCGGCGCAATCAGCGACGGATTGTCCTATCGTTTCACACTTGGATAGGAAGACTCACAAGGTGTCGTTGACTACGACTATTCGAAAGACTTCGCACCCACTGTACAACTGCTGTGGCAACCCACGGATCAAACAAGCATCCGCTTCATCGCCGAATACATCGAACACGAAGGTAATCCGATCTCTTCTGATACCGTGTTTTTCGAGGGTGCATTCATTGAAGCAGATAAAGAGCAGTACCTCGGCTTTTCTACCGACTACGAGGAACAGGAGAGCAAAGGCGCGCAGATTCACATCGATCATCAAATCACAGAGAACATCCGTTGGAAGACTCAGTTAGGCTACAAAGAAGGGGGTCGCGAAGCAGGTAATTCCGGCTATATTGCCCTCGTTCCTTTTGTCATTCCCGGTTTCTCCGACGCGGCCAGCGGCCTCGCGTTCCGCTCAGCATTCGATCAGAAACGGGAGTCCGAAGCGGAGTATCTGGCCAGCCACATTGCCTGGGAATTTGAAACTGGCGGCATAAGCCATGAGTTTGTTATTGGCGCCAATTACTCCAAGGCGGAGATCACCAACATCGGGTACTTCAATTCGGTGGCCGGCCTGATCGCTGACGTGCTAGGAGGAAACTTTGCAGCGCTATTCACGCTGCCGCCGAGCGTCAACATTTTTAACCCCGCCACCGTCCCCTACCAACATCTCGATAATTTCGGTAGTTCTCCGCCGTTCTATCGTGACACCTGGGAGTTTGAGAATGCGGGTCTCAACCTACAGGATGCCATCGACATTCCCTCGATGAATATGCACGTGCTGCTGGGCCTGCGTTATTCAAGGGCAAGCTCCGATGCACTGGAATCAGCTCACGGGGTATAGACGGCAGATTGATTAAAGCCCCAGAGACCGGTGAGCAGGTTGAAATCGGTTGGCGCGGCAGCTTCTACGACGACAACCTATCGGCCACCTTGGCGGTGTACGAACTGACCAAGAACGATGTGATTGTTCCCACGGGGATTCCCAACATCTCTGAAGTAGCCGGCGAGCAGCGCAGCAGAGGGGTGGAGTTGGATATCAATGGCAGCATCGGCACGGTCTGGGATATTTTCTTCAGCTATGCCTATACGGATACCGAAATTATCGACGCGGGTACCACCTCGACGACGGATGGAGACCCGTTCCTGGGTGTACCCGAGCACAAATCTGTACTCTGGAATAGTTTTTCAGCGGCGTTTTTGGGACTGGATAACGTGACCTTTGGCTACGTCATTGATTACGCTTCAGATTACGAAACATCTGCGCTCACCGACGTCGCTACGCTGAGTTTCGGTCCAGTAGGGGTCGACAAGCAGGGATTTGTGCACAACATCAACGTTGCGTACAGCACAGACAGCAGCTGGGGCGATCTTGAGGTGACGGTTGCACTGCGTAATTTGACCGACGAGTGGTACGTCTTAAACACCAGCAATGCCATCTTTGGTAAACGCGGTGAACCGCGCAGCTATCTTCTCACCACCACTCTAAATTTTTAGCGCCTACGCGTTGATTGAGGGGCGACACAGCGACGCTAACGCTAGCCGCCCCGCAAGACTACGCAGAATTACCAATGTGACTGAGAAGCATTTTCATTTAATATCACTCCACTCAAGTTGTTTTAGGGGGTTCTATGCGAGTTTTAATGATCTGGTCCAGCATGGCGTTGGTATTGGCAGTCTCAGTCGCTGCGGCAGAGACAATCGACAAAGAGGTCGAAGTTGTCGAAGAGGTGGTGGTGGTCGGTGTCCGCGAGCGGCTCACCAAAACCGGTATGTTGAAGGACGTGGTTGAAAAGACCGAAGAGATTGGCGCGGAATTCATCGAATCGACCCGCTCACTCAGCCTGACCGAGGCGATGCAGGACTCTCCAGGCGTGATTATCGCCAACGAATGCTCCATGTGCGGCTACAAGCGGATCCAACTGAATGGATTGAAGGCAGAACACACTACTATCCTCACCGATGGTCTGCACACCCACACGATGCTGGGAGGATTTTATGCCGTCGATGCGATTGCCATGACGGGTGTTGATCGCATTGAAGTGGCCCGCGGGGCTGGAGCTTCGCTCACCGCGCCGGAAGCGATTGGCGGTGTCATCAACGTCATTACCACCGAACGCATGGAAAACACCCTGGATCTCGACATCTCCGGCGGCGAAGAAGGCTTCCGCCAGGTGGGTCTGGCCGGCACCCTTGCCGATGATGCGGGGCGCATGCGGCTCACAGTTACCGGCCAATACGACGAGCGCGATCAGTTCGATGCGGACAATAACGGTGTCTCAGAGCACCCCTTCCTTGAAAACATGAGCCTCGGAGCGCGCCTATCAATGGATCTATCAGATCGCGACAACCTGGTGCTGCGGGTGAATCGCGCAGAGCAGGAAGTGTTCGGCGGCCCAATGCTGGACGAATTAACACCCAGTATCTCTGCGGCCATTGCCAGTGAACGGTTCGGAGAAGCACCGCAGCTTTTTGTCGGCGACGACGTTCGCAACAATTACATCGGGCAACCTTGGGAGACCACTGAGTGGATCGAAACAACACGAGATGAGCTCTCAATCAGTTGGCTGCGCGAGTTGAACGATCGCTGGAACATGCGGCTGTCGCACAGCTATTCAGACCACGAGCAAGATTCCTATTACGAAGGTTTCGACTACGAGGCCGACAACGAGATGCAGTTTTTCGAAGCGCGCTTCAGTTTCCGCGTCAACGACCAGCATCTGCTCACTTTTGGCAGTGATGCACGGATCGAGGAGTTGCGCTCCGATTCCGAGGCAGGCCTGTCCGCTAACTCTGACGGGGATCCGATAACGAACTACGTATCAGACAGCTTCGATTACGATGTGGTTGGTGTGTACATACAGGACAGTTGGATCGTCAATGACCAATTGGAGATTAACGCCGCACTGCGCTTCGACAGCATCGAAGCGGATTTTGTAGACCCGGCCAAGCCAGGCACGGAAATTGACGAGAGTATTGTCTCACCGCGCGTGGACGTACGCTACGCACACACAGACCAGTGGACTTCACGTTTTTCAGCTGGTCGTGGCTATCGAGCGCCGTTGTCTTTCTTCGAGACGGATCATGGCATTCTAGATGCGACGTTAGGTTTTGAGATCGATATCGATGAGCTGGAGCGGTCGCTGTCTACAAGTTACACCTTGAGCTATGTGGGCGATCGCCTGACAGCGAGCTTCGCGGCCTCCCATACGGAAATTGACGATCTTGCCGCATTGGACGAAACAGACACTGGTGTGCCAATTCTGACGCAACTGGATGGGGATGCGGGGGTCACCACTCTGGATGTTTCACTAGGCTATGCCGTGACACCATCGCTCACGGTTAACCTCACTGCAGCCAGCTATCTGCACGATGATGATTTTCAATCGTCTTTCGGTGTGGCAACCACCGAGGAGCAGCTTAACCTGTCGGTCGATTGGGAAGTGGGCGGCTGGGAGGTCTTTGCGGCATTGACGTGGATTGGATCCCGAGACTTAGGTGACTACGGCTACGAAGGATTTAACGATGCAGGGGCGACCCTGGCGAAAAGCCTGAATGCCCCGTCCTTCTACTGGCTTGATGCCCGCGTTGCCCGGGATTTCGGCAACAACTGGACAGTCTATGTCGGCGGCAACAACCTGCTGGACGCAACGCAGGCTGAGGACGAAGATAGCCCATTGTTCTTCGACGCCGACGGCGGTTACGACGTTGCCTACATCTACGGCCTCCTACGCGGACGCGAACTGTATGCAGGCGTTCGTTACAGTTTCTAGCCTGGCCGCGCTGCTGACCTGCGCCGTTGCTGTTACAGCGGCGCAAGGGCCAGACCTGCTGGCCTATGAACTGAAGCGCCTCGATACGGTGGCCACCGAAGACCTCAAGCAATTTCGCGGCAAGCCGGTGCTGATGATGTTCTTCGAGCCGGATTGTACCTGGTGCCTGCGACAGGCCAGGGAAATCGAACAGGTCACCAAGCGCTGCAACGGCGTGCAATCCATAGTGGTCGGCGCCAATGGCTCCCGCACGGCATTAAAAATGTGGCTGCGGCGCATGGCGGTGGACGCCCCTGCTTACCAAATCAGCAAGCGGCTGTCTCAAGACATCGGTGGCGTAGCCACAACACCCATCACGCTGGTGGCCGATGCTACAGGCGCCTACCAGGGTTTTCTCCGAGGGTACAAGAAAATAGATGAACTTGTGGCTGCGCTGCCCGCAGGTAGTTGCTCGTAGCGTTCGTCTAGAGTTCCGTTATCAATCGCGCACCGGCGACTGACCTTTTTCACGATCTGCATCCAGCGAGGCGGTCGGCTCATCCAGCAGCACCACGGAAGCGTCTTTTAGAATGGCGCGGGCAATCGAGATCCGATTGCGCGGAACAGGGAAAACGTCTCTGCTTCGAGGTAGGCGTCGGCAGCATGGCTGGATGCATAGCGACGGTAAGCTGATAGCTTCACGATCACCGCCGCTGCCTCCGGGTCCACATATACAAACTGGTTGTATATGCCGATGGCCGAATAGTCTGAGGCATCGCCATCCGGCAACCACCAGTGAAAACCATACCCCATGATATGAGCGGAATCGGGATTTTCGCCCCGCGCTAAGTGTGGCGCTGTCACGGTGGTTGCCTCTCGCACCCATTGCGCATCCAGGATGCGACGGCCCTGCCAGATCCCGCCCTGGCGATAAAGTTCACCAAGCTTGGCAAGATCCCGCGCGCTGGCTGACAGCCCACCCAAACCCAGCTCGACCCCATGCCGGTCAGTTGTCCAATACGCCCGGTCCTGCATGCCAAGCGGGTGCCACAACTCATCCGTTAGGTACTGCGCGAGCGACATGCCCGTTACCGCGCGAACTAACATGGTGAGTGCCTGAGAGTTCATGCCTACGTAACTGTTGAATGTTCCTGGCTGCCTTTCACGCTCGATCCCGGCGACAAACTCATCATAAGAAGCACCAGCAATCATAACGCCACCAAATAGGTTTAGGTCTGAATCTGGATCTGCGTAGTCTTCATTCCACTTCACCCCGCTCGACATCTGCAGGATGTCGCGAATGGAAACACCGTCATACCCGCTGCCGCGCAGCGCAGCGACATAGGCGGTCACGGGATCGTCCAGGTCATTTATGAGTCCGTCGCGGAGCGCAATGCCCACCGCGGTAGCCACCATAGTTTTGGACACAGAGTGAGTCAGCCAGGCCACATCCGGGCCACCCGTCAGCCAATATTCCTCCACCAGCAACTGGCCATTGTGCAACACCAGTAGCGCTGTGGTGTCGGTATGCTCAAGAAACTCACGAGTAATAAACTTCTCGCCAAGATGCACAAAGGCAGTTGGCAACTTGAATTCAGCCCCCCGGGTTAAAGGCTGCGGGTGCGGCGCCCTCGACATCTCATTGAACGGATAATAGTCATCCTGACGCACGAAGTGTTCATGCTGCGGTGCGCCGCTAAACAAAGTGGTCTGATACCGCAGGCGTTTAATCTCCTGCTGAAAGATGAGGGCAGCGATAAGTGAGATGGCTACTCCCAGACCAACCAACCAAAAGACGTATTTCAACCGGCTAACCCTGACTACTTCCCGCAAACTTAATCAATCTTATCCTTCTCACGCACATCACGACACCAAAAGAACTGAGTGGGGAATGGGGCCATGCTGTGTAGGACCACAACACTATTGGTGCTATCGTCGAGGCAACCCGAACCGCGTTCAATTTGAGCCGCGCGGCGATGGCAGAGGCGCTCAAAGACGCAGAAATTCTCGTCTCCTCCAGCGGTCAGGGTCTTAAAAACGTCTATACGCCTGGCATGAACACGCTGGGCCAGTTAATGTTCGACGCCGGTTGGTCGCGCGGACATGTGGCGGTCACCCTCGATAGACTCTTCGACGCAACCGCCGAGCAAATTGCCACCTTTGTGGCGAGGTTGAGTGGTCACAACGGCCGTCGAGATTGTCACGTATGCGATACCGGCAACCACCGACTACCTGCTGGAAGCATGCGAAAAACTCACAGCGCTCGACGCTACCCGCGAAATGCTGCAAAACGCAGCGATACAAACCGGTAAATGGCGCTTGCAACCGTATAAAGCATCCTGGATACCTTGTTTCGTCCCCCGCTACCCCCAAAGGCGAGCGCCAACAACCAACAAGTATTCACAACCAACGGTGTCACCGTTGCATTCCCCGACATCTGTAAAACGCCTACGCCTGTCGGTTTGGTACCCATTCCTTACCCACCATCTCAATGGCTGGGTCTCGCAAAAGTGGCAAGAAGGTCACCCAAACCAACATCAGCAACTCGCACCTAAATCCGGCGACTACCAAATGGCGAACGGCGATGTTTTGCGGATTCAACCAGGCAAAAGTAAATCTAAGACTGGTCTGCCACAGCCGATTGTCAGTGTGCTACGAGGCGCCAAACAAATTCGCATCGAGCGCACGACGCTACTGCCACTACCGAATGGCAATTACTGCGGGGTGTGCGCGGTGCGTGGCACCGTGACCAGCATATACCTGATGCAAGCACAACGAAAAGCGACAGGAAGGCGTTAGCGCTGAACGCATAATACCACCGCAGCTGAACACGCTTCGAACAAGCGACCCGCAACGTCGTGGAGCCGGCAACCTACATTGACGAGTCAAAGTCTTTTGAGTAATTGGAGCGGGAAACACGCGCAAGCATGCTTGCGCGGTCAACCACGCAGCGGCATGCAGGCCGCTGCAGCTGAATACACTTCGAAGGAGCGACCCGCAGGGTCGCACTTCGACGCATGCGTCGAAGGTCTGAGCGTCGAGCGCCATACCGGGCGCGAGGATCAAGCGAAGAGCCCTAAGTCGATCTGGAAGAAAAAATATCGAAATTGGAGCGGGAAACGAGATTCGAACTCGCGACCCCAACCTTGGCAAGGTTGTGCTCTACCAACTGAGCTATTCCCGCATCATAAGCTACCCAAGGAGTGGGCAGGGAGGCGAATTCTATAGCAGACAGTGCCAGAGTCAAATACCCGAGCACCCAACGCCGCGTAAGGTTTAACCCCCGCTCACCAACCCCGCTTGCACGTCCGCTTCCACCCATTCGGTTTCGCGCTGCGCCGGGTTTCCCATGCCACCACCGCCCGGCGTCTCGAGGACCAACTTATGCCCAGGCGGCACCAGTTCACGGCCTTTCGCCGCCAAGTTGTACTCCTGACCCTGCTCATCCACAGTAAAGACGCGCCCCGCGGCACCATCTTCGCCACCATCACGTCCGCGCGCGGGGTGGTGAACCCGATCAAACATTTTGGAAATCACAAACTCCGCACCATGGCGGTGGCTGATTTCAATCCGCTGCCCCAGTCCGCCACGCAGAGCGCCCGCACCGCCGGAGTCGGGTCGGTATTCTTTACGCCACACGATTAGAGGAGAGGTGGCCTCGTTTACCTCGGTTGAAGTGGTGCGAACGCCCGATGGAAAGGCGGTGGTGGATAAGCCGTCCTTGTGCGGGCGTGCGCCGGTGCCGCCATTGAAAATGGGGTTGATGACAAACTCACCACCCACGTCATTGTCACCCCGGCCACTTAGGCTGCTCATGAAGACCGGGTTCCAGATACACGAGGCCCCCTCCGCCGGAACTTGACCAGGTACAACCTGGTGCAAGCAACCTAACACCACGTCCGGCAACATCTGCCCGATGGCGTGGCGGGCGGAGACACCGCGCGGCGCGCTGGCATTCACCAAACAGTCCTGTGGCGCGGTGACTTTAATGACGCTGAGCGATCCAGCGTTATTGGGTACTTCGTTACCCACCAGGCAGCGCACGCCAAAAGAGGCGTACGCCTGGGTATATGGCAGCGGTACATTAATCCCTTTGGCGGACACTGGCGACGTGCCAGCAAAATCAACCAAGATTTCATCCGTGCCAACGGTCAGTGCGGCGCACAAAGTCACCGGCTCATCATAGCCGTCGATGGTCATACTGTAGCGGTAGGTGCCTTGAGTAAGCTCCGCAATCTTACCCACCATGGCCTGGCGACTGCGGGCCAAAATGACGTCACCCAAACCCTCTAGATCTTCCAGGCCAAGATCATCCAGCATTTCCAGCAGCTGCTCAGCACCGCTGTCGTTACAAGCTGTCAGGGAATAAAGATCCCCCTCCGCCACCATTGGGTCGCGCACATTGGCCTGCAGAATCTCCATTAAGATCTCATTGCGTTGGCCCGCTTGGAAGAGATAAGCAATAGGGATTCGTATCCCTTCCTCAAACAGGTCGTTGGCGTCGGGCCCAAAACCACGGCCGCCTACATCGGCAATGTGACTGGTGGACGCAAACAGCGCGACACAGCGTGATTGTTTGAACACCGGAGTCACCACGGTGAAGTCATTTAGATGCCCGGTACCGTCCCAGGGGTCGTTGGTGAGCAACACATCTCCGGGTGACAAGCTCTCCAACGTATATTTGTAGAGAAATTTGCCCACTGCATCTGCCATGGAATTGACGTGCCCAGGGGTACCGGTCACCGCCTGGGCCAACATCTGCCCATTTAGATTAAACACCCCTGCAGAGAGATCACCTGCTTCACGCACCACCGGGCTGAACGCGGTGCGCATCAGTACCTGGGCCTGCTCCTCGACAATGGCCAGCAACCGGTTCCACGCCAACTGTATCTGCAATTCGTTCATGTTTGGCTTGTCCGATCTACGCTAAGGGTGCCGTCGCTTAACTTAGTCACTGCAAAATCCGTTGGCACCACAGTTGTGGTTTGTTCTTCCACCACCAACAGCGGACCGGGGTGTTGCTCTCCCACCTCCAGCGCCTCGCGAAACACACTGAATGCTTCAACCGGTTCACCTTGATCGAAGAGTGTCACCTCTCGCTCAAGCGCCCGCTCAGGTGCAGAAGGAGTCTGCTCCTGTTCCACCTGCGCCGCCTGTTCCGAGCTCAGCGACAATGTCCAACTTAAGATTTCCACTGCCATGCCCGGGATGGTACGTCCGTACAGCTGCCGATAAACCCGCTCGAATCGCTCTCTCAACTCCGCTTGCGCTAAGGTCTGCATGGCAGACACATCAACCGCCACTTCATACCCCTGCCCTACATAGCGCATGTACGCCTCGCGCTTTTCCATCACTGCACCGGTTTCACCCGCGCCACTCAGCACCTTGGCTGCTTCTGCGCGCATGTCCGCAAACAGCTCATCAACCACACGCTGTTGCAGCGCGTCCAGCAGTACATAATGGCTGCGCACCACTTCAAAACTCACCGGCGCCAATAGAAAACCAATGGCACTGCCAACCCCGGCACCGGGGGGTACCAGGACACGATCAATTTTCAGTTTTCTGGCTAAAGCTGCCGCATGCAAGGGTGCAGCTCCGCCAAAGGCAATCATGCAGCGACCTTGCACGTCTTTTCCCCATTCCGCGGCGTGAGCACGCGCGGCAGCGCCCATGTTGTCTTCGACAATTTCGGCGATGGCGTGCGCACCTTCGGCCACATCCATCTGTAACGGCTGGGCAACCTGGGCTTGCACCGCGGCTCGCGCTTGCGTCACATCGAGCTGCAATTTACCGCCGCCGAACAACTCCGGTGAAAGTTTTCCCAAAATGACATCCGCGTCTGTCACCGTTGCGAACTCTCCTCCCCGCCCGTAACAAGCGGGCCCAGGCTCGGAGCCGGCGCTTTCCGGTCCCACTTGAACGCGTTGCAGCGCATCGATGCTGGCGATGGAGCCGCCGCCGGCCCCAATTTCCACCATTTCAATGACGGGGATACGCACCGGCAAGCCGCTGCCTTTCTTAAAACGGTAACTGCGGTCCACTTCAAAAGCGCGCGAATGCTGGGGTTGGCCATCGTCAATCATGCAAATTTTGGCGGTAGTGCCGCCCATATCAAATGAGACCACCTGCGCAATCGCATGCTGATCAGCCAGGTGTGCCGCCAAAATCGCGCCACCCGCGGGCCCGGATTCCACCAAACGGATCGGATAGTCGCGTGCCGCTTGCAGCGTGGTCAGCCCTCCGCCGGAGGTCATCATCAGCACTTCACAGCCGCATCCTTTGGCTCGCAATTGGTTTTCGAGACTCGCTAGATAGCGCGACATCAGCGGCTTTACGTAAGCGTTCGCCACCGTGGTGGAGGTACGTTCGTATTCACGGATCTCGGGGCACACATCACTCGACAACGTCAGCGCCAGCTGTGGGAAATTGCGCAATACAATTTCTGCCACTTGTTGCTCGTGGCGTGGATTGGCGTAACTGTGCAAAAAGGCGACAGCCGCGGCTTCAACTCCTTGTTCAACCAAGTTGGCCAACGCTTCTTCTACCTGGCTGGCATCAAGCGATATCAGCACTTCGCCATCCGCAGCGACCCGCTCGCTGATACCGAGGCGCCAATGCCTGGGCACCAGGGGCCGCGGCCGGTCGATGTTCACGTCGTATTGTTCGAAGCGGTTTTCAAAAGCCATTTCCAAAGCATCGCGATGCCCCGCAGTGGTGAGCAACGCCGTATCCGCGCCACGCCGCTCAATCAAAGCGTTGGTCGCCAGCGTGGTGCCATGCAGCACCAGTTCCACCTCACCCGCTTGCACACCGGCACGGGTCAACACATCTTCGATCCCTTGCATAACCCCAGCAGCGGGATCGGCATAGGTAGTCAGCACCTTGACGGTGGTCAGCGCACCGCTTTGCGAGAGCACCACATCGGTAAAAGTGCCGCCAATATCAACACTCAGGCGCACACTCATGCCGCCTCCTCACTGGGCGCACTGGGGATAAATTCGGTTTGCCACAGCTTGGACATCAGGGCGATGGCAAAACTCACCACCAACATACAGGCGCCGCTGATCTGTATCGCTTGTTGCGGGCCAAGCAATTCAGACAAATAACCACAAAACAAAGTCCCCAACGGGCCCGCACCCATAAAAGAAAACGCGTAAAAACTCATGACACGCGAACGCTGTTCAGGCGGTGCCAGCTCCTGCATCAAAGTGCGCGACATGGGCATGGCCACACCACCGCATAATCCCCAGGCAAACACCAGTGCACAGAAAGCCCAAAACTCGTCAACGCTGCCAGCGAGAAACAACACCACCGCCCCCAAAGCCTGGAAAGTAATGAGCGCACGCCCTGGCCGTTGCACATAACCTACCCGCAACATCACCACAATGGTTAACACCAAACCGGCGGAGTTGAAGGCATTGAGCAGACCAAGATCGCTGGAGGAGCCGTCAAATACTTCACGCACCACCAACGGAAAGCCAACAATGAAGCTGCCCATGAAAAACAACGCCATGGCAACGTTCTGCACTACCACCATGCGCATGATGTTTGAAGTCGCAATGGTTTTGGCACCCTGCACCACATCTTTCATAACCGAATGTTCACTGCCCGGATGCGGCGCCACCACGCCCATTTTGCGAATGTAGATATAAGCGGCCACACCGATGAAAAGAAACAAGCTCTGCATCAACATAACAGCGGAAGCACCCACCGTGTCCGCAAAAGCCGCGAGGCCGTAGCCGAGAATTTGCCCGCCAAATTGGCAGAAACTGGTGAGCAGTACGGTGCGCTGCACCTGATCACCTGCCACGTGATTGAGCAGCCCGTCCCTCGCTGGGGTAACGAATGCTTGGGCACACCCCATCAGTACCGCGTATAACACCATGACCGGGTAAGACAGCCAGCCCGCTTGAATGGCGACGATCAGCAACCACGGCGTTAGACCGGCAAAGGTTTGCGCCCACAGCGCTTGGCGGTCTGGCCCAAGCCGATCGGCCAGCGCGCCGGCCACCAGAATCAGCAGCATACCCGGCAACAGCAACGCAGTTTGCGCCCACCCCACCAGCTCCGCCGGTTCTCGCAGGACAATGGTAACCAGCCACGCAAATGTCACCGATTGCATACCAAAAGCAAGAAACCAACTGCCGGTCACAATGAGGTATAGGGTGCGAGGCGCCACGATCTTTACACCTGGGGCGTGTTGCCGGACAGCACGTCCGCAAACACGGGCAGATCAATATTGCCGCCGCTCAGCACCACCGCCGCACGGGTGCCGGGCAACACATGACCTTGTTGCAACTCACGCGTTAAAGCGGCGGTAGCGGCCGCGCCGGCACCTTCCGCAATGTTATGTGTGCAGCGGTACAGCAAGCGCATAGCGTCGGCAATCTCTGCGTCACTGACACGCACTATACGCGCTAAACTCTTCTGCAGAATCGCCAAGGCATCAGGGTTCGGCACCCGCGTGGCCATACCATCGGCAAATGTGTGCGCCGAGTTCGTTTCCACCGGGCGGCCCGCTTCCAGCGACAGCGCCATGGCGTCCGCTTGATCCGAAACCACACCCACCACTTCTGTGCGCAAACCCAGCAAGTCTCGCACCAAACACACACTGACTGCGCCAGAACCCATGCCGATGGGCACATACACCGTCTCTAAATCCGCCACGTCATCGAACAGCTCCAAGGCATAGGTAGAGACGCCGCGCACCAGATGTTCATGAAAGGAAGGCACCGCGTGCGCATCATTTTCCGCGGCAAACCGAGCCGCGGCTTCCCGAGCGACATCAAAATCTTGGCCTTCCTCATGCAGTTGCGCACCCCAGGCGCGCATGGCGGCATTTTTTTCCGCACTGTTGCCAAGCGGGACAAACACGTGCACGTGGTGACCTGAAAAACGCGCAGCAAAAGGGATGGATTGGCCGTGGTTGCCACGCGTCGCGGTCACTAGCTCTGCATTTGATCCGCTGCGCGCCATTTCATCCATGTACACCAGCCCGCCGCGCACCTTAAATGCACCAATCGGTGTGTGGTTTTCGTGTTTGACCCACACCTCGCAGCCCAGCGCTTCACACAACAGCGGCCACGCGTAGGCCGGCGTTGGACGCATCTGCTGATAGATGAGCGACTGGCAGCGCGCCAGGTCTTTGTGGCTAAGCATTGGAATAGAGGTTTCGGGCAAACGGCTATGCTAGCCCACCACGGTGATCAAACCCAACATCCAGAAGGATAATTCCGCCAGATACCTGAAAATGGGTAACCCCATGATGCTCAGCACTATTAAACCGAGGAAAACTCCTGTACCGAAGCGCGCGTTGAGGACGCGGTACTGATACGCCATTTGCCGCGGTAGGAAATGCGGCAGTATGTAGTGCCCGTCCAGCGGGCCAAGGGGGATCAGATTAAACAGCATCAGCAGCAAATTGATCTGTGCCAACAGCGTAAAAAACACCTGCCCGCCGGCATTGTCCCAGCCGTTGGCCCGCAGCAGCAGATAGACATTCCACGTGACAAACGCCAGCAACAAGTTCATCAACGGGCCTGCAGCTGCCACATATAGATCCGATACACGGGATTTGAAGTTGCGTGGATCCGTGGGCACTGGTTTGGCGTAGCCGAACCCAACCAGCACCACCATCAACAAACCCAGAGGGTCGATGTGGGCGATGGGATTCAGCGTCAGGCGTCCCGCGCGCTGCGCGGTGTCGTCGCCTTGCCACTTGGCCACAATGGCGTGGCCAAACTCGTGAAACGACAACGACAAAATAAGCGCAATGATGAGCAGGATGAAGATCTCATACTGCCCGTCTTGTAACAAAAGGAGCATGCTGGCGCCGCCGCTTGATTCAGGTTGCTGAGCGTTTGGCCAACCAGGCAATCAGATCCGCAATCACCTCTTCCCGATTGGTTTCATTAAACATTTCGTGTCGACCACCCGGATACCATTTGACTTCGATGTGCTTAACCCCCTGGTCATAAAACGCTTGCAGCATGCGGTTAATGTCTTTTTGCTCACCGTGGACTGGGTCTTCGGTGCCAGAGAAGACATAAATTGGCAACTCTTTGGGAATGTTGGCTAACACGTCTGGGTGCATGTTTTTGGCCGAGCCTTCAAACAAATCCATTAAGGAGCCGGTAGTCAAGACAAAACCGCAGGCTTCGTCGTCCACATACTTCTGCACTTCTGTAGCGTCGCGGGAGAGCCATTCAAAACCGCTGGCCTCGGGGTTGTCGAACGGTTTGTTGGCGTCACCGAACAACATTCGCTGCATCAGATCACTGGCTGCGTCCGGCCCCAGCCGCCAACGTTCGAAGCGTGCAATGGAGCGCGACAGCAGACCGGCGGACGGCGCTTTAAAGCCCGGTGAGCCAGACAACACCAAGGCATCGATGCTGTCGCCGTAGCGGGTGATGTAAAGCTGCGACATCATCGAGCCCATGCTGTGGCCCAGCAGCACAATCGGGGCCTGGGGATGCGCTGCGGCAATGTGACGATTCAGTTCATACGCGTCCGCCAGCACCCGATTCCAGCCATCACCACCCATGTAGCCATAGTGGGCCTGGCCGGTGACGCCGTGGCCGCGGTGATCGTCCGCGTACACCGCGTAACCGGCGGCGTTTAACGCCTGCGCTACCGCATCATAACGTTGCGCGTGTTCACCCATCCCATGGGCGATGTGGATGACCGCCTGGGGCGCATCCACCAGCCAGCGATAGCAGGACACGTCAGCGCCATCACTGGCGCGTAAAGAAAAAGGCTCCATGATATTTTCCGTCTTGTTGATCCAGGCCTAGTCCCGCCAAAGGGCAAGGGTAAAAGGCCAAAGGTCTGGCTTAGGTGGCGGCAGCCTGCAGAGCCTGAAGGTCGCGCAGTTCTACCGCAAAAGCCGGGAGGTCCTGTTCGAGTTTTACACGAATCTCACCCGCCGCGCCATGCTGCATAAGCTCAAGCACTTCCGCCGCCATCGCAGCGGGCGGCATACCGGTTACACCCGCATCGCGAAAAGCCGTTGGCACGATGGCGGTATCGACCACGCCAGGGCAGATGGCATTGATGCGCAGCGCTGTGTCGGCATTAGCAGCAGCCACACCGCGCACAAAACCAATCAAACCGGCTTTCGACAGTCCGTACAGGGGATCAATGTCCATGGCACTAAAACCGGCTATGGAAGCGGTCACGGTAATCACCCCACCGCGCTCTTTCATGATAGGGATAAGCGTTTTAAACCCATGAAACGCGCCATCCAGATTGATGCTAATCATCCGCCGGTATTGTTCAAGACTGACGTCTTCTATGGCGAGATAGGGCGCATCGTTAGGCACCGTCATGACACCCGCGTTCAGATGTACCGCGTCGGGCACACCCAATTCCGCTACGCAGCGCTCAACGGCGCCAGCCATCGCATCGAAGTCGGCGACGTTACACTCCACAAACAACCCGCCGATGTCTGCGGCCAAGGCTTCTCCGGCAGCAACATTAACGTCACACACCGCAACCTTGGCGCCGAGGTCGGCCAACTGGCGCGCTACTTGCGCACCAATTCCCGTCGCCGCCCCGGTGACCAACGCAATTTGTATGGCCATGACGCTAACGCGACATGATGGTGACGCCGGACAAACCAGGCGCACCATACACGTGGGTGTAACCCACCTTCGGGTCGTTGGGTACTTGTCGTTGCCCCGCTTCACCACGCAGTTGCAGACAGATCTCGTAGACCTGTCGTAATCCCGACGCACCCACCGGCTCGCCGTTGGCCAAGCAGCCGCCGTCTGTATTCACGGGCAGCTTGCCGTGGATTTCAGTCCAACCTTCGGCCAACCATTTTTCCTGGTCACCATCCGCGCAAAATCCGTTTTCGGACATGTGCATAATTTCAGCACCACTTTCGGTGTCTTGCAGCTGTGCCACCTGTATGTCGTCCGGACCGATACCGGCCATCTCAAACGCAGCTTGCGATGCTTTGACGGTGGGAGAATCTGCCCTATCCAGCGCCTGGTTTTGGGAAAACACTTCAAACGAACCGAAATTGCGCGTCTTCACGACCGCGGCATTTAGATAGATGGGTTTGGAGGTAAATTCTTTGGCTTTGTCCGCACGGCACAAAATCATGGCGCAGCCGCCTTCGGCTGGGGAGCAGAACATGTACTTGCGCAAGGGCGCACAGACCATGGGAGAAGTGGCGACGTCGTCGAAGCTGAAGGCTTCCCGCCGCCAAGCATTTTCGTTCATGGCGCCGTATTTGAAGTTTTTCACCGCCACCCGCGTCAGGGTGTCTTCGCTGATGCCAAATTCGTGCATATAGCGTTGGATCTTCATGCCAAAGAACTGCGGGGTAAGCGCCATACCGATGTCACCATACCACTTACCCAGGCCGCTGCCTTCCGGGTCAATGGTGAACGCGCCGCGCGGGTGTTTGTCAAAACCCACCGCCATGCCAACATCAAACATCCCGGACTTAATCGCCATATAGGCAGATTGCAGGGCGCTGCCACCGGTGGCGCAGCCGTTGGAGACGTTGATGAACTGCAGACCCGTCAAACCCAACTTCGACACCATGGTGTCCGGCTTTTCAGCCGCCGACGTGCCACCATAGGCAAACTCCATGTCCGGCCAGTCCACCCCGGCATCGTCCAAGGCCTTACGCGCGGCCACCACACCCTGCTCCAAGCCAGTCGCCCCGTCGGTGCGGCCGAAGGGATGAATACCAATGCCAACAATTGCTACGTCCATGAGAGTGTCCTCTTTGTGTACCTAAAAGTCGCGTGACTAAAAGTAGTGTGACAAAATTTTGTATCTATACTTTAATTTGAACTCGGAGCTCGTCTAGGCGAGCTCGTCGACGGGCTGAAAGAAGTACGCAATGACGTCTTTGCCATCCCGCTCGATGTATTTCTCCACCACCAGCTCCATCTCCATACCCACGTGCAACTTGTCAATGTCGTTGGTTTTGATGCGCGTCTCGACGCGAGTTTGATCCGGCAATTCCACATATCCAACCGCAAAGGGTTGGAAGTTGTCCGGCGTCTCCGGCCCTTCGTAGGGCGGCCGATTGGGTAAAAAGCACTGGATGGTAAAGGTCCACAGGGTACCGCGGCGCGCCAGTTCAATACTTGTAGAATCTACCGCGGAACAGGCGGGGCAGCTGTTTTGCGCCGGGAAAGTCACGACGCCGCAGTTGTTACATTTACTGCCGATGAGGCGCGGATCGTTCGACGGCCAGGTAAACAGGCCTTCGGCAATTGGTACTTGATCTGCGACGCTGGTCGCCATCGCTCCCCCTTAAATGCTTGGTCCAAACCGGAAAAATTAGAACGCGTTATATAGCAAATTGCCTAGAATTGCACAACGCTAACACGCCAGGCACAGTACGCAGCCCGGCTCCAGGACCTTACCCAATATGCAATTGCTTGGCCCCGAAGTACAAGACAACCACGACGAAATTGATGTGCTCAACCGCATGTTGCCGTTTGACGGTGCACGGGTGCTCGAGCTCGGTTGCGGCGGCGCCGACAAAACCCGTCAGATTGCTGAACACACCGGTGTGAAGGAGATAGTGGCTGCCGAAGTAGACCAGATTCAACATCAAAAAAACCTAGCCGTAACCGACCTACCCCAAGTGCGGTTTGTCTCCTTCGGAGCTGAGGACATAGCCGCCGCAGACAACAGCTTCGACATCGTGCTCATGTTCAAGTCTTTGCACCACGTGCCCCTGGCCGTGATGGACCAGGCTTTGCGCGAAATCCGCCGGGTGCTGAAACCCGGCGGCTTGGCTTATATTTCAGAGCCTGTGTTTGCCGGCGCGTTCAACGAAATCATACGTTTGTTTCACGATGAATCGGTGGTTCGCAAGGCGGCGTTTGAGGCCATCGAGCGTGCTGTGCAAGGGGGTGTGGTGGAGTTGGCTGAAGAGTATTTCTTCAAAAACACCGTGCGCCTGCAACACTTTGGGCAGTTTGAGAAAGGTATTCTTGATGCCACCTTTATGGATCACCAGCTCAGCGACGAAGTCCTTGCAGAAGTAAAACGCCGCTTCGAAAGCCATGCCGGCGCAAACGGTTATGTATTCGAAGTACCTAACCGGGTGGATCTGCTGCGCAAGCCCGAGGCTTAGCTTTCTCCTAGCCTTCTCTCAGCTTTCCTCGCCAGGTTCAGGCCGAGTGATACCAAACTCCTTGAGCACCTCATCGTTGTGTTGGCCAAGCGTCGGCGGTTCACGATAAAACCCCGCCGGGGTTTGGGTAAACTTGATGGGGCTGCCGACGATGGCCACTTCGGGATTATCCCCCGGCGGCGTGAAACGGGTGATCATGTTGCGTGCTTCGACGTGGGGGTCGGCAAAGATATCCGCCGCGGTGTTAACCGGCCCACAGGGCACTTTGCCACCGATCGCGTCCACCACTTGCTGTTTGCTTAGCGATTGGGTCCAAGCGCTGATCTCACCTTCAACAAACTCCTGGTGACGTTTGCGCACAAAAACGTTTTTGCAGCGCTCGTCTTCGATCAAGTCAGCCCGCCCCATGGCCTGACACAGCGCAGCCCAATGCCCCGGTCCCGGGGCGGCGATGGCAATACCACCATCAAGGGTTGGGAAAATACCAAAAGGCATTAAATTGGGGTGATGTTGGCCACGCGCACCCAGTTCAATCTGCCCATAGCCGTAGTTCGCCACCACGGTTTCGGTAAACGCCAACATGGCGTCGTACATCCCCACATCCAGGAACTGACCTTCCCCGGTGCTGCGCGCATGGTTAATGGCCGAGACCACACCTAATGCCATCAGCGTACCCGGATAGATATCGCCGACACTGACACCGCTGGGATATCCCACATTACCCGCCGGGCCGGTGATGTGCGCATGCCCGCTCATACTTTGCGCGACGATGTCGTACGCCGGCCACTCGGCATACGGGCTTTCACCCGTGCGCGGGTCGCCGAAGCCACGGATGGCGGCGTACACCAGCTTGGGGTTGTGTTGCTTGAGGGTGTCGTAGCCTACCCCCAGCTTATCCATCACCCCCACCCGCATGTTTTCTACCAACGCGTCTGCCTGCTCACACAATCGCAACAGCACTGTTTTGTCAGCAGGTTTTTTCAGATCCAACACCACGCTGCGTTTGTTGCGATTGATGCTGGCAAAGTAGCCGCCGTAGTCGACGCCGGCCGGTTCTTCGCTGGTGGCATTGGCATAATCCGGCGGCAGTGGCGGTACCGAGCGCGATCCGTCCCCGTGGGGCGGCTCAATTTTGATCACATTGGCACCTAAATCCGCCAGCAGCGCGGTGCCAAAAGGGCCAGCCAGCGCCATGGTGCAATCGATAATGGTGATATTGGACAGTGGTCCGGTGCGCTCGCTCATAACCCCCAAGCCTCTCTTTAGTCTTTGTCCCAGCAAACCTGCCGTACAGTCTACCCCAGCCTGCAACCAAGCTCGACGCAACGCGTGCAGTTGAAGCCGCAGAAGCACTAGAATAATGCGAGTGCAACAACCTATATCCGCCTTACACCACATCACCCGATCGATTTACGCCACGCTGCTGTTGGGTATGGCTGCCATCTGTGCCGCAGCACCCTCAACAACGGCAGAACCAACTTGGTGGGACACAGCGGTGCACGACACAAACGTGGCATATACGGTCCATCTGTACTTTTTCTGGACGGAAACCTGCCCCCACTGCCAGGCTGCGCGCCCGGACATTGAGCTGCTCACCGAGGAGTTTGCATGGTTGCAAGTGCACTCGCTGAGCCTGACAGATCAAGCGGAACATGGGCGCCGCTATGTGGAGATGGCGCGCAGCGTCGGTGAACGCGCGCAAAGCGTGCCGGCGTTCTTGTTTTGCGGCCGCATGCTGACCGGTTACGACTCCGCCGCGGGTGTGGGTGCTGTACTGCGTGAAGCGTTACAAACTTGCCATGCACAATTGCTGCGCGGGGAAGACCCGCTGGGTAATCGTACGCCGGTGGCGGTCACCACCCGCCTGCCCCGTTTGGGCGCTGTCGACTTAGAACAGTGGTCACTGCCCATGGTGACCATCACCCTGGGTGCGCTAGATTCTTTAAATCCGTGCGCGTTTTTTGTCCTGCTGTTTTTGTTGAGTTTGCTGGTGCATGCAAAAAGTCGCAGCCGCATGCTGTTGGTGGGCAGTGTGTTTGTGGGTGTGTCCGGCTTGGTGTACTTCCTGTTTATGACGGCGTGGTTGAACTTGTTTCTGGTGGTTGGCGAAATTGCGTGGATTACGTTGGCGGCCGGCAGCTTGGCGCTGATCATGGGGCTCACCAACGTGAAAGATTTTTTTGTGCCGGGCGGCGCAACGTTGAGCATTCCGCAAGGCGCTAAACCCGGGTTGTTTAAACGCATGCGCCATTTGGTCGGTGAACAGCGGCTCGGGCCGATGTTAGCGGGCACCGTGGTCCTGGGGGTTTTGGCCAACGCTTACGAGTTGCTGTGCACCGCTGGATTCCCCATGGTGTTCACCCGCATTCTCACCCTGCGGGAGCTCAGTGCAAGCAGCTACTACGGTTACCTCGCCCTCTACTGCGTGGTCTACGTCACTCCGCTACTGCTCATTGTCGTGGCGTTTGCGCTCACCCTTGGGCAACGTAAGCTGAGCCAGGACGAAGGGCGCCTGCTTAAGCTGATGTCCGGCCTCATGATGACCGGCCTGGGAATGGTGCTCGTCTTTGCACCCGAATGGCTCAGCCAACTAGGCACAACCTTGCTGCTGTTTGCCGTGGTATTGACGCTGACCGCCATTGCTTGGCTCAGCACCCGCAAAGCTGCGGTCTGAGCGCCGGTTGAGCCAAGGCGCCTGAGGCGGCTAAACTCAGCGTCAATTCAATCTGGCATGGCCAAACCATGAGCGAACAAGACAACCATTCACCTCAAGAGCCACCGCAGACGCCACCTCAGACACCTTACGAAATCCTCGGCGATCAAGGCATTAAGGACCTGGTGAAAGCGTTCTATGAGGTCATGGACACTGATCCCGAAGCGGCGGAAATACGCGCCATGCATGCCGAAGACCTTGCCCCGGTGAGATCAAAACTGGTGAGTTATCTGGTGGGCTGGATGGGCGGGCCACCGGTTTACCTTGCGGTCACCGGCACCGTTTGCCTCACGGACCCCCATGCGGCTTACCACATAGGCCCGCGCCAGCGCGACCAGTGGCTCATGTGTATGGACAAGGCGCTGGAGCGCATCGGCGCCTCCGAAGCGCTGAAAAACATGTTGCGCATCCCCATGCAACAAGTGGCGGAGACGGTGCGCAATCAGGACGAGTCAGAACCTGCGCCGAAAGACCCAAACATCATTGCCGTTGGCCGCTAGCCTCCGCGGCACTCACTAGTCGGCCAGGTCGCCCACGGCCTGCCAATAGGTTTCTAGCGCGTCAATGTGCGCCTGGGGGGAATCCAAGCCGTCACCCTGGCCACGCAGACGCATGGCTCGCATGGAGACATAATTAGCCCCACGTTGCCGCCACGCCTCCACCTCCGAGCGCCAAGCATCGGGCCCGGATTGGTAGTTTAGGAAAGCTTCTATGCCAAACTGAGTTGGGTCTCGGCCTTCACTTTCCAAACACGCCATCACCTGATCATAAGCCGCCAGGTTGTCGTCTTGACCACCGCCAAACGTAAACCCATCACCAAGACGCGCGGCGCGTTTAAACGCAACCGGGGCAAACCCACCAAACCAGATGGGGATCTGTCGGCCGGGTAAGGGTTTTAACCCAGCCCGATCAACCCGGTGGTAGTCGCCGTTGTAAACGATCACCGGCTCCTTCCAGAGTTGCCGCAGCAGCTCCACCTGTTCTTCCTGGCGTTTTCCCCGGTTACCGAAATCTTCGTTGAGGCTGTCGTACTCGACATAGTTCCACCCCGTGCCCACACCTAACCGCAGGCGCCCACCCGACAGTACATCCACCTGGGCCGCTTGTTTAGCCACCAGGACTGTTTGCCGTTGCGGCAAAATCAAAATGCCCGTGGCCAGATCTACCTGTTGCGTACACGCGGCGAAATAACCGAACAACACAAACGGCTCGTGAAAGGCATCGTCTTCGGTATACGGCCCCCACAATTTGGGCTCACGGTCGGCATGCACGGCACCAATAACGTGGTCGTAGGCCAGAATGCTGCCATACCCGAGCCCCTCCGCAGCTTGTGCCCAATCACGGATCACCAAAGGATCACTGCCGATTTCCTGATGGGGGAAGATGGCGCCTATTTTCATGTGACGAACCAGCCTATGCGGTGGAGAGCAAATATGAGGCTAGGCGGGCTGATGCAAAACTTCAACAGCGCTTAGCCAATCCAAGCGGCCGTCTGCCACTCAGACTCATTTGACAGTGTCAAAATCTAACTTTACAGTGTAAAGTTATTAATGAGGTTAGCGAGGTTAGTGAGACCGATAGCCCCAATAGGTAAAAAGCCTGAGGTAAAAAGCCTGGAACGTACAGCGGAGAACTTATGTCAGCCAAGCCCCACACGGCCCCAAGCGCAGCCGTTGATTTGAACAGCATGGAATCCATCATCCCTCAACGGGTCACCGCCGATGTCAACGCCGACGAGTTTGTGGTGTTTCTGATTGGCATGCGGGTCAACAAACCCTGGAAAGTACACAAGTGGTTACCCGTGGGCCGCGCCATGGGGCGTATGCTGGATGAGCTCTACAGCGCCGGTGACCTAGGTCTACGACACGTGGAGAGCTGGTTCGGACGGACCAGTATCATGGTGCAGTACTGGGATTCTTTTGCGCAGCTGGAAGCCTACGCCAAAGCGCGTAGCGCTGAACATCTACCCGCCTGGGCGGCCTTCAATAAAGCCGTGGGTTCAAATGGTGACGTAGGCATTTGGCACGAAACCTACGTGGTCAAAGCAGGCAGCTACGAATGTGTATACAACAACATGCCCCGCTTTGGCTTATCAAAAGCTTTTCGCACCCAGCCGGCCACCGGCGCCTTTGCCGCCGCCGCATCGCGCATGACATCCGCGACCGCCGTTGAATCGAAGCCGACAGAGCGCAATGAAGACGAACTAGCTGTGCACTAAGCGCGCCGCCACCGCATAGGTGGACAAGGTCAAGTCACGTCTTTTTTGAAAATTTTCTTGGGCTTCAGGGGCCGGTTGGCGGGAGGTCTCCCAGGATTCAAAGCCGTCGTACCACGTCACCAGCATGAGGCGCACAACACCGTCTGCGTCTGTCTGAGGGCGAAACAAACCCTGAGGCTCGGCGGCATAGTCCGCACTGCCCTCAAAGGTTTCCCACGCCTGCTTCGACAGCGCCACAACCTCGTCAACGTGCTGCTCACGCACAAAAAAACGCCTGAACACGTACAAACCTTGTTTGGCACAGGGTGTTGCATCGAGCGGGCGCGCGGTAGATTCCCAGAGCTCAGCTGCCACTGAAGCCGGGCTTGCCACCGGTTCCTGGTCATCCGCCAGCGCAGAGACGACCAACAGCTCGTTCGCGGCAGGTCCAAACAGGCCGTTAAACGCCCCCCACAGCTGGCCTTGTACATGCTCGCCGGCTTGCACTTCGTGGATCAGGCCGCGATTGTTGTTTCCGCTGCCGCGCAGAATTTGGTAGTAAAAACGGATCATCGTTTGACATGATAACGCCGGTCACGGGGTGGGAAAAGACAACCGCAGGAGGGGCAAATTATGGCGCTGTACGACAAACTGTTTGAGCCGATCACGGTGGGTGGGGTCGAGATACCCAACCGTATCGTACGTTCGGCGCACGGTACGCACCTGATGGGAGAAGACTTGATCGCCTATCACGAGGCTCGCGCCAAGGGCGGCGTGGGTATGTCCACCATTCAGGCCACCAGTGTGCACCCATCCGCACCCATCGGTATTCCGGTATGGGACGACAAGTGTATGCCGTTCTTGGAAGAGATTGGTCAGCGCATGCATCAACACGGCATGAAGCTGTTGCATCAGTTGTATCACCCAGGCGCGGGATATGGGGAAGCCATGGGCGCGCCGGAACACTGGTCCGCCAGCGAAATCCCAAACCCAATGGCCGGGGTTATCCCGGTGGCGATCACCCAGGCGCAAATTGACGACCTGGTGCAACACTTCGCGGACGCCGCGAGAAGGGTCCGCGATGCCGGCCTGGACGGCGTCGACATCCACGCCTCCAGCGGCTATCTGTTACACGAATTTCTTTCCCCGGCGCTCAACAAACGCACCGACGCATACGGCGGCAGCGCGCAGAACCGTATGCGCCTATTATTGGAAGTGATCACCGCGGTGCGCGAAGCAGTAGGCCCTGGTGATTTTGCCGTGGGTGTGCGGTTACCGAATGAAGACTATGTCCCCGGCGGACTCACCGCGGAGATGAACCGGGACATTGCCTTGGCGATTGACCCACTGGTGGATTATGTCTCGCTACACATGGGGACTTACTGGCGCTTCCACAAATTAATCGCGCCTGCCGATGACCCCCTCGGCGTGGAAATGGCGCCCAACGCCACCATTACGCCGGTACTAGACAGCCCCACCATCGTAGTGGGACGGATCATGACCATGGACCACGCCAATCACATTGTCTCCTCGGGCGAAGGCGACATGGTATCCATGGTACGCGCGCTGATTGCCGACCCGGAGTTGGTCAACAAGGCCCGCCGCGGCGAAGAGCACCGCATACGCCCTTGTATCGGCTCCAACATGGGGTGCGTGGGGCGCCTGATGAGCGGCCAAGGGTTAAGTTGCGTGGTCAACGTCAGTGCCGCCATGGAAAGCAAAATGGCGCAGGAGCCTGACAACCCAACCGACACACCAAAGAAGATCCTGGTGGTCGGCGGCGGCCCCGCCGGTCTGGAATTTGCCCGCACCGCAGCCCTACGCGGCCACCATGTGCAATTGCATGAAGCCATGCAGATGTTGGGCGGCCAGGTCAATATGGCGGCCAGCGCCCCCCACCGCGGCGACATTGGCGCCATCACCACCTGGTTAAGCGACGAACTCGAATACCTGCAGGTAGATGTGCGGCTGAACTCCCTGGTGGATACGGACCTGATCCGCGAGGCGACCCCGGATACAGTGGTAATCGCCACCGGCACCACGCCACGTAGCGACGGTTTCCAACTCACGGACCCGGGCAATCCCATCGCCGGTCATGATCTGCCCCATGTGCGTAATTCCTGGGACCTGTTTGGCTTTGGCGATGCGGTCGATATACAAGGCCCTGCCCTGGTGTACGACGATACGGGCTCGTTTGAAGCCATCTCAGCCGCGGACGTGCTGGTCAAGGCGGGTGTACACGTGACCATGGTGTCGCGCTGCAAAGACATTGGCGACAACCTGCCTTACCCCGCGGTGACCGTAGGCGCGGCACGGGAACGTCTGCTGTCAGGCGATTTTGATTTTGTCGGCGGGCACTATTTGCGCGAGATTCGGCCAGACGAAGTTGAGATTGGTGTGATGTTTACCGAACGCCGGCGCGTAATTGCCGCCCGGACGGTGATCCTGGTCGGCTACAACGAGCCTAATCGCGGGCTGGCGGCGGATTTGGAAGACTCGGGTATCGAGGTGCATCAGATTGGCGATGTTCAAGGACGGAATAGCATTCTCAACGCCATTCACTCGGGGGCAAGGTTGGGGCGCGCTATCTGAGTTCTGTTAGCGCAGGGCCTTGAGGGGTAAAGCTGTTCGCAACGATCAGACCCAAGCCGACGACCCAAAAAAGACCACGCGCAGCGGGGGCTTGTTTTGGTGAGGAGGGCACCCCGGAGGGGCGCCGGGTCGTTGCGAACAGCTTTACCCCTTAAGGCACGGGTAACTGGCAAAACTCCGTACTTCCCCACACTCGATTAAACGACCCCGTTGTCACGCAGGCGTTTCAGTTCAGCGTCATCCACACCCGCAAATTCAGCGAGGATATCAGCAGTGGCCGCACCGAGCTTAGGCGGGTCGGTGAGTGCCGGCGGATCGATATCACGATAACGTAACGGCGTATGGATTTGCGCGATCTCACCCAAGGTCGGGTGTGGGCGTTTTTCAATGGTGCCGCGGGCGGCCAGATGCGGGTCGTTGACCACATCATTGAGATCGTTCACCGGCGCGCAGATAACGCCGTGGTGTTGCATGATCTCGGTGATTTCTGCGCGCGTGCGTTCGCTGGTCCAGCTGTTTACCAATGCGTCGGTGGCATCCATGTTCGCCGCGCGGTCTGCCATGGTGGCGAAACGCGGATCTTCTGCAGCGGATGGATTACCCATGGCTTCACTAAGTTTGCGCCAGTGGCCTTCACGGATGCAGATGATGGCGACGTGGCCATCAGCCGCTGAGTAGACGTTGTAAGGCGCCAAAGCTCTGCCGGGATGACGGTTACCGCCGCGTTGTGGTTGCTGCTGATCCGCCACGTAATACGAGCCTAATGCGGTAGCCAGCGTCGGCAGCACACAATCCTGCATGGAGATGTCCACGGTGGCGCCTTCACCGGATTGTGCGCGGGCAAACAACGCGCTGACAATTCCGGCGTAAAGGTGGGTACCGGCGATAAAGTCCGCAAAGGCAGCGGCGGTTTTCAGCGGCGGGCCGCCTTCCTCGCCGGTGATGCTCATGACGCCGGCCATGGCTTGTAACGTGATGTCCATGCCTAGGTAGTCGCGGTAGGGGCCTGGCGCATTGCCGTAGCCGGTACTGGAGGCGTAGATTAAACGCGGGTTTTCCGCACGTAACGCCTCCGCGCCAATGCCGTATTTATCCATGGTGCCGGGGGCAAAGTTTTCAAACACCACATCCACATCACGCACCATACGTTTCAACAGCGCCTGGCCATCAGCGGACTTGATGTTGAGCGTGATGCTTTGTTTGTTGGTGTTGAGAAAACTGAACGGAAAAGTTGAAGAGGCTTTTTCTCCGCGCGCGCGTAACGTCTCGCCGATGAGAGATTCTACTTTGATGACCCGTGCGCCAGCCTGCGCCAACAGGAATCCGCAATACGGGCCGTTATACACCTGGCCGAAGTCCAGCACGGTGACACCCGCCAATGGTTGTGTCTGCATGTTTTTGACGTCATGTTCTATGATTCAAAGACCAATGTAGCACAAGAGAATCAGCATGCAGCAGGCAGCAGACTGGATCGACCTCACCGGCAAGGTGGCCCACGTCACCGGCGGCGCCAAAGGCATCGGCCGGGGGATTTCCCGCGCGTTGGCCATGGCCGGCGCCAAGGTGATGGTAAGCGACGTCAATCTCGACGGTGCCAAAGCCACCGCAGAGGACATCGACGGGGCGGCGATGTTTTTGGATGTGAGCGACCGAGTCGCGGTTGATGAAGCCATGGCGCATACTTTATCCACCTTAGGAAGGCTCGACATCTTGGTGAACAACGCCGGGGTCTATCAGGAGTTTGGCGGGCCAGTGCGCGACATCACCGATGACATGTGGCGCACGTTATGGTCTGTGAACGTCGATGGGGTGTTCTACTGCTGTCGCGCCGCCGCAGATGTGATGATTAAACAAGGTAACGGCGGGCGCATCATCAACGTCTCTTCAACCCAGGCGGTCACACCGGGCGTGGGGGTGACTTACGACGGCTCCAAAGCCGCTGTTGCACAGATGACCAAAGCTCTGGCCCTGGAACTTGCCGCATACAACATCAACGTTAACGCACTCGCTCCGGGACCCACCTGGGTCAACGAAGGTGCCCCACCCGCCACCAACGGAGCGCCGCCACCCCCCACGGGTAACCCGCTTGGGGATACAGTAGCCGACCGCATTGCCCGCTTACCCAAGGGCCACTGGGGTGACCCGATGGAGCAAGGCAAAGCGGTTGTGTTTCTAGCTTCTTCGATGAGTGATTTTGTTACCGGCATATATCTGCCGGTAGACGGAGGCTGGCTGACACTCTAGCCAGCCGACCGCGTAAAGGCTTACGCCGCTTCTTCGGCTACAACACCTTTCTGGTAGGTGGTATAGACGTAGATAGGAAGGTCTAACTCACCGAGTTGGTTGTCGATCAAGGTTCGTACTTCATCCCAGTCCAAGCCGCCTACTCCGGTGGCCAAACGCGGCAACGCGAGTGAGGCAAAACCCTCTTCTTCTACCAAATGTTTTAAGTTACGCAAAGCAACATTAACATTGTGTGAGGTGGCTTTGCCCGGCTTCGCGTCCTTGGAGGGCGCAGGCTCCTGAGTCATCAGGTTCACCACGCGCTTGCCGTCCGCCCCAGCCCACGCCCACAACTCGCCGGGTTTGGGGTGAGAGACATGGCAATAGTGACGGAAGTCTTTGGCCATAGCCGGATAGTTTTCCCGCAAAGACAAAGCGAGACCCTGGTTAAAGTGATCATCCGGGGCCACACCGTGGGCTATCACTTGTGCACTGGTAAGCAATATGTCACCGCTAACTTCCTTGATCACTACAACCTCAAAACTATGAATTAGAGGCCGTTATGGTGTGCCAACCACAGCACGCCGCCCATACGTAATACCCGAGGCAGACGGCTTAACCGTTAATAACCCAAGCGGCGCAGCGGCCTTAAAGTGAGCCCAATCAGCGCTACCACAACCGCGGTGCCTCCACCCAACACCAGCATGAACAAGAGATCCCACGCGGCTAAGGCGCCGGCAATGGCGCTGGAAACCGGGAACAAACCTTGCCCGACAAACATCACCACACTCATGGCCCGCCCCATACGCTCCGCCGGTACATGGCGTTGAACCCACGTGGTGACAGCCACAATGACATAGCCATCCAAGATGCCGCCCACCAAGACAAGCGCAGAGATCAACACCAGATCATGCACCGTAGACATAAACAGCAGAATCCCGCCAAACATGACAAAGTCGATGAGCAGCAGCTTACCCAGCCAGTGATCACCCGCCGGTTTCACCGACCCCGCAAGCACCGCGCCGATGATGGAGCCTACCCCCATCGCGGATAAGATGGTGCCAAATGCCGCGGCACCCTCATCTAAATGAGTGTTCGCCAACGCCGGCACGCCCACCATAAAGGGGCCGCGGAACACGAGGGAAAAAGCGGCCATCATCAACATAAACATACGCAGCGGAACATCGCGCCAAGCCCATTGCAGCCCCTCGATCACACTGCTGACAATGGAAACTTGAGGCGGCTGCTCCGGCGTGAAGCGTTCACGCACCAATAACAGCAACGAAATTCCAACCACAAAGGTGAGTGCGTCGATAGCAAATACCGTGGCAAGAGCGACGCGATCACTTAACCGTTCAGCATCCCCACCGTCGGTGCCAAGCAGGGCCAGCAACAAGCCACCTGCCATCGGTCCGGCCACCAAGGTGATCTGCATGGTGCCTTGCAGGATGCTGTTGCCCGCTGCCAACTGCTCCGGCGCCAACAGACGCGGCGGCATTGCGCTGGCGGCGGGAAACAAAAACGCATCCGCGAGACCAAAACAAAAAGCGATGGCGGCTATCATGCTAAACGTGACGACGTCAAAGTAGGTGAGCGCCGCCAACAAAAAAATCAATACGAAACGAAAGAAGTTGGACGCCAGCATTACCGCCCGTGGCGACCAGCGATCACTAAAGGCACCGCCGAACAGCATAAACACCGCTCTCGGTACCGCCGCAATGGCGATCACCGTCCCCATCGCCAAAGCATCGTTGGTGAGCTTTAACACCAGCCACGGCAGCGCCACGAAAGTAATGTGGTCGCCAAACAGAGAGACCGCGCTCGCCAACCAAAAACGGCGAAACGAGGGTATCCGCAGCGGCTGCAGGATGGAGATCATGGTGCGGCGGGGTGCACCTCTTCGGCAATCAATTGGCTGATGATAGCAATCACCTCATCGGGGCGCTGCATGGGAATAAAGTGGGTGCAATCAGGCCAGTGAAAGTCTTTACCCTGTCTAAACACGTTTGCTAGACCCGGCCACGTGGGTGAGGAGGAGAAATCTTGCACATTACCCTGCTCCGGCAGTTTGGCGCGCACAATGGTGACGGGAATATCCAGGCTACGTGCGCTGTCATAGACGGCCGCGTTGGAGCGCGCCGCCATATAGACGTGCGCTTCTACTTCCGGCCGGCAGGCCAAACGAAAGTCGCCGCCTTCGACCGCCTCCAAGCCATGGCGACAATAATCTTCGAAGATGCGTGGTAGAAACAGCGGAAAGGAGCTTTTGGGTGACAACACCTCCACCATCTCTTCCACAGACGCAAAGCGATCGCGCCGTTTCGCCGCGGGATGTAACGCATCCCCAAACATCGCCGCATAGTCCGGCCCATAGGCGGTTTCTTCCGCCACCGTTGGATCCAGTAGCAACAAACGCGCAAACCTGCCGCTCATAGCCGCGCCATCAATCATGCCGTGCGCACCCATGGAGTGCCCGATGCCAATCAGGCCGTGCAAATCTAACGCGTCAACAAAGGCCGCCTGATCTTCTCCAAAGGTGCGCCAGTTGGTCACCGAAAGTTTTTCGCTGCGCCCATGACCGCGTTGCTCCAAGGCAATGATGTGGTGTTCGGGGAAGGCTTCGGCGTGGTAGTCCCACACCCGGCCATGGAAACCCGTGGCATGCACAAACAACAGCGTTGGCAGGTCTTCACGGCGTGCGCCGCGTTCAAAATAAGCCAACTCCGCGCCGTTTACGCGAATCTTGTGCAACTCCGGTTGCCGCTCGATTGACATCCCCGTTCGTCCCTTGTAGCGCAAACCCGGCATTGTATGCGAAGCGTGTGGTCAAGTGTGGCCAGGCAAGACACCGAAAATAGTCTGTTGGGCGCCTACTTTTGCGCCGTATACTTAGAGCTATGGCAAGAAACAACAAACACGGCTGATGAGAGCAGCGGAACGCCAGCGATTGGCCATGGAGATCAACTCATTACTGTCAAGCAATACAATCCCCATGTGTAGCCACACCATGGAAAACCCGGTTGCCAACTACGCCGATCCCCACCACACACAACGCGAACTTGACACTGTGTTTGCCTCATTTCCTCGTGTATTGGGGCCTGCGGCATTGATACCGGAGCCTGGCGATTACTTCAGCGATGATATGAACGGTGCCCCTCTGGTGCTCAGCCGCGATCTGCAAGGGGTAGTGCACGGTTTTTACAACGTATGTGTACACCGCGGTGCACGGGTGGTGACTGAGGCACGCGGTAATCGGCGTTTACATACCTGCCCCTTTCATGGCTGGGCGTATGATCCCACCGGAAGCTTGCGGGCCGTCCCCACCGCCGACGCCTTCCCAGACTTGGACCTGAGCCGCCAGCAACTCAAACCTATCGAAGTCGCGGAACGGCACGGTTTGATTTGGTGGCTGCCAGATGGCTGGGATGAAGCACAGTTAACCAATAGCTTGGGGGCGCTCGATGATGAATTGGCGGCGTATTCGCTTGAACACCTCACCTTATTCCGCACCGAAATTCTCGAGCAACCGATAAACTGGAAGTTTGTGATGGATGGGTTTTTAGAGACTTATCACTTTAAGTTTTTGCACCGAGACACCATCGGTCCCTTTGTGCGTTCGAACTTTGGTCTGACGGACACATTTCAAACCCATACCCGCATGGTGGTGCTGCGCGCCAGCTACGATGAACACGTTCTGCACGCCGAACCACCCCAGGATCTGCTCTCTCACGCCGCGGTGATGTATCAGCTGTTCCCAAATACAGTGTTGGTTTGGCAAGGTCCGCAGATTGAAGTTTGGACAGCCTATCCACACGCCGCCAGCCCTAACCAATGTGATGTGCGGGTTTCGGTGTTGATTCCCGACCCGAACGACGAGCAACAGCAACGGGTCGATTGGGAACGCAATTGGCAGGTGTTGATGGATACCGTGCTAAACGAAGATTTTGCCGTCTCCCGCCAGGCTCAGGCTGGCATGACCAGTGGTGCGTTGACGCATTTTGTGTATGGCCGTAATGAGCCCGCGCTGCAAGCCTTTCACCGCAACCTTGCACAACATGTACTTCTATCGCGCCACTACTAACAAACCACTTCGTTACTCAAAACCGACATCGTCTTCGCGGCGCACCACAACGCTAAAGTTAACATCCGCCATCATCACGATGGGGCGACAGCACACCTGACAGTCTTCTATGTATTCTTGCCCCACTTCGGAGGGATCAACCAGTACGGTGAGGGCCTCTCCACAGTAGGGGCAGGAGATTTGGGTTTCTAAGAGATCCGACACGGCGTCATTACCCATTTGCGTCAGGCATCTGGCACGTATTCATTGTAGCGATACCAACGCTGCCCTTGTGAAGACTTCACCAAGGCAAGGGAACTGTCGGGGTAAATCACCACATCGTCTTGTTTGCGCTCGCCGAACACTAAATACGTCAAGGTTTCGGTAGAGGTGTTTTCGATGTGATGCGCCAACTCTTCACCCGCCTTGAACCAAACATGGTCACCTTTGGTGAGCGCAATGGATTCATCACCTAAGTGCAAAGTCCCCTGCCCTTCAAGCACAAGCACATGTTCCTCCTCTGCCGTGTGATAGTGGTGATAGCTGGAATTGCTCCCCGGCGGCAGTGCCTCGACGCGCACGCCCAGGTGCTCTCCGCTGAGATCTAAACAGTGCCAATCAGCCTCGCCGCGTGCCGATTGCCTAACTTCGAGAGTTGCCTTATGGATATTGTTGGGGCATCTAGGCATCAATATTCACCGCTGGGAATCAGCGTGCCTTGAACCACGAAGTTCATGATCCAAGCCGCTGGCTAAATCGATCTGATGGCGATCTATTTCTTGCCAAAATTCCGAATAAGTATTTGTGGCCGCCCATTCTCCGCTCGAATCCACCATTTCCCAAGACATCGAACCCAATCTCCACCCAAAACACCAGGTAGAGGCTACATGAATAGCCACCAAGGAAAAATGGGGCTGTTCAGGTAAGGTAGGCGAGATCTCAGCATTTATACTAAAGCGCGCGCATGAACCTCGAAACCGATCGCCTGATTATTAGATCTTTGTCTGTCGAAGACAGCAACGCGTACGCCAAGCTTGTCCGCGACGCTGACGTCATGCGCTACCTGGGTGGTCCGCTCAGTACAGAGGCAGCGCACCGCTACGTTATGGATTGTGTGCAACGCGATCAGACAAACGGCATCAGCCGCTATGCGGTGGTCGAAAAAACCAGCGGCACCTTCATCGGCTTCTGTGGGTTTAAGCAGTTACGGGAGGACGCAGGTCAACAAGTGTCGGCGGGTACTTCCTGGATCGACTTCGGCTGGCGCTATCAACAACAGGTTTGGCGCCAAGGATACGGCATCGAGGCTGCCGAGGCTGTGTACGCCTATGGCAAAAACAGCCTGTGTTTGACCGGCGTAGAAGCGCGCGCGCACCGCGACAATTTGGGCTCACTACGCATTATTGAAAAGTTGGGATTTGTGTGGGTAAACGACTATTCAACGCATGCCGGCCCCTTTCGCCGCTATCGCGAACCAAACTAGTGCTCAAACCACTTGAAAACTTAGGATCAGAGTTCGCCAGCTTTGGGCTGGCAAGGAAGAGTGAGGAGTCATATCCGGATATTGCGACGAGCAA
>JANQKS010000098.1 GCA_028281005.1 Pseudomonadales bacterium
TAACAGCCTAAATTTTGTGGGGAAACACCGTGACCTGGAGTCCGTTCACGCCAGGCGTGTTGGCTGATCCTGCCAACGGCCATCATGAATTGTTGCAGCAGTGTCCGGTGCATCGTTGCGCTGAGTTTGATCCGCCGTTTTACACCTTGTCGCTGTATGCGGATTTGGAAAACGCGCTGCGTGATATCGAAACCTATTCCAGTCAGTACGGTCAGGGTCCCAGGTTTACTGATCCCACGGGTATGTTGTGTGATCCGCCGCAACACACGTTTTTTCGCAAGCTGTTGCAGCAATGCTTCACCCCCGCGGCGATGGATGCGCTGCGTGAACCGGTCACTCGGCTTGCACATGAGTTGGTCGATGCAGCCTTGACCGGTCCCGGGACCTTCGATTTGCATGACGATGTTGCGTTCCCCTTGCCGGTCATCATCATCGCGGACTTGTTGGGTGTGCCCAAAGAGGATCTGGAACAGTTTAAGCACTGGTCGGATGTGCAGGTGGCTGCCATGGGTGCAGAGGATCCTACCGAGTTTATGGACGATCAGATGGCGTTTATGGCGTATATGCAAGGCCACATGATGGGTCGTCGGCAAGCCATCAGCCAAGGGGAGGATGTACCGGAGGACTTGTTGTCGCTGATAGCCGGTGCGCGCAGTGAGGAGGGCGAGTTTGTGCCCGAAAGTGATGCTTTGTCTGTGTTGAATCAGCTGTTGGTCGGCGGCAATGAAACCACCACGTCGCTGATGACCAACGCCGTGTGGCGCCTGTTGGAGGAACCGAGTCGGTGGCAGGCGTTGGTTGCGAATCCGGATCTGGCCGAAGCGGTGGTGGAAGAAAGTTTGCGTTATGACCCGCCGGTGTTGGGTTTGTGGCGCAACACCACCCGGCCGGTGGAAGTGCATGGCGAGACGATACCGGAGCACACTAAGGTGCTGATGAACTACGCGGCCGCCAATCGTGACGCCAGCGTGTTCGAGCGTCCCGATGAGTTTGACATGCATCGTCCGCGCAAGCGGCACATGTCATTTGGCTTGGGGGTGCACTTCTGTTTGGGGGCACCTATGGCGCGTTTGGAAGCGGAAATTATGTTGCAGGTGTTGGCACAGCGTATGCCGGATCTACGCCTGCTGGACTCCGGTAGCCGCATAGCGCCGTTTTTCCTATGGGGGCGCAACAAGCTGCCGGTGGCGTGGCGTTGAAAGCGGAGGCTTAAGATGGCGGAGATTCAATCAGAAGGTTCCGCGCAGCCTACGTTAGCGGGCTGGCTGATACGTGATGTGGCCATTGCGGCGTTGTTTGGCGTGTTGCTGGCAGCTTGTTACAGCTGGTATGCCGCGGCACCTTTTTGGCTGTCCGCCGGTGTGGGTGGTGTGCTGGCGTTTGTGGCGGCGTATGCCGGGTGTTACCTCATTCATGAGTGGGGGCACTATCTGGGTGCTCGCCTAGCCGGTGCAAAGCTACCCTTGGGTGGCTACCAAGGTGTGCTGCTTGGGTTATTTGATACGGAGCGTCACAGCCGCGCGCAGTTTCAAAGTATGAGCCTCGGTGGTGTTCTCGCCTACGTAGCCACCGCTCTGTTATTTGTGCTCGTTTATTTAGGGGCAGCGTCAGCGCCTGTGTATATCGGCTTGGCGTTGGGTGGGGTAGCCTTTGTGGCGCAGTCTTGGTCGGTCGATTTGCCGATCATCTGGCGGGTGTATCGAGGCGCGGAAGTGACACCCACCGCACGCGAGGGTGCGGCACCGCAGGTCATTTTACGCAGGACGTGGCAAAGTTGGTCGGTGTTGGCTGTTTTGTTATTGCTCGGCTATCTGTTTGCCGCATAGTTACGTTTAAAAGGCGAGAGGGATAAGGGGGAGCGAAAAGTATGACTGCAGTGCAAAACTGGCAAGCCACAGCATTTAATCAGGCGGAAGACTCGCGCAATCAGATCCACTCGGATGAGATGGCTCAAGCGTATGGTTTTAAAGGCGGCTTGGTGCCGGGGGTGACCATCTCCAGCTACTTGATGCACCCTGCGGTGGAGGCCTGGGGGGAAGAGTGGCTGCGCAGGGGGTTTGCTCATGTGGTGGTGAGCAAACCGCTCTACGACGGCTTTACGTTTGAAGTCCAAGTCAATGACGTGACAGCCGACGCCTATCAAGCGGTGCTGGTAGACCAAGAAGGCACTTTGTGTGCGACTGGCTTCATGCGCCTAGCAGACGAATTGCCAGCCCCGCCTCAACGGCGTGGTGATGCACTGTTGTGCCGGGAACAGGACATCCCAACGGTGAGCCGCGAGGCGTTTGAGTCTCTGCGCGAAACAGGCATGTCCGCCTTACCGGCACGCTGGCATGCTGAACACAATATGGCCACCTATTTGTTGGATCCGGCGGGTATGCCGGAGTTGCTGCGCTTTGATGGTGCCGGCTACGCCAACGGGGCGTTTATGTTGGGCCTCACCAACTGGGTGCTGGCCGGCAACACCTACATGAATCCATGGGTGCACGTACAGACGGATTCACAGTGTTATGCGCCCGTGGCGGACGGGACGGAACTGGTTGTTGAATGTGCGGTGCAGGACTTGTTTGACAAGAAAGGCCACCAGTTTGTCGATGTGACTGTGGATGTCTATCGCCGTGACGATGACGTCGCGGTGATGAGTGCGGTTCTGCGGGCTATCTACAAGCTGCGGCCGCCTGGCGCATAGGCTCCGCTGGGGCGCCGCTGAAAAAGTCTGAAAAAGTAAAAAGTCTTCCTAGCCCGCATATCTCACCGATTTTCGTAGCGAGGTCGTGGAGCACGGGTAAAGACAAGGCGCGCGACAGTTTGGGCGCGCAGGCGTACTTGACAGTACGTCGAGCACCCGAACGGATCTGCAACGCCGTATTTGCCCGTGCCACGCGGCCGCAGCAGGAAATCGGTGAGATATGCGGGCTAGTCCCGTTCGCCGCCAAACTCTGGCTCACGCTTCTGCATAAATGCTTCTGCCCCTGCCTGCATGTTGCGCGGGATCAACACGGCTTGATGTTTCATTTCCAGATCCAGCTGGTCGCTCAAGGTATTGTGCGGTGCTGCATTGATGGTGGCGCGTATGCGTGTCGATGTGGAAGGTGAAGATCGCTTCAAAACCGCGGTGATCCGTCCAATCTCAGCGTCCAGATCTTTATCCGCCACAGCTTTCCAGATGAGTCCCCAGTCTTGCGCCTGCTCGGCGGTGATGCGATCGCCGAGTAGCGTTATCCCCAATGCCCTGGCTCGGCCCGCGCGCATGGGCACATTCCAGGTCACCCCCATGTCCGGCACGATGCCAAGTTTGGGTCCGAAAGTAGCGACAAAAAAGGCCGATTGTGCCGCTACACTGATATCGCAGGACAGCGCCAAACCGAAACCGCCACCGGCGGCAGCGCCGTTGATGCGCGCCACGGTCGGCACCGGGCAGGTATCGATGGCGCGAATGGCGTTGTTGAAGGTGTCGTCGGCATCGTTTGAGGTAGGTGAGGGCGGCCCTTCGGCTATGGGGCCGAGATCAGCGCCCGCACAAAATCCCCGGCCCGCACCCGTGATCACCACCACACGCACACTTTGGTCTTCGCGCACACGCTCAATACACGCAGAGATGCCGCTCATCAGTGCATTATTCATGGCGTTGAGGGTTTGCGGGCGGTTCAGGGTGAGCGTCGCGATGCCATCTGCTACGTCATACAGTACGGCGTCTTCGGTACTCATGTTTCAACGTGGAACAGCTTGTTAAAAATACGCCACTGGTTGTCTTGTTTGATAAACGACAACGTGTCTAGAAAAGTCATACCCAGGTAGTCATCCCGCACCCGGGCGACGGCTGTGTTGCCGGCAATGTCCAGCGAGACCACCTCTAGGCGGACAGCCTCACCTTGCTCCTTGGGTGAAGGCTGTCGGCTGGCCACAAAATCAGCAAATTGGCCTACTGTCATTTGTTGGTAACCGTTCGGTAAATACCCGGTAATCCATGCGTCGGGGTGAAACGCCGCGCGGGTCTTCTCACTGCTGGATTCGTACATACAGTCGAAGTAAGTCTGAATGGTGTCGCGTATCTGGGTTTCGTCACTCACAATTGCCTCTCCCTACTAAAATTACTTACGTTTGTTTAATGGTCACTCGGCTGGCCGCCAGGAGCAAGCCTCGATTGCAGGTGTAATGGGCCTGCGTAGAACTCCGTATAGGCACAAGCTAGGATATCTAAGAGATTCTCAGTGTCTATTTTGTTGTTAGGAGAGGTCCGCTATGTCGCAGGGGTACGCTTTTAAAGATGAACATACCATTTCACCGCAGTATTACGGGGAGGTGGGCCACCCACATGAGGCTTTTAAGTGGCTGCGTCACAACGATCCGCTGCATTATGTTGAAGGGCTGGAAAACTATCGGCCCTACTGGGCGGTGACCAAACACGCTGACATTGTCGCCATCGAAAAGAATCCGGAGCTGTTTGCCAGTGAACCTCGGCCGATTTTAGGCGCGGAAGCGAGTACCCCGGAGATCCGTCAGGAAACCATGATGGAGATTTTCCAGCGGCTGCAGGATTCACCCAAGCTGCTCGAAGTGCTCGCCACGTCTACGGAAAATGGCCTGATCCGCTCGCTGGTGCAAATGGACCCGCCGGACCATACCAAGTATCGGGCGTTAACCCAGCCGTGGTTTAAACCCAGCAACTTGAAGAAACTGGAGGATCGTCTCAGCGAAATTATCAAAGACGGTTTAGATGACATGATGGGCGACGGCGATGTACGCGAATTGGACTTTGTGCAGGACATTGCAGTGTGGCCGCCGCTGAAGCTCATTACCGAGCTGCTGGGTGTGCCGGAAGAAGACGAATGGCGCATTCTAAAACTCACCAATGAACTGTTTGCCGGCGACGATCCGGAAATGCGGCGCAGCGGTGATGATCCGTTGTCGATCATCGATACCATTAAAGACCTGTATCAATACTTCACCGACATGACCGATGCGCGCCGCGCCGACCCCACGGAAGACCTCGCCTCCTACATTGCCAATGGCAAAATTGATGGGGAGTACTTGCCGTACAAGGAGCTTATTTCGTATTACGTGATTGTCGCCACGGCAGGGCACGAAACCACCAGGACCGGTATCTCCGGCGGCTTACATGCGCTGCTCACACACCCTGAGCAGATGCAGCTGTTGAAAGACAATATTGATGACGAAGAAACGGTGAAGCTGGCCGTGGAGGAGATGATCCGCTGGTCCACGCCGGTAGCACAGTTTTGCCGGACGGCAACAGCCGATACCGAACTGCGCGGCAAACAGATTAAGAAAGGGGATGCGCTGTGTTTGTTCTACGCGTCAGCCAACTTTGACGAAGAGGTGTTTGATCAACCGGAGGCGTTTCGGATTAATCGTAAACCCAATCGTCACTTGGCGTTCGGCACCGGTCCGCACCAGTGTTTGGGTTTGATTCTGGCGCGCATGGAAATGCGCATTTTCTTTGAGCAGCTGATCCCGCGTATCGTCAGCATGGAGTTGACCGACGAGCCGGAACGGCTAGAGGCCAGCTTTGTGCATGGCCTCAAACACATGCCGATTCGCTTTCAGCTGCGCCAGGCGGGGTAAAGCCGCCACGCTAACCTGGTCTACCTCAAGTGCAGCCTATTTCGGGTGCACTTGCACCGGTAGTTTGGTGATGCCGCGTACAAAACTGGATAAGAGGCGCTCCGGCTCACCGACCACTTCCACTTTGTGGAAGCGATTGAGGATTTCTTCCCACACGATGCGCAGCTGCATTTCCGCCAGCCGGTTACCCATGCAGCGGTGGATACCAAAACCGAAAGACAAATGGTGGCGTGCGTTTTTGCGGTCGATGATAAACTCATCCGGGCGCTCGATGACTTCGTCGTCACGGTTGCCGGAGATGTACCACATCAGCACCTGATCACCGGCTTTAATGGTTTTGCCGCGCAGTTCAAAGTCTTTGTTGGCCGTGCGCCGCATATAGGGCAGCGGTGTTTGCCAGCGGATGATCTCCGAGACCATGTTGGGCACCAATTGCGGATTGGCGCGCAGCTTATCGTACTCGGCAGGGTTTTCGTTCAGCGCGATGACCCCGCCACTGATGGAGTTCCGTGTGGTGTCGTTGCCGCCGACAATCAGCAGCATGAGGTTGCCCAAAAACTCCATCGGCTGCATGTTTTTGGTGGCTTCGCCGTGGGCCAACATAGAGATGAGGTCGTTGCTAGGCGCTTTGTTGATGCGCTCGTTCCACAGGTTGGTGAAATACATGAGGCACTCGATCAGCTCTTCGCGGCGTTGCTCTTCCGACTCCACAATACCGGTCTCCGGGCCGGAAGTGGCGACGTCCGACCAACGTGTGAGCTTACGCCGTTCCTCAAACGGGAAATCGAACAGTGTGGCGAGCATCTGTGTGGTGAGCTCGATAGAGACTCGATCCACCCAGTCAAAAGTTTCACCTACCGGCAAATTGTCTAAGATGTCGCAGACGCGCTGGCGAATCACGGGTTCCAGTTTGGCCAGGTTGGCGGGCGCCACCACACCGGTAACCGTGGCGCGCTGCTCATCGTGTTTGGGTGGATCCATGGCGATGAACATGTCCACGTCCAAATCTTCCGGTCGCAATTCGTAGTTAATGTGGGGCCCTAAGCCAATGCCGTGCGCGGATGAAAACTCCTCCCAATGTTTGTCCACATAGAGGATGTCTTCAAATTTAGTAATCGACCAGAAATCGCCGGTAAAAGGATGGCTGTTGAGATGGACCGGATCTTCCTCGCGCAGACGCTTAAAAAATTCAAATTGCCTATTGGTTTGAAAGTAGCGTGCGTCTGCCATGTTGATGTCTTCCAGCGCCACCGCATAAGGGTCGGTGGGGAGTGGCTCTGCGGCCCAGTCCAACTGCGGATTTGGCGGTGGGGTTTGATCAATCGCTTCACTCATGTCACACCTGTGTGCGGTGGCTAAATGTACGCTCAACTATAGCAAATGCTTTACCGCAGATTGGTATACGTAATTCCCACCGCTGCGGCATGGGTGCAGCGCTAGACCGGCGTGGTGAGCTTATGTTGAACAATTTTAAAATGTGCGCTGGGTCACATTCCCGTTTGTGTAGCGGCGTATGCTGTGGCCACTATGCGGAGGTCCGACCACAAAGATTTTTCCCACCAGCGGCGTGGTAAACGTGTCTATCGCGTTGGCAGTGAGTGGTTCTATCGCACCCGGGAAGGCAAACGTGGCCCCTTCGCCAACGAAATGGAGTTGCGTGCCGACCTGCTGTCGTTTGTTGGCACAATGGACTTTCTCGACGAAAAAGGGGATGACCTGCCGCTTGATGTGGATCAAGACGATGTCACCTACATCGATATCGAAGCTCCCCGCTACTAAGCCAACTTAAACACTGTCTCGGTGTGCCTAATCGCGGTATGCCTAGGGCCGGAATTGCAGCGGTCTTGGTCCAAGCCGGTCCGTCTGTTGGATGATGCGATAGGCGGTCTGCACCCATTCGCAGATCAAACGCCGCGTGTCACGCGGATCAATCATCTCTTCAACTTGAAATCGATTGAGTGGGCCGATGGGGCCGCGTGCGCTTTCAATGCGCGCGTTGAGTTCTGCGCGCAGCGCTGCCGGGTCTTCTGCTTCCGCCAGCTGGCGCTTGTAAGCCGCTTCGATGCCGCCTTCCGGTGGTATGCCGCCGACGTCTGTGGCGGGCCATGCAACTCGCACGTTGGGACGGCTGCGCGGGGTGGCGTAGTTGTTGCCGGCCACGCCGAAGCTACGCCGCATCAGCACGGAAAACATGGGCACCTTCACCTGAGAGAACGCCACCATCCATTCGCCGCCTTTGCGGATGGTACCGGTGAGTTCATGCTCCAAGCCCACCGCAAATCCTGGGTTGTCGATGAAGTTCAGTACCGGAATATGGAAGGTGTCGCACAGGTCGAGGTGGCGTCTCAGCTTGTCGCAGCCGTCGGCGGTCAGAGCGCCGCCGTTCTCGTGGCGGCTGTCGGAGGCGATTACGCCCAATGGGTGTCCATTACAGCGCACAAAGCCGGTCACTTGGTCGCTACCCCACAGCCGACCAATTTCAAAAAAAGAATCTTGGTCTGTGATCAAACGTATGGCTTTGCGCACATCAAAAGTGGCGGTGCGTATGCGGGGAATGAGGGTGAGTAGTTCCTCCTCCCGGCGCCCGGCCGGATCGCTGCAGGCGGAGATGGGTGGTGTTTCATACACGCTAGATGGCAGATAAGACAAAAACTGTTTGGCCATCGCCACTGCTTCTTCTTCGCTGTCTGCCAGATTGTCGACGCTGCCGTTGGTGCAGTGAATGTGCCAGCCGCCTAAATCTTCCTTGGTGATGTCGTAACCCATCGCATGGCTGACCACAGGTGGGCCGGCCACAAACAACTGGGCAATGTCCCGCACCATCACGGAAAAGTGGCCCAATACCGCCTTGGCCGCGCCAATGCCCACCACGCTGCCGAGTAACAGATTGACCACGGGTACCGTACTGAGTTGCTCTGTGTATTGCGTGGAACCCAAGTGCCCGGGCAGGAAGGAGCCACCACCGCCGGAAACTCGGGGACGTCCGGATTTAATGGCGCCGCTGGACTCTTTGGCTCCGCTTTCTCCGGATTTTTTCTGTTGTGGCACCATGGCCGCTACGCTGCCCCCGCCGGAAGAGCCGTCTAACAAACGTACCGACGGGACACGTAACTCCATGGAGAGGCGGTCTAGATACAAACTTTTGGCGCCAATGGCGCCGTCCGCGTGACCGCCGCGGGATGTGAAGTCATCGGCGCAGACGATGGTGGTACGCTGGTCCACTTCCCCCCAGCCGCCGACGTGATTGGCAGGGGTGAAATCGGCAATTTCGCCTGCTTCATTGTAAGATGCAAATCCCGCCAGACTGCCCACTTCACGAAAGCTGCCTGCATCCAGCAACAGATCGATGCGCTCCCGGCAGGTGAGTTTGCCGCGATCGCGCTGACGCACTACACCTGGATCGGTAGAGCCTGGTTTGAGACGCGCATGGGCGATGTTACGCAGCGTATCCGCTGCATCCAGGGTGGGTTGCCAGGAATGTTCCGGATCTAAATTGTTGTCTTGCGCACCCGCCTGGGGCGTTACTAAGGCAAGCACCTGACCGGCTGCGACGGCTTCACCTTCGTTAACGGCAGCCAGGCTGTCGACGATGCCGGTACACGGTGCGGTGACCACAGTTTCCATTTTCATAGCGCTCACCACCACTAACGTATCCCCAGCTTTAACCTTGGCGCCTACCTGGACGGTGATTTCAACCACGGTACCTGCCATGGGGCATTCTACGCTGCGTTGGCCTTCCGTGGCTTTGAGGTTGGGGTCGGACGCGGCGCTTGCTGCAGCCTGGAGAGATGCCTGAGATAGTGCGCGGCCGCCGGCGTTGACACTCTTGGCCTGCTGATCGAGTAAGGACAGCGCGGCTGAGTTTGGCGCCTTGGCGGAAAAATTCTGCTGTATCTCATCGAGCAGGGTAATGCGCGCATCCCCCTGTTGCACGGCTTGCGCGGCGAAAATGTTACGCAACTGATTTAAATTGTTAGCAAGACCGGCGATGTGGAACTGTTCTAACGCCAGTTGGGTGCGCTGCAACGCCGCCCCGTAGTCGCCGCTGGGATGATGGCAGATGAGTTTTGCCAACAACGGATCAAATTGCGGCGGCGGGCTGTAGCCCACGTAGCCATGACCATCTACGCGGCGGCCAACGCCGGTGGGTTCTTTGTAGGCGGACAGCGTCCCGCTGCCCTGGACGACCACTCTGGCTTGGATGGCAAACCCCTGGGGCCTACCCAAGGCGGACTGATTACCCATGTTAAGGGCGACCAGCGTTTCACCGGCTGTGATGCGTAGCTGCGCCTCTACCAGATCCACGGCCATCACCTGCTCGGTGACGGTGTGTTCTACCTGGATGCGGGGGTTACATTCAATGAAGTGGTAGTCGCCGGATTCCGGGTTGACCAGGAACTCCACCGTCGCGGCATTCACCAAATTCGCCGCGCGCGCCAGCTTGGTGGCATCTGCGCACAATGCGTCGCGTAAGTTGGGATCGAGATTGGGAGCTGGGGCGATCTCGACCAATTTCTGGTGGCGCTGCTGGATTGAACAATCCCGCTCAAACAGGTGCACTACGCTGCCTGCTTGATCGGCCAGCAGTTGGATCTCGATGTGGCGGGGGCGTTGCACCAGTTTCTCAGCGAAAATATCGCCGTTGCCGAAGGCGGCTTGGGCTTCAGATTGGCAGCGCGGTAATGCTGCCGCCAACTCAGATTCGGCGTTGATGACACGCATGCCGCGTCCGCCGCCGCCCGCTGCGGCCTTCAGCATGATCGGATAGCCGACCCGAGCGGCGAAGTTGTGAGCCTCGGCTGGACTTTGCAGCGCTCGATTGATCCCCGGCACCACGGGGATGCCTTCGGCTTCGGCTAACGCCTTGGCCGCCATTTTGTCGCCGAACAAGCGCAAAGCATCTGCGCTTGGGCCAACAAAACGGATCCCCTGGTGCGCGCACAACTCGGCAAACTCTGCATTTTCAGACAAAAAACCGTAACCCGGATGGATGGCGTCACACTGGTGCTGTTTGGCAATCTCGAGAACATTCTGCTTATCGAGATAGGCGGCGATAGGGTCCAGCGTCGCATCCAGCGCAACGCTGGTATCGGTGACGCGCGTGTGTAGCGTCAGCGCGTCCGCAGGTGCATAAATCCCCACGGTTTCGATACCAAGGCCGGCAGCAGCCTGGGCGATACGGATGGCAATTTCGCCGCGATTAGCGATCAACAAGCGATTTATTGGGTTTTGTTTGTTCAAGTCCGGTGTCCTGCTGGGCGTGGCGACCAAGCGCCGCTTCTGTGTGTTTGAAACGCACAATGTAACAAGCGGGTGTCGTTAAGCCACCATTCAGATTTGCTGGGCTATAACACACCCCTTGCCAACAAGGCCGGCGCAAGCCTGGTTATTGGCAAGTTGACTTACATAGATAACACATTGGAGAGCTAAATGAAGAAGCAAACTTTAATCAAATTGGGTGCCATCACCCTGGCCGCCGGGTTAACGGTTAACGCCGTGGCTGACGATGGCATGAGCTATAGCTTCATTGAAGCGGCTTACATCGATACGGAAATAGATGACGGTCCCATTGATGTGGACGGCGACGGATTTGGCCTGAAAGGGTCGCTGGAGCTGGGTGAAATTGCCTTTGTCACCGCCAGTTATGGTACCCAGGACTTTGACTTGAGCGTGGACCTGGATCAGTGGTCGGTGGGTGTGGGTGGTCATTTACCCATTGCTGAGAACATCGATCTGGTGGGCACGCTGAGTTACATCGATGCTGAGATCGATACACCGTTTGGTGATGCAGACGACGATGGTTACGGTGCGGGTGTTGGCATTCGTGCGCGCCTCGCCGAACAGTTTGAGGTGGAAGGCGGTATCAACTACGTCGACTTGGATGATAGCGGCGACGACACCAGTTTCGCGCTAGGTGGTCGTTACTACATCAGCCCGGAGTTTGCCGTAGGCGCCGGATTTCAGATTGGTGACGACGTAACCGCGTGGAATATCGGTGTACGTGTGGAGTTCTAGTCGAAGCCGAATTGTGATCTGACGGAACGGCTGCCGCTCTAATCCGGAGCGGCAGCCAAATCTTCCCGCAGGGTACAGCACACCAGTAGCGCCACTAAAGTGCCGGGTATGCCAACCACCTAAACCTACCCGTCTGGGCGCTCGGCACCGTTATCGTGTTGGCGCTAGGGCGCCTCTGAATAAGTCTCATGTGCTCAGCGTGTCATACGGCGTCTGTGGCAAGGCGCGTTCCGCCGGCAATGTAGGTACCTTGCCAAGGGGCGCAACGAA